>NZ_JBFUFG010000003.1:0-699556 GCF_056403575.1 Rhizobacter sp. P2_G4 | reverse complement strand
CCGGCGGCACAGTGGGGGGCTTGAGCGTCATCGGGGTGAGCGGCAGTCCGTGGGGCAACAACGCCTTCACGGTGTCGGGCTCGGCGCAGGTGCGCACCACGTTCTACCCGCTGGGCTTCTTCGAGCCGAACCAGGGGGCGTCGGGCACGCTGAACCTGGTGGGGGATGTGGAGTACCGGGGGACGGGGTTGAATCTGAGTGCCGGCACTCAATCGGGCCTAGTGGAGCAGACCTCCGCGGCCGGTTCGGACTCCGACATCAACCAAAAGACGACGCTGACCTGGCGGCCTTAGTCGACGCTTCTGTAACGCCCAGCGCTTGAGTCAAACGCTGGGCACGATCCCGTCAATCGGGGATCACAGGCTCGACCAAGGTCGCAAGCTGCGCAAGCGATTCCTGCCAGCCGAGATAGCACATCTCGGCGGGAATCACTTCCGGGATTCCTTCTTGCGTGATGGTCACGTCAGTGCCGCAAGAGACCTTTCGCAGCACCACGGTGGTTTCCATTTCTCCGGGCAAGTTCGGGTCGTCAAATTTGTCGGAGTAGCGCAGGCGCTCGTTGGGCACCAGCTCACGGTATTCGCCGCCGAAGGAGTGGCCGTTCCCCGTCGTGAAATTGGTGAAGGACATCTTGAACGTGCCACCCACCTTGGCTTCCATGTGGTGAACCTTGCAGGTAAAGCCGTAGGGAGGCAGCCACTTGGCCATGGCGTCGGCGTTGAGGAACGCGCGGTAGATCTGCTCCGGAGTCGCCCGAAGCACGCGGTGTAGTCGCACGGTGTTGGTAGGCATGATCGTTGGTGATAGCAGAGGACGACCCTCTGAATGTACGACGATCAAGTGCGCTCGAAATCGACACGAGGCGCGCCAATTTTTCTGGCGGGCGGCGCACCTCCGCGCCGAGCTTGGGCCAACACGCTCAGTGCGGAGCGATCCTGCGCAGGCAGGCGCTGGCGAACACCTGTACCGCCGTCCGGAGGCGACCGGCCGGCACCGGATAAACCGGTTCAGCCGAGAACCCCTGCTCCCCTGCATCGTGAACCACTTGCCGCAAGAAACCTGGGTCCATCAATGCGCCGACCGACGACAGTGCGTGCGGTGGGTGATGAGGCGTGGTGTACATCACTGCTCCTTCACTTGACCCGATCGCCGAGCGCAAAGAGCTGCGCCGCATCAACGGGTCTGATCAGAGCGTAGCAGGAGTTCGTATAAACTGTATATACCGTATACGCGGTAATGAGAAAACACATGACAAACACCACGACATCCAGAAAACCCCGCACCGCAGCGAAGACCACAGCCGCCGCCGCACCCAAGCCGGCTCCGGCCAGCGCCAAGAAATCAGTTGCAAAGAAAGCCGCTGCACAGCCCGTGGCCTTGCCGGCGCCCCCGGCCAAGGTCAAGCACAAGCTCGTGCGCGACAGCTTCACCATCCCGAAGTCTGAGTACGCCGTGCTCGAGGCACTCAAGCACCGCGCGGCCAACCTCAAGCGCCCGGTCAAGAAGAGCGAGCTGCTGCGCGCCGGCATCAGCGCCCTCAATGCCATGAGCGACAAGGCCTTCCTCACCGCCATCGGCAACGTGCCGAGCCTGAAGACCGGTCGGCCATCGAAGTCAGCTGACTGAGTTTCGGCGCTGCCTGATGCCGCTTCACGCTGGCGTCAGGCAGATCGCCAGTTCTCCGCGCGTTGGGGCTTCACGCCACCGTCTCGATACGCATTCGGCGTGAGGCCGTGCTGCCGAGCGAACGCCCGAAGGCATCCACGGAACCGAAACCGCTGCGGGCGGCGATCCGGTCCTGCGTCCACCCCGTGTGCCGCAGCACTCGTCACTTCAAGAAAAGCGCTGCGGCCGCACTCGCTCCAGCACGAGCCTGGGGCGAGGGCTCAGGCGAACTCGACGACGGCCTCGATCTCCACAGCGAATCCCTTCGGCAAGGAGCCCACCCCGATGGCGGACCGTGCGTGCTCTCCACGTTCGCCCAGCACGGCGACCAGCAGGTCGGAGCAGCCGTTGACCACCTCGGTGTGCGAGGTGAAATGCGGCGCGGCGTTGACCATGCCGAAGACCTTGACGACACGCTGCACGCGCCTGAGGTCACCCAGCGCCTCCTTCATCAATGCCAGGAGGTAGAGGCCGATCTCCTGCGCGTAGGCGCGAGCCTGCTCGACGCTGACCTCGGCACCAACCTTGGGGACCACTGCCGCGTCTTCGCGAAGCGGCGCGCCCTTTCCAGACAGGTACAGCATGGAGCCGGAAATGACATAAGCGCAGAACGTCCCGCGCGGTGGGGTGATCACAGGCAGCGTGAGGCCCAGGGCCTGCAGACGTTCTTCGGCAGTGGCTTGCATCGCGTCGGTGATCCGCGGTTCAGGCACCGGCGGCCTGGATGGCCTTGCGGCCCCACGCCAACAGCGCGTCCTTCGACTCCAGCAGCTCATCGGGCACCGAGAAGTACGTGCGGACGTCGACTCGCCTCGCCTTCGTTAGGTACGAGAACGGCTTCGAACCCTTTAGAAGGTACTCCGGCCTCGTCTCATCGTTGACTCGCAGGTACAGCGTGTTCCCCATGATCATGGCGAATTGCTTCCCCTGGTGCTTCAGCGCGTGACCGCCGAAGAACTTGCCGTCGCTCAGCTCGCCGATGGAAGACAGCAACTCTCGAACATGGCTGACGAACTCTTTGCTTGCACTCATCGGCTGATGATAGGTTGTGGAGCGACGCACCTCGAACCCACGAGGCCCACGTTCCGCTACAACCAGCTGGGCAACCGCGGTGCGAGCGGCAACCCTTCTGACTGCTGCAGCGCATAGCCGCTGCCCAACGCGGTCAGCCAGGCCGGCAAGGGGCCTTCGACAACCGACACCAGATGTGCATGCATCTTGCGCGCGTCACCAATGCGGCCCTGCGCATGACACAGCCGCGCCCACACCGCGTGGCCGGCGGGGTGTTCGTCGATCCAGGGTTCGAGGCCGCGCAGCATTTCGGCCGCCTCGGCGGTGCGGCCCTGCTCGATGCACAGCCAGGCCCCGTCGATGCGTGCATGTGCATTCCACCAGCCCAAGGGCGTCACGTCGCGCGCTTTGCGCAACAGGTTGAGCGCGCGTTCGCGGTCACCGCGCGCCAGCATCAGCTGCGCCTGGCTGTGCCACAGCGCGCCCTGCAGGTTGCGGTCATGCGGCAGCTTCGCCAGCTCGGCAATGCGCCGGCAGGCATCGTCGGCCTGCGGCAGCTGACCGGCATGGACCAGGGCCCCCGTGAGCAGCGGCAGCACGAAATGCAGCTGCATCTCGTGTCCCTTGCTCGCAGCCTCGGCTGCAGCCCGCGTGAGCAGCTCGGCGGCCGTGTCTTCCTGCCCGGTCGCAAGGGCGTGCTGCGCGCGGCCCACCAGGCGGATGCCGTCGTTGCGCGGCGCGTCGCCGGTGTCCGTCTCTTCGAGGATCGCGAGCACGMGGGCCACGTTGGTCGGTTTGCGCAGTTGCCGGTAGACACCGCACAACAGCATCGCGGAGACCGCGGTGTCGGTGGGCACGTTCAGGCTGCGCGAGATCGCAAGACCCGACTCGCCGTGCTGCTCGGCCAAGCGGAAGTGGCCGAGGCTCGCGCTTGCATTGGCAACATTGCACTCGGCCCTCGCCTGCCCGACCAGCACGCCATGGTTGCGGTACATCGCAGCCGCGCGTTTCGCGTGGTTCCAGGCCTGCACCATGCTGCCGGTCTCCGCCTCGATCACGATGCGAAGCGACAGGATGCGCAGCTGCTCGAACACGCTGCTGCCCTCGCACAGCATTTCGGCCCGGTCGACGAGCGCCGACGCGACCGTGAAATCGAATTCATTGATGGCGATGTTCGCCCGCAGCAGCGTGGTGGCGATGACCGACTCGCGATCCGCCTTGCCCGGCGCGCTCTGCAGCGACTCGTCGAGGTGGTGTTTGGCACGGTCGTTGATGCGGCGGCGCACGTGGGCCTGCGCCAGCTCGAAGTGCACCGCAGCTTCGGCAACCGGGTTGGATTCACCACGCAACCGCGCGAGCAGCGCGTCGCCGAGCGCAAACGCAGCGTTGTCATCCAGGGCGACCAGCGCACGCAAGCGTTCGATCTGTGCGCCCAGGTGCGCCGGGGCAGCGCGCAGCACGGTGTCCAGCAGCTCCAGCGCGAGGGTCCACTTTTGCTCGGCAAGGGCTTGCAGGGCGCGGCCCAGTGCACCGTCGGCGCGGTCGGCATGAATCTCGGCGACCGCCTCGCCGGGGAAGAAGCGTGTCTCCAGCCAGCGCGTGAGGCTTCGCCCGAGATCGGCGAGCCCATTGGCGGCGAGCAAGGTGCTGTCGATGCGCCCGCCCCCGGCCAACGTGCAGAGCAATTCGAAGCGCTGCGGACCACCACGCACCTCCACGCGGGCCACGTGCCGAACGGCGAGCAACCGCATCAAGCCGTCCGCCCGGTCGGTAAACGCGTGGTCAGGCGGCACCGCCTGCAATGCATTCAGCAGCGAGGGGATCGACACCATCTGCAGGCCCGGATGCATGCCGAGGTCGCGCACCACCAGCGACAGCAGGCCGAGCTCCACCCAGTCGAGGTCCGCGTTGCCCGTGCGGTTCTCGAACGGCAGCAGTGCCAGGGATATCGCGGACGCGGCCGGCGCGGCAAGCAGCGGCACCGGTGCAGGCGGCGGCAATGACGGCCGCGCAGCGGCAGCCGGCAGCGGCTGCTTCTCGCTCAGCTCACCCATGAAGCGATAGCCGGTTCGGTGCACCGTCTTGATCAGCGGGCCGGTGTCGCTGTCGCCCAGCACTTTGCGGATCTTCATCACCGCGCGGGCGATCACGCTCGCTGTCACCAGATCGAAGGCCCAGAGTTTGTCGAGCAGCTCGTCCTTGGACACGATGCGCGCCCGATGACGGATCAGATACACCAGCAACTCGAACGGTCGCGGCTCCATCGGCTGCTGTGAGCCGGCGAGCAATACCTCGCGTGTCGCGACGCGAACTTCGCACCGGCCGAACCTGAAAACCTCGTTGTCCATCAACTCCCTCTACGACTTAACTTGCCAGGTACGTGCCACGGCTTCGTGTGTGTGCACATTCTGCCGATGCGCATGAACTCCGCTGCTCTGGGCCGACACCGTTACACCTGTTGCGCGCCGTTGCGTAGCGCAGTCGCCTAGCAACGAAGAGGTTTTCGTCATGGATTGGTCAATTCTTGCGGCAACGTTTTCAACAGAATCGCGCCACGAAGCCAGATCGTTGCCATCGCAGTCGATGGCCCCACGCAACCGAGAGCACCATGCGATCGCACCTCCTAGCCCTCTGTATCGCCGCCATGGCCGCGGCCTGCAATGGCGATTCGAGTGAATCGACACCAGCCGCCACCGCCCCACCGAGCGGCAACGCCGGCACCGGCACCCCCACGATCGTGCCTGTCGGCACCGATCCCCATGCCCAGATCGCCGCGGTGACGATTGCCGCCGTGACGCCGGGTGATGTGGCCGGCCCCGGCTGCAGTGCACCCGGTGCACCGCGCCGGTTGACGCGCGACCAGGTGATCAACGCGCTCACCGACGTGACCGTGGCCCTCACCGGCGACAGCACGCTCGCCGCGAGCGTCGGGCCGCTGGTGCGCGACACCACGCAGTTCCCGCCGGACGTCGCAGTCAACCCGGACACGTCGCGGCACAAAGGCTATGAACGCCTGGACACCGGCGTGAATCTGCGCCAGGTGACGGCCTTGCACGACACCGCCGAGGCACTCGCCAAGTCGATGACGTCCGATGCAAACCGGCTGAACACGATGCTCGGAAGTTGCACCGGCACCTCCGACGCCTGCGTCACCAGCTTCATCCGCAAGGCCGGCCGGCTGCTGTTCCGCCAGCCGCTGACCGAGAGCGAAGTCAACGTCTACCGCACTGCAGCCGGCAACAGCGCCAGCCAGGCGTCGGTGACCAAGGTGCTCGGCACGATGATCGCGTCGCCGAAGTTCTATTTCGTCGTCGAGAAGGGCCAGACGGCCACCGACACCAGCGCATCGTGCGTGGCACTCACCGCCCACGAGCAGGCCACACGCCTCGCGCTGCACTTCTGGAACTCCGTGCCCGATGCAACGCTGAACACGATTGCCGACGACGGCACGCTGCTCACGCCGTCGGTCTACACCGCCCAGATCCAGCGCATGATGGCCGACGCCCGCTCTGACCGCGCGATGCGCGACTTCTTCGGTGGCTGGTTCCGCCTGCAAGAACTGGTGGCGCTGGACGGCAAGGTCGGCGATCCGAAGTTCGATGCCTTCGCCGGCAGCTTCAAGCCGCTGTCGACCTCGCGCGACGCGGCCGTGAACGAAGTGCTGGACATGGTCTCGTACCTGGCCTCGAAGAACGCGTCGCTGCAGCAGGTGCTGACCGACCGCCACTCCTACGCGAAGACGGCCGACATCGCTTCGCTCTATAAAACAGCGGTGTGGGACGGCACGACCGCCCCGCCGCTCTTCACCGAACCGTCACGCGTTGGCCTGCTGACCCGCATCGGCTTCATCGCACAAGGCTCTACCGACACGACGCTGCCGATCTCGCGCGGCAGCCGCGTGCTGTTCGGGCTGACCTGCGAGGCGATGCCCACGCCGGCCATGGACCAGTCGAACTCGAAGGCCGACCTTACCGGCGTGCTCACCACGCGCCAACGCGTCGAGCGCGTCACTGAAATGGAAGGCACCTCGTGCATCGGCTGCCACAAGACGCAGATGAACCCGTGGGGCTTCGCCTTCGAGGGCTTCGACTCGCTGGGCCGCGCGCGCAGCACCGAGCGCGTGCTCGATGACAAGGGCGCTCTGCTCGGCGAAAAGCCGATCGACACCGCAGCGCTGGTGCGCCTGGCCGACGGCTCGTCGCGCGCGGTCAGCTCGCCATCGGCAACCCAGCAATACATCCTCGAAAGCGGTCAGTTCGAGCGCTGCTTCGCACGCAACTACGTGCGCTACAGCTTCGGCCGTTCAGAGACCGCCGCTGACGGCGCCTTGATGGAAGCACTGCGCGTGCAGGCCGCCAACGGCGCCAACCTGCGCAGCCTGTTCGCATCGGTCGCGCTGCGCACCGAGTTCACCACGATCCAGAGGGCGAAATGAAACCTGCATTCAACCCCTTGTCCCGCCGGCAGTTCCTGATCGGCGCCGGTGGAACCGCATTGGCCTTGCCGCTGCTGCCCTCGCTGCTGCCGCGTGAAGCGCGCGCCGCCACCGAGGCAGCCGCCTCGGCCGAGCGCTACTTCGTCCACACGACGACGTGGCATGGCGTGTTCCAGAGTCAGTTCTTCGGGCCGCTGCTAGACCAGACCCCTGCAGCCTCGCAGAGCTACGGCGGCATCACGATCCGCCAGGCGCAACTCGCCGCGGCGGCCAAGGCCTCCGGCAACCTGACGGTCATCAGCGACATCTTGCAGGCCAAGAGCTCGGCGCTCTCGGCGCGCATGTTGTCGCGCATGAACGTGATCAACGGGCTCGACTTCGCGGTCAGCGGCGGCCACAACCGCGGCGGCACGCTCGGCGGTGACGCCACCAGCCCCACCATCGACCAGATCCTGGGCGGCGCAAGCAGCTTCTACCCGACCGCCGTATTGCAGCCGGCGATCGTGCGCAACCTGGTGTCGCTGTCGAAGTCCGGCACGGCCACCGTGCAGACGACGCCCACCGCCGAGAGCAACATCAAGCTGTTCGACCGCCTGTTCAAGAACACGGGCGGCGGTGGCACCACCACGCCGGCACCGACCGACAAGACGGTGCTGGTCGACCGCGTGAAGGAGCATGCCGACCTGGTGATGGCCGACGCCTCGTGCTCGGCCGACTGCAAGGCGCGGCTCGGCAACTACCTCGACCTGTTGAACGAGGTCGAAGGCAAGCTCGCGCAGACGCCGGTCACCAGCAGCTTCCAGCGCCCGACCAGCGACACCTCGTCGATCGAGGCCGCAGCCGGCTTCTACGGCCAGCCCGCGAGCCAGGCGCAGTGCGAATCGCTGTGGAACGACATCGTCGTCGCTGCGTTCTCGGCCGGCATCAGCCGCGTCTATGTGAACGGCGCCACCTCATACACCTTCGGCCCCGAGCCGGAACATGCCTGGCACAACGACTACGCGCACGCGCTGGACGACCCCGCCAAGCGCGCCGGCTTCAACGCCGCGGTGCAGCTGCAGTTCGAGACCTGCATGCTCGACATGGCGAACAAGCTCGACCAGGTGAAGACGGCCGACGGCAAGACGCTGTTCGACAAGGCGCTGATCGCGAGCGGCTTCGAGCTCGGCTCGGGCGGCAACCCCGGCCACCACCACAACCGCTGCATCCCGATCATTGCGCTGGGCGACGCCGGCGGCTACTTCAAGACAGGCCAGTCGCTCGATTTCCGCGACCTGAACTCGTTCAACTGGTCGTCGGACCCGCACTGGTATTCGGGCCTGCTGTACACGCAGTGGATGGGCATGGTGCTGCGCGCAATGGGCGTGAGCACGAGCGATGTCAATACCACCGCCTGGGGCTACCCGAACGTGCGCGGCGCCAACGGCGACCACACCGACGCGATCTGGGCCGTCGCCGGCCAAGACCTGCCGTGGATGAAGGCCTGATGCAAATGAGGCGTACCTTTCTCCACCTCTTCGCCCCGCCACTGGCCGCCACGTTGCTGGCCATGATGGGCGCCGGCTCGGCGCTCGCGCAAAGCGCCACCAACGGCCAGATGCTGTACACGACCACGCTAGTCGCCGGCAAGCAGAGCTGCAGCAACAGCGCATGCCACAGCACGATCCCGGCGAACCCGCAGAACCGCATCGCGAACGGCACGAGTGCGTCCAACATCAAGGGCATCATCACGACCAATTCGCAGATGACGTTCCTGCAGGGCAAGCTCAGCGACTCCCAGCTAAACGATCTCGCGGCCTACATCGGACAGCAGCTGGGCCGCACGCCCAGCTACCTGCCCGCGACGCCCGAGCCGGCACCGTCGGTCAGCCCCTCCAGCATCACCTTCACGAGCCAGGCACTGGGCACCACCAGTGCCGCGCAGACCTTCTCGGTCAACAACTCGGTGGGCGCAGGTGCAGCCCTGGTGGTGAGCAGCATCGCGCTGACTGCCGGCAGCGACTTCGCAGTGAGCGGCGGCACCTGCGCGGTGGGCACCTCGCTCGCCGCCGGAACCGCATGCTCGGTCACCGTGACCTTCAAGCCGACGCTCGCTGGCACACGCTCCGCCACGCTCACCGTGGGCCACAACGGCAGCACGGGCAGCAGCACCGCTTCGCTCTCAGGCACCGGTGTCGACAGCTCGCCGTCGGTGACGCTGTCTCCCACCACGCTGAGCTTCGCGCAGACGGTCGGCGGCACTTCCGACCCGTTGCGCGTGACCGTGGGCAACAGCGGTACAGCCGCGCTGACGGTCAACACGCTTGCCATCAGCGGCGCGCAAGCCTCTGAGTTCGCGATCAGCTCGGCTTCTACCTGCAAGGCCGGCACCAGCGTGGCGGCCGGGAGCAACTGCTTCGTTGACGTGAGCTTCACGCCGACGGCAACAGGTGCGCGCGCAGCCAGCCTGATGATCGGCCACAGCGCAAGCAGCACCACCGCATCGGTCGCTCTCACCGGCACCGGCAACGTGAGCGCGCAACCGGGCCTCGCGCTGGACGCGATCGTGCTCGACCTGGGCGCACAGGGCCTCGCGACCACCGGTGCTGCACGCACTGCCACGGTCACCAACAACGGCCAGGCCGATCTGGTGATCAGCAAGGTCAGCGCGACCGGCACCAACGCAGCAGACATCGTGCTCGGTGGCACATGCGCCGGTGCCACGGTGGCTCCGGCCGCCACCTGCACGGTGACCGTGGCCTTGAAGCCGAGCGCGCTCGGCCCCCGCTCGGCCAGCGTCGAGATCACGAGCAACGCGCCCGGCGGCACGGCCAGCCTGTCGGTCGGCGGTGTCGGCATTGCCACGGCGGCGCCGGAGCTCACGCTGTCACAGCCGTCGATCGGCTTCGGCCAGGTGTCGATGGGCACGGCCTCGGTGCCACGCACGGTGAAGATCGCCAACACCGGCAGCGCCGCGCTGCAGATCACCAGCATCGTGAGCAGCTCGACCGAGTTCAAGGCGACGCACGACTGCGCGACCAACCTCGCTCCCGGTGCGGGCTGCACGCTGACGGTGACCTATACCCCGGCGGCAGACAACGCGGCCGAGACGGTGACGATCACTTCCAACGCTTTCAGCTCGCCGAACAGCGTGGTGCTGACTGGCCTGGGCTCTGCCGTGACGCTTCCGGTACTGGTCTGGTCGGGCGGCACGAACTCGCTGCAGTTCCCGTCCACTGAAGTCGGCAAGACGGTGGCGGGTTCCCCGTTGACGCTGGTCAACAACGGGCCAGGCAGCGTGACGGTGTCGTCGATCGGCACCTCGGGCGCACAGGCATCGGCCTTCTCGGTCGGCGGCGGCACCTGCCTCGGTGGTGTGACGCTCGCGGCCAACGCGAGCTGCACGGTGATCGTGAGCTTTGTGCCCGATGTGGCCGGCGTGCGCAATGCCGTGCTGCTGGTCGCATCGAGCGGCAGCAACCCGCCCGATGTCACGCTCAGCGGCAGCGGCGTGGCCGGCTCGACAGGCGGTGGCGGAGGCGGTACGCCGCCCGACACAGGCGGCGGTGGCGGCACGACGCCTCCCCCGGCCTCAGGCACGCTGGCCGTCACACCCTCGGCGCTCGACTACCGCTCGACCACCGTGCGCACCGGCGACCGCAGCCAGCCGCTGACCGTGCGCATCTCCAACAGCTCGGCGGCAGCCGCAACGATCGCGTCGGTGACGACGACGTCCCGCTTCATCGTCGAATCGGGCACGGCCTCCGATGCCTGCCCCGGCGTGCCCTGGACGCTGGCGGCCGGTTCGTCCTGCACGGTGACGGTGGTGTTCGCTCCCGGCTCGGGCGGTGCGATGACCGGCACGCTGAAGGTGACGTCGGCCACCGGCCAGGCCACCGAGGTGTCGCTGTCGGCTCAGGCCGAAACCGTCTCTGCCAACCAGGGCGCCGGCGCCCTCGGCATTCACTGGCTCGTGCTGCTGGCCTTGGCCATCGCCGCGCTGTGGTGGCCGCGCCTGAGCGCTCTCAATTCACTCTCAAAGGAATCTTCTCGATGAACCGCCTTTCAGCCATCACGCTGGCGATGTCTGCCAGTCTGTTTGCCGCACTGCCCGCCGCGGCGGTCGAAGCCGGTGCACCCGCACCCGAGTTCACGCTGAGCGGATCGCGCGGCACGGTGAACCTCGCGGCTTTCAAAGGCAAGGTGGTGTACCTCGACTTCTGGGCCTCGTGGTGCGGCCCGTGCCGCCAGTCGTTCCCGTGGATGAACGACATGCAAGCCAAGTACGGCGCGAAGGGCCTGCAGGTCGTCGGCGTGAACCTCGACGCCAAGCGTGCCGATGCCGACAAGTTCCTGGCCGAGGTGCCGGCGAACTTCACGCTGGCCTTCGACGCACAGGGCGAGACACCGCGCCGCTACGCGGTCAAGGGCATGCCGACCTCGCTGCTGATCGGTCCGGACGGCAAGGTGATCCAGGTGCATGCGGGCTTCCGTGAAGAAGAACGCAAGCAACTCGAAGACGCCATTGCGGCTGCCCTGAAGTAAGCCTTTCTGCTGCGCCCTGTCCTGCAGCTCCAGACCCGCCCACGAGAACCTTTGATGCACCACAGAACCTTCGCCGCGCTGCTCCTGCTCAGCGCCTGCCTCGCCGGCTGCTCTGTCTTCCAACCGCCGCAGCCCTGGGAAAAGGGCCTGCTCGCGAAACCCGAAATGACCCTCGGTGGCGACGCGCTCGAACAGCGCTTCGACCAGCACATCTTGAACAGCAAGGAAGCGGCGGCTGGCGGCTCCGGCGTGGGCGGAGGTGGCTGTGGCTGCAACTGACGGTTCGAACTCACGCAGCCGCGTCTGGGGGAGCATCACGCTGGCGGCCATCGCGCTGCCTGGCGTGATGACGGCACACGCCGAAGAGCCGCCCGAGAAGGGCCTCATCGCGTTCAAGTACCTGCAGTACAAGGACAGCCAGGCCGTCGACACCAAGTACCCGTTCTACGACGGCAGCGAAGGCAACCGGCTCGACCGCATCACCGTCAAGGCGCCATCGCTCTACATCCTTGCCCCGGTCGGCCGCTGGTCGATCGAAGGCTCCGGCGTCGTCGATGAGGTGTCCGGCGCAACACCGCGCTACTACAGCGACGTGTCCGGCGCCACCAAATCACCCGGCATGGAAGACAAGCGCAAGGCCGGAGACCTGAAGCTCACCCGCTACTTCGAACGCGGCGCCATCGCGCTCGGCGCGGCTCACTCGACCGAGAACGACTACAAGTCGACCGCCGTGTCGCTGGAAGGTCGCTGGGCGTCCGAAGACAAGAACACGACCTGGAACCTCGGCATCGCCAACACCCGCGACGCGATCAACCCGGTCAACGAGATCGTGGTCGATGAGACGAAGCGCACCAACGAAATCACGCTCGGCGTCACGCAGGCGCTGTCACCGCGCGACATCGCACAGTTCAGCCTGACGCACTCGATGGGCCGCGGCTACTTCGACGACCCCTACAAGCTCTACGACCACCGCCCTCGCAAGCGCGACATCAACGTCGGCATGCTGCGCTGGAACCACCACTTCGAATCGCTGTCGGCATCCGTTCGCAGCAGCTACCGCTACTACAGCGACAGCTTCGGCATCCGTGCCCACACCTTCGAGACCGCGTGGGTGCAGCCGGTGATGTCTGACTTCACCGTGACGCCGTCGGTGCGCTACTACACACAGAACGCCGCCAAGTTCTATTTCGATCCGGTGGTCGACACCGCGATCTACCCCGGCCCGGTGGGGAACCCGCAGTTCTCGTCGGCCGACCAGCGGCTGTCGGCCTTCGGCGGCGTCACCGCCGGGCTGAAGTTCGAGCTGCGCCTGGGCACCTGGGTCACCGACCTGAAGGTCGAGCGCTACCAGCAGCGATCGAGCTGGCGCATCGGCGGCAACGGATCGCCGGGCGTCGACGTCTTCGACGCGACGATCCTGCAGGTCGGTCTCGGCACGAGCTTCTGACACATCACACCAAAAACATCCAAGGGACTCCACATGAATAACTACAAGACCCAGCGCGGACGCGCCACCATCAGCCTGCTGTTCACGCTGATGCTCGCCGCATGCGGCGGCGGCAGCGACTCACCGGCTCCGTCACCCACGAGCAATGCACCCGCGCCTGCACCGGTGCCCGCACCGTCGCCATCGCCCGCTCCGTCACCATCTCCTGCGCCCGCCCCATCTCCTGCACCCACGCCGGCGCCGTCTCCTGCGCCTGCCCCGTCCCCCGCTCCTGCGCCTGCCCCGTCCCCCGCTCCTGCGCCTGCCCCGTCCCCCGCTCCTGCACCGGCTCCATCGCCTGCTCCCGCACCTTCACCGGCGCCATCGCCCGCACCGTCACCGTCTCCTTCTCCGGCCCCCTCGCCTTCTCCCTCACCGGCTCCTGCCCCCGCCACCGGCCTGATTACCGCCGGCAACCCATTCGCCGACGCGCTGTTCTATCTCGACCCGGACTACGGCACGAAGGTCTCGCAATCGCTGAGCCGTGTGACGGCATCCGCCACGGACACCGCGCTGGTGAAGGCCGCAGCCAAGTTCCCGACCGCCGTCTGGCTCGACCGCATCGCCGCCATCGACGGCGCCAAGGCGAGCGGTGGTGCGATGGGCCTGGTCGACCACCTCGAGGCGGCCCTCGCGCAGCAGAAGGCCCAGAGCGGCAGCACGCTGAAGCCGATGTCCATCCTGCTGGTGGTCTACGACCTGCCCGACCGTGACTGCGCCGCGCTAGCCTCCAACGGCGAGCTGAGCTCGGCCAACGACGGCATGGCGAAGTACAAGACGCAGTACATCGACAAGATCGCCGAGATCGTGGCGCGCCCGGCCTACGCCGGCCTGCGCATCGTCACGGTGATCGAGCCCGACTCGTACCCGAACATGCTGACCAACGTCGGTGTCGGCAAGACGGTGTGCGACGCGGTCAACCAGAAGAAGATCTACGTCGACGGCATCCGCTACACGCTGAACAAGCTTTCGACACTGAAGAACGTGTACATGTACCTCGACATCGCGCACTCGGGCTGGCTCGGCTGGGACAACAACCGCCAGAAGGCCATCGCCGGCTTCAAGGACCTGGTTCAGGGTGCGACGCCCAGCGGCAGCCTCGGCATCATCCGCGGCTTCGCCAGCAACAGCGCCAACTACACGCCGCTCGACGAGCCCTACTTCGACGGCACCGACAACAACGTGAAGTCGGGTGGCACGACTGAGTTCTACGAATGGAACCGCATGATCGACGAGCTCGGCTACGTCGACAAGCTGCGCACCGAGTTCGTCGCCGCGGGCTTCCCCGACACGCTGTCCTTCATCATCGACACCTCGCGCAACGGCTGGGGCGGCGCGAAGCGGCCCACCGCTGCAGCCGCCGACGTCGACGACATGCGCATCGACCGCCGCGCCGCGCGAGGCAACTGGTGCAACGTGAAGGACACCGGCGTCGGCGAACGCCCGCGCGCCACGCCCGACTCGACGCGCACCTACCTCGACGCCTATGTGTTCGTGAAGCCGCCCGGCGACTCCGATGGCACCAGCGACAGCACGGCCACGTCGCCGAATGCCGAAGGCAAGCGCTTCGACGCGATGTGCGGCTCGGGCAACGTCGACGCGCTGAGCGGCGCACCGCACGCAGGCCAATGGTTCCACGACCAGTTCCTGATGCTCCTGCGAAATGCGTCTCCAACCATCAAGTGACGTTCCCGCAAGACCGCATCGATAGACCAAGAAAAATCAAAAGATCAAAAGATCAATAGACGCACAGCCATCGACACACAACTTCAGGAGAGAAGAACAATGAACCGTCCCACATCCGCCATGCTCGCCGTGGCAGCCCTCTTCGCCACCGCCTCGTCCCCGGCATTCGCCGTGGACTGGCCGGCTGGCTATTCGAAATGCGCCGACGAAGGCGAGACCTGCAAGGTTGGCAGCACCAGCCGCTTGGTCTCCTTCGGCATCAAGAACCAGTGGGTCACCAAGAAGCTCTCGGGCAACCTCGCCTGCACGGTCGCGACCTTCGGCTCCGACCCGTACCCCGGCAAGGCGAAGAAGTGTGCAGTCGGGCCGACCGCCGCACCGGCCCCGGCCCCGGCTCCTGCACCAACGCCGGCACCGGCACCGGCACCGGCACCGGCACCGGCACCGGCACCGGCACCGGCGCCGGCACCTGCTCCTGCTCCTGCTCCTGCTCCTGCACCTGCTCCCGCGCCGGCTCCCGCCCCAGCTCCCGCTCCCTCAGCTGACGCCAGCACCGACATCGCGCCCGCGACCGGTTGGGCCGGCCAGTCTGGCGGCACGCGTGGCGGCTCGGCCGCTGCGTCTGCCTATGTCTACAGGGTCGACACCGCCACCGAGCTGCTCGCAGCCATCAAGGCCGGCTCCGACACACCGAAGATCATCAAGGTGACGGGCCGCATCGACATGGCAGCCGCCGACAACGGCGGCGCGTTCAAGAGCACCTCGGACCAGGCCAACCGCGGCGAGCTGAAGCTCGGCAGCAACACCACGCTGATCGGTGTGGGCGCGACCGCAGGCTTCGTCAACGCCAACATCAAGATCAACGGCGTCGACAACGTGATCGTGCGCAACCTCACCATCGTCGACCCATGCGACGTATCGCCGCTGTGGGACCCGAACGACGGCTCGAGTGGCAACTGGAATTCGGAGTTCGACGGCATCACGGTGGACGACTCGACCCACGTCTGGATCGACCACAACCGGTTCACCGATTCGCCGGTCACAGACGACCTGCTGGCGGTCGTCAACGGCAAGCGCAAGCAGTGCCATGACGGCTCGCTGGACGTGAAGAACGGTTCGGACTACGTGACGATCTCGAACAACGTCTTCGATCAGCATGACAAGAACAACCTGATCGGCTCGTCGGACAGCAAGACCACCGACAACGGCCACCTCACCGTGACCTTCAACAACAACCTGTTCACCAACATCACCGAGCGCGCACCGCGTGTGCGCTTCGGCAAGGTGCACGTCTACAACAACCTCTACCTCGGCAGCAAGGCCGATGCAGCCTATCCACACGGCTACAGCATCGGTGTGGCTTACCTGGCCAAGATCATTTCGGAGAACAACGTGTTTGACATTCAAGGCGCCAATGGCTGCCAAAGCGTGCTGAAGAACCCGGGCTCGTCGAGCAAGACGGGTGCGATCACCGACGCCGGTTCACTCGTGAACGGCTCGGCACTCGTGATGTCGCAATGCGGCTTCTCGAACGACGTGGGCTGGAAGGTGCCGTATTCGTACGCGCTGCTCCCGGCGACGTCAGTTAAGACCTCGGTGCAGGCGCAAGCCGGCACCGGCAAGCTGACCGTCAAGCCATGAAGCGCGGCGCGGGCCTGGGCCCGTTGTTCATCGCGGTGTCTGCAGCGCTGTTGAGCGGCTGCGGCGGCAGTTCGACAGAACCGACCTGGAACGGCGGGAGCGACAGCGGCTCCTCGCTCGGGCCGGTTGCGAGCACGCCTCCTGCACCGGCACCAGCCCCCTCGCCCGCGCCCGCGCCTTCTCCCGCACCAGCCCCTGCACCCGCACCGGCCCCCACCCCTGCGCCAGCGCCAGCGCCGGCTCCTTCGCCAGCGCCCGCACCGGCACCGGCGCCGACCCCTGCTCCCGCACCGGCGCCCGCTCCGGCTCCGGCTCCATCGCCTACGCCGGCCCCCGCTCCTTCGCCCGCTCCAGCACCTGCCACGGTGGCCTGCAGCGACATGACGCTGTGCGATGACTTCGAGTCGACCGCGGCGGGTGCCGTGCCCGACACAGCGCGCTGGTCCGTCGGCGGGCCGAACTGCTTCGATGGCAGCGGCAAGGCGACGATCGACGGCGCGGTGTCGCACGGCGGCACGCGCTCGGTGCGCATCGACCCCGGCAGCAGCTACTGCGGCCACGCGTTCATCATCAGCCCGACAGTGGCCACCATGGGCCCGGTCGTCTACGGCCGCTTCTACATCCGCCTCGCCCAGACGCTGGGCGACCCGCACGTGACCATCATGTCGATGCACGACGCGATCGAATCGGTCGACGGCAGCACGCAAGACCTGCGCATGGGCGGCCAGAGCGGCATCCTGATGTGGAACCGCTCGAAGGACGACGCGACACTGCCGTCCCTCAGCCCCACCGGCATCTCGCTCAGCACCAAGATTCCGGCGGCCACCTGGACCTGCATCGAGTTCGGCCTCAACTCGTCCATGGGCACGATGCAGACCTGGGTCAACGGCAGCGCCGTCAGCGCGCTGCAACTCGACTCGACGCCCACGGCCGATGTGGACCAGGCATGGCTCGGCAGCCGCCCATCGTGGAAGCCCTCGGTCACCGACCTGAAGCTCGGTTGGGAAGCCTACGGCGGCAACGGCAACACGGTCTGGCTCGACGACATCGCGCTGCACACCAGCCGGATCGGTTGCGGATCGTGATGCGGCGCTTTCTACTCTGCTGCGTCGCGCTGCTCGCGGCACCGGCCTTCGCGGCCGATGACTTCCTCGAGCCGGCGCAGGCTTTCCGCGCCAGCGTGCAGGTGCGTGACCCGCAGACCATCGAGCTGCGTTTCGACGTCGCACCGGGCTACCACCTCTACCGCGACCGCATCATCGTCACGCCGCTCGTCGGCGCTGCGACGCTGGGCGAGCCGGTGCTACCGCGTGGTCAACCCGAGTTCGACGAGGCCTTCGGCAAGACGGTCGAGACGCTTCGCGGTGCGGTCGTCGTGCAACTGCCCTTGCGCAGCGCCAGCCGCGACTTCGGCGTTGCACTGAGCTACCAGGGCTGTGCCGACAAGGGCCTGTGCTACCCACCGCAAGACGGCGGCATCACCGCGCGCGTGAAGAACGGCGCGCTGACCCAGGTCACCTGGATGCCCGAAGGCTTGCCCTCTGCGACAGCACCGGCAACCATGGCTCTTGCCTCCCCGGCGGCAGCGCTATCAACGCCCGCCACGCCCGCAGCCACCGAGCCCTCGGCCAGCGGCCGCGTCGAGTCGGCGCTGCGCTCGGGCAACCTGCTGACGGTGGCCGGTGTGTTCCTCGTGGCCGGTCTGCTGCTCTCGTTCACGCCTTGCGTACTGCCGATGGTGCCGATCCTGTCGTCGATCATCGTCGGCACCAACGGGCCGGTGTCGCGCGCCCGCGGCTTCGGCCTCGCGCTCGCGTACTCGCTCGGCATGGCGCTGGTCTACACCGCGCTCGGCGTGGCCGCCGGGTTGGCGGGCGAAGGCCTGGCCGCTGCACTGCAGAACGCCTGGGTGCTGGGCACCTTTGCACTGCTGCTGGCGCTGCTGTCGCTCTCGATGTTCGGCGTGTACGAACTGCAGATGCCGAGCGCGATCCAGGAGAAGCTGAACGCCGGCGCGGGCAAGCTGCGCGGCGGGCAGCATGTCGGCGTGTTCGCGATGGGCGGCCTGTCGGCGCTGATCGTCGGCCCCTGCGTCGCAGCGCCGCTGGCTGGCGCGCTGGTGTTCATCAGCCAGTCGCGCGACGTGTTGATCGGCGGCCTCGCCTTGTTCAGCCTCGCCGCCGGCATGAGCGTGCCGCTGCTGCTGGTCGGCGTGTCGGCTGGCTCGCTGCTGCCGCGCACCGGTGCGTGGATGGAAGGAGTGAAGCACCTGTTCGGCGTGCTGCTGCTCGCGGTGGCGCTGTGGATCGTCTCGCCGGTGCTGCCGGGCGCGGTCGTGATGGGCATCGTCGGCACCGGGCTCCTGGTCGGCGCTGCGTGGCTGTTCGACCGGCGCTCGGCACAAGCATCGGGATCGCAACGCCTGGTGCGTGGATTCGCCTTGGTGCTGGGCCTGGTCGGCGTGGCTCAGGTGGCCGGCGCGCTCTCCGGCGGCGGGGATCTGCTGCAGCCGCTCGCCGGCTTCACGGCGGGTGGCACACGCGGCTCGGCACAGGCGGCAGAGACTCCCTCGTTTCGCCGCGTGCGCAGCACCGCCGAGTTGGACACGGTGCTGAACAGCACCGGCGGACGGCCGGTGATGCTGGACTTCTACGCCGACTGGTGCGTCGCCTGCAAGGAGATGGAGCACCTGACCTTCAACCAACCACCGGTGCAGTCGCGGCTGGCCGGCGCGCTGCTGCTGCAAGCCGACGTGACGGCCAACAGCGACGAAGACAAGGCGCTGCTCAAGCGCTTCGGCCTCTTCGGCCCACCGGGCATCGTGTTCTTCGACGGCTCCGGCCGCGAGAAAGCCGGCACGCGCGTGGTCGGTTTCCAGGCTCCGCAGGAGTTCGGCGCCTCGCTGACCTCGGCAGGGCTCTGATCGCAGCGCCCGCCGCGGCGGGCTACTTCCGGCGGGCGAGTGCCGCCAACGCGTCGGCCAGCTTCCGCCTGTCGGCGGTCACCGGGGCCGCACGCGGTGTGCTGGCCCGGCCCCACAACCCCTGCGGCTCGGTCGACGATTTGTCTTCGATCGGCGTGAAGTGGGTGGTGCTTTGCACCATATTGACCGCGCGTTCGCAGTCACCGCGGTCGTCATAACCGCTGGCGCTGTCGGCGATCTTGTCGACGTCGTTGTCTGCCCACAGGCGCCAGCGAAACTGGCCGCGCGAGTCGCCGTAAATCTCAAACCACATGTCCGAGCCCCCTCTTTGCTGGTAACAGAAGGATAGCGCGTGGACGAAGAGGCTCGTGCGTACGGGAACGTGGTTTGCTCCCCTGTTTGAAGCAGGTACAACCCCCAATCCCCAGCGGGAGGCCCGGAACCACACTCGGCGTCTAGCGTCTTGCAGCGATGAAAGCCAAGCAGGTCTATCGCGATCGTCGGCATGCGGGCCAGGTGCTGGCGCAACGCCTGGTCGACTTCAAGGACCGGCCCGACGTGATCGTGCTTGCCTTGCCCCGCGGCGGCGTGCCGGTGGCGTTTGAGGTGGCGCAGGCGCTGCACGCGCCGCTGGACGTGTTCATCGTTCGCAAGCTAGGAGTGCCCGGTCGCGAGGAATACGCCATGGGAGCGATCGCCAGCGGTGAGGTCTGCGTGCTGAACCATGAAGTGGTCGACTGGCTGGGCATCTCGCAAGCTGACATCGACGCGGTGCTGCAAGCGGAACGGCTGGAACTGGCGCGGCGCGAACACCTGTACCGCGAGGCAAAGCCGATGCCCTCGCTGCACGCGCGTACCGTCCTGTTGGTCGACGATGGCCTGGCCACCGGCTCGACGATGCGGGCTGCCATCCGCGCCTGCCGCCAGCAGCAGCCCAGGCATCTGGTGGCGGCCATTCCGGTGGCCGACGCAGACGTCTGCGAGTCCCTGCGCAACGAGGCCGACGAAGTCGTCTGCGCGAGCACGCCTGAGTTCTTCCAGGCCGTGGGCCGCTGGTACGAAGACTTCTCCCAGACGAGCGACGACGAGGTGCGCGCACTGCTGGCAGCAGCACGCTAAGTCGCGAGCCCGTTCGCAAATTCAGCCGACCGCAATGTGCCCCGAGGGTTTCCACGGACCCGGGTGGGAAAGTCCCGATGGTGATTTATTCCGCCGAAATAAAATGGCGAAATACTTTCAGACATCGACCCCACCTGTCCCACATGGCGCGCCTCAGTTCTCGTCACCTCTCGCAGCTGCACCTGTACCAGGTGCTGCATGCCGTGCGTGGCCATGGCGCTCCGATGTCTCGCGCCGAGATCGGCGTCACCACCGGCTTGAGCCAACCCGCGGTCTCGTCGCTCACGCGGCGCCTGATCGAAAGCGGCGCGCTGACCGAAGTGGGCGCCCGGCCGGCCAATGGCGGCGGCCGCCGTGAACGCGAGCTCGCACTGAACCCCGACTTCGTCTGGGTCGTCGGCGTCAACATCTCGCTGTACCAACTCACCGTCACCCTCACAGACTTCGCCGGCGTGGTGCGCCGCACGCGCAGCGCGCCCCTGGTCACGCCGATGCAGAAGGCGGCCCTCGTCAAGCGGCTGGTCAAGGAGGTGCGCGCCTGCGTGGCCGACGCTGATGGCGCCCCCGTCACCGCGCGGCTGGCCGGCGTGGGCATCGCCCTGCCGGGGTTCGTCGACTCGTTGGGCGACGTGGTGCACTGGTCCGCCGTGTTTGCCACCGAAGGATCGACGGCGGTTCACAACCTGTCCGGCGCCATTGCCAAGGAACTGGGCGTGCCGGTCTTCATCGAGAACGAGGCCAACATCCGCGCGCTCGCCGAGCAGTGGTTCGGCCAGGCTGCCCGGCTTTCGCACGTGGCAGTGGTCACGCTGGAGCAGGGCCTGGGCCTCGGGATGATGATCAACGGCGAGCTGTACCGCGGCCGTGCGGGCCTGGCGGCCGAACTCGGCCACATGCAGATCGAAGCCGGCGGACGCCAGTGCCACTGCGGCAAACGCGGTTGCCTCGAAGCGTACGTCGCCCACTACGCCATCGTGCAGCAAGGTCAGGAGGCCGGCCTGCTGCCCGCCGGAGACATGCCACCGCAAGAGATCGAGGCCGCCTACGACCGGCTCGCCAGCGCCGCCCGCGATGGCAATGCAAAGGCACTTCAGATCTTCGAGCGCCAAGGGCGACAGCTCGGCATCTGGATCGGCAACGTGGTGAACCTGCTGGCGCCGCAGCTGGTGATCCTCGACGGCGGCCGCCAGCTCGCGATCGAACTCTTCGAGGCCCCGCTGCGCGCCGCGATGGACGACGCGATGGCCCTGCCCCACCGAGGCAAGGTCTCACTCGTCATCGGCCACGAAGGCAGCGAAGCCTGGGCACGCGGCGCCGCCTCGCTCGTGCTGCAACGCCTGGATGAATCTGCGGAGATCGTGGCCTCGGCCTCGCGCCACGACTTCGAAGACGTATCCCACCAATCCCATCAACCCGCAGTGAGACGGACTGCGTTCTAAATCACCGCCCGACCACCGCTCTGCGTCGGGGCGCATCAAGCGCAAGCCAACACACCAATATTTGGAGACAAGTCAATGAAACTCGCATACAAGATCGTGACCAGCGCAGTCATCGGTGCCTGCAGCACACTCGCTGCTGCACAAGCCGTCGTCGGCGTCAGCTGGTCCAACTTCCAGGAGGAGCGCTGGAAAACCGACGAAGCAGCCATCAAGGCCGAGCTCAGCAAGCTGGGCGCAAAGTACGTGAGCGCGGATGCAGGCGGCTCGCCTGAGAAGCAGATCGCCGACGTCGACGGTCTCATCGCCAAGGGCGCGACCTCGCTGATCATCCTCGCGATGGACAAGGACGCGATCGTGCCCGCACTGGCCAAGGCCAAGGCGAAGAACCTGCCCGTCGTCGCCTACGACCGCCTGATCGAGCAGCCCGGCGTGTTCTACATCACCTTCGACAACAAGGAAGTCGGCCGTGAGCAGGCACGTGGCGTGTTCAAGGTCAAGCCCAAGGGCAACTACGTCTTCATCAAGGGCTCGCCGACCGACCCGAACGCCAACTTCCTGCGTGACGGCCAGGGCGAAGTGCTGGCCGATGCCATCAAGAAGGGTGACATCAAGGTCGTCGGCGAGGAGTACACCGACGGCTGGAAGCCCGAAACCGCGCAGAAGAACATGGAGCAGATCCTGACGCGCAACAGCGGCAAGGTCGACGCGGTCGTCGCCTCGAACGACGGCACCGCCGGCGGCGTGATCGCTGCACTCTCCAGCAAGGGCCTGAAGGGCGTGCCGGTCTCGGGCCAGGACGGCGACCATGCCGCGCTCAACCGCGTGGCGCTCGGCTCGCAGACCGTCTCAGTCTGGAAGGACGCTCGCGTGCTGGGCAAAGAAGCCGCTGCAGCCGCAGTGGCCCTGGCCGCCGGCAAGAAGGTCGACGGCGCCGTCACCTGGGCCGAAGGCGAGAAGAAGGTGCCGATGCAGTCGAAGTTCCTGAAGCCCGTGTCCATCACGCGCGACAACCTCGACGTGGTCATCAAGGCCGGCTGGATCACCAAGGACGAAGTCTGCAAGGGCGTGACCAAGGAGAGCGCGCCCGCAGCTTGCAAGTAACGCGCGCTCGGTCCTCAACTTTGTGATGGCAAGCCCGCCCCCGCGGGCTTGCCTGGCCTGACATGAACAGCAAATTCCAAATCAGCGCTCTTGACTTGCGTTTGACCTTGATGGCCGTCGTCCTCGCGACGATGGCCATCCTTTTTCATCTCGCGACCGGCAACTTCCTCTCGCCGGAGAACCTCTACAACATCGCGCAGCAGACCGCCGTCGACGGCATCGTGGTCACTGCCATCACGCTGATCATCGTGGCGCGCCAGATCGACCTATCGGTCGGCTCGGTGCTCGGTTGCGTCGGCGTGCTGATCGCGTTCCTGATGTATTCCAAAGGCTGGCACTGGGTGCCGGCCTCACTGGCCGGCATGGGTCTGGCACTGGCCATCGCGCTGTACCAAGGCTGGCTCACCGCCGTGGTGGGCGTGCCCTCCTTCGTCGTCACGCTGGGCGGCATGATGTCATTCCGCGGCGCCGCCTTTCTGGTGGCCGACGGCAAGACGCAACCGGTCACGGACCCCGTCTTCCTGGCGCTGGGTGGCGGGCTCGATGGCTCGCTCGGCCCGATGCTGAGCTGGGTGCTCGGTGCGGCGCTCACGGTGCTGATCATCTGGTCGAGCATGGCGCGCCGGGCACGCAAGGTGAAGCATGGGTTTCCGCTGCGCCCGCTGGCCTTCGACGTGGCGCTGATGCTCGGCACCTCGGTCCTCGTGCTCGCGTTCGTCGCCACGATGAATGCCTATCAGCTCAACGGCAAACCCGAGGCGCAAGGCGTGCCGGTGCCGGTGCTCATCTGGGCGGTCGTCGTGATCGTCGTCAGCTTCATCGTGCGGCGCACGCGCTTCGGCCGCTACGTCTTCGCGATCGGCGGCAACCCGGAGGCCGCGCGCCTGGTGGGCATTCCAGTCAAGCGCGTGACGATCAAGCTCTTCTTGCTGCTGGGCGCGTTGACGACGCTGGCCTCGGTGGTCGCGGTGGCGCGCCTCAACGCCGGCACCAACTCGCTCGGAACCAACATGGAGCTTTACGTGATCGCCGCCGCGGTGATCGGCGGCGTGGCACTTTCGGGCGGCAGCGGCACCATCCTCGGCTCGGTGCTGGGCGCGCTGATGATCCAGTTTCTCGAGAGCGGCATGCTGCTGATGGACGTGAGCATCGGCTATCGCATGGTGATCATCGGCCAGGTGCTGATCGTGGCAGTCGTGTTCGACGTCGTCTACCGGCGTTTCAGTGGCGAGAGGCTGACATGAGCAGTGCATTGATCGAGATCCGCGGCGCATGCAAGACCTTCGGCGGCGTGCGCGCCGTCGACGACGTCAGCCTGCAGCTGCACCCCGGCGAAGTGGTGGCGGTGCTGGGCCACAACGGCGCCGGCAAGTCCACGCTGATGAAGATGCTCGCCGGCGCACACGCAATGGACGGGGGCGAGTTGCTGGTCGACGGCAAGGCCGCCCACATCGCCTCGCCCTCGGACTCGCAGGCCCTGGGCATCGAGACCATCTACCAGACGCTCGCGCTGGCAGACAACCTCGACGCGGTTGCCAACCTCTTCCTCGGGCGCGAACTCGTGACAGGCCTCGGCCTCATCGACGACGACAGCATGGAGCATGCTGCGCGCCAGACCTTCCATCGCCTGAACCCGAACTTCACGAACATCCGCGAGCCGGTGCGTTCGCTGTCGGGCGGGCAACGCCAGGTCGTCGCGATCTCGCGTGCGCTGTACTTCAAGGCGCGCGTGCTGATCATGGACGAGCCCTGCGCCGCCCTCGGCCCCGAAGAAACACGCATGGTCCACGAGCTCGTGCGCCGCCTGAAGGCCGACGGCGTCGGCATCTTCCTCATCACGCATGACATGCCTGACGTGTTCGAGCTGTCAGACCGCTTGAGCGTGATGAAGAACGGCAAGGTCGTCGGCACCTACCGCACGTCCGATCTCACTGAAGACGAGGTGCTGGCCATGATCATCGGCGGCAAGCCGGTCTCCCGCATCGAACAGAGGTTCTCACCATGAACACCATCGGCATCGACCTCGGCACCTCGTCTGTGAAAGCCGTGGTGCTGAGCGAAAACGGCGAGCTCATTGCCGAGGCAGGCGCGTCGTTCGACGTCTCGCGCCCTCACCCGCTGTGGAGCGAGCAGACGCCTTCCACCTGGCTCGCAGCAACCGACCACGCGATGAACCAGCTGCGCGAGCGGGCCGGCAGCACCTGGCAGCAGGTCACTGCGCTGGCCGTCGCCGGGCAGATGCACGGCGCCACGCTGCTCGACGCCGCAGGAACCGTGCTGCGCCCCTGCATCCTCTGGAACGACGGCCGCAGCCAGGCGCAGTGCGCCACACTCGAAGCGCGTGAGCCGCGCACACGCCAGATCACCGCCAACCAGGCCATGGCCGGGTTCACCGCGCCGAAGTTGATGTGGGTGAAAGAGCACGAACCCGAGGTCTTCGAGAAGACCGCGAAGGTGCTGCTGCCCAAAGACTGGCTGGTGTACCAGCTCGCCGGCGTGATGAGCAGCGACTGCTCCGACGCCTCGGGCACGCTGTGGCTCGACGTGGCTCGCCGCGCGTGGAGCGACACCATGCTTCGCGCCACCGGCATGCGCGCCGAGCAGATGCCCGAGCTGCACGAAGGCTGCGACGAGGTCGGCACGCTGCTGCCGCGGTGGACGCGGCAATGGCAGTTGCCGGCCGGCATCGCCGTCACCGCAGGTGCGGGCGACAACGCGGCCGGGGCGGTGGGCGTGGGCGTTACCGTGCCGGGCACCGGCTTCGTTTCGCTCGGCACCTCGGGCGTGGTCTTTGTTGCCACCGACGGCCCCAAGCCGAACCCCGATCGTGGCGTGCACACTTTCTGCCACGCACTGCCCGGCGTGTGGCATCAGATGGCGGTGATGCTCTCGGCCAGCAGCGCACTCAGCTGGTGGTGCGGCATCAACGACAGCGCACCCGAAGCGCTGCTGAAGACGCTTCAGCCCGGCGCCGTGCGGCGCGACGCACCGCTGTTCTTGCCCTACCTGTCCGGCGAACGCACACCGCACTCCGACCCTCGTGCGCAAGCCGGCTTCATCGGCATGACGCACACGACCGACCGCAACGACATGAGCTACGCGGTGCTGGAAGGCGTGGCGTTCTCGTTTGCCGACGGCGTGGCTGCGCTGCGCGAAGCCGGCCCGGTGCCCGAGCGGCTGCTCGCCATCGGCGGCGGCGCGCGCTCGGACGTCTGGCTGCAGCTGATGGCCGACACGCTCGGCGTGACCATCGACCGGCCGAGCGGCGCCGAAGTCGGCCCCGCACTCGGCGCAGCGCGCCTGGCATTGCGCGGCCGCGGCGTGCAGCTCACCGATGCCACGCCACCGATCGCACGCAGTTTCACATCCGATGCCAGCAATGCGGCGGCACTCGCCGAACGGCTGAATCGCTTTCGCAAGGCGTATGCGCCCTTGCGCCAACTCACCACTGAGGAGAAGTCATGACCATTTTTTCCAACATCGATCCCATCCGCTACGAAGGGCCTGAAAGCACCAACCCGCTCGCCTTCCACTGGTACGACGCCAAGCGCGTCGTCCTGGGCAAGACGCTCGCCGAGCACCTTCGCCCTGCTGTCTGCTATTGGCATTCGTTCTGCTGGCGCGGCGAAGACCCGTTCGCCTTGGGCACGCAGCTGTTCGACCGGCCCTGGTTCCAGGGCGAGCCCGTGGCCGCCGCGAACCTCAAGCTCGATTCGGCCTTCGATTTCTTCTCGCGCCTCGGCCTGCCGTACTGGACCTTCCACGACCGTGACGTCGCACCCGAGGGTGCCAGCCTGCGCGAATCCAACGCGATACTCGATACCGTGCTGGAGCGCGCTGCCAAGAAGATGCAGGACACCGGCGTCAAGCTGCTGTGGGGCACCGCGAACCTCTTCTCGCACCCACGCTACATGGGTGGTGCCGCCACCAACCCAAACCCCGAGGTCTACGCCTGCGCCGCGTCCCAGGTGAAGCACGCGCTCGAGTGGACAGCCCGGTTGGGCGGCGAGAACTACGTGCTGTGGGGCGGCCGCGAAGGCTACGAGACCTTGCTCAACACCGACATGAAGCACGAGCTCGATGCGTATGGCCGCTTCCTCGCGAGCGTGGTCGAGCACAAGCACAAGATCGGCTTCAAGGGCGCGATCCTGATCGAGCCGAAGCCAAAGGAGCCGACCAAGCACCAGTACGACTACGACACCGCCACGGTCTTCGGCTTCCTCAAGCGCTTCGGGCTGGAGAACGAGGTCAAGGTCAATATCGAGGTCAACCACGCCACGCTGTCGGGCCACAGCTTCGAGCATGAGGTCACCACCGCGTTCGCGCTCGGCATCTTCGGCTCGCTCGACGCGAACCGCGGCGACGAGCAGCTCGGCTGGGACACCGACCAGTTCCCCAACAACCACGTCGCACTGGTGCCCGCGCTTCTCGAACTCATCCGCGGCGGCGGCTTCAGCAGCGGCGGCATGAACTTCGACGCCAAGCTTCGCCGCCAGAGCATCGACGCTGGCGACCTGTACGAAGGGCACATCGGCGGCATCGACACGCTGGCGCGCGCTTTCCTGTGTGCGGCGGCGCTGTACGAATCCGCCGCGCTGGAAAGCGCCCGGACCGCGCGCTATGCGGGGTGGAAAGGCGAACTCGGAAGCACGATCCTCGGCGGTGCGAGCCTCGAACAGGTCGCCGCGCTGGCGCAGACGCGAGGCTTCGATCCGAAGCCTGAGTCTGGCCGGCAGGAGCGTCTGGAGAACGTCGTCAATCGCTTCGTGTAAGACGCGTCTTGGTCAGTGACATGCTCAGCTCGACCCGATATCCGTTCGGGCTGAGCCTGTCGAAGCCAGCAAAGTGCACGGCGCACCCTTCGACAACCTCGGGGCGAACGGAGTTGAGGCTGAACCAAGGCCGCTGATACGATCCCTCGGTGCCCTCATTCACACGATTCCTCGGCCTAGCTTTCGCCTGCCTGACCTGCGCTGTCTGGATGCCGAGTACCGCAGGCGCCGCAGAAACCGCAGCGCCGTCTGCACTGCGCCGGTTCTTTGCCGACGAATGGGAGCGCAGCCTTCGCGACAGCCCCGAGACCGCCACCTACCAGGGTGACACGCGCTTCAACGACCGCTGGTCCGACCTGAGCCTCGCGGCCATCGCGGCGCGCGAAGCCGCGGACCGCGCTGCGCTCGCACGGCTGCGCAGCTTCGACCGCGCACGCCTGTCGCCGGCCGAGCAGCTCGACTACGACACCTTCGAATGGCAGCTTCTGCGCGCCGTCGAGCGCCAGAAGTTCCGCGAGTACCTGCAACCCATCGGCCACCAGGGCGGCGTACAAACGGCCGACGGCGTGAGCGAGGCCACGCCCTTTGCGAGTGCCGACGACTACCGCAACTACCTTCGCCGCATCGCCGCAGTTCCCACGCTGGTGGACCAGACCATCGCGCTGATGCAAGAAGGCGTGAAAGCCGGCCTGGTGCCGCCGCGCGTGCTGATGCAGCGCGTACCGGCGCAGATTGCGCAGCAGCTGGTCAGCGACGCGACGAAGAGCCCGTTCTACCGGCCGTTCACGAAGTTCCCGGAGTCCGTGAGTGCGGCCGACCGCGCGTCACTGACGACGCAAGCGCAGAGCACCATCCGCGAGCGCGTCGTGCCGGCCTACCGCAAGCTGGCCACTTATTTCGACACGCAGTACCTGCCCAAGACGCGAACCTCGATCGCTGCGGCCGACGCACCCGATGGCCGTGCGTACTACGACTTCCTGGCGCGCTACTACACCACCACCTCGCTCGATGCAGACGCCATCCACGCCATCGGCCTGAAGGAGGTGGAGCGGCTGCGCGGCGCGATGGAAGCGGCCAAGGCCCAGACCGGCTTTCAAGGCACGATGGCCGAGTTCTTCAGCCACCTGCGCACCGACCCGCGCTTCTTCCACAAGAGCGGCGATGCGTTGCTCGCCGCCTACCGCGACCTGGCCAAGCGCATCGACCCCGAGCTGGTGAAGGTGTTCCGCACGGTGCCGCGCCTGCCGTACGGCGTGCGCCCGATTCCCGACAACATCGCGCCCGACACGACCACGGCCTACTACCAGGGCGGCGCGGCCGACGGCTCGCGCGCCGGCTACTACTACGTCAACCTCTTCAAGCCCGAGGCCCGGCCCACCTGGGAGATGGTGCCGCTGACGCTGCACGAAGCCGTGCCTGGCCACCACTCGCAGTTTGCCTTCGCGCTCGAGCTGCCCGACTCGCCGATGTTCCGCCGCACCGCGTACTTCGTGGCTTACGGCGAAGGCTGGGCGCTGTACGCCGAGCAGTTGGGCTACGAGATGGGTCTGTACGGCGACCCGTACGACCGCA
This sequence comes from Rhizobacter sp. P2_G4, assembly GCF_056403575.1. Classification (NCBI taxonomy): domain Bacteria; kingdom Pseudomonadati; phylum Pseudomonadota; class Betaproteobacteria; order Burkholderiales; family Sphaerotilaceae; genus Rhizobacter; species Rhizobacter sp. P2_G4. The sequence continues at coordinate 670,182 of NZ_JBFUFG010000003.1, read as the reverse complement.
TCGGCCAGCTGGCCTACGAGATGTGGCGCGCAGTGCGCCTGGTGGTGGACACCGGCATCCACGCCAAGGGCTGGAGCCGCGAGCAGGCGATCCGTTTCTTCAAGGACAACAGCCCGAAAACCGACCAGGACATCGTCAACGAGATCGACCGCTACATCGGCACGCCGGGCCAGGCACTGGCCTACAAGATCGGCCAGATGAAGATCAGCGAACTGCGCGCTCGCGCAGCCGCTGCGCTGGGAGACCGCTTCGATGCACGCGACTTCCACGACGCCGTGCTGGGCACGGGTTCCGTGCCGCTGGCCGCGCTCGAGAAGCGCATTGATGCCTGGATTGCGGAGCGGCGCGCCCTGGCGGCTCGTTGAGGCTGCGGCAGGGGCTTGAGTCAGCCGAGTCGGACCGCACGCCTCCCTTACCGTGTTTGCGGCAATTTTGGGGACGCCGCAGCCATTCCTTCACTCCGGCGGCGGCTGGTCCAAGCCGTCAGCGCATGGGCTCCGGCTTGGACGGCCGCGGCGGCATCGGAAAGTAGCGCGCCCGTATCGTTGCCCGCAGCCCGTGAAAAACGGACCACACGGCTTCGTCGGTGAGTTCGCTCGAATACGCCCAGTTGCTGCGGAACTTGTAGGCCCGGGCGCCGCCGGCGTCCTCGGCGAGCGCGGCTATCTCTGCCGGGCGCAGCTGCCATTCGGTGTAGAGCAAGTGGAGCGGCAGCCACGAGGTGAAGTGCTCATCACTGAAGGGCAGCTGGAAATCCACTTCGACGTCGAAGGGCGTGGTGCTGAGTCTTCGCACTGCAATGACGTCCAGTTGCAGGTAGCGCAAGAGGAGCTTCTCGTCCGGCTCCAGTTGGGGGTCGTTGAAGGCGAGCATGTTGGATCCTTGCGTCCTCGAGGAGGGTTCGCAGGGATTGGGGCAAGTTGCGCACCTGGGGCATCGTGGCTCCCGAATAACCACGTTCGCCGCAACAGGAAGCGCCCCACGCCACCCCGATCAGGGGCCCTGTCGCTTGGCATCCCACTTGCCTGAATGGGTCGGCGGCCGAGTTGCCTGACCTCGAAGCTACGTGTATTCATGCCACTGAAAACGCGCCAGTTCTTCGGTCCCGCCCGCCACCGTTGACGAAAGGAAGCACCATGGAAAGCAGAGCCCGCCTTCTTGGCCACCCCATTCACCAGATGCTGGTCGTGTTCCCCCTCGGCCTGCTCGGCGCCTCGGTCGTGTTCGACCTGCTCTACCGCGGCCTCGACAGCGCACAGATGGCCGTGGTCGCGTACTACCTCATCGCCGGTGGGTTGATCGCCGGCGTGATCGCAGCGCCCTTCGGCACCATCGACTGGCTGGGCATCCCCAAAGGCACGCGTGCCAAGTCGGTGGGTGCCATGCACGCCATCGGCAACGTGGTGGTGCTGGCGCTTTTTGCAGCAAGCTGGTGGATGCGCCGCGACGCTCCCGACGCGCCGACCGTGCTGGAGCACGTGCTGTCATTCGGCGGCGCCCTGCTCTCCCTCGTCACCGCCTGGCTCGGCGGCGAGTTGGTGGACCGGCTGGGCGTTGGCGTGTCCGAAGGCGCACATCTCGACGCGCCCAGCTCGCTGCGCACGCATGACCCTGCAGGCCGGCCCGGCTACCGCTGAGCTGGAGGTGACCTTCACCGCCGCGTGGGCACGACGCGTTGGATGAGACCGCGCGCCTGCTGGAACAGCTGCTGCTGCGCGTGATGCTGCCGCTGTGGCTGCTGGCCGGCCTGGGCGACTGGGCCTGCCACCGCGTGCAGCGCATCGAGCACAACGCAGGTCCGAAAGAAGCGCTGCTGCACCTGGCCATGCTCTCCGAAGTGGGGCTCGGCATCTTGGCCGCGCTCGCATTGCAGCCCACGGCCGGCCTGCTGGCCTGGCTGCTGATCGCCTGCATCGCGCATGAGCTCACGACCTGGTGGGACCTGGCCTATGCCAGCACGCGCCGCACCATCCCGCCCTACGAGCAATGGGTGCACAGCCTTCAGTTGGCGCTGCCGTGGATCGGCGTGTGCACGCTCGCCGTGGCCCACCGCGGGCAGGTGCTTGCGGCGGCTGGCCTGGGCGACGGCGTGGCCGACTGGCACCTGCGCTGGCGCGATCCGCCGCTGCCAGGTTGGGCCTGGGGCACCGTGCTTGCGGCTGCTGTGGTGCTGGTGGTCTTGCCGTTTTTGGAGGAGTACAGGCGATGTCGCGCTGTGCAGGCTCAGGCCGGCTTGGCAACCATCAGGTAGAACACGATGACCAGCGCGACGAAGGCGGGTATGCCGAGCAGCGTCCAGATCGTGAGGTAGCGCCAGTACAGCGGCGGCAGCACGCTGCCGCTCGCCTCGGCTTGGCGCGCCATGTCGCGCATGCGCAGCTGTATCCACACCACCGGCAGCCAGCACGCTCCGGCCACCAGGTAGAGCACCACGGAAGCGACGATCCAGGTGCTGGAGAGCGGCAGGCCCGCCAGGTGTGCGAGGTACCAGCCGCTGAGCGGCTGGAAGATGATCGTCGTGGTGGTGAACCACAGGTCGGCCTTGACCACGTAGCCGATCACCACCGCCACCGCCCGCGGGTCGTCGTGTCGCCGGCGTGCTGCGAGGCTCGTGAAGAGCATGTAGTAGGCCGAGCCGATGCCGGTGCCGAAGAGGAATGTCGACGACAGGATGTGCAGCCATTTGACGATCAGGTATTCCATCGCGGTTCCTCCAGCGCCAGCAGCAACGCAACGGCCGCCAACATGGGCAGGTTCTTCAAGATCGGGCCGAAGGGGTGCAGCCAGAACTCGGGTAACGCCCAGGTGATGAGCGCCATGTAGCCGAGCATGAGCGCGATCTGCATCCACCACAGCAGCACCCGGCGGCGCAGCACCAGCGTCGCCACACCGAGGGCGAGGTCGAGCGCTGCGGCGCCGTACAGCATCAACGGGGCCAGTGCGCCGGTGATGCCGAGCCGGGCCAGCAATGCATAGCTGTCTTGCACCGGGTAGAGGCCGAACGACAACAGCCCGGTGACGATCCACACCAGCGCGATGGACAGCCGCAGCAGTGGCAGCAGCCAGGCCAGCCGCGCCTGCACACGCGCACCTGCAGCGTGCTCCATGTCGATGAACGACTCCGCCGGTCGAGCAGGCCGGCCCAGCAGGCGCTGCGTGGATTCAGCCGGTGCGGTGTTGCCGCGCTCGAGCATCTGCAACGTCTGCCGGTCGAAGGGCAGACCGGACACGTGCTCGGCGACAGCCGCGGCAGCTCGCACCAGCGGCAGCGGAACCGCGAACCAGCGCGGTGGTGGCAGCCGCATGCCGGCGCGCAGCCGCACGATGAGTTCACGCAGCGCCAACGGGTGCGGGCCGACCAATGGCAAGCGTTGGCCGGCGTCCGTCTCGCGCTCGATCAGCGCTTGCAGGGCCTGCACCACGTCATCGATGTGCACAGGCTGCACCGGCTGGTCCCCGCGTCCCGGCAAGGGAATCAGCGGCAGGCTGGCCAGCAGCGCGAAGAGCGCTGCGCTGGCGCCGCCCGGCCCGTAGACGAGCGAGGGCTGCACCACCGTGCCCGCGAGCGGCAATGACAGCAGGTGCTCGTCGGCCACGCGCTTGCTCAGGTGGAAGGCGCTTTGTGCGTGCTCGTCGGCACCCAGTGCCGAAATCTGCACGACGCGCGGCACACCGGCCTGCACGCACGCATCGAACAGCGCGATGGGTCCGCGCACATGCAAACGCTCGAATCGCTGGGCCCCTCTTTCGCGCAGGATGCCGACGGCGTTGACCACCACGTCGACACCGGTCAGCCGCGGCAACCAGTCGGCGGCCGACATGTCGCGGCTGAAGTCCCCCGTCACCGCGTGGCTGGCGAAGTCGCCAACCGGCCCGTTCGATGGATGCCGCATCACCGCCACCACCATGTGGCCGCTGCGCAGCAGGCTGCGGCCCAGGTGGCGGCCGATAAAGCCTGTGGCGCCGCAGACAAGCACCTTCATGCGAGCCCCCCGCCCGGGCGAAGGCACGGCGTTTGCCAATCACAGGGCACGAACTGCATGTCGCGAGCGAGCAAGCGACGTGCCCCGAGATTCACGACCCGAAGACGGAGCCTCGACGATGAAGACTTGGAAACAATCGATGCGTGACGGCCTGCTACCCGGCAACCTGGCTGGACTTTTGTCGACTGCGGTGCTGCTGCTGAGAGGCCGCTCGGAGATCGGCAAGCCGCTTGCGCCACTCAACGCGCCCAGCCACTGGGTGTGGGGAGACCGCGCGTTGCGGCAAGACGGCCACAGCCTGCGCTACACGGCGCTCGGGTTGCTGATCCACCAGGCGTCGGCCTTGATGTGGGGCGTGCTGTACGAGCGCTTCGTGGCACGCCCGCGCCCCACCGCAACCCTCGCACTGCGCGACGCGGCGGTGGCCACAGCGGCGGCCGCCACGGTCGACTTCGTACTCACGCCGAAGCGCTTCACACCCGGATTCGAGCGGCGCCTCTCCAAGCCGAGCCTCGTGCTCGTGTACGCCGGCTTTGCGATCGGCGTGGCACTGGGCAGCCAGTGGGTACGGCGCCGCAACGCCTGACGTGACCGACCTAACTGCTGCTTGACTTCAGCGTGATCTTCGCGCGGTGCTCCGGTCGTGCCTTGCTCACGCGCCCCGCGTGAAGTCGGGCAGGCCGGGCGAGCTGGCGTACGGGCTGTCTTGCGAGGTCGACTGGAACTGGTTGTCGGCTCGGCTGTCGCCCGTCGTTTGGGCAACGCCCTTGGCTTGCAGGCGTTCGGCGGCGTTCGGCGATTCGGTGCCGGACATCATGGCGGCAGGCGTTGCCGATGTGCTTGCCGATGTGCTGGCCGGTGCGTCGGCCCGTGGGCTGGCGACGGACGACGGTTGGTCGTCGGGCGCCGGCATGGCACCGGTGGTGGCGCCGGCAGACGGGCCGGACAGCAAGCCCGTGCCGCGCCGGCTCTTGATGTACAGGTTGGCGACGATGCCGGTGAAGGCGAATGTCAGCACAAGGCGGGTGAGCGTCATGGGGTCTCCTTTAGTGCAGTAGCAGACGGATATACGCTGCTCAGCAATCGAGAGGCCCGCCAAGGTGCTTGGGCACCGCGTATGCCCGTTTCACTCGACCTTCCTACGGAGAACGACATGGCCCTGCCCCACGCCCAGCTGCTCGACGTCATCCACATCGGCCCGCTTGGCCCGGCGCTGCACGACGCCGTCAGCACCAGCCTGCTGAAAACCGAGCGCCTGCAGCTGCTGCACCTGGTGCTGCCGGCGCGGCGCGACCAGCCGGAGCATCACGTTGACGACGAGTGCACGATCCATTGCCTCGAAGGCGACGTCGAAGTGCGCATGCCCAGCGGCTCACGCCGGCTCGGGCCCGGGCAGCTGGTGGTGCTGCCGGCCCGGCAGCGGCATTCGCTCAGCGCCCGCGTCGACTCGGCCGTGCTGATGACGCTGCTGCTGCAGACCGGCGATGCGGGTGATGGCGGCAGCAATGGCGGTGGCGTGCCGCCGACCTAGGGCTGCGGCTCCGTCAGGCCGGCACCGCTCGTTGCCGGTTCGGATGGGCCGGTCCGGCAATAGTTGCAGCAACGCCAGCCGATCCCAGAACGGCTGGCGCACATCGTCGCCGGCGGCTTCAGCCCTTGCGGGCAGTGAGCCACTTGTCCGCGGCCAGCGGCTCGCTGCAGATGCGAATCTCGCCAATGTTGCCGAGATAGCCATTCGACGGCGTGTTGGCGTAGACCCCACCGCCCACGATCATGCGATCGGTCGCACTGCTGACGGCGATGCCGTTGGTGTTCGACACGTTGCGCAGGATGGGCGCGCCCTCGACGTACATGATGGTGTCGTTCTGTGCAGGGTCATTGACGATCGCCACGTGGATCCAGCGCTCGGCAATGATCTCGCCCGAGAAATTGGCCGCCGGCGACTTGGTGCCCGCGGTGCTCGGGGTCACTTCCCACTGCACCTCTCGCAGGCTCGAGATGGCAAAGATGAGCGCGCTCTCGTCGCCGTCGGTGCCTGCATCGATGCCGCTGACGTCGCCACGGCGCCCCTCGCGCTCCATGATGTTCATCCACGCGTTGTTGCTCGCCGTCCAGTTGGCGGGGATCTTCAGGAACGCCTCGACGGTGTAGCCGGCGTTGAAGGTCAGTGCGTTCAGCGGCGCATTGGTGTCGGTGGCAAAAGAACTCATCCGCAGCGGCGAGTTGACCGAGTTGGCAAAGCGCACGCTGCCGGGGGCCGCCGACAGGTAGTGGTGGTCGCTCGACCACGTGAGATCGGCCTCCTGCGCAGCGCCGCCTTGGGCAAGCGGCTGACGCGAGATCGGGTTGGCGCCTGCTTCGTCGTTGATGACCTGGCCCGCCGGCACCACTGCGCCGTCTGCGCCGCCGAAGAAGCGCCAATGGGCCACGGTGGACGCGACCACCGGGTAGTCGGCGGTGTTCGCTGCCGGCGCCTTGGTGTTGGCAGCCGGCTCAGTGAAGTTGGCAAGCAACGCAGCCTTGGCGCGCTCGTTGATTGGCGCGTTGGCGGCCGATGGCACGGTGAACTTCGGGTTGAAGCGCGAGAAGCGCTGCTTGAAGTCGATGTCGATCTCGAACTGGTGGTTCGCGTCGGTCAGCACGGCCACGTCGAACTCGTTGAGCGTGTCGGTGGGCTTCTGCGTGACCCACGGCGACAAGGACAGCACCTTGATCTTGTTGTGCGTGAGGTCGAACTCGTACAGGCGAAGGAGTCCATTGCCGCCCATGTAGGCCATCTGGTAGTCGACGACCATCTCTTCGACGGCGTTGCCGAAGTCGTTGATCTTGGTAAGACGCGCACCACCGTGGTAGTGGCCGTTCAGGGTCATGAAGATCTGGTCGTTGTCGCGGATGAGCTTGTCCCAGAGCATCAGCCCGTAGGGCACTTCCAGCGGGCTGACACCGTCGGCCGCGATGTTGAGCAGCTGGTGCGTCGACAAGATGGTCGGCAGCGTCGGGTGCTTGGCCAGCACGCCGCGCGCCCAGGTGATCGCCGCATCGGAGGCGCGCCACGACATCGACAACACCATGAAGGCGTTGCCGTCGACGTTGAACACGTGGTACTCATGGAAGCCTGACGGGTCTCTGCCGCCGAAGGTCGCCTGCTGCTGCGCCCGCGTGGTCGGGAAGGTCTGCAGGTACGGCTCCTTGGCGAGGTTGCGCTGCGCATCCGTGTTGGCCGACTGGCTGCTCGCGTCGACATAGTCCACGTCGGAAATCACGTCGTGATTGCCCGCCAAGATGGAGTAAGGCATCTTGGCCGACTCGAGCACCTTCATCGCCGAGTCGGCAACCTGCCATTGCAAGGGCTTGCTCTGCTGATCGACCACGTCGCCGAGGTGGATCGTGAACGGGATGTGCAGCGCGGCCGCGTTGTCGGCGATCCACTTCGTCTGCGCGATGTAAGGCGTCGAGCCGTACTTGCGCTGGAACTGCAGGTTCTCGTCGGTCGTCGCGTAGCGCGAGTAGAACTGCGTATCGGGCAACACGGCCAGCGCGAAGCTCGACACCTTGGCCGCTGCCTGGCTGCCATCGGTGTCGGCTCCGCTGGCGTCGTCGCCGCCACCACACGCCGCAAGCAGCGCAGAGCCACCCATCGACAGACCCAGGCCCGCGCGTAGCAAAAATCTGCGCTGGCGATCGGGCAGGCCTTCGAGTTCACGCACTGAGGAGATGGAGGACGGCGTGGCGCTCAGATTCTTGGATGACATGGACATTTCTTCGGAAGATGAAACGCACGAGCTTGCCGAAGCGAGATGTCATCCGTGTGGCGGCTGCATGACCGTTGATGCTGCGGCGCTGACGGGAACATGAACTCGAAACCCACGCCGTGCCGACCCATCGACCTCGTTTCCCCTTTTGCATGAGTGAGCTCACTTGACCTTCCCACGATCGGAAGGTCTATCGTTTCAAGCGTCGTCTCCTTCGCGCCGAGGGCACCTCGAACACAAACGGAGCGCAGACATGCAGACCCACGAAGCCCACACAGACCACACGCATCACCACCATGCGGGTTCCGCCCCGGCGACGGCCGCACCCGCCGAGGCCGGCACCGTCTACACCTGCCCAATGCACCCGGAGATCCGCCAGGACCACCCCGGCAACTGCCCCAAGTGCGGCATGACGCTGGAGCCGGTGCTGCCTGCCCTCGGCGACGAAGAGAACCCTGAACTGGCGGACTTCAAACGCCGCTTCTGGTGGACGCTGCCCTTGACCCTGGTGGCGACCGTGCTCGCCATGTTCGGGCACCGCCTCGGCTGGTTCGACATGGCGCGGCAGAGCTGGATCGAACTCGTGCTGACGCTGCCCATCGCCTTGTGGGCCGGCTGGCCCTTCTTCGTGCGTGGTGCGCAGTCGGTCGCGAACCGCAGCCCCAACATGTGGACCCTGATCAGCCTCGGCACGGGCGCAGCCTTTCTGTACAGCGTGGTCGCCACCGTGGCGCCGCAGCTCTTTCCTGCCTCGTTCATGTCGATGGGGCGCGTGGCGGTGTACTTCGAAGCCGCGGCGGTGATCATCTCGCTGACGCTGCTCGGGCAGATGCTGGAACTGAAGGCTCGCTCGCAGACCTCGGCGGCCATCAAGTCGCTGCTCGGCCTCGCACCGAAGACGGCACGCCGCATCGAGCCCGATGGCAGCGAGGGCGACGTGCCGCTGTCCCACGTGCACGTGGGCGACCTGCTGCGCGTGCGGCCCGGCGAGAAGGTGCCAGTCGACGGCGTGGTGGTCGAAGGCAGCAGCTCGCTCGATGAATCCATGCTCACCGGCGAACCGCTGCCGGTCACGAAGCGCCCGGGCGACAAGTTGATCGGCGCCACGATGAACACCAGCGGCGCGCTCGTCATGCGCTCGGAGCACGTCGGCTCGTCGACCGTGCTGGCCCAGATTGTCCAGATGGTCGCGATGGCGCAGCGCTCGCGGGCGCCGATGCAGCGCATGGCCGACACCGTGGCCGGCTACTTCGTCATCGGCGTGGTGAGCATCGCCATCCTCACCTTCTTCGGCTGGGGCATCTTCGGGCCTTCTGGCGTCGGCGGGTCGAGCTGGGTCTATGGCCTCATCAATGCCGTGGCGGTGTTGATCATTGCGTGCCCGTGTGCGCTGGGCCTGGCGACGCCCATGTCCATCATGGTGGCCACGGGCCGCGGCGCCACCAGCGGGGTGCTGTTTCGCGATGCCGCTGCCATAGAGAACCTGCGCAAGATCGACACGCTCATCGTCGACAAGACCGGCACGCTCACCGAAGGCCGGCCGAGCTTCGAGCGTGCCGTCGCCGCAGAAGGCGTGACGGAAGACGAGGTGCTGCGCCTCGCCGCCAGCCTCGACCAGGGCAGCGAACACCCGCTCGCCGCAGCCATCGTCACGGCCGCCAAGGAGCGCGGGCTCTCGCTCGACAAGCCGGAGCAGTTCGATTCCGAATCGGGCATCGGCGTGCGCGGCATGGTCGCCGGCAAATCGCTGGCACTGGGCAATACGGCGTTGATGGAGCAGTTGGGCGTCGAGGTGTCGGCCTTGTCGGCGCCGGCCGAAGCGCTGCGCGCGCAAGGCGCGAGCGTGATGCACCTGGCGGTCGACAAGAAACTGTTTGGCCTGCTGGCGGTGTCCGACCCCGTCAAGGCGACCACGCCGGATGCACTCGCTTCATTGCGCAAGGCCGGCCTGCGCGTCGTGATGGCCACCGGCGACGGCCTGACGACGGCGCAAGCTGTGGGCCGGCGCCTGGGCATCGACGAAGTGCACGGCGAGGTCAAGCCGGCCGACAAGCTCAAGCTGGTCGAGACGTTGAAGGCCGAAGGCCGCACCGTCGCAATGGCGGGCGATGGCATCAACGACGCCCCGGCCCTGGCGCGTGCGGACGTGGGCATCGCGATGGGCACCGGTACCGACGTCGCGATGAACAGCGCGCAGCTCACGCTCGTCAAGGGCGACCTGCGCGGCATCGCCACGGCACGGGGCTTGTCGGTCGCGACCGTGGCCAACATGAAGCAGAACCTGGCCTTCGCCTTCGTCTACAACGCGCTCGGCGTGCCGCTGGCCGCGGGGCTGCTGTACCCGTTCACCGGCTGGCTGCTGTCACCCATGATCGCCGCACTGGCGATGAGCCTGAGCTCGGCGTCGGTGATCAGCAATGCGCTGCGCCTGCGCCGCGCAGACATCGGCCCCGACTGAATGCCCGCGAGCCATTCGCTCGGTGACGCGGGCTCGTCATCCCGGGTCACCCACAGGGCGATTGCCATTCGCGCAGTTCTTGCGCCAACACGGTATGGCGGTCGCGCTCGGCGCGCTCGATCAGCGCGAACACGTTGTCGTCGTTGACGAACTCGTGGCCGAGCCCCTGGGTGAGCTTCTCGTAGATCTGGTCGATGGACAGCTGCTCGTCGGTCTGGGGCATGCGGTACTCCTGAGGTGTGTCCATGGAATCAGCAAGGCTCGTTCCCGTGCCCATGCTTCCGGGCTCGCGTGCGCATGCCGAGAACCCTGCCGACCATCGCGCTGACCCTCGGCGGCACCACGACCCGCTCTCGCAAGACCCACGGCAAACCGGCAAGCGCCTCGCGCAGCACCGGCTGCAGCATGCCGGTGCGCGCGATGTCGCGGAACATGCGCAGACTGAAGCGGCCGGCAATGGCCACCGGCAGCCGCATCCACACGATCCACAGGCGGTTGCGTGAGGCCACGATGTGGCGCCGCGTCGGGTCACGCGCGGTCGGTGACGGGTGGTGGTGGGTGACAACGTCGTGCGCGTAGACGATGTGCCAGCCCCGCGCCGGGAAATGGAGCGCCATCAACCATTCTTCGGCGCCCAGAAAGAAGCGCGGCTCGTAGCCACCCACCGCATGGAATGCGGCCGTGCGCATCACCACGGCACCAGCCATGAAACCGATCAACGCCGGCCCTGGCAGCCCACTCGAATCGAGCGGGCTGTGGACCATCGCGTCACAGGCAGGGTCTTCGCGCTCGGCCTCGCCGACCAGCACGCGGGCAGACAGCGCGGCCACGCCGTGGTGAGCATCGAGCAGGTCCGCCGCGCGTCGCAAGGCCCCAGGCGCCCACCAGGTGTCGTCGTCGCAAAAGGCGACGTATGGCGTGCGCACGAGCGCCACGCCGGCATTGCGGCCCGCTGCGCCGCGGTTCTGTTCGCATCGCACCGCTTCGACTTGTGGGTGGTCTCTGAGCACGAGCTCCACGCTGCCGGGCTGCGACGCGTTGTCGACGACGATCACCTGCGGCTGCTCGGGCAGCGCCATCAGCCGACGCAGCATGCGCGCCAGTTCATCGGGCCGCTCATGCGTCAGCACGACGACGCTGATGCGTGGATCAGCGGTCATCATCGCCCTCCTCTTCGGGAACGAGAAGCCAGCAGCGTTCCGGTTCGGCGGCGTCGTCCAGGCCGTGCGGCCCGAACGTGCGCACCTGGCTCGCATACGCCTGCACGGCCTCTGCCTTCAGCGCAGCAGAACCCGTCAGGGCGGTAAGCCGAATCGGCGTGGCACGCAACTGCGCATTCGCGAACTCGGCGAGCCGCCGCTGCAGCAGGCCAGGCATGCCGCGGTACAGCGCGTCCTCGTACACCCACGTCTCGACGCCGGGCAGATTCGGCAGAACGGCGCGGACGGCATCGTGCACGCGCCTGTGGTCACTGTGGAACAGCCCCATGGGATACAGCAGGCGCTGCGGCCGCAAGGCTTTCACGGCGAGCAGCAGCGCATTGCGCAGGGTTTCGGCATCACACGCCTGCCCGTATTGGTCATCGGAGAACGACAGCCAATGCGGCTCGGCACCGAGCAGCCGGAGTGCCCGCGCATCTTCGGCCCGCCGCTGCGTGATCGCATCACGGGCACTCGCGAAGCCACAGCGGGCGTCCCAGTCGGTGAGCCGATCGGCATCGTCGGGCGTGCCTGCGAAAACCGTCAGAACCACGCTGCCCGGAGAGGCAGCAAGCAGCTGGCCGCAGCCGAGTGCGGCGTCGTCAAGGTGTGGCGAGATGACCAGCATGCTGTCGATGGGAGGCACTCGCGTCGGATTCCTCCTGGTCATTCACGCGCAGCAACCGACATGCCGCACGGTCGTCGTTCGAACCGGGTTGCCGGAGCCAGGGGCGGCCRCAAATCGCGAAGCCGGTACGCCAATTGCCGAGTCGTGTGCTACTCGACAAGGAGACTTTCCATGCGCATCAATCCCCTCTGGATCGCCGTCATCGGCGCCGCAACGGCCGCCCTCTCTCCCAGTGCGTGGCCGCAACAGCAGCATGAGACCGACCGCGCGCTCGTGCACCGCGACACGCCGGCCCAGGGCGCATTCAGCGAAGCGATCGTGCGCAGGCTGCGGGTGCAGCCGGGGTTCCGCGTCGACGTGTGGGCGAGCGGACTCGGCCACCCGCGCATGATCGAAGTCGCGAGCGACGGCACTGCTTACGTGACGCGGCGCGATGAAGGCGACGTGCTCGTACTGCGCGACAGCGATGGCGACGGCCGTGCCGACCAGCGCGGCGTCTTCGCGAGCAAGCTGCCGAACGTGCACGGCGTGGCCTTGCACAACGGCTTCGTGTACCTCGCCTCATCCACCACCGTGTGGCGCACGCCGCGCGACGTGGCGGCGCCACAGGCCATCATCACCGGCCTGCCAGACGGCGGGCAGCACGGCAACCGCATGGTTCGCTTCGGCCCGGACGGAATGATGTACGTGTCGGTCGGCAGCAGCTGCAACGACTGTGCCGAACAGAATCAGCTCGAGCGCGCCACGATGATCCGCTACACGCCGGACGGCCAGCAGCGCGAGATCATCGCCAACGGCTTGCGCAACACCATCGGCTACGACTGGAACCCCGCCACCGGCGTCTTGTGGGGCATGGACCACGGCTCCGACTTCCGCGGCGACCGCACGCCACCGGAAGAACTCAACCGCATCGAGGCCGGCAAGAACTACGGTTGGCCGATCTGCTTTGCGGAGCGCCGTGTCGACGACATGACCAACGCGCCTCCGTCGCGCATGGCCCTGAAACCCGGCCAGGCGGAACCCATCGGCATGCCGATGTCGCGCGAGGACTACTGCGCGAAGACGGAGCCTTCGGTGCTGACCACGCAGGCGCATTCAGCGCCGATGGCCATGCGCTTCTATGTCGGCCAGCGCTTCCCGCAGCACTTCAGGAACGATGCGTTCGTCGCGATGCGCGGCTCGTGGAACCGCGACGACCCGGCCGGCTACAAGATCGTGCGGGTGCAGTTCGACCGCAATGGCGAGCCGCGCGGGTTCGACGATTTCGTCACTGGCTTCATCGACGAGCGCGACGCGGTGGCCTACGCGAGGCCGGTCGGCATTGCCTACACACCCGACGGGGCCATGCTCGTGACGGACGACTGGAACGGAGCGATCTACCGCATCTCTTACGTCGGGCACTGACCGTGATGGGGCTGAAGGCCTTGCAGTACGTTCGCGCCGGATCGGTAATCACCGGTCCGACGGCATCACGCAGACGCCTTGGCGTTGACGGCCGGAGCAGACGATGAAGCGGTGGGCGCCCTGGGCCACAGGCCAGCCGGACGGGCCCACACGCGGCAGCAAGGGCAGCAGCACCAACGACAAGAATGCCGATGCGGCACGCGTTCCACCGCGCAGGATGTGGTGGACCTTCGTGTTGATCCTGCTGATCAACTACCTGGTGGTGCGCTCGCTGTTCCCTGACGCCGACGCGCCGGTCACCGTGCCCTACACCGTCTTCAAGGAGCAGGTCGCCAAGGGCAACGTGCGGGCCATCTACAGCCAGGGCGTGAGCATCGAGGGCCGCTTCATCGAAGCGGTGCCGTGGCCGCCACCGGGGCACGAGAGCACGGCACGCGCTGCGTCCGCGCCGCCGTGGGTCACGGCGCGCACACCCGAGCCGGCCGAGACCTTCATGACGACGCTGCCGGCGTTCGTCGACCCGGGACTCGAAGACTTCCTGATCGACCACAAGGTCGAGATCAGCGCGGTGCCGATACGCACCGGCGGCGGGCTCGGCTCCTTCCTGCTCGGCTTCGGCCCGGCGATCCTCATCATCGCGTTCTACGTGTGGCTGTACCGGCGTGCCAGCCAGCAAGGCGGCGGCCTCGGCGGCGCGTTGATGGGCATCGGCAAGAGCAAGGCGCGCCGTTATGACCAGGATGCTGAGAACCGCGTGACCTTCGGCGACGTGGCCGGCATCGACGAGGCGGAAAACGAGCTGGTCGAGATCGTCGACTTCCTGAAGGCGCCGGAGCAGTACACCCGGCTCGGCGGCACTGCCCCCAAGGGCGTGCTGCTGGTGGGCGCGCCGGGCACCGGCAAGACACTGCTGGCCCGGGCCGTCGCCGGCGAGGCGGGCGTGCCCTTCTTCTCGATGAGCGCCGCCGAGTTCGTGGAGATGATCGTCGGCGTGGGCGCGGCGCGCGTGCGCGACCTCTTCAGGCAGGCGCGCGAGAGCGCCCCGGCCATCATCTTCATCGACGAGATCGACTCGATCGGCCGCGCACGCGGCCCGACGGCGATCGGCGGCGTGGGCGAACAGGAGCAGACGCTGAACCAGATCCTCACCGAGATGGACGGCTTCTCGGGCCGCGAAGGCATCATCGTGCTCGCCGCCACCAACCAGCCTGACGTGCTCGACCGCGCGCTGCTGCGACCGGGCCGCTTCGACCGCCGGGTGGTGGTGAACCTGCCCGACCGCGTGGGCCGCGAAGCGATTCTGAAGGTGCACACGCGCAAGGTGCCGTTGGCGCAGGGCGTCGATCTCGGCGAACTCGCCGCGTCGACACCGGGGCTCTCGGGTGCCGACCTGAAGAACCTCGTCAACGAGGCGGCGCTGCTGGCCGCGCGCCGCAAGCAGAACGAGGTGCGGCAGAAAGACTTTCTCGACGCGCTGGAGAAGATCGTGCTTGGGCCCGAACGGCCGCTGCTGCTCACGCAAGAAGACCGCGAACGCATCGCGTATCACGAGAGCGGCCATGCCATCCTCGGCCTCGTGGTGCCGGGCGCGGACCCGGTGCACCGCGTCACGATCGTGCCGCGTGGCCAGGCACTCGGCGTCACCTACCAGCGCCCGCAGACCGATCGCTACAACTACCCCGAGGGGTACCTGCGGGCACGCATCGTTGGCATGCTCGGGGGCCGGGCGGCCGAAGAACTGGTGTACGGCACCAAGACCACCGGGGCCGAAAGCGACATCGAGCAGGCCACGCGGCTGGCCCGCAACATGGTCACGCGATGGGGCATGAGCGACAAGCTCGGCATGGTGGAGCTGGCGCCGCGCGACAACCCCTACCTGGGCATCGGGGGCTCATATGGAGCGGCGCGCCCCTTCGGCGAAGAAACGGCACGCCTCATCGACGCCGAGGTGCAACGCATCATCCACGAGAGCCACGACGAGGCGAAACGCCTGCTGCGCGAGCACCGGCAGCAGCTCGACGCCTTGGTGCGCGCGCTGCTGGAACGCGAGACGCTGGGCGAGCAGGAGATCCTCGATGTCACCGGCCTGCCGCCTGCACCGGCGCTGTTGAACCAGCCATTGACCGCGACAGCGCCGGCTTAGCGGCGCGCGCCGAGCTGCATGCGAACGACGGTCGACACCCGCCTGGTGGACCCGAGCGGCGCCGAGCCGGGCTTGCTGGCCGACCTGCGCGACCGCCGCCGCGCGCTGCTGTTCGACCTCGGCCCCGGCATTGCGCAGCTGGCCGCTCGGGTGCTGTTGCGCACCAGCCATGCGTTCGTGACACACACGCACATGGATCACTTCGCCGGCTTCGACCACTGGCTCGCACTCGGCCTCGGCCGGATGCCACGGCTGGTGCTGTGGGGCGGACCCGGGTTTACCGAGCAGGTTGAGCACAAGCTGCGGGCCTACACCTGGAACGTGGTGCACCGCTATGAAGTGCCGATGACCATCGAGGCCCACGCGCTGGAAGCGGATGGCCGCCATGTGCACGCGCGGTTCAGCAGCCTGCGCCGCTTCGAGCCCGTGGAATCCGCCGAGTCCGACAACACCATCACCCCGGTCGAAAGCGATGTGCTGCTCGACGAACCGCTGGTGCGCGTGCGTGCCCGCGTGGTGGACCACGAGATGGCGGTGCTGGCCTTCGCGCTCGAAGAGAAAGCGCAGGTGCGCGTGGCCGCCGACCGCATCGCCGCGATGGGGCTGACCGCAGACGCGTGGCTGCGCACGCTGAAAGATGCAGTGCTGTTGGGCGCCCCTGACGCCACGCCGATCGACGTGGCCTGGCGCGACCGCCACGGCGCGCACACGCAACAACGCACCGTCGGCGAGCTGCGCCCGGTCGTGCTCGACACGGTGCCGGGCCGGCGCATCGGCTACGTGACCGACCTGCGCTTCACCGAGGCCAACATCGACCAGCTGATGCACTTGCTGGCTGATGTGGACCTGCTGCACATCGAGTCGGTGTTCATGCATGCCGACCGTGACCATGCCTTGCGCAAGAACCACCTGACCGCGCGCCAGGCCGGCGAGATCGCACGCCACCTGCGCGCGCGGCACGTGGTGCCCTTCCACTTCTCACCGCGCTACCGGGGCCGCGAAGTGGAACTGCGCACCGAGCTGTTCGCTGCCTGGAGCGGGTGAAGGTGAAGGGCTAGGAGCTCGCAGGCGAGGATGAGAGCAGGCCGGCGCGCGGCCTGCATGCAGCGGCGTCAGTTGGTCACATGGAAGGTCGCATCGCTGCGGGCGGTCTGGTTGTTGATGACGTCCAGGCGCAGCACGTAGGCGTAGTGGCGGATATAGCGGGTCGAATCGCTGTACGCCTGGAAGGAAGCGGCACCCGTGTCGGCCAACCCTGGTACTTCCTTGAACGTCGCGTCGGCAGCGAACTGCGGCGATCCGTCGTAGGGTGCGAGCTCGAAGACGAAGTTCCTGTGGCGCAGGTAGTAGCCCGGGAAGTTCACCGAGGCGAAGGACACGTAGCCTGAGTTGTTCGCCAGCCCCTTCACCACTCGGAACTTCGAATCGTCCAGCGGCGAGACGTTCTGATCGATGCGCACCGTGGTGAAGCCGGAATGCCGCACATACCGGTCCGGGAAGTTGGAAGACTGGATCCGGTTGATCGGCGTGGTGCCTCCCCACTGCGCGTTCAAGCGGCTCATCTCCGCGGCGCTCAGGTTGAGGATGCCGCCATGCCGCTTGCGGTCCGCGCCCAGGTTGTACGAGCCCGACGGCACGATCTGCCAGTTCTGTGCGCTGCCCAGGTTGATCGAGGTCAGCGGCAGGTAGCCCTTGTTCGCGGCGTACTGGTCGACCCACATGCCCCACTTGTTCTCGCCGTTGAACTTGAAGAGGATGGGACCTTCGACCATCTTGCCCGTCAAGCCGATCTGCGAGAGGTCGCCAATGGTCGTCCAAGAACCCAGCACCGACTGGCTGCCTTCGACGGTGATCTGGCCGTCGCCCGATGCACGCACGTACTTGAAGCCGCCGATGCTGCCCGCGACCTCGATGATCTGCGTGTCGATGATGCCTTGCGTGCCGGGCCGGTCGATGTACATCTGCGGCGCGGTGAAGGTGCGGAAGTCGGTCGTCTTCGCGTAGTAGATGCGCGGCTTGTCGGTGCCGTTGAGCGGCGAGATGGTCGCCCAGTACACGATGTACGCGTTCGATGCCGGGTCCCAGATGGCTTCGGGCGCCCACGCGCAACCTGCATTTGGAATAGCGCCGGCGATATCGACCAGACGCGGCTCGGACCAGTGCACGAGGTCCGTCGATTCCCAGATGACGAGCTTGGTGCTGCCGGAGTGCTGCGCGACGTCCCAGCCCTTGCCGCTGGCGATGCGCAGGTCGGTGGCGAGGATCCAGTACTTGGTGCCGTCAGGGGATCGCACGATGGTGTGGTCGCGCACGCCTTTCTCGCCCACGGTCGACATGAGGACAGGCTGGCTGTTGTTCAGGTCAGACCAATGCAGGCCATCGGTGCTGAGAGACATGTAGGTCTGCTCGCCTTGCGCTGATTCGCCGGTGAAGTGAACCAGCAGATAACCGGCCGACTGCGCCTGCGCACCGCAGAACGCGGCAGCGAGCATGGTTGCGGCAAAGGCCGAACGAATCGATTTCAGAAAAGTTTTCACGAGTGAGTTCCTGTCTCCATGGAAGGCAGCCTTTTTCGTTCGCGCCTCATCTGCAGGCGTTGAGTTGAAAGGCTTGCCCAGTTCCCGTGATCGCAAGTGCAGCGTCGTTCAAAGGACGCACTCACGACTTCACGGGCTCGTTGCTTCTCGCTCATTGGGCGAGTTGGCGACGGCCATGCTAGGGAGGCGTCAGCGTGAGCACCAATCGTTTTTTCTCGTCTTGCGATGCTGGATCGCGCATTCAGGAATGCCCTGACGGACCATCGCAGCTCGGTGAAGACTTCGTGGGAAAAATGATGTAGCGAGAGGCCAAGGTGGCGACGCGCGGGCCCGCGAAATGGCGAGCAGATTTCCCACCCCGCCACCGGCGCTCGACGCGCCGGGACAACTGCGGCCCTAAAGGTGGAACCCCTGTGCCCGTGCCCCTTCGAGCACGGTGTTCACTGCGGCTTGGAAACGAGCAGCTCGAATTCGCCAAGATCCGTGAAGACGACGTCGCCGTTGTTGGCTGTCACGTTGAGTCGGTAGTAGCGGTAGGAGACGGGATTCGCGATCGCGTAAGTCTTCAGCTCGAGGCGTTGGGCGAACGCCTGGTCGCTTTGCGCGTCGAGCGTTGTCCAGGTGGCGCCGTCGTTGGAGCCCTGGAATTGCCAGTCCTTCGGATCGCGGGGGACCACGCCGCCGGCGCTGCGGATGGCATAGCGCTGGACGCGCTCCATGTGGCCGAGGTCATTCTGAAGCCAGCCGGTCGTGCCCTTATAGAACCATCCCGACCCCGTGTTCTGGTCGAAGGCCCTCATGGCGCCGCTCGTGCCCCCGCTGTCGGTTGCGATGCCACCAGTGGCGACGTTCACCATCGGATGAAACGGCGTGGCGCTGTCCGCCGGAGAACTACCGCTCGCTCCAGCGGAGTTGATCGCCGTGACGGTGTAGTAGTAGGTGGTGCCATTGGTCACCGACTTGTCCGTGTAGCTGCTGCCTGTGATGCCTGACGCAATGCTTGCGTATTGGCCGTCGCTTGAGGTGGAGCGCTTGACCGTGTAGCTGGTGGCTCCGAAGGACGCCTGCCAGCGCAGCGGCACGGCGCCATCGCCCGGCGATGCGAGCAGCATGGCGGGCGCCGCAGGGATGACGCTTGGCGCACCGCCGTTGCCGCCAGTGATTTGCACGTTGCTGAACGTCGAGCTGTTCAGGCCCTTGCCGATTGAGGTGACCACCAGCCCGACATAGATCGTGTCGGGAACAGGCGCGTTGATGCGGCCGACATCGGTGGCCGCCCAATTGGTGCCATCGGGAGACACGTAGCCGGTGATGATGTTCCCGATGCGCTCGAGCTTCACCCAGTACGAGGGCGTGGAGCTCGCGATGTCCAGGGCCTTGGTCCCATAGTTCGAGCCGCCATACACCGCAAGTTTCTGCATGTTCTGTTCGACCTGGCCTCGCCCGGAGAGGGCCATCCAGGCGCGGGGAGCGCCTGGTTCCAGGCTTGTTCGCATCATCACGCCCGCCTTTGCGGCCGGACTGGTGTTCTGGACCGACTCGACTTTCGCGATGATGGCGCTGTTGCCGGTGAGGGCCTTGTAGGTGAAGTGGCAGCCGTCTTGTTCGCCCCAGAAGATGTCGTTACCCGCCCCCTGAACCATCCATTTGCCGTTGGCGTAGGTGGCCACGCCGGCTGGGCTCGCGCCCCCGATGTCAGCACTGCTGAACCCCGAGGTGATGGAGGTGGTCGAAGGAATGGGCAGCGCCGGCGGCGCCGTCGCCGTCGAGGTGTCGGAGTCCTTGAGGAACATGAAGCTGCTGCCGTCCACGGGCATCCAGAGGCGTCGCTGCGCGATGAAGGGTGCCTGCAGACCCTTGCGCAGGACGTAGGCGCCGTAAAGCTGAGTGAGCGCGACGCTTCCGCCATTGGCGCCGTTCCAACCGCGATTGGTGACGTCGGAGGTGTAGTAGCGATCGGTGGTGCCGAAAGGCAGGGCTGTCGTCGGAACGAGCTCGTTCACCCGCGCGAAATACTCTCCGGCCGCCAGCAGGCGGTCGTCAAAATCGGAGTAGATGTCGATGCCTTGGCTCCAGAGCGCCTCGGCCAGCATGGTCAGTGACTTGAGCTGCCCATAGGAGTGCCCCTGGTCGCGCAGGTAGTCGCCGAGCATGCCGATGTCGTTGGAATTTCGCAGTCCGATGTGGGCGAGCGTGCGGGTCTGGTAGACGACCTTGTCCAGCAACTCGGTGTCGTCGTTGTAGATCGCCATCAGTCCAAGAGCGGTGAGGGCCAGTGCGCCCTTGTTGGCGGCCCCGTACGAGCTGTCGCCATAAGGGTTGGATGCCGGAATCAGGACGTTCTTGAAGTACTTCTTGACCGTCGCCGTGTCGGCCTCCGTCCAGCCCGGATAGGTGCCGCGCAGGATTTCCGCACCGCCGACGAACGCGGAAGCGTAGTCGCCCAGATCAAGCATCGACTCGCGCCCCGAGAACTCCGTCTGGGTGTTGGCCCACCCGAGCAGCAACTTGCGCGCATTCACCGCATATTGCTCGTTCCGGGTGAAATACCACATCCGCGAGAGGTCCGAGATCGCGACCATGTCGCTGCGCCAAGCATTGAGATTCTCGTCAGGGGCGCGGCTCACCTTCGCGAACGGGCCACCGCGCCCTGCGTAGCTGAGCCTGGACGTGGGACTGTTCGCCAATTGGTTGTAGCCGGACTTCCACGGCTCCTTGCCTTGATCGACGTTCGCCTTGAGCGTCTGGAGATCCGTGAGGGTGAGTCCCGCGCCTGGATGCTTGATAACGCGGACCTGCGGTGAGCCGCCGCTTCCCGCCGCCCCTTCACTCAACGCCGACCCTTCGTTTCCGACCTCCTCGTTACTGCAAGCGATGAGTACGGCGGAAGTCACCAGGAGCAGCGCGCGGGTGAAGTGGGTGGTGTTGAACACGTGAGCGGTCTTTCGTAAGGGCAGATCAATTGCCGTGCCCAGCTCAACATGACGCGGGACGTTTCCTCGCTCCGACATCGTGGTCGGCGCCAACAGTGCGGTTCGTATCGACCGCCACCTGGGCGGCATCGTAAGCGCGCGAGCCCGCGTAGTTATGACGAATGCACGACCGCGGATTCGCGATGTGTGACAAAGCACGAATCGCCGTTTTAATTTGTTTCGATCGAGCGGCCTTTCAGCGATTCAGTGGCCGAAAGACCGCCCGCCATGGCGCTCGGCGCTTCGTCCAACGCTGCTCAACGCGCAGCGGCTGGCGCCTTCTGCTCCGGCGCGCCCCCGTTCTGCGCCATGCGCAGCACACGGTTGCAAGGCGTGTCTTCGCCGGGGCCTGTTTCGATCAGCGGGATCAGCGCCGCGAGCGGCGACACAGCCGCCAGCGCAAGCGCGCCACCGGCGCGCGCGAGCAGAGGCTTCTTGTCCGGCGAGACATGGACGTCGGAGAAGCTACCTTCCAGATTGATGGGCGTACGCAGCGACAGCAACCCCTTGACCTTCGGCTTGGGCTCGACGCGCAACGCGAAGCGCTCCTGCTCCAGATCGAAGGCGCCGGCACCAAGCACTTGCGTCTGCGCCGTGTCCACCACGAACAGAGACGACTTGCCTTGGCCCTGCTTCACGTCGAACACCGTGGCGCCGCAGTTGAGCGCGATCTCTCGGTCGCCCGTCGCCAGCAAGCGAAGCACGCGGCCGAGATTGAGTCCGCTGGCCGCGTCCACCAGATTGGAGATGCGGCCCTGCCCCATCGTCATCACAATGCGGCCATCGGCCTTGGCCGCCGCATCCGCGATCGAGTTGCCGCTGCCGGCCAGCGAACCCGTGAGGTCCACGAGCCCGGCTCCTTCAGCGAGCGGCAGGCCGTCGGGTACGAGGCGGTCGATGCGCAGGCGCCGCAGCTCGGTGTGCAGCTGCGAGTGCAGCGTGTCGCCCTTGCGAGCATCGAGCGTCGCGCGCGACACCATCGTGCCGCCGGCCACACCAAGGTTCAGCGGGTCGAGCTGCAGCACCGCGTCGTGCAGCCGCAAGGTCGCCGCGAAGTCTTGCAGCGGGAACCCCGCAACGCCTTTCACACGCTGCGCTTGCAGCGTCACGTCGGCATCGATCACGCGCAGGCGCTCGGGGTCGAAGCGGCCGGCCGGCAGCACCCGGTCGCCGCGGGTGCGCTTGTCGCTGGCTCGCGCTTCCTCACGGTTAGCCACCTCGCCCTGGCTCGCAGGCTTTGCGCTGCGGCTCTTGGTTTCGACGCCGATGATCGGCCCGAGGTCGGTGATGTCGAGCAGATCACTGCGCAACTGCACGGTCAACAGCGGCCGAGGTTCACGCACCACGTAGCTGCCTTGGCCGGTCAGGTCGGTCGAGCCGATGCGCCCGCCGAGTTCTTCCAGCGCAAAGCGGCCGCCATCCCGACGCAGCCGGCCCTGCAGCGCGTACGGTGGCGAAGCGGGCAGCGGCAGCAACAGGAAGGGGTACAGGTTCGCCAGCGTCGGCCCGGAGATGCGCAAACGCATGTCGACACCCGACAGCTGCGCCGCATCGGCGATGCCGCCATCCATCTGCACCCGCGTCTCGCCGGCGATCACCTCGCCACGCAGCGGGAACGGTTGGCCGGTGTCCTGCAGGCTCAGCACGCCGCCGCTCTCTGCACGGCCGGAAAAAGTGTTGCTACGGTAATGCCCGACGATTTCGAAGCGCATGGCGTAGCGGTCGTTCAGCGGCGGCGCATCGCTGCGTTCGGCGAGTGCATCGGTCTGCCGGTCGAGCGGGCGGGCGGTGATGGTCACGTCCATCGGCGTCTGGTGGTCCAGGTAACGCACGCGCCCGCGGTCGAGTGAGACGCCACCCAGCCGCACCCGGCTCGGTGACTGCTCGGGCTCGGCATCGGTGTCGTCTGTGAGCTGCCAGTTCCTGCGCCCGTCCTTCAGGCGTTCGAGCAGCACGTCTGCGTCGGTCACTGCGACCCGCGGCATGAACACGCGGCCTTGCAGCAGGTCGCGCAGCGAGAGTCGAACCTCGACTGCCTTCGCACGCGCCATCTGGGCATCGCTGCCGTCGGGCAAATTGCCCAGGGACACGTCGTCCAGACGCAGCGTCGGTTGGCCACCCCAGCGCAGATCGATGTGGCCGACACGAACTTCACGGTGCAGCTGCGAGGACGCCACGCGTTGCAACGGCCCGCGCAGCCATTGCAAGTTGGACAGCAGCAGCGCCAGTGCCACCACCAGCACGAGCAGCGTGAGAGCGAGCCCTGTCCACACCGGATGGCGGCGGGCAAAGCCGAAGTGCGTCGTAGCGGCCATGAGAGCCTCGCGATGGATTGAGAAGCTGCGTGGTGTCGACAGCGGGCCGATGAAGTTCCGCCTTCAGGACTGCGGCAACCTGCATTCCTTTTTTCGGTTCAGCGCGCGCGAGAGCGTGAGGCAGAGGTATGTCGCTTGCCTCGTTTGCACATCCACACAGCAAACGGACAAGCCATGACACAAGTCTCTGAAGTGATGACCCGCGGCGTGCGCAGCTTGTCGCCGCAGGATTCCCTCGTGGTCGCCGCGCAGGCCATGCAGCAGCTCGACGTCGGCGTGGTGCCGGTGTGCGAGGGCGAGCGCCTGGTCGGCTTGGTCACCGACCGAGATCTCGTCGTGCGCGGCATCGCACTCGGCCAGCCTGCCGAGCAGACTCCGCTCGAAACCGTGATGAGCCGCGACTTGCGCTGTTGCTTCGAGGATCAGTCGGTCGACGAGGTGCTCGAGCAGATGCGCGACGCACGCATCCGGCGCGTGCCAGTGCTGGACCATGAAGAGCATCTGGTCGGCATGCTGTCGCTGGGTGACGTGGCGGTGAAGGCCGACGGCGACGGCGCGGGCATCGTGCTGCAGGAGGTCTCGGAACCGGCGCAGCCGGATCCAGGCGACGGTGCCAGTGTCGAAGCCGGCGGCAGGAACACCAACGCGGCAACCGAGTCCGCATTGATGGAGGCAAGCAGAGCCAGCCACATCAACGGCCAGGCGGATGACGGCCGCTGGGCCGACCGCGGCGTGCCGCCGAGAACGGACGGCAAGAAGATCTGGGTGCTGGTGGCCGATGAAGCGATCGCGCGGATCCTGCAGCGGCCCGAGGTGGGCGACGAACTCGAAAGCGTCGAGGAGCTGACGGACCCGGCGGCGCACGCCAAGGAAGGCGAGATTCGCGACGACGCATACGGCCGCCGCGCCGGCTCGGCCACGCACAGCGCGCGGCCGAACACCCCACACCGCACGCGCAGCTCGGCCAACGTCACCTCGTCGGCCGGCGAGGACCAGCAGCACCTGGAAGCGCAGTCGTTCGCACGGCGCGTGGCGTTGCACCTGGCCGAAGCGCTGCGGCGGCGGCGCTTCGACGAGCTGCGCATCGTTGCGGCGCCGCGCTTTCTCGGCCACCTGCGCAAGGAACTCGACGCCCAGGTCAGCGCCACCGTGACGGACGAGCTCAACAAAGACCTCGTCCACCTTGAGAACGCCGACATCACGCAGCGCGTTTTCGCCGCGGAGTCCGGAGACGCGCTGCCCTGAGCGCAGGGTGCTCGCAGCAGTTCTTGCAGCAAGGGGTTCCAAAGCATCGAGCGCCGCAGCGCGGCCACCCGCGCAACTAGGGATTCCCTTCCGGTGTCGGCAGTGGTCCACTCGCCAGAACTCGGCCCATGCTTCTCGCGGTTGTTGGCACTGCGGCACCTCATGAAGCGTCGATTCGCCGACCTTGCTGGAAGGGCACACATGAGAAACGTACTCGTTGCGTCGATGGCCGCGCTCGGAGTTGGCGCATTCGCCGCTGCCGACACAGACGAGGCGTTGCGTCAGCAAGCCTCCTCGCTCTTCGGCCAGGTCAAGGCCAGTACCGATGCATCGTCTCCGCAAGCCGAGCTCGGGCGAGCGCTCTTCTGGGACACACGTCTTTCCTCCGACGGCAAGACCGCGTGTGCAAGCTGCCACCCCGCCAGCGACTGGGGTGCCGACCGCCGGCGGTTCTCGCCGGATGCGCGCGGCGCGCTCACCTCACGGCACTCGCCCACCGTCTTCAACGCCATGAGTCAGCCGACACTGCGCTGGCTCGGCGACCGCAAGAATGGCGCTGACCAGGCTGAAAGCTCAATGACCGGCTCCATGGGCTTCGGCTCCAAAGACATCGGCATCGCCAAGCTGGCAGAACTCGATTACCTGACCAGCTTCCGTGCCGCCTTTCCGCAAGACGCCGAGCCGCTCACGCCGGCCAATTACGCACGCGCGCTGGCCGCCTACCAGACAACGCTCACCACGCCCGCACCGTTCGACCGCTTCCTCGACGGCGACGACAAGGCCCTCACCGATGCGCAAAAAGCCGGCTTGAAGACCTTCGTCTCCGTCGGCTGCGCGGGCTGCCACAACGGTGTCAATGTCGGCGGCGCGATGATGCAGAAGTTCGGGCTGGTGAAAGACTACTGGCTCGAAACCGGCTCCGACAAGCCGGACGCTGGCCGCTTCGCCGTCACGAAGAAAGAGGAAGACCGCTTCGTGTTCCGGGTGCCGATGCTGCGCAACGTGGCCAAGACCGCGCCGTATTTCCACGATGGCTCGGTCGCGAACCTCGATCGCGCGATTCGCGTCATGGCAAAGGTGCAGCTCGGGCGAACACTCGAAGAAGCCGAAATCAACAGCATCGCTTCGTTCCTGGATTCGCTCACCGGCAACGTGCCGGCCAACTACGCACCACCGGGCCAGCGCCCGAGCATGTAGGCGCCTGGCTTCTTCCCGAAGAGGTCCCCCGATTGAGGGTAGCGGCAAAATTAGGGTTATCCCTTATAATCGTGCTGCGCCGCAACAACTCTATCGAATCAAGGGACCCCATGAACAAGCTTGTGCAAACCGTTTTCCTCTTCGCCACCCTGAGCGCTGCCGCACAGGTGTGCTTTGCCGGTGATGTTGGCCAACACCCGGCCGTCTTCGTGGCCCGCTCGCTGCCTGCCATCGAAGCTTCCACCTTCATCCCCGGCCACCCCGCCGGTGGCTATGCCGGTCACGCCGGTCACGCGAACTTCGATCACCCGGGCGTCGTGATGCACCGCGCGGCACAGACCGGCCACATCGATCCGAACACCTTCATCGTCCAGCCGCCGGCAGCCACCGCCTGGACGACGCCCGTCGCCCAGCCCATCGTCACTGCCTCGATCAAGGGCAACTGACATCACCGGCCGCACTTCAGGGGCCAAACCTGCGGCCGCTGTCTTCGTGAGCGAAGACAGAGCCAGATCACTCCATACGCGGCTGAGCTGAGCAGACATCGACCAAGCCGATGCGGTAAGCGGCACTGACCGCTTCGGCGCGAGTCGTCACGCCGAGCTTCGTGAAGATCGATTCCAGGTGGTGATCGACAGTGCGTGCCGAGCGGCTCAGGCGTTCGGCGATCTCCTTGTTGCGCAAACCTGAGGCGAGC
This sequence comes from Rhizobacter sp. P2_G4, assembly GCF_056403575.1. NCBI lineage: Bacteria > Pseudomonadati > Pseudomonadota > Betaproteobacteria > Burkholderiales > Sphaerotilaceae > Rhizobacter > Rhizobacter sp. P2_G4. The sequence continues at coordinate 643,652 of NZ_JBFUFG010000003.1, read as the reverse complement.
AAGCTCAGCACCGCGACCTCCTTGCTCGTGAGCCCTGACGGGTGTTGCCGCGTCGACGAACGCGGCCCGCGCGGCAGCGCGCGCACACCCGCCGCTCGCAGCTGACGGCGCACGCGCTCGACCATCGGCCCCGCACCGAGGGCTTCGAAGGTCGCAAGCGCTTCGCGTTGCGCCGCCTCGTCACCCAGGCTCATCGCCCGGGCCGTCTCGAACGGGCAACCCAACGCCCGCCAAGCTGCTGCTGCTTCCTGCCAGCGGCCCTGCGCTTCGAGCGCATACGGGTGCTGCTCGCAGAACGCAGGCAACGGCACCTCATCACCGCCGCAGCGGCTCCAAAACACCAGCTCGGCAGTGAAACCCGCGTGCCGCTTGGCGAGCGCAAGCGGCAGACCGGCCCTCGCCTCGCGCACGGCTTCGTCGTGGCGCCCTTCCAGCCAGGCGGCCTCGGCGCGCGCAGCATGCATCGGCGCAGTGCGCTGCAATGTAGCGGCGCCGGCGGCCCGATCGCGGGCTTCATCAAGCGCCAGCCAAACGTCGGGTTCACCTCGCCGCGCGCGCACCCGGCCGAGCGCGATCAGCGCCATGATGCGGGCGATGATGGTGGCGCGCCGGTCGTCGATGACTTCTTGTGCAGCGACGCTGGCTTCATCCCACCGCCCCTGCATCACCCGCACGAGCGCCAGCCATGCCGTCTGGTACAGGCGCGGTGCATCGAGGTCGCGTTCAGCGCAAAAAACCATTCCGCGCTGGAGATAGCGTGCCGCCGGATCGAGTTGCAGCACTTCGCCCAAGCTGGAACCCAGGTTGGCGAGCACCTGGCCCATCAGCACATGGCTGTGCATCCGTTCGGCGAGTGCGAGGCCTCGCTCGAGGTGACGGCGGCCTTCGTCGACACGGTCAGAGCACAGCAACGCCGTGCCGATGGTGACGAGGCTCTTCACGATAGACGGCTCGTCTGCCACACGCTCCGCCTGCGCGAGCCCAGGCATGGCCAGGGCGATGGCCTCCTCGCAGTCTCGATCGAGCATGCGCAACCCGGCTGCGCAGTTTTGCACCGCCAATGCCTCGGGCGTGCCGGGTTGTGCTGCGACCAGATCGTCGGCGTCGCGTTGCGCGGCCTCTCCTTCGGCGTTGCGGCCAGCCAGCACCAGCAGCAGCGCGAGCCGGGCGAGAGATACCGCCGCACTGCCACGCTTTCCCAGCTCCCGCCAACGCCTTGCCGCTTCGCGCCGCGCGGCGATCGCTTCATCGAGGCCCCCGCCCATCTGCACCTCGACGGCATAGTCATCGAGCAAGGCCGCGCGCTCAGCCGGCAAGGTGGCGTACTTGAGCGCGCGGCTCAGGTGCCCGGCCGCTTGGCGGTGCGCTCCCTGCGCTGCCGCTTCCCGGGCCGCGGCCGCGGCCCAATGGAGAACGGCCTTCGCATCGCCTGCACCATCGGCGTGGTGCGCCAGGCGCGCTGCGTCGGTGCCCGGCGCCCGGTGCGACAGCAGCGCCTGCAAAGTGAAGCGGTGCAGGCTCTGCGCATGCGTCGGCGTCATCGCAGTCAACACTGCCTGCCGCGCCAGCTCGTGTCGGAACGAGAACGAGCTGTCATCTGGCCGCAGCACGCCGGTGGCGAGGCATTCATCGATGGAGGCGCTTTCGGCCGCCGTCAGCTCCTGCAACAGCCAGGGTTCGATGCGCGGTCCGGCCACCGCGGCAGCGTCGAGCACCGCGCGGGCCGAAGGCGACAAGCGCCCTGCCCGCGCCAGCACAGCGTCTTGAACGGTCGAGGGAACGCCCTGCGCACCGGCCGCCAGGACCTCGGTCACGAAGAACGCGTTGCCTCCTGTCTTGCGATGCAGCTCGGCCGCGTCGACAAGGTGGCCGCCGCACAGCGTGCGCACGGCGTCGACCGACAGCGGCTGCGGCGCGAGCCGAGGTACGCCGAGGGTGGCGAGATCACCAAGCACGGCGCGCAGTGGATGGGCCGGCACGAGCTCATCGCTGCGGTAGCTCACCAGCAGCAACGATCGCGTGCGCGCGACGCGCCGCCCCGCATGACGCAGCAGGTCGAGGGTGGCATCGTCGGCCCAGTGCAGGTCTTCGAGCACCGCGAGCGACGGCTGCTTCGCCAGGAGGTCGACGAAGGCGACGAAGAGCTGATGCCGATCGCGCACAGGGCCCGATCGCAACGGCAGGTCACAGCCATCCGACTGCAGGGCAATGTCGTCGAGCGGCGCCAGTGGGCGCGGGGTTAGCATCGCTTCGCATGCACCCCAATGAACGGGTGCCTGGCCTTGCACCGACTGTGCAAATGATCGGAGCAACGTGGTCTTGCCGATGCCAGCCTCGCCTTCGACGAACACGAGACGCCCGGGCCCAGCGCATGCAGCCGCCCAATGCGCACGCAGTTGCGCCAGCAACGCCTCTTGCTCGAGCACACCCATCGCCCACTCCCGCGTGCGCCTGCATCGATCCGCGACCGACGCCGGACAGCACACTGCCTGCGACAAATGCTAGCAGCCGCGGCGTGTCATTTCACGATCGTGCCGCGCACCATCCAGGCCCGCGCGGCGAGTTGAATCGTGCCGTCACGCTGTGCGGGCAATCGGTCGCGAAGCAGCTCCCGAAGGCGGTCGCGGGCAGGCGCGTCGAGGCTCATCGCATGCGCCGGCGCCTGGCCCTGGCCGGCGAGAAACGGTTGCCAGTAGTCGTCGAAGTCCGCAAAGCACATCGGCAATTCAATGGCTGACACTTCCACGCAGTGCAGGCCCGCACCCGTGAAGGCGCCCAACAGCGCTGCGGGGTTGCACAACGGAAAACGCTCGCCCTGGTGTTGGCCTGGTGCGGTGGTACCGAGCTGCGCGGCGGCATCCCAGTAAAAGCGGATCAGGTCCATCTTGCCGGCGTAGTCCCACACACAGGCACCCACCAGACCGCCATCCACGGTGACACGGACCATCTCGCCCAGGGCGGCCGACACGTCGGGCACGAAGTTCAACACCAGGCCCGACACGACCACGTCGACAGAGCTGTCGGGCAACGGCAGGTCGTCGGCGGAAGCGCGATGACATGCCATGCGCATACCCAGGCTGCTTCGCGCAATGTGCAGAAAGCCTTCCGATGGGTCCACACCTGTGACGGACCGTGGCGCGCATTCGTTGAGAACAGCAGCGCTCAGCGCGCCAGTACCGCAGCCCACGTCGAGCCAGCGGCGCGCCGGCTCGGCCGCGAGCCAGCGCAGGAACGGAGGGGCGAGCTGCCGGCTCCAGCGCCCCATGTAGCGCTCGTAGCCATCGCCGCGCTGCCAGGGATGAACACAGGTGGTGGAGGCTAACGTCACGGCTGCCTCACTCGCCTGCGAACCGCTGGACGACGAGGCCGCCGATACGCTGTCCCATGTCGGTTCCGACTTCGGTGGAGAAGCGGAAATGAACGCCGTCGTAGACCCGCGCGTTGCCCACTTCCTGCACGAAGGCCGCCACGCTCGACCAGCGCCTCACGGCACCGCTGGCAGACGCGCTCGCCGTGCTCAGCACCGGCTGAGGCCCGCTGCCAAGCTCCGCCTGCAGGATGGCACCGACGACGCCCGCCTGAATGCAATGAGCGCACGGGTACTCCGGGTGCGCCGGCGTGGTGATGAGCGGCAGCCACGACGCATCGGCCTGGGTCGAGTCATTGCCATCGATGTCGCCATTGCGGATGGCCGTGATCGGCCGCCAGAACCCGTGGTGGTACTTGGCATCGAAGACGGCGATCATCGCGTCGTCGATGCCCTGCGTTACGGCCGCGAACAGGCGGGCGTTGCGCACGATGTCGCGCCCTGGCATCTCTGCCACGCTGCGCACCACGCCGTGGTAGATGGGTGGGGCGGTGGTCTCCCAGAAGCGCGCAATGTCGGTCTGCTCGGCAGTGCGCACGGTGCTATGCCGGCTCCCCACTGCCTTGATCTCGTTGTAGTCGCGAGCCCAGCGCTCGCTGTCCAGTGCAGGCGGGGGACCGGGCCTGAATTGCGCTGCGCTGTTCAACAGCCACGGCCTGCGCTGCGGCCACTGCGGCACGGCGGGCAGCACCGCGGGCACGTAGCGGCCCGGAGTCGTGTACGGCCGGTAGGCCTCGGGCGCGGTTGCGCCGTCATTGGCGCGAGCGCTCAACTGGGCGAGCGCGGCACGCTCGCCCACCGCGATGCCGGCCTCCTTCGCAGGGCCGTCGGCGACGATGTTCAACGCCGTGCGATACGCCTCGTCGATGGCAGGCTGCTGGGCGGGCAGCAGGCGGACGAGCGTGGTGCGGTGCGCTGCCGCGATGGCCGCTTCGACGGAGGCACCGTCTGCCGCTTCGAGCCGCGGCCCGCGCTCGGACGGGTAGCGCCTGGCGATCGCGTTGGCCGCATGGAACGCGGCCGTGTGCGCGATCGCCATCACTCGGCTGGCCGGCTGCGTGATGAGCCCCGAGGCGACGACGATCTCGCAGGACCGCATATTCCAATCGGTGACTGCATCGGCGTGCGCTGGGGGAGCGCCGAGCGCACCGGCAGCGATGGCCACGGGAAGCGTCTGCTTCAGCAAACGGGGCAAGTTCAGAGTGTTCATGAAGACTCCTTTTGCGTGATTCATTGAAGGAAGTACGGATCGAGCATTTGCACTTCGGTGATGCGGTCCACCGGCAGCCCTTGGGCGCCGGCGGACACCCGTATCGCTTCCGGCGACGGCCCGTCGTAGATGCAGTACGCGTGGTGGCGATCCGGCGTGACATACGAGTGCAGCCAGGTCACTCCTCTCTGCGCATCGGCATCGATGAGTGCGGCGCACCCGGCGTGGCCGCCATGGTCCAAGCCGAGCCTTTCGGGAAAGCTGCGTTCAACGAGGTAGCGAGGCATCACGAGCTCCAGGGTGTGCGGTGACGGGGACGTTACGGATCGGCTGTCAAGCCGAATACGGTTGAATCGCCCAGATTGCGCGCCTCGGCACCCCTGCCACCTCTCGAACACCCCAAAAGGGTGCGGACGGAACAGCCCGCCAGGCCATGCAAGCCATAGGCGCATTCGCCTACAGGCGGCGGTGACAAATACTGACCGCGGGCTCGTTGAGCAGGGGATTGAATTGGGATAAATTTCCCAATATGGATTTCGACCTCCGTCTTCAGCGTGGCTTGCAGCGAGCAATCGAGAAGTTGCTGCGTCCGCTGTTTCGGGTGCTGATCCGGCATTCGATGTCGTTCCGCTCCTTCGAAGAGATCGCAAAGCGCGCCTATGTGGACGTGGCACTTCGCGAGTTCTCGCTCCCAGGCAAGAAACCCAGCATCTCCCGGGCGGCAGTGCTCTCAGGCCTCACCCGCAAGGAAGTTCAGAGCCTGCTCATCCAACGCGACGCCGAAGCTGAAGAGGTCTCTGACCGCTACAACCGCGCAACGCGCGTGCTGACAGGCTGGCTGCGCGATGCCGACTTTCGCGACAGCGACGGCCCTCGCCCGCTGGCGCTCGACGGCGAGCATGGGTTCGCTGCGCTCGTCAAACGCTACAGCGGCGACATGCCCGTGCGCGCCGTGCTTGATGAACTGATGCGCGTCGGTGCCGTCGGCCGTCGATTCGACGGGCAACTCGATCTGCTGACGCCCGGCTATGTGCCGAGCAGCAGCACGCCCGACAAGATCGCCATCCTGGGCTCCGATGTCGCGTCGCTGATCGACACCATCGACCACAACCTCGAGCACGGCCACGCCGACCCGCGCTTCCAGCGCAAGGTCATGTACGACGCCATCCCCGTCTCGGCCCTGCCCCTGTTTCGCAAGTTCAGTGCAGAGCATGCGCAAGCCTTGCTCGTGAAGCTGGACCAGTGGCTCTCCGAGCGAGACCTCGACCAGACACCCGACGACACCACCACGCCGCGCGCCTGCGTCGGCATGGGCATTTACTACTTCCAGCAGCGCCTCGAAACAGACCCACCTCTCATCGCAGAAGGAGACACCCCATGAGATTCTTCAAGTCCACGCCAGCGCTTGTCACGGCATGCCTGTTTCTCCTCTGCCTGCTGACCTTGGCCGCCTGCGGTGGAGGCATCGGCGGTTCGGGCGCTACACCACAAGGAACGATGCGCGTATCGGTCACCGATGCGCCTGCCTGCGGCTATGACGAGGTCAACGTCACCATCACCAAGGTTCGCGTTCACCAGAGCACAAGCGCTGTCGACAGCGATGCCGGCTGGTCCGAGATCACGCTTGCCACACCGCGCAGGCTCGACCTGCTGACGCTCACCAACGGCGCGCTCGTCGAACTCGGGCAGACCCTGCTGCCCGCCGGCAAGTACACCCAGCTGCGCCTGGTCCTCGCCGAGAACACCAGCGCTGCGCCCTTTGCCAACTCGGTGATTCCCACCGGCGGTGTCGAGACTGCGCTCACCACGCCCAGCGGCTCGCAAACCGGCATCAAGATCAACCTCGACGCCGACGTGCCCGCTGACAAGATCGCCGACGTGGTGCTCGACTTCGACGCCTGCAAGTCGGTGGTCAAGCGCGGTGCCTCCGGCAAGTACAACCTGAAGCCGGTGATCTCGGCGACCACGGCGCTCTCGGATGCCGGCTTGCGCGTCATCGGCTATGTGACGCCATCGATCGCTGTCGCGTCGACCAGCGTGTCGCTGCAGTCGGCAGGCGTGATCGTGAAGGCCACGATGCCTGACGCAGACGGTCGCTTCGTTCTCTACCCCGTTCCCGTCGGTACCTACGACCTCGTCATCACCTCAGCGGGCCACGTCCCCACGGTGCTGACTGGCGTGCCGGTGACGACCACCTCGTTCACCACACTCAACGGAGCCGCCTTGCCCATCAACCCGCCGGCGGCCATCACGCTGCCTGTGCTGGGCACCGTGACGCCGCCCACGGCGACCGTTCGCGCCCTCACCACCTTGACCGGCGGGCCGACCATCGAAACCGCGTGGGCACCGGTGGACGGAACAACAGGCGCCTTTGGATTCGCGCTGCCGATCGAGGCACCGGTAAAGGCGAGTTACGCCGCAGGGGTGGCGCCCGTCTTCACGGCAGACGCCGCGGTCGCGGGCAAGTACACGCTGGAAGCCAATTCCGCTGGCAGCCTGCTCACCCGGGCCATCGACGTGACTGCCGCCGTCCCGGTTATCAGCTTCTTGTTTCCGTGAAGGTCAACCCGGTGTCCGCAAGGAACTGACTGTCCTCGCGGACAACGGTCAAGCATTGAAAAGGACTCTCATGTCGAACTCACTCGAAGATGTCCCCGGCGCCTTGCCAAAACGCGGCCATGTGCTGCTCGTGGAAGACGACGAACCCAGCGCCATCTACGCCACCGCGGCGCTGCGCCACTTCGGGTGCGAGGTCTCGCTCGCTCGTGACGGAGACGAGGCAGTGAACGCCGCGATGGACCGTCATTTCGACGTCATCCTGATGGACTACCACCTGCCCATTCGAAGCGGGGTGGAGGCCACGACGCTGATCCGCATGGCAGAGGCGCAGGCCATAGGACAGGCGACGCCCATCGTCGGCCTCACGGCCAGTTCGTGTGGCCCTGAACGTGAGGAATGCCTGAAGGCTGGGATGGACGACGTCCTGTTCAAACCCTTTTTTCTCGCCGACATGCTGCAGATGCTCGATCGGTGGGTGCCTGTGCAGCACGCCGGTTCGCGAACTTTCTCAGATCCACCAAAGCTGACGGGTCTATCCCTTTAAGTCATGAGCCATTTGGCGTATTGGCAGGCGGCCCGTTCACGTAGACAGTCCAACCATGGCTTGAGCCGTGCTTACTGAGAGGCCCAAGATGATCTACATCGATGAGCGCGATGAAGGTGACTACCGGATCTACGCCGACGCAGTGGAGGTGCCCACCGGCGGCTACCGGGCGGCTGCTGTTGTGACGCGTGTGCGCGGCGTCCCAAAGCCGATCGAAGTGTTTCGCGACGAGAACCTGTCGGGCGGGCACGCGTGGGAAGACCCTGAAGACGCGCTCCACTTCGCGGTGAAGGCTTCCATCGCAATCATTCGCGAGCACGCCGCATCGAAGCGATCGCGTGCCGGTTGCACCGCGGTCTGAAGCCCCCCGCCAACGAACCGTTGTTTCAGGGCCGCGCCGTCCGTTCAGCCATCTGAGCCCCAGCGAGGCCCTGCGGCGCGGTGCCTCTCGTCTCGGCAATCAGTGCCTGGACCATCGCAAGGTGGTCGAGCACCACCGGCAGCGTCTCCATCGCAAGCCGCTGAAGCGAAGCCTCTTGCCCGGAGCCGATTTCCCACTCGAGCAGTTGCACGGTCTTCTGGTGCTCGATCAGCTGCGCCTGCAGGTAGACCGCATCGAACGCCGCACCTTGCAGGCCCTCCAGGCTCGCGCGCGTGGCCTTCTGGTCGGGGCCCGGCGCGGTGGGCACCGGGATGCCAGCCGGCTTCGCTGCCGCGCTCAACTTGGTGGCCGTGGCGCTGTGGTCTTGAGCCATGCGCCGCGCAAAGGCCTTCACCCCCGCGTGGCTGCCGTTGGCATCGGCCAGCTTGCCGAGGTCGACCTCGCCTGCATTGCCCATGCCCACCAGTTTGACGAACAGCTTGTCGGCTGCATTGGCTTGCCCGGGCGCGGGCGTGCCGGGCGCCGACTCGGTCGTCGCCGGGTCCAGGCCGCCCGGGTTCCCGATCTGGCCCATGGCAGGCACGGCGACGAGCGACGGCAGCAGGAGTGCTAGAACGGCCATCGCGGAGTGGAAGCGTGAGGTGGGCATGGCAGATTCCTTCGAAGAAGAAGTTGTCCGTGCAGTGGGCCGACGGCGATTTCTCAAAGCGCCTTCGCTCAGAGCACCATCAGGTAGGCCGTGAGCGCTTCTTTCTCCTGCGCGGTGAGCTTCAGGCCCAGCACCAGATTGAAGAACTCGACGGTGTCGGCCAAGGTCAGCAGGCGCCCGTCATGCAGGTAAGGCGGCGAGTCCTTGATGCCGCGCAGCGTGAAGGTCTTGATCGGCCCGTCCGGCAGGGCCACCATGTCGTTCGCCGTCTCGCCGACGCGGTAGAAGCGCTCGAGCTTCAGGTCGTGCATGTTGTTGTCGAGGAACGAGGTCTGCGCCACGTGGCATTCGGAGCAGCGGCCCTTGCCGAAGAAGACGCGCTCGCCGGCCAGCTCCTGCGGTGTTCCCTTGGCTGGATCCAGCCGGCCGCGCCAGTCGAGCTTGGGTGCAGGCGGGAAGTCGATGATGTTCTGCATCTGCGCCATCATCGCCACCTGGTTCGTCCGGTCCGGCAGGTTCGCACCCTTGCGCGTGGCGCTCACGTGGTCGCCGTTGAAGTAGGCGGTGCGCTGCTCGAACTGGGTGAAGTCTTCCACCGAGCGCAGTGAACGCTTCGAGCCATGGATCTGCTGGTTGAACAACCCGCGCAAGCTGGTCGTGTCCAACCGGAAGCGCGCCGCCTGCGGCCGCACGTCGGGCGTGAGGTGGAAGGCCGCATTGGTGTGGAAGTTGGCGTGGCAATCGAGGCAGGCAACACCCAGGCTCGGCGCTGCCACCTTGCGGTCTTCGGTCTGATTGAACTCTTCCTGCGGAAACGGCGTGAGCAGCAGGCGCAAGCCTTCCATCTGCACCGGCGTGATCAAACCGGTCATCAGCTCGTAGAAATTGCGGATCGACAGCAGCTGGCCACGCGACACGTCGCCCAGTTCGGTGTGGGTGGTGAGAAAGATCGGCGGCGGGAACTCCGGCGTCAGGTGGTCGGGCAGGTCCAGGTCCACATCGAAGCGCCGCAGGTCGCGCTGCTCCAGCCGGTTGATCTCGTCGATCTGGTTCTGCGGGAAGACCTGCCCGCCCGTCGCCTGCTTCACGTGCGGCAGCGGCTTGAAGCCGTCGGGCAAAAGGCCCCGGTCGCGGATCTCCTGCGGGCTCATCGCTGCCAGCCGGTCCCAGCTGGTGCCGTCGCGCAGCCGCACCCGAACGCCGCCCTGCACGGCCTTTCTGCCGCCCGACATCATCACGCCCGGCACCGGCCGGTTGGCCAGGTCGTAGCGCTGGCCCAGCAACGCGGACTGCCGCTGCATCACCTTCGGCTTCTGCGCTTCGTCCATGCGCTTCACATCCGAGAACGGCTGCGTGGGCAGCGGCCGGTACGTGGTGTCGGGCGGCAAGGGGTCTGCAGCGCCGACGTTGACCGCGACGACAGCCGCCGGAACCGCTGCCAGCCGCGCGATGTGTTTGAGCAGATGCACGCGAATTCTCCTTGTTGGTCTTGGAGAACCCGTGAGCAAACGGTGTTCCGAGCGAGGGCACGGAGCGTGTCTACGAACCGGGCCGTTCGCGATTTGCTGGCATCGGGCCGGTTTGCCGAAAAAACGGGAAAGGTTATCGTTCAACGAACTCCAGCAGCACCTTCGGTTCTTCGTCGCCGAACACCTGCGCCCACCCGCCGCGCGTGTCCATGTATTCGCGCACGTGCAGGACTTTGCCGTCCTGCACTTCATAGGCAAAGCAGTAGTCGTTCACGTAGCGACGCCCATGCGGCAGCTCCGCAGAGATGCGGAGCTCTGCAAACACGATCGGTCCTTCCGACACCATGGCGCGGAACTCGTTGCTCGGCCGCAAGAAGAAGCGCGCAAAGTTGTGCGCCATGAACTGAACGATCTCGCGGTGCCCCAGGTTGTTCGAGCCATCCGGCGGCCCCGCGTCTTCCGGCCGTCCCAGGCCGAGTGCCACCTGCGTGGCGTTGCCGGGTGGTGCGACCCAGACGACATCCTCATGCAGCAGATCGGATATCCGCTTCGGGTCGCCGGACGCAAACGCGGCATAAAGCGCAATGACCGTTTCCTTCGGGCTCACGGTGTTCCTTGGATGAGTGAGCACCAAATCGTATCGACGCGGCAACAAGCCGCTGGCCGAAAACGGACACGTTCATCGCCTCCGCCACCACGCTCCGGCTTTCCGTTACGCTGGCGCAATGAGCACTTCGAGTGAATGACCATGGAGAACACAGTCTTGCGGCTCGAAATCCGGGGTGTTGTCCAGGGTGTCGGCTACCGCTGGTCGATGGTCGGGGAGGCGCGCCGGCTGGGCATTCGCGGGTGGGTGCGCAACCGTCGCGATGGGTCCGTCGAAGCGATGGTTTCAGGGTCGTCCGTGGCGCTCGAACGGCTCATGAGCTGGGCGCGCAAGGGCCCCGCCACGGCGGCCGTCACGTCCGTCGAGGTCTTTCCCGGAGAAGGGTCGTTCGACTCGTTCGAGCAACGGCCTACCGCGTAAGCGGAGCGGACCTGCTCTGCACCTGAACGACCCTACACCGCCACGCGCACTTCAAGCGGGCCGCGCTTGCGGCTGACCTGCACGCCGACGCTTTGCTCGTAGCGCTGCAGCAGCAGATCGACGCTCGATTCGCCGACGCGCAGATCGCGCATCTCGATCCATTCGATGTACGAAGGCAGGCGCGGCGCCCTGAACGACAGCACGCCGCGGGGCGCGTCGATCTCCAGTCCGAGGCAGGCCTGCAGCATCGCAAACACCGCCGCCGCCGACCAGGCCTGAGGTGCACAGGCCACCGGGTACAACGTCGGGCCTTCGCCATCACGCCGGCCGAAGCCGCAGAAGAGTTCCGGCATGCGGTGCTGCGCAAAGTGAAGCGTGGCTTCGAACAAACCACCCATCACTTGCAACGCCGCGTCGGTGTGGCCATACCGCGCGAGGCCGGCGGCGATGAGTGCGTTGTCGTGCGGCCAGATCGACCCGTTGTGATACGACATGGGGTTGTAGCGCGCCTGGCCGCTGGCCACCGTGCGCACGCCCCAGCCCGAGAAGAAGTCCGGCTCGCCAAAGCGGCGCGCCATGCGTGCGGCATGCTCGGACGACGCCAGCCCGCTCCACAAGGCATGCCCGGCATTCGATGAGGCGATGCGGCACGGCTCCTTGTTGCCATCGAGCGCGATCGCATAGGCGCCCAGCTCGTCGCACCAGAATTGCTGCTGGAAGTTCTTTCGCAACCTCATCGCCTCGATCTCGAGCCGGGCCGCCATCTCGTCTTCGCCCAGCACCGCGGCAAGTTCGGCGGCGGACTGCTTGGCCTGGTAGACATAGGCCTGCACTTCGCACAGCGCAATGGGTGCGGTGGCCAGGCGCCCATCGGCGTGGAAGATCGAATCGTGCGAGTCTTTCCAACCCTGCTGAATGAGGCCACGCGAACTGCGCCGCGCGTACTCGACGAAGCCATCCCCGTCCTGGTCGCCGCTCTCGTCGATCCAGCGCAGCGCGGCGAGTATGTTGGGCCAGAGCTTGCGGATGAAGGCGAGGTCAGCGGTGCGCCGCCAGTACGCGCCGGCCAGTGCGACGAACAGCGGTGTGGCATCGATGGTGCCGTAGTAGCGCTCGAACGGCACTTCACGCGTACGCGCCATCTCGCACTTGCGCGCCTCATGCAAGATTTTTCCGGGTTCGGCATCGCTTTCCGAATCTTCCGACGTTGCCTGCGACTCGGCCAGAAACGAGAGCACGCCACGGGCAAGCGACGGATCGATCCACAGGTACTCCATCGCCGTGATCAGGCCGTCGCGCCCGAAGGTGGTCGAGTACCAGGGAACGCCGGCATACGGATACGGCCCGGTCGGCAGATCGGTGGTCAGCATCGCGAGGTCAGAGGCCGATCGGTCGAGCCACCGGTCCACCAGCGGGTTGGAGCTCTCGATCTGGCACTTCACGCTTTCGTTTTGCGCCCGCACCTTGGTGTTCGCCTGGAATGCAGCGTCGTAGCCCTCGGCGCGAGGGCGCGCTCGCTCCTCGACATTGCACTCGACCGTGCAGTACAGGTGCACATCCTGATGCGGCTCTAGGTGCAAGGCGTAGTGCGCCTCCCGCTCACCCCACGACGTGGGCGCCGGCGCGAGCTTGATGCGGCTCGCACGACGGCGGCCATCGAGCCCGAGGTAGCCGAACTCGAATCCGTCAGCGCGACGCACCGGGGCCATGCGCTGGCCCTCCCTTTCCCGCGTCGTGCCTCGTATCTCGAACAGGTCGCGGAAGTCTGCGTCGAAGCGCAGCGCCACTTCCACGTCCACCGGCTCCAGCCCATGGTGGCTCAGGCGGATGTGTTCGTAGCAAGCACCGTCCCACAGCAGCTTCGCGCGGAAGATGTGGATCTCGCCCTTCAGCACGCTGAGCGCCCCGCCCGCGGTCAGGTCGGGGTTCATCAGCTCCACGATCAACAGGTTGTTGCGCTCCTTCACCGTCGCGCCGAGGAACATCGGCCGCACGCCGTTGATCGAGAACTCGAGCTGCGACAGAAAGCGAGTGTCTTCGTGGTACAGCCCCTGCTCGCCCGAACCCCAGCCGCGGATGTCGCCGAAGCGGTCGAACAGCGCGAAGCTGTCATCGCTCTTGACGACGTGCGGGTTCTCATCGGCGCGCGCTGCGGCGGCCACCACATACCACTGGTTTCCGATCTGGATGATGTCGCTCACGCTGGCTCCTCCGGTAGGCGCTTGCGCCAATGTTGCGCCATCAGAGGGGCAACTGGGCATCTTCGGTACTACTGCCGGCAGGGGTTTCGGGCGCTCGGAGCAAGGCCTGGTACACCTGCACATAGCGCTGGGCCATGCGCTCGGCGGTGAAGCGTTTCTCAAAGACCTGGCGGCAACTGCGACGATCGATGCGCTCGATGGCTCGCGCCGCTTCGATTGCCGTTGCCACGTCATCCACCACGTATCCGGTGACCCCGTTCTGCATGACTTCGCGCACCGACCCGGCACCGAAGGCCACCACCGGCGTTCCGCAGGCAAAGGCCTCGATCATGACCAAGCCGAAGGGCTCCGGCCAGTCGATGGGAAACAGCAACGCGCGTGCGTTGCCGAGGAAATCGCTCTTCTCGTCGTCGCCGATTTCGCCGATGTAGTCGATCAGCGGATGCGCGAGCCGGGGCTCGATCTCACGCCTGAAATACGCTTCATCGGCGGCGTCGACCTTGGCCGCGATGCGCAAGGGCTTTCCGCAGGCGAGTGCGATGTCGATCGCGCGGTCCACCCCTTTCTCCGGCGACACGCGGCCGATGAACGCGAAGTAGTCTTGGGGCCGCTCATGAAAACGATACAAGCTCTTCGGCAGGCCGTGGTAAATCGTTCCGCACCAGTTCGCGTTCCACAGCGGCCGGCGCTGGTAATTTGAAATCGACACGAGCGGGTGCGTGCCGAACTGTGCATGGAGCGGCCGCAGGTCCGGGATGTCGAGTCGCCCGTGCAGCGTGGTGACGCAGGGCGTCTTGCTGCGCCGGGCGAGCGGGTAGTGCAGGAAGTCGATGTGGAAATGAATCACGTCAAAGGCTGCGGCCTGCTCGAACACCTTGTCGACCATCATCACGTGGCGCATGACCCAGTCGGGCCGCCGGGGGTCGAGGCGAAGGCTGCGCTCCACCATCGGCACGAGGGTGGCTGCAGTGGCCGAATCGCCGCTCGCAAAGAGCGTGACCTCGTGGCCCTGTTCGGTCAGCGCTTCGGTGAGGTACGAGACGACGCGCTCGGTCCCTCCGTAGGCATGGGGCGGAACACTTTCGAAAAGCGGGGCGACTTGTGCAATCTTCATGGTGCGACACCAGTCGGTGGTCCGTACCCGGGGAAGCGGCAATTTGCATTCCATTTTTCGGCCCGCAGGCCTACCCGCCCTTGTCTGACACACGCTTGCGACCGGCACTGACGGAGTGGCGATGGCCCGACCGATAGTCTTGCGTCATGTCAAATCGACAGACGCGACCGATGACAACGCCGGGACGGCGCGGGCTGGTCACGGCCGCCAGCTTCATCGTCGGGGCGGTGCTTGCTGCGGCCCAGGTGCCGGCGCTTGCTGCCGACAACAGTTCGGACCTGCGCGCCGCGCTAGAGCAGCGTCGACACGCCTTGGCCGAAAGCGCCTTCCGTCGACCGATGCTCGTGGAGTCGAAAGCGTCTGCCGAAGACCCGTCAGGCGAGGTCTACGCCATCCTCGACCAACCCTTCGCGCGCGTCGCCCAAACCTTGGCCACGGCGGGCAGTTGGTGCGACATCTTGTCGCTGCAAACGAACATCAAGCGCTGCACGTTCCAGGAAGGTGACCACACCGTGCGCGCCGCGGTCGTGCGCCGATTCGACCAACCGCTGAGTGATGCATTCGAGATTCAGTTCCGCTACAGCGCGCGCTCGGATGCGGGCCGTTACCTGCAAGTTCAACTGAGCGCGGACCAAGGGCCGCTCGGCACCCACGACTACCACCTGAATTTCGAGGCCATGCCGGTGGACGATGCACGCAGCTTCGTGCACCTGTCGTATGCCTATGCCAACGGCTGGGCAGCGCGCATGGCCACCAACGCCTACCTAGCCGGCTCCGGCAAGGACAAGGTCGGCTTCTCAGTTCAAGCGGGTAGCGCCGCCAGTGCGCCCGTGCTCGTTGGCGGCATGCAAGGTGTCGCAGAGAGAAACGCGATGCGCTACTTCCTCGCGATCGAATCGACGGTCAAGTCGCGCTCGGTCCCGGCGCCCGAGCAGCTGAACTTCCGTTTGCGCGACTGGTATGCGGCCATCGAAAAGTACCCGCGGCAGCTTCACGAGATGTCGCTGGACGAGTACCTGGCCTTGAAGCGGCCCACGGCGCCGTAGCGCCTCGGTGCCAAAGCGCCTTAGTGGTAAGCCGCGGCCCGGGCACGCTCTTGCGCCGCCCGTGGTACTGGGCGAGCGGCGGGCATCGCTCGACATGCGACAACACCCGACCACGCGGCATTGATGCGCAGGTTCAGGTGCTCGTCGACAGCGCTCGCTGCCGATTCGCATTCCGGCGTTGCCGAGAGCAGCGTGGCGGCCTTGCTGAGCACGTCGTTGAGCAGATGGACCAGATCACGTGCGGCCAGCGCGAAGAACTCGGGCACCGGTTCACCGGTCGAGCCGAGCACGATGTATGGCAGGTTGCCGGCGTTCATCCAGCTCGCCACCGCTTTCGCAAACCGAGGCTGGCTTTCCACCACGTGGACGAGCGCCTCCATGCTTGCCGCGTTCCTGTCGAAGACCACAAGACTTCCTTGCTGGCTCAAACCCGCCCCCTTTGCGTGAACCTGAATTCCTGGCGCAAGCGCGCCGACATGCGCAGAGCCGGGTGCAGATTCCGTGCCTGTGGCGTGCGGGTTCAAACGGGCCTGGAGCAGGCAGTTTTTTGTTGATTTCAGGCGATCAGCCGATGAAATCGGCCCGCCATTCCGACAAGAAAAGCCGCGCCGCGTCAGTCATGTAAAAGTCTGTCAATCTTCTTGCGCTGCCTCGCCACAGTTCTCTTTCGTTGCCCGGGCGTCTGGCGCAGATCGGAATTGCAATCGAGGCCGCAAGGCCGGACGAGGACACGAACGACATGGCCACCTTCGAATGGATCATCGTGCTGCTGCTCGGCGCGGCGCTGCTCGCCGCGCTCGCGCGCCGGGTGGGTGCGCCGTACCCGACCTTCCTCGCACTCGGCGGCGCGCTGCTGGCGTTCGTGCCATCGAGTCCGCACTGGACGCTCGACCCGCACCTCGCACTGACACTCTTCGTCGCGCCGGTGCTGCTGGACGCTGCCTACGACACCTCGCTGCGTGACTTGCGGGCGAACTGGCGGCCGGTGACCGGCCTCGTGATCGCCGCGGTGGGCACCACCGTGCTGGCGGTCGCGGTTGCCGTGCACTGGCTCGTGCCGGGGATGCCGTGGCCCGTGGCGATCGCGCTCGGCGCCATCGTCGCGCCACCCGACGCCGCGGCGGCGACCGCGGTGATGCGGCAGGTGAAGCTACCGCATCGGCTGCTGAAGATCATCGAAGGCGAAAGCCTGCTGAACGACGCGAGCGCCCTGCTCGTCTACCGGCTCGCGATCATGACGATGATGGCCGGGCAACTCGGCTTCAACAGCTTCGCGCCGGTGTTCCTGCTCACCGTCTTCGGCAGCCTCGCCGCAGGTGTGGCTTGCGCGTACCTGTTGCGGCCCCTGACCACCGGCCTGCGCGACGTGCCGACCTCGCTGATCGTGCAGTTCGCGACCACCTTCGGCGTGTGGATCGCAGCCGAGGCCATTGGCTTGTCGGGCATCCTGACGCTCGTCGCCTACGCCATGACGATCGCACGGCGCGGCACACAGATGCCGGCCCACATGCGCGTGCCCATCTTCGCCGTGTGGGAGACCGTCGTCTTCGTGCTGAACGCATTCGCGTTCGTGCTGATCGGCCTGCAGCTGCGGCCGATCTGGGAACGGCTCGATGGCAGCGGCGCGCGCACCGAGGCCGTCGTCACCGCAGCGGTCGTCCTCGCGGTCACCATCGCGGCGCGCTTCGTCTGGGTGATGAGTTACCACGCCGTGAAGCGCTGGCGCATTCAGCGCGACGGCCGTGGCACAGGCCGGCCACCCACCGTCGGCAACGCCGTCGTGCTCTCGTGGGCGGGCATGCGCGGCATCGTCACCCTGGCGGCCGCCTTTGCGATCCCGGAGACATTGCCGAACGGCGCGCCCTTCCCGTACCGCGATCTGATCCTGCTGTGCGCCTTCGCGGTCGTGCTGGGCACGCTGGTGCTGCAGGGCCTGACGATGAAGCCGCTGATCGAGCGCTTGGGCCTGACCGACGACGATCCCGTCGGCCGCGAGATCCGGCTTGGCCGCACACATGCCTATCAGGCGCTGCTCGATGCGATCAAGGACGACGACACCCTCTCGGGCAAGCTGCTGCGCAAGGAATACGGCGCCGTGGTCGAGCTGAACACCCAGCACGCCCAAGATGCGCCGGTCAACGAGGTGCCCGGCGGCCCGCTCAGGCGCCGCGCCATTGGCGTCGCGCGGCAGCGGGCGTTCGAGCTGCGGCGCGACGAGGTGATCGGTGACGACGCCTACCGCGTGCTCGTGCAGGAGCTGGACTGGGCGGAGCTGAGCGCTGGGGGTAGCCGCTCGGACTGATGCGGCCGGTCAGAACCGATGCCGCAGCCCCACGCTCAACGCCGTCTGGCTGCCAAGCGTGCCCATGAAGGCCGGCTTGGCGTAGCCGTCGACGACGCGGTTGCGATCGAGCATCGCGTAGACGTCGGTGCGGCGCGAGAACCGGTAGTTCGCAGTGACCCAGGCGACCTTGCGCGAGCCTTCGAGCGCCGCGCTGCCCGTCTGCCGGTCGTCGAAGTATTCGACGCTCAGCGTGGCCGAATCGGTCACCTCGACGTTCGCGCCCAGTGCCCATACCTTGTTCTCCTGCGGGCTCACCTCGGAGCGGCGCTGCATGTGGCCGCCGAAGAGTGCGAACGTGGGGTTGAACCGGTAGTTGCCGCCTGCGCCGACGATCTTCCGCTTCTCGGTGCCCGCGCGGTTTTCCATCTGCTGCACATAGCCGCTGAGCGCCAGGTCGCCTTTCACGTAGGTGGCGCCCACGGCCCATGACGCGTTCGCGCTCGACACGGCCTGTTCACCCACCGTGCGCGAAGCCTGGATCTCGACATCGCCCAGCTTGGTGTCCAGCCGCACCACGTTGTCCTGGCGCGCAACGTGGTGGCTGCTGAACAGCGAGAGCGCGGTGCTGTTGGGGTTGCCGAGTGGCTGGAAGCGCGCGGCGATCTGGTGCGCCGTCGTGTACTGGCGCCCCAGCGTGATGCCGCCCCAGCTGTTGCGCAGCGCCACGTTGATCTCGCGGCCCCAGAAGCGAGGCGAGGCGGCCTCCTGACCGTAGTCGGCCGTGGTCGTGCCCTGCAACGAGTTGCCATTGCTCGGATCGAAGCCCGACTCCATCGTGAAAGCTGCTCGCCAGCCACCGCCCAGGTCCTCGGTGCCGCGAAAGCCGAGGCGGGACCCTGTGATGAGGCCATCCTCCATCGTGGTGACCGAATCATCGGTCGCCGCCACCACGTTGTTGGCGCGCCGCACCGCCGCGTCGAAGAGGCCATAGATCGTGACGTTCGAAGTCGCGGCCGTGGGGGCGTTCTGCGCCTCCGCGGGCAGCGCGGCCAGCGCAGCAGAAGCCGCGGTCAGGCGGGCCAGGTTGTTCAGACGTTGCATTGGGTCTCCTCGTTGTTTTTGAGTGTGGTGAAGCGTTAGAAGGAAATCGGCTGCCCCGGCACGGCAACGATCACGCGGATCTGGCTCGGCCCCATCGCGTCGACGAACTGCTGCGCCGTGCCGCGTGCGAGCGGGTTGGCGCCGTAGTGCATCGGGATCACTGCCCTGGGCCGAAGCAGTTCCTTGACGGCCCAGGCCGCCTCGGCCGGGTCCATCGTGAAGTTGCCGCCGATGGGCACCAGCGCGAGATCGGGTTTGAAGCGCTCGCCGATCAGCCGCATGTCGCCGAAGGCTGCGGTGTCGCCCGCGTGGTAGATGCGAAAGCCGTTCTCCAGCTCGATGAGCCAGCCCACGGGTTCGCCGCCCGGGTGCGTCTCGTCCTTGTCCGACGCCGGGTTGCGCCACACGTAAACCGACGAATGCTCGGCGTGCGCCGCGGTGACCTTGATGCCCGGCACCGGCTCGATCGTGCCGCCCTTGTTCATGCGTGGCAGCAGGTTGGCTGGCAGCACGTCGAGCGTGGTGAGCGTCTGGTTCAGGTCACCCGGCGCACGGATCGGCACGTTGTACTGCTGCGCCAGCGCGGGAGCATCGGCGATGTGGTCGAAGTGCCCATGGCTGACGAGCAGCACGTCGATGCGGCCGAAGGCATCGAGCTGCTTGTAATTGGCGGGCGTCAGCGGGTTGGTGCGCAGCCACGGGTCGGTGACGATCACCTTGCCGCCCGGCGTCGTGATCTTGAAAGCGGATTGGCCGAGCCAGACGAGCTCGGTGCGAGCGACGGCGGCTGTGAGCTCCGCACTCACAACAGTCGAGCCTGGAGCCGCACAGGCCACCAGCGTCACCACGATGGCGCCGACAAGCACCCAGCGAATCAAAGTGCGCATGAGTTCAGTCCGCTTTGACGTTGCCGGCTTTCACCACTTCGGCCCACCGCGGAATCTCGCGCTTGATGAGATCGCCAAAAGCCTGCGGCGTGGTCGGCATCGGCGATGCGCCTTCGACCGAGAGCTGCTGCGCCACGTCGGCCAGCATGAGCGCCTTGTTGACTTCGGCATTCAGCCGCGCCACCACGGCCGCCGGCGTACCGGCCGGTGCGACGAGGCCGTACCACTGGTCGGCTTCGAAGCCGGGGTAGCCGCTCTCTGCCGTGGTCGGCACGTCTGGCAGCGCGGCCAGCCGCTTCGAGCTCGACACGGAGAGCGCCCGCAGCCGCCCGCTCCGCACATGCGGGATCACCGCCGGCGCGCCGGTGAAGGTGCAGTCGACCTGGCCGCCGATCACGTCAGTGACCGACGGTGCCGTGCCGCGGTAAGGGATGTGCGACACGAAGATCCTGGCCTTCAGCTTGAGCGCTTCGAAAGTGATGTGCGCTGCGCTGCCGTTGCCGCCGGACGAATAGGTCAACTGGCCCGGCTTGGCGCGTGCCGCGTCGACCAGGTCTTTCAGCGAACGGAACGGCGACGCCGCGTTGACGACCAGCACGTTGGGCACGCGCGCCACGTAAGCCACCGGCGCAAAGCTCTTCACCGGGTCGTAGGCCAGCTTCGGGTAGAGCGACGGGTTCACGGCCAGCGTGCCGATGTGGCCCATCAGCAGCGTGTTGCCGTCCGGCTCGGCCTTGGCAGCCTCGGCCGCCCCGAGCGAGCCACCGGCGCCTGGCTTGTTGTCGATGAAGACAGTCTGGCCCAGCGACTGGGTGAGCTTCGGCCCCAGGACACGGGCCAGGATGTCGGTGCTGCCGCCAGGTGTGAACGGCACGATGATCCGCAGCGGCTTGGCGCCTTGCGCGAGCGCGGTGAGCGGCGAAAAGAAGAATGCGGTGACGAGGGTGCGACGTGTCGGATCGTTCTGGAGAGGCATCGGTGGGCTTCGAATAAGTTGCCCACGAGCATCGCGGCGTCAGCCGCTCACGACCAGTGCGACCTGCCCTTCCAGTGTTGCGTTTGGCTTATCGAGGGAGGGCCGCAAGTGCGTCAGCGGCGACGCAGCGCAGCACCGACAGCACGTGGGAACACGCCGACGATGCCAGCGCGCCACGCCGTTGCGTGATGCCAATCGCGCGCTCGGACCCGGCCAGCGGCGCCGAGGCATGCACGAGCAGCCCGGCCTGCACGTCGGCCTGCACCTGCAGCGGTGACACCAACGCCACATGGTCGCCGGCCAGCAGCACCGAGCGCAGCACCGCCGTGCTGTGCGCACGCAGCGTCACCGCGGGCAGCGGCAAGCCCGCCTGCGCGAACAGGCTCTCGAAGACCCCATGGGCCGGCGTGCCCGCGAGCGGGCCGATCCACGGGTAGGGTGCGAGCCGCCGCAGCGATGCGCGCCGCCCTCCGCTCAACAGCGGGTGGCCCTGGCGCACGACGGCGACGAAGCGGTCGACGTACAGCACCTCCTCTTCGAGGTCGCCCGCCAGCGCGTCACCACGCAGTGGTCCGACCATGAAGTCGACGTCGGCGTTGCGCAGCAAGCGCGTCAGCGACTCGTAGGTGCCGTCTTTCACATCAATGTGCAGAGCGGGGTGCGTGACGAGCACCCGCGCCGCCGCCTGCGGAACCAGCACGTCGGTGGCCATGGGCAGCGAGCCAATCGCGACCAGGAACTCGCCCTTGCCGCGCCAGCGCGCCAGCTCTTCGTAGCCGATGCGGATCTCGGCGAGTGCGACCTTCACATGCTGAAGCAGCCATTCGCCTGATTCGTTCAGCCGCGCGCCCAGGCGCGAGCGCTCGTACAGCGTGGTCTTCGCGGCGTGTTCGAGGCGCCGCAGCGCCTGATGCAAGGCGGGCTGCGAGAGGCCGACTGCCGCAGCGGCAGCGGCCTCGCTTGGGTGCGTGCCGCGGGCGACCAGCGCCTGCAGCAACGCATCGCTGACGAGCCGAGGCAATGACGCGACCGTGGGCGGCGCACCGCGCGCTCGAAGGCCATGGGCTCCCGCCTGCAAGGCCTCGAAGGCACGCGACACGCGCAGCGCGAGCGCCTCGCCCGCGGCGGTCGGCACCATGCCTCGGGCGCCACGCTCGAACAGCGCCACGCCGAGCGTCTGCTCCGCGCCCTGCACCGCCCGCGTGACAGCCGCCGACGACTGGTGCAGCGCCTGGGCCGCACGCGACACGCTGCCCGCCGACGCAACGGCCGCCACGGCGCGCAGCGAACGCAAGGGCACCGCCGCGTCGTCACGCATGCTCGGCCGAGTCAGGCACGCGAGACATCGCTGCCTTGCGGCAAGGGCTTGAGCAGCTTGGCAAGGAACAGCTCATCCGTGTAATGGGCTTCATTCGAGCGCTTGTAGGCGGCCCGCATCGTGCCTTCATGGACGAAGCCGAGCTTCTTGTAGAACGCCAGCGCCCGCGGGTTGTCGGCCTCCAGCATGAGTTCGACCCTCAGCGCGCCCTGCCCTGCCAGCTCGTCGATGGCCTCGGTAATCATCCTCGAGGCGAGCCCGGCGCCCTTTTCCTCGGGCGCAATGGCCAAGGTTCCGAGATAGGCGACGTGACGGGCTCGCCCCTCGTACCGGCTGGCTCGGTAGAAGCCCTTCACCACACCGTCTATCTCGGCGACGTAAAAGCACTTCGAGGCAACCAGCGAAGCGAAGATGGGCTGAAATGCGTCCCTCGGCATCGGGTCGTAGCCGAGAAAAGGAATCACCTCTTCGTGCATGTAGATCGAATACACGGATTCGAAGTCGAGGTCAGTGGCGAGTCTGCGCATTTCTCATGGTGCTTTGTAGTGAGCGAGCGCCGAAGCGCTCACTGACGATGGTCAGGCAGCATCGTCGACGGACTGGAGCCTCTTTTCCCCAAGTGCGAATGACGCTCGCTGTATGTACCCGTCGACCACCTCGTACACACAGAGCATTTCGATCGTGCCCTTCCCTTCCGGAAAGTTGCGCGTGATCAGTTCGTGGTCGACGACGAAGCTGCCCATGACGGAACGGGCAAGAACCGTTGCATGAAGGTCCGGCTCTGCGAACCGGCTGACGATGCGCGCGCCAATCTCTTCTCGCCCCGTCGCAAGGCGATCACCATGAAGCGTGAACTGCTGTGCGTCCGGCGCATACGTGGACAGCCACGCGGAGACATCTTTGGCGTTGTAGGCATCGAGTTGCCTCTGGACCACCGCGACCGGCGATGTGGATGACGACATCAGTGACTCAGCGTTCACAGCACACCCTTCAAACGGAGCAGGCCAAACGCGGCGACCGTCGCGGCATCCCGAATTTCGCCGTCAAGGATCATTCGCTCGACGGCGCCCACGGCGAATGGTTTGGCGATGAGGCCTTCTTCCTCCGGGTCGAGACGCGAGCCGAGATTCGAAAGCCCGGTAGCGAGATAGACATCAAAGGCCTGCGTCACAAATCCGTAAGACGGAAACAGGCGGCCGACATGCTCAATGGAGCTTGCGGCCAGGCCGGTCTCCTCTCGCAGCTCTGCGGCCGCCAGATCAGCCGCATTGACATCGGCCTGATGCGAGGAGCCTTGCGGGAACTCCCAGTAGCGAGCTGCGACGGGGTAGCGGTACTGCTCCACCAGATGCAGTTCACCGTCCTGGTAGGCCGCAATGACAGCGAAGTCGGGCTTCTCGACCACGCCATAGATTCCAGCCGCCCCACTCGCGCGAACGATCTTGTCTTCTCGAACCTGCATCCAGCGATTCCGGTACACGACCGAACTGTCTGTTGTGAGAATTTCTGGCTTGGATGAAATGTCTTTCATGGGCATTGAGCTCCGGGGTTGCCATGTGCCAAGCGGCAGTTTTACCGCAAGCACAAGGGCGATAACCGTTCGTTATCATGAAACGCATGAAATTGACGAGCCTGCGTGCCATCGTGGCGGCCATCGAAGAAGGCAGCCTGCGCTCGGCAGCGCGGCGCCTCGGTGTCTCGCAACCCGCGCTGACCAAGATGATTCGCGAACTCGAGCGTGAGCTCTCGACGACGCTCCTTCTGCGCTCGACCACCGGCGTGATCGCCACGGCCCAAGGCATCGTGCTCTACGAGCGTGCTCTCGCGGCCGAGCGGGAGCTGTCGCACGCGGTCGACCAGATCCAGCAGCTTGGTGGCCGCATGACCGGCGCCTTGACGATTGGCGCAGTGCCGCTCGCGGTGATGCTGCTGGTGCCCGAAACGCTGCGCACCTTCGGCCGCGAGTTCCCGGGCATCCAGCTGCGCGTCATCGAAGAGCTCTACATCGCGCAGCTCACCCGGCTGCGCAAGGGCGAGGTCGACGTGGCGCTCGGCCCGCTGCCCGACCAGCTACCGCCGGGCGAATTCGTCGTCGAAACGCTGATGCCGATCTCGATGGTGATCGTCGTGCGCAAGGGCAACCCGCTGGCGCGTGCGCGCCGCCTCGCCGACCTCGGCGAAGCACCGTGGGTCTACACCGGCGCGACACCCGACTCGGGCTACGCGAAGGTGCTCTACGAGCGCAACGGCCTGAAGCCGCCGCCGGCTGGCGCACTCGTGAACTCCACGCTGGGCCTGCTGTCGATCCTGACGAGCGGCAACTGCGTCGGGCTGCTGCCGCAGCAGATTGCGGCTCACCCGATCGCAGGCGGGTACCTCGACGTGGTCGACGTGGCGGAGGGCCCCCTCCAGTTGACGATTGGGGCGCTGGCACGGGCCGATGCGGCACTGAAGCCGAGCGTGCGCCACTTCCTCGCCCACCTGCACCGCGCTGCGCACCACCTCACCAACGGCGGCGCGTGACCACGGCGGGATGAACTTAGGCTGCAGCAGCGCCGGGTTTCAACGTGGAATCGGTGGCCAGCGCTCCAGCACGAGCGAGTACCCCGCGGCGCGAGACCGCAGCCAGACCAGCGACACGGCGCTCGCGTTCCACCCGATCGAGACAGGCTCGGTGGGGGGAACAGCACCCATCGCGTTGTACGCAAGCGTGACGTGCGGTTCGAACGGCCGCGTGTCGGGCATGAGCTTGGCCACGCGCATCGCATCTTCCACGTTGCGCCGGAGCTGAGACAAGGCCACGTTCTCGTTGGGCCGCAGCACGGCGATGCCGCCGGGCCACACTTCGGCCGTCTCGAAGCGCAGCTTCATCGGCGTGATGTTCATGATGCGGATCGCTTCTCTCAGCGCCAACTCCTTCTGCTGGTCGACATCGCCCAGGAAGTGCAGCGTGAGGTGCAGATTCGGCGCCGGTGACTCGCCGGCGCCCGGTGGCCAATGCCACAGTCGGCGGTACTCGCTGATCTGGAATTGCTCCGAAGCGTCGGCCATCAGCCCCACCAGAAGGCGCCGAGTCGGTCGATCAACGTCGCTCGCCATGGGTGCCAAGTGAACGCCGCTGCGCAGAAGGTGGGGGTTGATGGTGGTGAACTTTGGTCAGGCTACCGCGCCGCCCGAACCATCCGACCTCGACCCCTGGGACGACGGTGCCGCGCTCGGCTTCTCTTCGGCCGGGGGCGTGTCGCCGAACCCGGGTCTATCGGCCGCCTTCGGCACTTCGGAGAGAGCTTTCATCGCAGCCGTGACGCGTTGGCTCAAGGTGTTGAGTGAGTCGCTGAGTTGCGACTGCATGTGGGGATCCACGCCGATGAAATCGGAGTCTCGAAAGACTTCTGAATCCGCGGACTTGCCTTTCGATCGCTTTGCCATGATGGAACCGTAATGCTTGGCGAATGTTAAAAGACACAGCGGTCACGCCGTCTCCAATTCGGCTCAATCCCCGGTAGGAAGACTCCTACGAGACTGACACCGACCGGCGTTATTTGCCGCGTTTTCGTGACGGAGTACCCTCCGCCCCATGTTCAGCAAGTCAATCCCTGCAGCCGCCGAAAAAGAAGAACCCGCGAGGCCTGCGCCCGCCGGCTCGGCCACGGACGCGGCGGCCCGGTTGCCCCGCTATCGACGCATCGTCGTGGTCTTCGTGGCCATGACGATTCTGCAGGCGTCGGTCGCGGCGTTCAGCATCCACCTGCTCTCGGCCGTGCGTGCCTATGTGACCGGCGAAAGCCTTTATTCCAAGGGGCAGAAGGACGCGCAGATCTATCTGCTGGACTATGCAGAAAAGCAACGCGAAGCCGACTACCTGCGGTTCATGGCCGCCCTGGCGGTGCCGCTCGGCGATCGTGCGGCGCGCGAAGCGCTTCAGCAGCCGGAGCCCGACCTTGCCAAGGCGAGGCAGGGCTTTCTGGACGGCGGCAACCACCCGGACGACATCGACGGGCTGATCCGCGTTTTTCGCTGGTTCCAGCACGTGTCCTTCATGTCGAAACCGATCGCGACCTGGACCGAAGGTGACCGCGTGATCGAGCAGATGCGCAAGACCGTCGAATTGGCGCGGGCCAGCATCCAGGCGGGCGATACCGACTCCACTGCAGTCAACCAGATGCGGACGCAGGCGCCCTTGCTCAACCAGAAGCTCACACAGCTTGAGAGCACGTTTTCGTTCCAGCTGGGCGAAGCCTCGCGAACCGTGCAGCTGCTCCTGCTCACGCTCAACGGATGCATCGCACTGCTGATCACGGTGTCGGGCCTGTGGTTCGTGCGCCGCAGCGCGCGCGTCCAGGCGTCGACGGAAGCCGAAGTCGTCGACCGGCAGGCCTCGTTGCAGCGCCTGCTGGACTCCGCCGCCGAGGGCCTCTACGGCGTCGACCGTGAAGGCCGGTGCACCTTCATCAACAAGGCGGCCTTGACGATGCTCGGCTACCAGACGGAATCGGAGCTGCTGGGCCGCGACATCCACGCCGTGATCCACCACTCGCGTGCCGATGGCCGCCCCTATCCCTCGAACGAATCCAACGTGTACCTCGCCTATCAGTCGCAACAGGCCTCGCATTCGGTGGACGAGGTGTTCTGGCGCAAGGACGGCAGCGCTTTCCCGGTCGAGTACTGGTCGCACCCAGTGGTCCACGAGGGCGAGGTCCAGGGTGCCGTGGCCACCTTCTTCGACATCAGCGATCGCATCGAGATGCAGGCCGCGCTTCGCCGCGGCGAGTTGCGGATGGAGCGGCTGATCGATGCCGTCACCGACGGCGTCGTGACGGTCGACGACGAGCAGAAGATCGTGCTGTTCAACCGCGCGGCCGAAGCCATGTTCGGAACTCGCGCGACCGCGGCGCTGGGCAGCCGGGTCGACCGCTTCATCGTCAAGGCCGCGAGCACGGGTAGCCCCGCGGGCCAGGGCGAGCCGGTCGGGGATGCGGATTGCCCGGTCACCGAGCTGTCGGGCCCGTTGCACGAATTCGTCGGCAAACGGCAGGATGGGCAGGAGTTCCCGATGGAAGCCTCGCTATCGAAGCTTGAGACCGAGCGCGGCACGCTCACCACCGTCGTTCTTCGCGACACCACCGCGTTGCACACCGCCAATGCCGAGCGGCGTGCGCGGCAGGTGCTGGAGGCCGCCAACCAGGCCAAGACGGAGTTTCTGTCCCGCATGAGCCATGAGCTGAGAACGCCGTTGAATGCGGTGATCGGCTTCGCGCAGCTCTTGCGCATGGACGCTGTGCAGCCGCTGTCGATCAAGCAGCTGGAACGGGTTCAACACATGGAAAGCGCCGGCGAGCACCTGCTCGCGCTGGTGAACGACATCCTCGACCTGTCGCGCATCGAGTCGGGCGAGATGTCGCTGTCGTCGGAAGCGATTCCGATCTCGGCAGTGGTTGAAGAGGCCTGCACGATGGTGTCGCCGCTGGTGACGGAAGCCGGTGTCGAGGTCACCATGTCGCCGGCCACGCACAGGCTTCCTGCCGCAAGGCTCGGCGCGTTCTCCAACTCGCTGGCCGGCATTCATGAAGAAATCTGGGTGCATGCCGATCGGGTGCGGTTGCGCCAGGTGCTGGTCAACCTGCTGAGCAACGCCATCAAGTACAACCGCCCCGGCGGCAGCGTCACGGTGACCTGGAGGGTCTTCGAAGGCCAGTGCGAGATCCTGGTGATCGATACCGGGCAGGGAATTGCGCCCGACAAGCTGGGCAGCCTCTTCGAGCCCTTCAACCGGCTCGGTGCAGAAGGCTCGCGGGTCGACGGCACGGGCATCGGGCTCGTGCTGTCACGCCAACTGGCCGAGATGATGGGCGGCAGCCTCGACGTCACCAGCGCCTTCCGTGAGGGCACAACGGCCCGCCTGAAGCTGAAGGCCGCGGTGTCGTCGCCGGCGGCCAATTCGGCAGCGCCGGCGCTGCCGCCGCCCGAGCCGCGCGCCGGCCGGCAGATGAGCGTGCTGTACGCCGAAGACAACGAAGTGAACGCCGAGCTGATGCGACAAATCGTGAGCATGCGCCCTGCTGTGTCACTTCGGATAGCAGAAAACGGCAGCATCGCCCTGGAAATGGCAACCCTCGATCCGCCTGACCTGATGCTGGTCGACATGAACCTCGGCGACATGACCGGAATCGAGCTCGCCCAGCTGCTCCAGAAGAACCGTTCGACACGCGACGTTCGCCTGGTTGCACTCTCGGCCGACGCCCTGCCCGCGCAGATCGAGGCGGCCATGCGCTGCGGCTTCGAGGGCTACCTGACGAAACCGATGAAGGTCCGCGAGCTGCTGGCCGTCCTGGACAGCCACAACCAGGAAGCCTGAAGGTCCGAATCTCCCCGCCATGAGGCCGGCGACACCTTCTGTTACCAAACCAATGGCGCGCACCGCACGCCCGGGCATGTATCGTGCGATTTGACCTATGCCATTCAACAAATGCTGAGGGATTCCATGTCACACGACTTTCGACGCACGGGCGACTTGAAGAGCATCGGGAGCTATCCCGTCTGGGTTCAACGGGTGGTCCGCGAGACCGCCCCCTACAAGCAACGCGTTGTGGAGCATGAGTTGTTTGCGCTGATGCGCGAGGGCAAGTTGCCGCTGTCGGCAATGCGGCGCTTCCTGGTCGGCGTGTGGCCGACGATCGAGCAGTTCCCCCGCTTCATGTCGATGAACCTGAAGAAGATCGGCTACGGCGACAGCGTGGGTGAAGACATGGCGCGCCGCTACCTGATCCAGAACATCCGCGTCGAGCAGAAGCATTCGGAGCACTGGGCCACCTGGGCCAGTTCGGCCGGCCTGACGCTGCACGACCTGCGCACCGGCCAAGACGTGGAAGAAATGGCCGCCCTGGCGCATTGGTGCTGGTTCATCTCCGACCAAGCCAAGCTGGCCGTGGCCATCGCTGCCACCAACTACGCCGTCGAAGGCGCGACCGGCGAGTGGTCGTGCGTGGTGTGCTCGAAGACCACCTATGCGCAATCGCTGCCCGAAGACATCCGGGTGCCGGCAATGCGCTGGCT
The DNA here is from genome assembly GCF_056403575.1 of Rhizobacter sp. P2_G4. NCBI lineage: Bacteria > Pseudomonadati > Pseudomonadota > Betaproteobacteria > Burkholderiales > Sphaerotilaceae > Rhizobacter > Rhizobacter sp. P2_G4. The sequence goes on along the minus strand of NZ_JBFUFG010000003.1, from coordinate 614,465 downwards.
CAAGGTGCACGCCGAGTACGACGACACCCATCCCTGGGAAGCGCTCGACATCGTCGCGACCCTGCTCGGCCATGCGCCGAGCCAGCAAGACATCACCGAAGTGCGCCGCGCCATCCAGTCGAGCTACACGTACATGACGCTGGCCCTGGACAGCGCCTTGATGGCGTCGATCCACGGCAGCTTCGACGAGACCGCATCGAATTCGGCCACGCTGGGCCTGGAAGGCTTGCACGCCGCCTAGGCGACGCTGAAGCCCCTTGGCCCTGGCGGGCAGGGGCACACGCACTGGAGTAAACCAGTACGTCGAACGCCCGCGCTGGGCATCGCTCTATGGCATCCTGTAACCGAGGTTCGGAGGCCATATGACGAGCTCAGATCGCATTCCCCTGGCCCAAGTTCGCGATTTGCTCCACGTGGGCGAGCCGCTGCCGTTCCGGGTGCTCGATGCGCAGGGGCGGCTTCTCTTGAATGCCGAGCAGGTACTGCTCAACGAAGACCAACTCGATGGTCTCTACGAGCGCGGAGCCTGGGCCGAGCGCCCGGTGGTCGAGGCGACGCGCATCGCGCGGGCTGAGGCCGCGGCACGGGCCGCCAAGGTGGTTCCGCAGCTTTCCTTGTTCGACCGTTGGGATCGGCTGCTGCTGCACTTCGACAGGCTGCCTCGCGCGATCTTGCGAAAAGAAGAAGACGGCGCGGCGATATCAGCTTTTTTTGCGACGCTGCAGGAACTCATCGACCGCGACCCCGACGTGGCGCTCTTCGAGTGCATTCGCCAGGAAGAACGGCGCTTCGCCCTCTACCCGTTCAGGCACTCGGTGCGGGCGGCCGTCCTCGTCGTGTTGACCGGCCGCCAACTCGGCTGGGAGCCGGGCCGCTGCAGCTCGCTCGGTTGCGCCGCATTGACGATGAACTTCTCGATGCTCGATCTACAGGCCACCATGGCAGAGGAAGACACCCCGCCGACGAAGAAGCAGCTGGAGCAGATTCGCGCTCACCCGGAGGCGACGGTTGCGCTGCTGCGCGCTGCCGGCATCGATGACGAGACCTGGCTGACCGCGGTGCTCCAGCACCATGAGCACCACGGCGGTGGAGGCTATCCGCACGGCCTCGCGGAGCTCTGTGCCGAGGCTCGGGTGCTCCGCGCCGCCGACGTCTACGTGGCGAAGATCAGCGCTCGCGCCAAGCGGCCGCCCATGACGCCGCAGACGGCCACCCGGCAGCTCTTCCAGCAAAGCGCGGGCGATGAATTGGCGATGGCGATGATCCGCACGGTGGGCGTGCACCCGCCCGGCAGCCTCGTTCACCTGCACTCCGGAGAGGTGGCGGTGGTCATCCGCCGCGCCACGGCAGGCCCCCACCCCCTTGTCGCGACCCTGAGCGACAAGAACGGGCGCCCCACCGGTGAAACCCATCGGCGGGATTCGGCCCAGGCCGAGTTCTCGATCGACGGCGCGCTCGAGGCGAGCACCGCCTTCCCGCGAGTCCTGCCTGAACGCGTGTACGGACTCATTTCCGCCTGAAAGCGCTCGACCGGCTGCAGGCGGGTGAGAAGTCCTCCTACAGCAAGTTGTCGATTCCGCCGATCCTGCTAACCAGGCCGCCGCCTTACTGTTTCGTGGGAGGACAACGGAGACAGACAGGAGACAGCCATGCCGGACCCGCACGCCCCGCCGCCCACGCCACCCCGCACGCACATCAACCCAGACGATGAAGACGACCTTCTCGATTGGGCCGAGAGGCTCGGCGTGTCGCTCTACGAGATCCGCGTCGCCGTGGCAGACGTCGGCTGCGAAGTGAAGCGGGTCCGCGAGCGGCTGACCGCGAAGGTTCCCCACTAGCTCAGCGACGCTTGGAAATACCGGACCGTCGGCGCCGTCAATCGTCCCAGGACACGTGGCGGCGAGCCTCCGCCGATGCCAGCGCCAGCGCGCGCTCCAGCGAGGTCTGGTCGAAGGGCTTGGCGATCTTGACGACCGAGGGCGGGAGCGCCGTTGCGAGCTCGGCATAGCCGGATGCAAGCACCACGCCTAGGCCCGGATGTCGCTGGCGAATCGCCTCGATCAGTTCGGCACCCGACATGACCGGCATCGCGTGATCGGTCAGCACCAGTTGCACCTCCGGGCTGTCGCGCAAACGGTCGAGCGCGCCCGGCCCCGAAGTGGCAGTCAGCGCCGTGTGGCCCAGTTCTTCCAGCATCGCGCGCGTGGTCTCGAGCACCAGTTCGTCATCGTCGACGACCAGCACCACCAGCGGCAGCATGGCGATCTGATTCGCCTCCCTCCGGCCCATCGCCTTCGGCTGAGACAGCACCAGTTCAGCGGTCGGCAGCCACAGCTCGGCGGTGGTGCCCTGGCCCGGCTGGCTCTTCAGCACGAACTGGCCGCCCGATTGGGTGGCCAGGCCCTGGATCATCGACAAGCCCAGGCCCGTTCCCTTGCCGACACCCTTGGTGGTGAAAAAGGGTTCTGTCGCGCGTGCGAGCGTCTCTGCGTTCATGCCCTCGCCTTCGTCCCGCACGGTGATGCGGACATACGAGCCCGGCGCCAGCAGCGGTTCGGCGGCCGTGCTTGTCTGCTCGTCGACGGCAATCGAAACCGACCCGCCATCGGGCATCGCATCGCGTGCGTTCACGGCGAGGTTCAGCACCGCGAGCTCCAGCTGGTTCGGGTCCACCAGCACCGGCTTCATCGGCCTGAGCTCGGGCATGTGAATGGTGATGGTGGGGCCGAGCGAGCGCTCCAGCAGGTCCGACATCTCCAGCAGCAGCGACACCACGTCGACCGGCTCGGGGTTCAGGTCTTGCCTGCGCGCGAACGACAGCATGCGCTGGGTCAGCGACGCACCCCGCTTGGCCGCCTTCGCGGCGTTCTCGATCAGGCCTTCGAGCTTCCCGTCCGGCGGCATCCGCCTGCGGACGATCTCGAGGCTGCTGATGATCACCGTCAGCAGGTTGTTGAAGTCATGTGCGACGCCCCCGGTCAGCTGCCCGATCGCGTCGAGCTTCTGCGACTGGAACAACGACTCCTGAGCCATCTGCAACGCCAGCTGCGCGTCGCGCTTGGCCGTGACGTCGCGGGTCACTTTGGCAAAGCCGATGATCTCGCCGGTGTCGTCGCGAATCGGGTCGACCACCACGTTGGCCCAGAACTGGCTGCCGTCCTTGCGGACCCGCCAGCCCTCGCTTTCGAAACGGCCTTCTCGTTCGGCGTTGCGCAGCGCCGCCATCGGTTGGCCTTCGCTGCTGTCCTCAGGGCGGTAGAACAACGAGAAGTGCCGGCCGATGATCTCGGCCTCGCTGTAGCCCTTGATGCGCGCGGCGCCCGCATTCCAGCTGGTGATCAGGCCCTCGCGGTCGAGCATGTAGATCGCGTAGTCGGTCACGCCTTGAACCAGCAGCCGGAACTGCTCCTGGCTGCGGCGCAGCGTTTCCTCAGCCGCCCGGCGCTCCGTCAGGTCACGGGTGATCTTGGCGTAGCCGACCAGCTGCCCGGCAGAGTCCCTGATCGGGTCGATCACCACATGGGCCCAGAAGCGGCTGCCGTCCTTGCGCAGGCGCCAGCCTTCGCCTTCGAACTTGCCCTCCCGCGCTGCGGTCGCCAGGGCTCGGGCGGGCTTGCCGGCCAACCGGTCTTCCTCGGCATAGAACTGCGAGAAATGCCCGCCGAGAATCTCCGCCGCGGTGTAGCCCTTGAACCGCTGCGCGCCTGGGTTCCAACTGGTCACGAACCCATTCGCGTCGAGCATGTAGATCGCATAGTCGGTGACGGCCTCGATCAGCTGCCGGTATCGGCTGTCGTCAGACGGCGGGTTGCTGAGCTTCGAGGTGTCGTTCATCAGGTGCTGGGTATCGATGGCCACGGGCACGCTGCCCCACGATTCCAGCAGGATACCGGGCCGCCACGGGCGGCGGCGAAACGGTAGCGCCAAGCCATCGACGCGTCAACGTGGACAGCCCTCGATCCACCCTCGCGGCCGCTGCGCCACAGGCCTCTTGAAACCGGTCGTTGCACCAGATCAGCTTGCGAACGCAGCCGTCACCCGCATAACAACAGCCCTACTCGATGCGGGTCACCTTGGTCCCTTCGAGCTTCAGGTTGGCCATCAGCCCGGCGTTGGTCATGACGAAGGCGACCGTCGGCGCGCCGGCGGTGGTGACGTCGATCTCGCCGTTCGCGCCGACCTTCAGCACCGCGACCGATGCATCCGCGCCCACCGACCAGCCCTTGCTTTCGCGGAACTGCCGCAGCGCGTCGTCCGTCATGAAGAGGAAGACGAGCGCGCGCGACTGGGCCCCGATCTGCAGCCCGAAGGAGCCGCTGGTGGTGCGGTAGTAACCGGAAAATTTGTCGTTGACGCGCAGCTCTCCGTTGCCGAACTCGCCACCCACCACGAGCCCGGCCGAAATGGCGCGAGGGAACACCAGCACACCCTTCGCGCGGTTCACGAGATCACGGCTGCCGGGTGTCGTTTCATAGAGGCGCCGCAGCGTGTCTCGATAACCCTCGGCGATGTCGCGCTTCTGCTCGGCCGACAGCGGCCCCAGGCCGGTGGCTTCCTTCGGCGTATCGGCGGTGGTCGTGCTGGTGGTGGCGGTCGCAGCGCAGCCGCCGAGGATCAGCGACACGACACATGCGGTGGCCAGAAATGCCTTGTGTTTCATGGGGTCTCCTTCTGTGAAGAACGTCGTACGCCCCACCAGCAATCGGCATACCGAGCGGCGCGCGGGCCTTCGGCACCAGGGATCGGCTGCCGCCTTGCCGGCCGCTTTTCGGCGCTAGCCCTCAGCAAAAATTGCCGTCAGAAAAATTGCAACACGGCTCTTGAAACGCGCCGCACCCACCACTAATTCGCGTACCGACGGGGTGCGGTGGGTTCCGCCTCCGCATCAACCAGTCGACTCAACCAGGCATGTCCAGCCATGAAAGGAGGATGTTATGTATGAATCAATGCTGAATTTCCCAGGCAGCCTGTTCAGCGAACTCGAGCGCTTGCAACGGCACTTCGACGATGCACTCGGCGCGCCCTTCCGTGCCGCGAGCATCCGCTCCGTGGCGCCGGGCACCTTCCCTGCCATCAACGTCGGCAACACGCCCACCAGCATGGAGATCTACGCGTTCGCACCCGGCCTCGATGCGTCCAAGACCGAGGTGACGCTGGACCGTGGCGTTCTCTGGCTGGCCGGTGAGCGCACCGACGAGCTGCCCGAACAGGCAGCCGGCCAGCAGGTGTACAGCCGTGAGCGCACCACCGGCGCATTCCGGCGCGCCATCAGCCTGCCGGACGACATCGACCCCGGTCGCGTCACGGCGGACTATCGCGATGGCGTGCTGCACGTGAGCATCGCGCGCCGCGAAGAAGCGCAACCCAAGCGAATCACCGTTCAATGACTCTTGCCGAAGAAGGAGAACACACCATGAGCAACGACGTGCAAACCAAGAACGCCGAGAGCGGCAGCCCCGCCGAGTCTTCCGACAAGACGCCAGCCTTGATCCCACGCGTCGACGTGCTGGAAGACGCCACCGGAATCACCCTGCTGGCCGACCTGCCCGGCGTGCCCAAGGACCAGCTCGTACTGAAGGTCGAGGGCGACACGCTGCTGGTCGAGGGCACGGTGGCGCCGCTCACGCCCGGCAAGCTCGAAGCCACCTACGCCGAGCTGCGGGTGCCTCGCTATCGCCGTGGCTTCACGCTCAGCCGTGAGCTCGATGCGGAGCACATCGACGCCAACTTGAAGGATGGCGTGCTGCGCCTGCGCATTCCGAAGCAGGCTCACGCCCAGCCCCGCCGCATCCAGATCCAGACGGCCTGAGCGGCGGCCGCCGCGGCGGGTCACTGCGCGCCAGGGTGACCCGTCTCGGCCGGCGGTGCGGCCCCGTGGCGCAGCGGTAGCCGCAGCCCGAACGACGAGCCCTTGCCTTCGCCGGGGCTGCGCACTTCCACGTTGCCTCCGTGCAAGGCGGCGAAGTGCTTCACGACCGACAGCCCGACCCCCAGGCCGGGCACGTCGGGCGCGCTGCCTTCTCGGGTGAAGAGCTCGAAGATGTGGGGCAAAACCGCCGGTGAGATGCCGATGCCGTCGTCGTCGACGCGGATGATGACCATCTCCGCTTCGACCGACGCGCTGACGCTGATGTGCCCTTTCTGCGACGTGTACTTCAGCGCGTTGTCGATGAGGTTCGACAGCATCTGATCCAGGCGCAGCGCGTCCGCCTCGATGGTGATCGGCACGTCGGGCATGGTCACACGAAGCTCCTGCTCGCGCTGCTGGGCCTTGTGCATCTGGGCGTCCACCACCTTGCGCACGGCGTCCTGCACGACGATCGGCTCGATGTTCAGCTTGGTCGGCGGCCGCAGCAACGCACCCGTGACGCCGTTCAGCTCATCGAGCAATTGGCTCAGCACGGTCACCTGCCGTTCCAGCACGCCGAGCGCCGACTTCTGCATCTCGGTGTCGCGTGAGCGCTGGAGGATCGCCACGGCTGACGAGATCGGCCCCATGGGGTTGCGCAGCTCGTGGGCCAGCGACGCCAGCGTGGTGTTGCGCAGCGCCAGCTCCCGGTCGCGGTGTTCCAACTGGTCGTGCAGCAACTGGAGCTGGGTGCGCACGTCGGTCTTGTCGCGAATTACCTTGCACAGGCATTCGACCGTGCCATCGGCATCGGGCAGGCTTTGCAATATGCCGCTCGACCAGAACTGGCTGCCGTCCTTGCGCACGTGCCAGCGGTCGTCTTCAGAACTTCCGCTCTGCAAGGCCAGGGCGATCTCCTGCTGGTCCAGTTCGCCATTCAAGTCGTTCTCGGTGAAGAGCATCGAGAACGACCGGCCGATCGCTTCGTCGGCCGAGTAACCGAACAGCCGTTCACTCGCGCCCTCCCAGCCGAGAATCTTTCTGGTCGGCGAGATCAGCACCACGGCGTAGTCGGTGGTCCGTTCGAGCATGCTGCTCAGCCACCGGCCCACCTGGTCGCGACTGGGTCGATCGCTTGCCCTCTGGGTATCACTCATATTGGATGGGTGCTTGGCTTTTTCGGCGGGAACGAAACGCTGAGTTTGCTGTAGCAAGCGCTGTTCCGGCAAGCCGCTGCGTCCTGGCCGAAAATCGCGCTTTGCAGCAATCTTTGGAAATCGAAGTCCGCAGTCCTGCGACGGCATGTGGCTTGCCCGTTCTCTATCCATCACCGAGTCATCACCACATCATGGTCAAACCCTCTGAGAACCAAGGCAATCAGGACGCCGGCCAGACGCGCATCGACGTGCAGAACGAGTCGCAGCTCAGGGAATGGGCCCGCAAGCTCGACGCGACGCCAGATCAGATCAAGGAGGCGGTCGCCGCCGTGGGCAGCGGCGCCTCCGACGTCGAGGAGCACCTGAAGGGCAGCCGCAGCACCACCAACAGCGAACGCACCCGCGAAGCCCTGCGAGGCGACGGCCAAGCCAGCTAGGAGCGACGACAAGACGGCAGGCGGGTCGACGGTATCGACCCGCGGCACGGCGCCGCAAAAACGCACGCCATTTGCCCAGGGTGGCATCACCTTCACCGGAGACTGCCTTGTTGCCTCACCAAGACCCCGCCCTGCATGCCCAGATGCCGGCCTTCGATCACCTCATCGTCGGCGCCGGCTTTGCAGGCGCCGTGCTTGCCGAAAGACTGGCCAGCCAACTCGACCGCAGGGTGCTCATCGTCGACAAGCGCCCGCACATCGGCGGCAACGCCTACGACCGCTACGACGACACCGGCATCCTGGTGCACCCTTACGGGCCGCACATCTTCCACACCAACTCTGCCGATGTCTTTCAGTACCTTTCGCAGTTCACCGCGTGGCGCCCGTACCAGCACCGCGTGCTGGCGAGCGTGGACGGCCAGTTGGTCCCGCTGCCGATCAACCTGGACACTGTGAACCGCCTTTACGGCAAAGCGCTCACTGCGGATGAACTCGGCAGCTACTTCGAGTCGGTGGCCGAAACCAAGGACCAGATCCTGACCTCCGAAGACGTGGTCGTCAGCAAGGTCGGGCGCGACCTCTACAACAAGTTCTTCCGCGGCTACACGCGCAAGCAATGGGGGCTCGACCCGTCCGAGCTCGACGCCAGCGTGACGGCGCGCGTGCCCTCACGCACCAGCCGCGACGACCGCTACTTCACCGACACCTTCCAGGCCATGCCGCTGCATGGCTACACGCGCATGTTCGAGTCCATGCTGCGGCACCCGAACATCAAGGTGATGCTGAACACCGACTACCGCGAGATCCAGCACCTGCTGCCTTGGAAGCACATGGTCTACACCGGCCCGATCGATGCATTCTTCGACAACAAGTTCGGCAAGCTGCCCTACCGCAGCCTCGAGTTCCAGCACGTGACCTTGCCGCAAGAACGGTATCAACCGGTCGGCACGGTGAACTTTCCGAACGACTACGCCTACACGCGCGTCACCGAGTTCAAGCACCTCACCGGGCAGACGCATTCGCACACCTCGCTGGTCTACGAGATCCCGCGTGCCGAGGGCGACCCGTACTACCCCGTGCCCCGGCCCGAGAACACCGCGCTCTACCGCCGCTACGAAGAGGAAGCCGAGGCCCAGCCGAACGTGACCTTCGTCGGCCGGCTGGCCAGCTACCGCTACTACAACATGGATCAGGTGGTGGGCCAGGCGCTCGCCACCTTCAAGCGGCTGCAGGCGCAAGGGCCATTGGCCGATGCCGGCGGCATGCCCATCGCGACGACGGCAGCGCTCGCCACGGCCTGAACTCGCCCGCGCAGCCCCGCTGCGGTCGATGAGTCATGACCTCAGCCCATGAACCCAGGCACGCCTGGGTCCGATTGCTGGTTCTGCTGCTGGTACTGGCCCTGCTGCCGACCAGCGCCCAGGCGGAGCCGCCGGCGGCACCGAGCCCGGGGCTCCCGCCCTTGCTCGGCACAGCGGGGCGCGACCTTCAGCACAGCTTCGCGCTGCCGCGCCTGCGCGATGCGCCGCTCAGCGGCCCGGCGCGACAGCTCGCCGAGCTGCAAGTGGGCCGCCGCGCGGCTCAGATCGGCATCGATGCCGCTTCGGCCCACGCGGCGTGGCACCTGGCAGACGGCGCGGTGAATGCGGCGCGCGCACGGCTCGCGCTGCCTTCTCCCTCAGCGCCGCACCTGTTCGGCGGCCAGCGCGTCTCGCAACTGAACGCCTTGCTGCGCGACAGACGCATCGATGCGATCCGTGTCACGTCGCCACGGCTGGAAGTCGACGAGCCCCTGCTGCTCGACCGGCCGAAGGTGTGGCTGGACCTCGGGCGCGCCGAACTTCGCGCCGCCGGGTCGGTGCACTCCACGCGCTTTCTGGCGCGCATCGAGAACGCGCCTGGCGTCACGCTCGAGGGCGGCGCGTTCCTGTCCGGGGAGTGGGGCCTGCTGGTGAACGCCAGCCGCGACGTGACGGTGAAAGCCACGCGGTTCGACGGCCTGCAGCGGGGCGGTGTCGTGGCCACCGATGCCGCCGGCCTGGTACTCAGCCGGCTTGTGTTGCAGCGGCTGGGCGCCGCGCCAGTCCTGATGCATGGAGCCACCGTCGACAGCGCCGTGCTCGACAACCAGATCGTGCAGAACCGGGGCGTATCGAACTGGAACGCCGGCATCGTGCTCAGCGACCGCGAGGCCGCCGTGACGCAAGACCCCGACAGCCTGCTGCGCGACGACCGCTTCGGCATCAAAGAGCAGCGCATCGACAAGCGGCTTCGCACCCCTCGCCGCAACGTGATCGCCTTCAACCGCGTCGCCCACAACCTGTCCTCGGGCATCTACTCGGACGGCGGTATCCAGAACGTCTTCTTCGACAACCTGCTCGAAGGCAACGCCAAGGAAGGCCTGTGTCTGGACAACGGGTCAGCCGCCAACGTCGTGGCCATGAACGTGATCCGCTTGAACGGCAAGCGCTGGGGCATGAGCGATGCGGCACTGAAGCTCGACTTCGTCCATCGATCGGGCCGGCTCGCAGACGGCAGCTCGGCCGCGAAGACGCCCGCGCTCTCGATCGACAACGCCGCGCACAACATCGTCTACGCCAACCAGATCGACCGCAACTACGGTGGCGGCGTGAAGATGGTGCGCAGCGCCTTCTTCAACCTGATCGGCCTGAACGTCATCACCGACAACAACCTGGGCACCAGCGACAAGTTCCACTTCTTCGGCATCGAGCTGGGCTCGGCCGTGGCCGACACCCACACGCTGGACCTCGACTACACACCGAGCCGCGGCAACATCGTGTTCGGCAACGTGATCCGCGGCAGCCACTATGCCGGCATCTTTTTCGGCGCCGGCTCGACCGACAACGACGTGTTCGACAACACCATCTTCGGCGCCACGCACTGGGCGCTGGAGCAAGCCCGCCCGCAGCCGAACTCGAGCCTGAACAACCTCAGCAACCTGCCTTCGCGCAACGTGCAGGCCGGCATCGACCCGAGGCTGATGGAGCTGACCAAGGGGCGCTACGACAGCTCGCCATGAGCCTCCACCGCTTCTGCGCCGGGTTGGTTTGCCTCGGCAGGTACGCGGGTCTCGGGGTACACGCCACGCCAGAACGCCTGGGTCGCGATCTCCTGCACACCGGCCGCGTAGTCGCGCCGCAATGCGGGCAGCTGCCTGAACAGCGCCATCCAGGCCTTCAGGAAGCCACCGAGCTCGTGGAAGAAACGGCGGCGATCGAACTCGGCGATGAAGCCCGTGCCGCTCTGCGCATGTTCGTACAGCACCTTGCGGTAGCGAAACACCGCACTGGCACGGCCATGGAAGTGCTTGGGCTGCACCGTCATGCGATCGCGCAGCAGCCAACCCGGCAGCACGAAGCCTTGCAGCGTGACGATGCGCAGCAGCCGCCGCAGTTTCTTTTCCTCCTTGCGGCGGGTGCCCTTGAGCGCATACGCGGTGCGGTCGATGAGCAGCATCTTCTCCGACGGCGTCCACGACGAGATCTGCGCACGCACCGCCTGCATGTCGATGTTGTCGACGAAGAACTGCGGCCCGAGCAGCGTGTGCTGCATGGCCAGCGTCACCGCCCGCGCACTGGTGTAGAGGTAGCTTGTGAGCGCCTTGAGGAAGAGGCGGCTGCCCACCCAGAAGATGCGCGAGGCCGAGCCGTTCGGGGCGAGCAAAGCATGCACGAGGTGGTAGCGCGCATCGAGGTAAGCAGTGACCGGGCCGTGCTTGCTGCTGAAGTCTTCGCCGAGACAGGCCACGCCGTTGAGCGTCGTGATGTTGAACCGGTTGGCGAGGCCGAACAGCACGTCGTCGCCGCGCACGAAGAACGGAAAGGGGAACTGGCGCACTTCGGCAATCGGGAAGGCGAAGAACCACCACGCGCCGTAGTCGGGCCGTGCCACCGGGCGCTCGGCCTCCAGCAGGTCGGGCACGCGCCGCATGTCGAGCCCGCCGTTGATCGGCGCCACCTGGCCGTTGAAGCGGGCGCCCTTCTCCAGCAGATCCCACGGCGCCAGCTCGCGCAGCAGCGCGCCGGCGACGGACAGGTCACGCTGCCGCGTGTGTTGCAGCAGCGCCAGCGTGCGTGCGATCGATTCGGTCTCGCACGAGGCATCGTCGTCCATGAAGAGCGCGTGCGTGTGCGTGCCACTGTCGATGAGCGAGAGCAGCCCGCGCACGAAGCCGCCGGTGCCGCCCAGGTTGCGGTTGGGGATGTGCCTGATGCGAGGGTGCGGCTGCAGCGGGAGATTGCGCGAGTTGTCGACCACGGTCAGCGTGAGCCGCGCCTGCAGGTCCGCGCGGTCGAGCAAGGCGCTGCGGATGCGATGAATGGCGGGCAGCACCTGCGCCTGCCGGTTGAAGTGCGTGATGACGAGCCCCAGGTGCACGTCGTTGGCGGGCGGCTGGGGTGTCTGGAATGCGGCGCTGCGCAAAACAGCCGGGCCGAGCGCGCGCAGGCGAAAGAACAGCAGGCCATCGGTCAGCGTGCTCCACGCCGGCACCGGCAGCTCGGTGCGCGTGCCGACCCGCAAGGCCACCCGGTACTCCGCCAGCCAGACGGAGGCTTGGTCGCGCCGGTGCAGGCCCAGCGTCAGCAGAAAGTCGCCCGCACCCTCCACGCTCAGGACCAATGCCGCAATGTCGCAATGCCGCTTCCAGGCATCGACCGTCAGGCCATTGAAGAAGGTATCGCTGCTCAACGTTCCGCCTTGCAGGAACTGGACCGCACCCTCGGCGAGATCGGCCCACGACCTGTCGTTGAGGCGCAGGTACATGTCTTCGGTCGCCCGCACGTCGAGGTTCGGAAATACCAGGCTTTGCAGTGTGTTCATGGTCATGTGTCCCGGCGTCGGTTGCATGCGGCAAGGGTTTCCAAAACAGGTAGCCAGGTCATGCCACGGCCTGTGCCTTGACCATTCCGGCGTACAGGCCACCCTGCGCCACCAGTTCCTCATGGCGCCCTGCCTCGACCACCCGCCCCTCGGCCAGCACGTAGATCCGGTCGGCATGGCGCACGGTGCTCAGCCGGTGGGCCACCAGCACCAGCGTGCGCTGGCCACGCCAACGGTCGATGGCCTCGTGCACCAGCCGCTCGGAAGCGGAGTCGAGCGCGGAGGTGGCCTCGTCGAAGATCCACACGCTCGCCTCCTTGTAGAGCGCGCGCGCAATCGCCAGGCGCTGGCGCTGCCCGCCCGACAGCCTGGCCCCGTTGGTGCCAATGCGCGTGGCGCGCCCCTCGGGCAGTTCGCAGACGAACTCCCACAGGTCGGCCGCACGCAGGCTGGCTTCGACGCGCGCGGCATCGTGCTGCTGCGCGTAGACCACGTTCTCTTCGATCGTGCCGTCGAAGAGCACGATGTCTTGCGACACCACCGCAAACTGGCGGCGCAGCGAGGCCTTGCGCAGCTCGCCGATGTCGATGCCGTCGAGCAGCACGCGGCCTTTCGAAGGCGCGACGAACGCGAGCAGCGTGCTGACGAGCGTGCTCTTGCCGGAGCCCGACGGGCCGACGAGCGCGATGGTCTCGCCCGAGCGCATCTCGATGTCCACGTCGCTCAACGCCGGCTGTTCCGCACCCGGATACACCACGCTCAGGTGCTCGATGCGGATGTCGCCCCGCGAGCCGTCGATCTCGCGCTGGCCCGCGTCCGGCTCGGGTGGCGTGTCCATCAGGTCGAAGCAGGCCCGTGCCTGCACCAGGCCGCCGACGATGGGCTGCGTCACGTCGGTCAGGTGGCGCATCGGCGAGATCGTCATCAGCAAGGTCGTGACGAAGGCGACGAATTCGCCGACCGTGGTGCCGCCGTGGTGCGCATCGGCCAAGGCCGCCGTGACGATCAATGCCACGCCGGCGCTCGCGACGAGCTGTGTCAACGGCGTCATGCTCGCGCCCGCCGTGGCCGACTTCAGCGTCATGCGGCGCAGGTGCTGGGCTTCGTTGCGGAAGCGGCTGCGTTCGAACTCGCCGGCATCGAAGGTACGCACCACGCGCCAAGCGCGCGCGATGTCGTCGACGATGCCGATCAACCGCACCTGCGATTCGTACGACTGCCCGCTGATCGCCAGCACGCGAGCCTGCACCCTTCGCACCACCATCCCCAACAATGGAATGGTGACGAGCGAGATCAGCGTGAGCTGCCAGTTCAGGTAGAACAGGTAGGCCAGCAAGGCCAGCAGCGTGGTGCCGTCGCGCAGCACCGTGGTCACGCCGCCGGCCAGCGAGTTGATGGAGTTCTGCGGGTCGGCGATCACGCGCGATGCCGCAACTCCCGGGCTCAGGTGGCTGTAGAGGTTGGCGTCGGCACGCATCACCGAATGGATGAGGTCGGTGCGCAGCCTGAGCACCGCGTCCGACGTGGCGCGTGCGAACAAGTAGGCACCACCGAAACCGAGCAGGCCGCGCACCGCGAACAAGCCGACGATGGCCAGCGGCACCAGCCACAGCGGAAAGGTCAGCCCACTCTTGAAGCCGTTGTCGATCAGCCACTTGAAGAACGCCGGCAGCAGCGGGTCGATGGCCGATGAGGCGAAGAACAGCGCCACCGCGGCGACCAGGCGAACGCGCTGTGCACGCGAGTACGCCGTCAGCCGGCGCAAGGTGACGCCCAACCCGGTGGGCGGCGGCTGCGCCGGAGTGGCCGGAGAAGGCGCAGGCTCACCGGCCACGGTGATGCGGCCTCGCGCCAGCTTGCGCCGGCGCCATCGCTCACGCAGCGGCACGGTGCTTGCGGCGCCCATTGAGTCGCTTCAGCCAGAAGACCAGTCGGTCGGACATCGGCAGCGCCACGTCGCGCACATGGCCCTCGAAGGAATACTTCGCAACCGCCCTCACCTCCGGGATGCCATAGGTTGCGAGCAAGCGGCGTGCATCGTCGCGCGGGTCCATCTCGGGGTGGTTCTTGTAGAGGTCGCCACCACCACCCACAGGCCGCGTGTGGTGCACCGGCGTGGCGTCGATGATGGCGATGCGGCCCAGGCCGGCGTCGCGGCACAGCGTGGGCCAGACCCAGTCGAGCCCCCAGCCGCTGCGGCTCTCGGAGAACGTGGGCCGGCACACGCGAAGCGCCTCACGGCTGAAGATCGGTGCCATCACTTCGACGAAGCCGCTGTAGCGGATGTGGCAGCGCTGGTCCTGCAGCAGCGTGTCCCAGGTGTAGTACGAATCGCGCGTCAGCGCCGGCTGCGCCAGGCACAGGCGGTAGGCACAGAAGAACGCGAACATGCGGTCGATGGTGGCGGTGTCGCAGGCGAGGTCGTCGTCGGGAAACCAGAAGCTCTCGTAGCGGTCGAGCAGCTCGGGGTTGTGTTGCAGCAGCGCGGCAATGCCGGGCCACTTGGGGCCGCGTCTCGCTTCATAGAAGTCGCCATCGTCGCGGTGGCGGCCGGGCGGGCTGCCGTAGTAGCTGATGAAGAGATCGAAATCGCGGGTGCGGCCCCTCAGCCATTGGCGGTGCAGCGATGCGTCGCCCGCACGCAGCACCACGAGGTTGCGCCGCCTCCTCATGCCCGCGAGCCCTGCGGCTGCGGCACGGCCGTTGGCGCGGGCTCGAATGCGGCCGCGCTGGTGCGCAGCGCCCACCAGTTGTGGAAGGTGTAGTGCGCCTGCAGCTGCAGCCGCTTCAGGCGTGAACGCGAGCCCTGTTCCGTGGCGGCGCGCTCGCCGATGGTCGACACCTGGCTCGACGGCGCGGCACGCACGGGGTATGGGTGAACGCCCGCCACGTGCAGATCGCACTCCCACCAGTGCCGCATGTCCACATCGACCGGCCGACCGAAGGGGCAGCGGTGCGCAAGCAGCTTCTCCGCGCCCTGCGCCGTGATGACATACGCGCCGGTGAGGCTGGGCACGCGCCGGTAAGCGATCAGTTCACGCCGGCCCAGCAGCGGTGTGCGAGCCCGGACCTTTTCGCGCGGCCGGCCGATGAGCTTCAGCACATCCCATGGCATGGTCGAAGAAGCCACCGTGCGCAGCACCTCGGGCAGGTCGTCGTCGATCTCGACATCGTCTTCGAAGATCGCCATTGCCGAGTCGCCCGACGCCACGAGACGGCGCCATGCCGCGAGGTGGCTCGCGTAGCAGCCGATCTCACCGGGCCGCAGCGCCTTGTGGTACTGAGCCGCGTTGAGCCGTTCGGAATACAGCTGCGCCGTCTGCTGAGGCGTCAAGGCCGACCCGGCCACGGCCTCGTGCCGTACCGGCCGCAGGCCGACAGCAGAAAAACGGCGGCACGCGTCTCGCCAGCGCGCCTCTTGCGACGCGAGATTGATCACGAGGATTTGCACGGTTTGTTTTCAAGCAGGGCCAGCGGTCAAGGCACGCATCAGTGCCTCAGCGCCGGCGGAGGAGCCAAAGAGGAATGAGTCAGGGTCGACTTGGCAACCCGTGTTCCCTTTTTTCAGATGAGCCTGGAGAGGACCTCCGGGCTGCATGCCGCGGCCCCGGTCAGGCGTCGCCCACCGGCACTTCCACAAGGCCGGTTCCCTGGCAAGCCGGGCACCTGGCCCCGTCGGGCTGCCGGCCTGTTCCGTTGCAGGCGCGGCATGTGTCCTCGCCGGTCTGGCCCGCCGGGTTCTCCTGAACACCAGCGCCAGGAACGGGCACCGGGTTCACACTTGTTTCGTGCGGCGGCGAGGACCGGTTCGCCATCACGCGACCAGGAGCGCGCGGTGCAACTCCATCGCCATCCGTCGCCGCGTTGCCGGCTGAACATGGCGACCGACTTCGACCTTCCTGCCACGCTCGGACAAGGAGACCAGCGAATCGTTCTCAGTGCCCGCCTCGATGCGCACGAAGGGCGCATAGAACTCGGTGCGATCGGTGCGGCTGCCGCAGCACTGCTCGACGGCCAGGCGGCCGTTCTGCAGGACCACCGTGTCGTGGTCGCAGGCGTGCCGTGCGTAAGACCACGCGGCCACGACGGTCGCCCCCATCTGCACCAGCACGAACAGGGACACGAGCGCGTAGCCCAGCCCCCAGAACATCAGCGCGGCGCACGCACTCACGAGCAGCATCACCGCCACACACGCCATCAGCTGCTTGGGGGTGAGCGAGCAATTCCGCTTGAGTTGCCATCGCACGGCCAGCCCGTTCGGGGTCTGTTCGAAACGCGCCAGGCGGAAGACCGGGTCGTCATCGATGGGGACGGGCGAGGCATCGGCTGCTCCCCGCGACACAGGGGAAGAAGAATGGCGATCGTTGCTCATGGTGCAGGTCCTCTAGGGGGATGACGTCGTCATGAGGTTCGGCAAGTGGAGTGCCCACCGCCGCCTGCTGACAGCGCCATCCGAGCCCCAGGGCCGGCCCGCAATTTCCGCATTGCGCCCTGGCTTGCGGCAAATGATGGAAAAGCAGCGCGAGGGATGTGGGGCCGCCGGCACGCGGCACAGGGTTTGCCGGCGAAGGGGTCCCAAACGGAACGCCTTCAGTCCTGAGCGAAAGAGCCACGATGCCAACCATCCCCCGCGACTCTCCCCTCGACAGCACCTTCGCGCTGCTTGCCGACCCCTATGGCTTCATCTCCAAGCGATGCCAACGCCTGGGCACCGAGCTGTTCGAGACACGCATCATGCTGCGCAAGACGATCTGCATGACCGGCTCGCGCGCCGCAGAAGTGTTCTACGACCCCGAGCGGTTCCAGCGCAAGGGCGCGGCACCGGAGCCGCTGCGCGCCACCCTGTTCGGCAAGGGCGCCGTGCAGGGCCTCGATGGCGAAGCGCACCAGCGGCGCAAGGCCTTGTTCCTGAACATCCTCTCGCCGCAATCGGTGAAAGAGCTCGCCGACTACGCCCGCCGCCATTGGTCTGAGATGGCCCTCACCTGGACACCGGGGAGCAAGGTGGTGCTCTACGACACCGCACAGCTGGTGTTGACGCGCGCGGTGTGCGAGTGGGCCGGCGTGCCGCTCGCCCCGGATGAAGAAAACCGCCGCGTCAAGGACCTGGTGCCCTTGTTCAACGACGCCGCGCGAGGCGGCCTGAACCACCTGCGCGCACGCATCGCACGCAAGCGTGCAGAGCGCTGGCTCAGTGGCCTGATCGACACGGTGCGAAAGGGAGCGCTCAGTGCGCCAAGTGGTGGGGCGTTGCACCAGGTGGCCTATCACCGCGACGTCTCGGGCCTGTGGCTCTCGTCGCGTGTGGCGGCCGTGGAGCTGCTCAACGTGCTGCGTCCAACGGTTGCGACATCCGTCTACGTGGTGTTCGCAGCGCACGCCTTGCAGCTCAACCCGAAGTGCCGCGACGAGTTGAAGGGCGGCGATCCTCGGACGTTGCTGCGATTCGTGCACGAGGTGCGGCGCCACTACCCGTTCTTCCCGGCTGTCGTCGCCAAGGTGCGGCGAGACTTCGACTGGAACGGTTTTCACTTCACCAAGGGCACACGCGCGATGCTCGACCTCTACGGCATCAACCACGATCCGCACGGTTGGATGGCGCCAGAGCGGTTCCGCCCCGAGCGGTTCAGCGAGCACAGGCCGGGGGCATTCGAGTTCGTGCCGCAAGGCGGTGCCGATGCCGCAGGCAACCACCGCTGCCCCGGTGAAGGCGTGACAGTCGCGCTGATGGCAGGCGCGGTCGACTTTCTGATTAACCAGCTCGACTACGAAGTCGTGCCGCAAGACCTGCGGATCGATCAGCACCGCTTGCCTGCGTTGCCGAGATCGCAGTTCGTCATCAAGGTGCTCGGCCACCGCACGTGATCGCCGAATTTTTCGGCATGTCGGTTGCCGGAAGGCACCGCACCGGAGCTTCTCCGGCAATCACCAAAGGAGATCGTGATGACCACCAATGACATCCCCAGCCAACAGCAAGGCCAGGGCGGCGGCAACCAGCAACAGGACCAGAGCAGCAACCAGGCCGGTCAGCAATCGCAAGGCCAAGGCAACAGCAATCAACCCGGCCAGCAGTCGCAGAGCGGCTCGCAATCTGGTCAGCAGTCGGGTCAGCAGTCCCAGGGCAGCGATCGAGGCAATCAGCAGTCGACGACCATCAGCCCGGGCAACCTGCAGCAGGGCGGAAGCCCGAAAGACCAGCAAGGCTCTGACCGCACGGGTCGGCAAGCCTCGCAGACCGAGGCACCTGGCCGCCAAGCCGGGCAGGAAGGCAGCCAGTCGGGCCAGCAAGGGCAAAGCGGCACGCAGCCCGACCAGCAAGGGGCGGAGAACCTGCCGGGATAAAACCGAGCCGCACAGCCCGAGGTCCGTGATTGATGGATCTCGGGCCTCTTCTTTCCGCGAAGGAGTCGTCGTGAGCAGCATTCCTGCGCCCCGAACCCCACATGACGCACCACATGCCGCGCCGCATGACGCCGCACACATCCACGAGGCTGACCATCACATGCCGCACGGTTGGCGGCGCTGGCTGTTCGCCACCAACCACAAGGACATCGGCACGATGTACCTGCTCTTCAGCTTCACCATGTTCATGGTGGGCGGTGTGCTCGCGATGCTGATCCGCGCAGAGCTCTTCCAGCCCGGGCTGCAGATCATGAATCCGCACTTCTACAACCAGCTCGTCACGATGCACGGGCTCATCATGGTGTTCGGGGCCATCATGCCGGCCTTCGTGGGCTTCGCGAACTGGATGGTGCCGATGATGATCGGCGCGTCCGACATGGCCTTCGCGCGCATGAACAACCTGAGCTTCTGGCTGCTGATCCCGGCCGCGCTGATGCTGATGATCGGCTTCGTGATGCCAGGTGGCGCGCCCAGCGCGGGCTGGACGCTCTACCCGCCCCTCACCTACCAGATGCAACCCAGCATGGACGCCGCGATCTTTGCGCTGCACGTGCTCGGCGTCAGCTCCATCATGGGCTCGATCAACATCATCGTGACCATCCTCAACATGCGTGCACCCGGCATGAAGCTGATGAAGATGCCGATGTTCTGCTGGGGCTGGCTCATTACGGCCTACCTGTTGATCGGCGTGATGCCGGTGCTTGCCGGTGCCATCACGATGACACTCACCGACCGCCATTTCGGCACAAGCTTCTTCAACCCGGCGGAAGGCGGTGACCCGGTGCTGTACCAGCACATCTTCTGGTTCTTCGGCCACCCCGAGGTCTACATCATGATCCTGCCGGCTTTCGGCATCATCAGCCACGTGGTGCCTGCCTTCGCACGCAAGCGGCTGTTCGGCTACACCTCGATGGTGTACGCGGTGGCGGCCATCGGCATCCTCTCGTTCATCGTGTGGGCGCACCACATGTTCGCCACCGGCATGCCGGTCACAGGCCAGCTCTTCTTCATGTACGCCACCATGCTCGTGGCCGTGCCGACAGGGGTCAAGGTGTTCAACTGGGTCGCCACCATGTGGCGCGGCTCCATGACCTTCGAGACCCCGATGCTCTTCGCGGTGGGCTTCATCTTCGTGTTCTCGATCGGCGGATTGAGCGGCGTGATCCTGTCGGTCGCGCCGATCGATATCCAGGTGCACGACACCTACTACGTGATCGCGCATTTCCACTACGTGCTGGTCGCGGGCTCGCTGTTCGCGATGTTCTCCGGCTACTACTACTGGGCTCCCAAGTGGACGGGCGTGATGTACCGCGAGATGCACGGGCAGATCCACTTCTGGCTGTCGATCATCAGCTTCAACGTGGCCTTCTTTCCCATGCACTTCCTCGGGCTGGCTGGCATGCCGCGCCGTTATGCCGACTACCCGATGCAGTTCGCCGACTTCAACGCCCTCGCGTCGGTGGCCGCCTTCGTGTTCGGCATTGCGCAGGTCTACTTCGCGATCTTTGTGGTGCTGCCTGCCTTGCGCCACAAGGGCGAGCCTGCGCCGCAGCGGCCCTGGGAAGGCGCAGAAGGCCTGGAGTGGGAGGTGCCCTCGCCGGCGCCGTTCCACACCTTCGAGACACCGCCCAAGCTCAACGCATCGGCGACGCGCGTGGTCGGCTAGCGTCTGTTCGGATTAGCCACCCGCCGAGCACGAGCAGCACCACGCCGGAGGCCAGAAACGCCAGGTCGGCTGGCCAGTGGTTGCCGGCCGCATCCATCACGTGGTGCAGCCCGAGCAGCTGGTGGTCGATCAGGCCCTCGACGAGGTTGAAGGCGCCCCAGCCGACAGCCATGCCGCCGAGCAGCGTGCGGCCCGACCACGGCACATTGGAGCGCAGGGCAACACGGTGCAGCTGCCACAGGCCGATCACCGTCAACAGCCACACCGCGGCGTGGAAGACACCGTCCCAGAACATGTTCAGCTTGGCGTTGAGCAGGTTGTCGGGCGGCAGGCGTGCCGAGAACATGTTGTGCCACTGCAGCAGCTGGTGGAACACGATGCCGTCGAAGAAGCCGCCCAGGCCGGCGCCCAGCAGCACACCTGCGGCGATGAGCGGGCGGCGTGGATTTCGACTCATGTCTCGCGGCTCATGTCTCTCGGCTCATCCCGAGCCCTCCGCGGCGTCGCCTGCGCACAGCCACCAGGCGAGCAAGCCCACCACCGCGGCCGGCGAGATCACGAGTGCGAGGTTGAGCAGAAAGTCGGCATCATGGATGCGCGCGCGAACCGCCGGTGCACAGGCCGCGCAGGCCCATGCACCGTCGGTCGCGGCAAGACCGCCGAGAACGAGCAGGCCGTTGGCGTACTTCATGGCGCGCGGGCCCACCGTTCTCGAGCGAAACGATGGCACCGTCGCGTGGGCGATGCCATCGGCATGCTTCAGGCCGGCTGAGACTGCTTGCGCGACCCGTCGGACGACGGGTTCTTATCCTTCTGCGAGGACTGCGAAGCCTGCGAGGGTTGCGACGAAGATGACTGGGACGACTGCGGCTGTGAGCCCGAGCTCGAACCCGAAGCCGAAGCCGTCGGCCGGTTCGATGCGCTCTGGTTCGACTCGGTGCTGGCCTCGTTCGACGTCTCCGAGCCGGACTTGGAGCCCTCGATCCTCGAAGTCTCCGTCCGCTTGCTGCCGTTGTCGGCATTGCTCGGTCCGCGGATCTCGATGCGGCGGGTGCGCTGCTGGTTCTCTTCCTTAGGCAGGTGGATGGTCAGCACACCGTTCTCGAACTCGGCCTGGGCGCGCTCGGCTTCCGGCGCGAAGGGGAGCTGCATGCTGCGCTCGAAGCGGCCGTAGCTACGCTCCATCACGTGGTAGTTCTGCTGTTTCTGCTCGGAGGCGCTCTTCTTCTCGCCGGTGATGGTCAAGGTCTCGCCTTCGATCTTCACTTCGACGTCGGACTGCTGCACGCCCGGCAGATCGGCGGTCACGCACAGTTCGTCGTCACGCTCCTCGACGTCCACGCGCACGGGCGCCAGCATCGAAGTGGCTTGCTGGGCCCATGACAGGGGCCAGAGCGAGCCACGGAACACCTCGTCGAAAACGCGGTTCATGTCGCGATGCAAGTCGAGCATCGGCTCACGGTTGATCAGTTCGCGGCTGGATTGAAAGGGTCGCATGTAGTGGGTAGAAGCCATGTGTTTCTCTCCTAAAAAAGAGGGGTGGGCGGGAGCGAGCATCGGGCATCTGGCGTTCCATCTCTCTCGCCAGGAAAGCTCGAGCCGGCACCTCTTTTTGTTGCCAGCGGCTCTCTGATTTGCAGTAAATCCTGGATCGTTTCGAGCGCCTACAGCGTGCTTCTCACATCGTTCTTCGATCACCAGCTTTGAGCTGATCTCGGCACCCGATTTGCCGCGATGCAATGGGCAACTCAAGGAGGCGTCAGGACGCCCACAACCCGGCTTCCAGGCCCGTGCCCTGGGCGGCAGTGGCCGGCACATTGATGCTGCGGCCCGTCACGTGTTCGTACTCGACGGGGTCGTGCGAGCAGAACACCTCGACCTCCGGCTGTCCCTGCCTCAACGCCCGCAGGCGTTGCTGGTTGTCGAGCCGCGCACGCCGGTCTTTCTCGAGCATGGTCTGGTACAGGCGCAGGCCCGGCGTACACCACGGGTTCAGGGCGTCCATCTCGCGGTGGTAGAAGTACGCGTCGCCGGCCTGCAGCAGCCAGCGCCCGTGCGAACGGATGGCGACACCCGCATGGCCGAAGGTGTGGCCGACCAGCGGCACCAGCGCGATGTCGGGCGGCAGGCCGTTGTCGACGCAGGCACCGGCAAAGCCGAACCAGCTCTCGCCGCCACCATCTCCGTGAACCTGCCAGCGGCCACGGCTTGACCACTGCTGCGGACGAAAGCGCTGCCGGTCCATCCAGGTCTCTTGCTGGAAGGCGTGGTCGCGCTCCCGCCGCAGCATGTGAACGCGTGCAGCCGGAAAGTCGTCGAGCCCGCCGGCATGGTCGAAGTCGAGGTGGGTGAGCACGATGTGTTGCACGTCTGCGGCGCTGTAGCCCAGGCGCTCGATCTGGCGCACGGCCGTCATCTCCTCGCGGAAGTCGGGGCTCAGYAGCTTGAGGAAGAACCCGCTGAGGCGCGATCGCGGATCGGCCACGTCACGCAGGCCGAAACCGGTGTCCACCAGCACCAGGCCGTCAGACGATTCCGCCAGCAGGCAATGGCAGCAGAGCTTTCCGCGTTCGAGCACCGAGCGGGCCCGGCCGTCCATCAGACGCCCGCCGAGCGGGCACGACGAGATGCAATTGAGGTGGTGAATGCGCATGGGTGGTGCCTCCCGGCGTCGCCAGATCGGCTGGCCGCATGCAGGCGAGCGGCACACCGCGTGCCGCTTCTGGGCGACTCAGCTCCCCATTCACACCAGATGCCCGCCGACTTCAAGCCACTTGTTCTCATTGGAGCTTCGGCTGGGGGGGTGACGGCATTGAGGCGACTGGCTTCCGAGCTTCCGGCAGACCTGCAAGCACCGGTGGCAATGGTGCTGCACATCGGCCCCCACCCCAGCCACCTGCCCGAGCTTCTTCAGGCTGCCGGGCCACTGCCCGCATCGCACGCGCATGACGGGCAACTGCTCAGGCCCGGCCATCTGTACGTGGCGCCGCCGGATCACCACATGCTGATCGACGGGCCGGTGCTGCGGCTCACGCGCGGCCCGAAGGAACACCACTCGCGCCCAGCCATCGATCCGCTGTTCCGCTCGGGCGCACTCAGTCACGGTTCAAGCGTGGTCGGTGTCGTGCTCACCGGCCTGCTGGACGATGGGACCGCGGGGCTGCAGGCCATCAAGGAATGCGGCGGCGCGGCCGTCGTCCAGGCCCCAGAAGACGCTGAGGAGCCGAGCATGCCGCTCAGCGCCCTCAAGCACGTGCAGGTCGATCACTGCGTCGCCTTGAAAGGCATGGCGGCGCTGCTGGTCGAGCTCACAAGCAGAGCTCCCGGCCCCGCCACGCAGCCTCCTCCGAAGTGGCTGCATGAGCACGACCTCGCGCTCGGCAAAGGAGACCCCATGGAGCATCTAGAAGCCATTGCCACCCCATCGACTTTCGTCTGCCCGGACTGCAAGGGTGGTCTGTGGACCATCTCGGGCTCGCGTCCCATCCGGTTCATCTGCCACGTAGGACACAGCTTCACCTTGCAAACTTTGCTGCACGCACAGGCTCTGGCGACCGACGAAGCGCTGTGGACGGCCATCCGGGCCCTGCAGGAAAAGCGGCTGTTGTTCGACAAAAGCGCCGAGGCGCTGAGGAGCGAAGGTGACGATGCGCAGGCGCAGTGGTCGGCCCAGGAGGCGCGTGCGTTACAGCGCCAGGAACGCCTGCTACGCCATCTGGTCGAAGTGCCACCCCCTTCCTGACGGGGGACGTCAAAGGCCTTCTTCGTAGCGCGGCATCTGGCTTGCTGCCATTGCAGGTGGGGAGATTTTTCCCTCACCCACAACGTCGCCATGCGACTACTGCAGGAGCCCGAATGCCTTTGACCGATTCACAACTGGAACAGCTCCGCGCGAAACTCGACGCACGCGAAGTACAGCTCAGCGGTGAACTGCAAACCATCAACCAGGACGACGCGGATTCGCCGCCGGTGGCCGATCGCCATGCCCAAGTCGAAGATTTCGGCGAGCGCGGCGAGCACCGCCTGCGCGCCGAAGTGCGCTTCGCCGAAAAAGAGCGCGACATTGACGAGCTGCTGGCCATCGCCGCCGCCAAGGAGCGCATGACGCGCGGCGTGTACGGCGAATGCATCGACTGCGGCGTCGACATCCCGCTCGCGCGGCTCGAAGTGTCGCCAGCAAGCGCGCGCTGCCTGCCCTGCCAAGAAAAATACGAGCAGGCGCACCCCATCGGCCCGCGCATCCTGCAAACGCCGTGACGCGCGGCTCCCCGCTCCCGCAAGCGATGTCGGCGGCGCTTCCCAAGCCTGACGATGGAACCCTGGACGCGGTGGTCATCGGCGGCGGCCCGGGCGGCCTCACTGGCGCGCTCTACCTGGCGCGCTTCCGTCGCCGCGTGCTGGTCATCGATTCAGGCAACAGCCGCGCAGCCAACATTCCGTGCTCGCACAACTACCCGGGCTTTCCGCGCGGTGTGGCCGGCACTGCACTGCTGCACAGCATGCGCCAGCAGGTGGGGCGGCACGAGGTGCCGGTTCGCAGCGGCCACGTCGACAGCATCCAGCGCAGTGACGGCGTCTTCACGCTGGAGGGCACCCCGTTCGGCGAGTGCCGCGCACGCACCGTCTTGCTGGCGACGGGCGCTGCCGATGTGTGGCCCGACCTGCCCGCCGCGGCCGAAGCCCTGCGTGACGGCGTGCTGCGCTTCTGCCCGGTGTGCGACGGCTACGAGGCATCGGACCGCTCCGTCGGCGTGCTGACCAACGGCAGCGCCGGCGTGCACGAGGCGCTCTACCTGCGGCACTTCACACCGAAGGTCACCGTGTTTCTGTGCGCCGACGACGTGGTGCTCACGGCCGACGAACTGCGCAGCCTGCGCGATGCCGGCGTGGCGGTGGCTGAAGCACCGCCCAGCGCGTTCAGCCGCACCGATGGCGGCGTGACGGTGACGCATGGCGACAAGCGCAGCACGTGCTCGGCGGTGTACTCGTCGTTCGGCCTGAACGTTCGCTCGCGCCTGGCCTTGACGATCGGCGCGGCGTGCGACGCGTCCGGCTACCTCGTCGTCGACGAACACCACCGGACCAGCGTCGAGGGCCTGTACGCAGTGGGTGACGTCGCCAAGGGGCTGAACCAGATCAGCGTGGCCACGGGCGGTGCGGCCATCGCGGCTTCTGCGATGCACCTGGCCCTGAGGCAGATGACGCCTTGATGGCAACCTCGTTCAGGCCATCGCGCCGCGGTATGGCGCTTGCCGAGACGTGATTCCACTCAGCCGGTACCACCGCCATGAAAACGCACACCATCGATCACGTCATGCTCGAAGCCAACGGCCTTCGGTTCCATGCCCGCGTGGCAGGGCCCGTGCGCGGTCCGTTGGTGTTGTTGCTGCACGGTTTTCCGGAGTCGAGCTACGGCTGGCGCCACCAGATGGAGCCGCTCGCCGCCGCGGGCTTGCGTGTCGTGGCACCGGACCAGCGCGGCTATGGCCTGTCGAGCAAGCCGCAGGAGCGCTTCGCCTACCAGCTCGACACGCTGGCCGACGACGTGGTGGGCATGGCGCATGCGCTCGGCGCCAAGCGCTACGCCGTGGTCGGCCACGACTGGGGCGGTGCCGTGGCATGGCATCTCGCCTCGCGTGGCGCCGAAGGTCTCGAGCGCGTGGCAATCCTCAACGCGCCCCATGCGGGTACCGTGGGCCGCCACACCCTCACCCACCCGGGCCAGGCGTTGAAGGGGTCGTATGTCGGGTTCTTTCAGCTGCCCATGATTCCGGAGCTGGTGCTGTCCGCCGGCGACTTTCTCTGGCTGCGTCGGGCCCTCGTCTCCACCAGCCGCGAGGGTTGCTTCAGCGAAGAGGATCTGGACACCTATCGCGAGGACTGGCAGCGCGCGGGCGCCCTGACCGGCATGCTCAACTGGTACCGCGCCTTGCCGCTTCACATGCCGGCGCCGACCGGCCGGGTGCAGATCCCGGTGCGCGTGCTGTGGGGGGACCGCGACACGTATCTCGATGCCGAACTGGCCGAACGCGGCGCCGAGATGTGCGACAAGGCCCGTGTGACCCACTTCGGCGATGCAACGCACTGGCTGCACCACGAAGAGCCCGAGAAGGTCAACGAAGCGCTGCGCAGATTCTTGCGCGAGGGCACGGCATGAGGCGCAGAACGCAGGCTGCCGCGTCTGCGTCTGCGCCCCCACTTGTGGCACAGGCACCCACGCAGGTGCCGATCAAAACGGCTGCACAGGCCGGGCAAGATTCGCCGATCGCCGTCTACGGTGCCATTGCGGCCAACCTCGCCATCGCCACGACCAAGTTCATCGTGGCCGCGATCACCGGCAGCTCGGCGATGCTGTCCGAGGCCATCCATTCGACGGTCGACACCGGCAACGGCCTGCTGTTGTTGGTGGGCCTGCGCCTGAGCCGCCGGCCCGCCACCGTGGAGCACCCGTTCGGCCACGGCCGCGAACTCTACTTCTGGAGCCTCATCGTCGCGGTGCTCATCTTCGGCCTGGGCGGCGGCGTGTCCATCTACGAAGGCGTGGTTCACCTGCAGCATCCGCAGCCCATCAGCGACCCGTTCTGGAACTACGTGGTGCTGGCCGCCGCCGCGGTGTTCGAGGGCATCAGCTTCACCATCGCGCTGCGCGAGTTCCGCACCGAATCTCGGGGCCGGCCGCTGTGGCAGTCCCTGCGCAGGAGCAAGGACCCGACCACCTACACCGTGCTGGCCGAAGACAGCGCGGCGCTGGCCGGCCTCGTGATCGCCGGCCTCGGCATCTTTCTCGCACACCAGCTCGACATGCCAGCGCTCGACGGCATTGCTTCGCTCCTGATCGGCTTGCTGCTCGCCGGCGTGGCGGTGCTGCTGGTGCGCGAGGCGCGCGGCCTGCTGGTGGGCGAAGGCCTGCGGCCTGAAACGGCACGCGCCATCCACAAGATCGCGTCGCGCGACGTGCTGGTCAAGGCCACCGGGCCGCTGCGCTCCATGTACATCGGCCCGCATGAAGTGCTGCTCACGCTGGATGTGGAATTCATCCCCGAAACGCCGGCCGACGAAGCCGCGCATGCGATGGAGCAGATCGCCGACGAGATACGCCGGCGCTTTCCGATGATCAGCCGCATCACGCTCGGGCTGACCGGCTCGGCGGCCGAACGCTGGCGCGAACTCCAGATGAGCCCCGAGGCCGCCGCGCAACGCCTCGCGCACGCAGGAGCTTCGCCTTGAGCGGCGCTTTGATAACGGCGGCACAG
This sequence comes from Rhizobacter sp. P2_G4, assembly GCF_056403575.1. Lineage (NCBI taxonomy): Bacteria > Pseudomonadati > Pseudomonadota > Betaproteobacteria > Burkholderiales > Sphaerotilaceae > Rhizobacter > Rhizobacter sp. P2_G4. The sequence continues at coordinate 586,860 of NZ_JBFUFG010000003.1, read as the reverse complement.
CGCAACCCTGCTGGCGAAACGGTGTCCGGCCAACACTGATTTCGTCCCGGTCGGCAACAATGGCGCGATGACCCAACGCCTCTCCATTGCCAAAGAAAAACTCAAGTTCGTGCTGCTCGAAGGCATTCACGCTTCGGCGGTCGATGCCCTTCAGCGCGACGGCTACACCGACATCGTCACCTCGCCCAAGGCACTGGCCGGTGACGAGCTGCTGGCCGCCATCGGCGACGCGCACTTTCTCGGCATCCGCTCGCGCACGCAGCTCACGGCCGAGGTGCTGCGCGCCGCGCCCAAGCTGGTGGCCGTCGGTGCCTTCTGCATCGGCACCAACCAGATCGACCTGCACACCGCCATGCACCTGGGCGTGCCGGTGTTCAACGCACCCTTCTCCAACACGCGCAGCGTGGCCGAGCTGGTGCTGGCCGAACTCATCATGCTGATGCGCGGCATCCCGGCCAAGAACGCGGTGCTGCACCGTGGCGGCTGGACCAAGAGCGCCGCCAACTCCTTCGAAGTGCGCGGCAAGACGCTCGGCATCGTCGGCTACGGCCACATCGGCACGCAGATCGGCGTGCTGGCCGAACAGCTCGGCATGGTGGTCGTGTTCCACGACATCGAATCGAAGCTCACGCTGGGCAACGCCCGTCAGCTCGGCAGCCTGGACGAGGTGCTCGCACGATCCGACGTGGTCACGCTGCACCTGCCCGAAACGCCGTCCACGCGCGGCATGATCGGCCGCGCACAGATCATGGCGATGAAGCCGGGCTCCCACCTCATCAATGCCTCGCGCGGCACCGTGGTCGACATCGACGCGCTGGCCGACGCACTGGAGAGCGGCCACCTTCACGGCGCCGCGATCGACGTCTTCCCGGTGGAGCCGCAGGGCAACGACTCGCACTTCGAGTCGCCGCTGATCCGCTTCGACAACGTGCTGCTCACGCCGCACATCGGCGGCTCGACGCTCGAAGCCCAGGCCAACATCGGCCGCGAGGTGGCCGACAAGCTCGTGCGCTACAGCAACAACGGCTCCACCACCTCGGCCGTCAACTTCCCCGAGGTGGCGCTGCCCGAGCACACCGGCCGCAGCCGGCTGCTGCACATCCACCGCAACGTGCCGGGCGTGATCGCACGCGTCAACGAGCGGCTGTCGGCCGCCGGCATGAACGTGGCATCGCAGTTCCTGAGCACGCGCGACGACGTGGGCTATGTGGTGATCGACGTCGACAACGCCGCGCCCGAAGTGGCACTCGCCGATCTCTGCAGCCTGCCCGACACCATCCGCTGCCGCGTGCTCTATTGAGGAATGGCTTTTGCCGGTGATGCGCATCCGCATCACCGGAGCGCGCCATGTTCTTTCGATTCAGAAAGCGGAAAGCACCGACCCCGCAGCAGCGGGAGGCCACGGCAAGCGAAGCCAGCACCCCTGAACAGGGTCAAACGACCGACTGGGTTCCCGACAGCCCGCCCTCGACCGAAGAGCCCGGTGCGACGCTCGGACAGAGCAAGAACTCGCCTCTCGGCACGGGCATCGAATCGGCGCGCGGCTCGCACCGCTAGGGGTGCGGCACTCGTCTCAAGCCGCTTTCCGCGCCGGCAGCGCCAAGCGCGGCTTGCCGAGCACTTGAGTGGCCACCCGCGGTTAGCGCCCTATGTGTCGAGTCGAAGGTCTTTGCGGACCCCCGCATCCAGCAAGCTAGCGGGCGCAAACCTGCGCAGCAGGCGCAGGCGGCTGGCCATGCCGGGGGCGTAGTGGGTCTTGGGCTGCGCGGCCGTAGCCGCCTTCAACACGATGTCGGCCACCACCTCAGGTCCTTCGGCGCCCGCGATTCCTTCCTTGAGCCGCTGCTCCATGGCCGCGCGAATCTTGCGGTACATGTCCAGAGGCGTATCGGGCTGCATCGAGTTCGCTTCGAACGGCGTGTTGATATAGGGCGGCTCTACCACCGAGACGCGAATGCCCTGCGTGCGCAACTCATGGTCCAGTGATTCCGAATAGCCGGCGACCGCATGCTTGGTGGCGGAGTACAGCGCCATGTATGGCGCGGGCAAGAACCCCACCACGGAGCCGATGTTGATGATGCGACCACGCCCCTGCCGGCGCATGTGCGGCACAACGGCGCGGGTCATCCGCACCATGCCGAAGAAGTTGGTGTCGAAGATGGCCTGGGCCTGCGCGATGGAGCTTTCTTCCGCGCCGGCTGGAGCGACGCCGAAGCCCGCGTTGTTGACCAGCAGGTCGATTCGGCCCTCCAACTGGATCAGTTGCTGAACCACGGCGTCGACCGACGCGTCCTGGGTCACATCCAGGGGCAGCATCTCGAATGCGCGCTGACCCTTCTGGCCGCCGCGCCGGCTGGTGCCGTAGACCTTGTAACCAGCCTTTGACAGCTGCTGCGCAATGGCTTCGCCGATGCCCGACGAGGCGCCCGTCACCAGGGCAATTTTCTTGTTCGCGTTCATGCTGTGTTTCTGTCAGTCATTGGGTTTCTTGGAGTTACCTGGAGCGGGAGGCGCCGAAGATGTTTCAGGGAGAGCTTTCATGTCGGCCTGGAGTGCTCACAAGTCGCTCTTCGCACCGTGCGGCATCCCGCTTGACGAGATCGCGCTGAAGTGAAGTGACTGATCGACGCCGTAGGGGCGGCGGGCTGGCCACGAGTACTAGTCGCCCAGACGCCCCCTGCTCAGCGCACGCGCATACGTCTGCCGGTTCATGAGAGGCAGTTCGCCGGTGGCATTCGTCGCGGCAATGTATTTCAGCATCAGCTGCTGAGCTTCCTTTGACTGATCTCGCACGAGGAACTCAGCATGCTCTAGCTGCAAGCCCTCTTCGAGCGAGAGCGAACTGCCAAAGTAGATGGATCGCTTGATGGCCCCCAGAGATTTCTTGGGTCGGCGGCTCAGATATTCTGCGCGTTCTATCGCGCGTGCAAGCACCTTGTCCTGAGGAACGACCTCGTCGACTGCGCCGACCGCGAGGGCTTCAGCTGGCGTGAACGCCTTGCCTTCGAGAATGGCGGCTAACGATCGCTGGACGCCGATCAAGCGAGGTAGTCGCTGGGAGCCGCCACCACCTGGCGTCAGCGCGAGTAGCACTTCGGAAAGGCCGATGACAAAGTCTCCATCCGCCATGATGCGCAGATCACACGCCCAGGCGAACTCCGCGCCAACGGCAAGCGCAGAGCCATTCAGCGCCGCAATGAAGATGGTGCCGCTTGCATTCATCTTCAGGAAGGTCGCGTGGAAGCTATCGAGCTGCAAAAGCGTCTTGAGTCGCGTCATTCCCGCGAGCGTTCTAACAATCGGCACTCTATTAATGAGTCTCGCCATGCGGGTGACAATTCCGGCGACGCCGGTATTGATGGGCGGGAACCCGACACCACCCTGTTGGAGCCACGGAACGTCAGAGTGGCTCAAGAATCGATCGGGATGCGTGCCAGTGAAGACGACTGCACGAACGTTCGGGTCGCGGTCTGCGCGATCAACTAGCTCTTTTAGTTGCTTGGTGTGCGCAGCATCAAACAACGCATGCGGCCCTCCATCGATACGAGCGACGAGGACCGCACCCCGTTCTTCGACGTCGATGTGACCATGGGTCACTGTCGCGGTTTTTCCAGAATTTGAGACCATGCCTGTCTTCCTGTTGCGAAGGGATCGCGTCCCTCCGGCTGAACTATATCACCGATATACGAATGATATATCGATGATACAGAGCCCTACTCAGGAAATACCCCAAGGGCGGCGGCTCGCACTGTCCACGACAACGACGTGCCGGAGTGGATGTGCAGGACACCTCGGCTCCCGGGCAGCAATCTGGCACGTGACAGAAGCAACCTGCCGCGTACGTAAAATTGATCGAACTCCAGCGGCAGGGACGTAGCGCGAGATCGCGCCCCAAATGAGCAGAGCCAACGTTCCGCTCTCAGATTTCCTTCATGCGTTTTTTCGAACTCAACTGTGGCATCCGACACCGAGACCGCAATTTTTCAGGCCGCCGCGGCCCTGCTGGAAGAGCACGGGCCGGCGGGTTTGACAACCCGTGCTGTCTGCGCGGCAGCCGGCATCACGGCACCCACGCTCTACCATCACTTCGGTGGCATGGACGCCCTTGCGATGGCGCTCATCACGCAGGGTCGGGCCGACTTCATGTCACGCAGGCGCGCGTCCAAGGCGTCCGATGACCTGATGAAGGTGTTGAGAACGCATTGGGACGATGCGGTCGACTTCACGGTCAAGCGTCCACACCTGTACGCCCTGCTCGTCCAGCAGGCTCAGCACCACCCAGAACTGCTCGTCGAGACATTTGCCGAGATGCGGGCGCTTGTGCAACGCCTGGTGGACACCGGCCGCTTCGTGGTTCCGCTGGAAGAATCGTCGCGCGCCCTCTCAGCCGCGTTCAACGGTGTGCTGTCCCTGCGTCAATGGGGTGCGACGACGGCGAGCGAGGTCAAGGCGACGAGCGACTTGATCTTCACGGCCCTGATCACCGAGCTGAGCAGGAAGCGCTGAGCCGCCAGCGCGGTAATGCGCTCGGGCAGCGCCCTGAACGCATTTCCGGCCAGTGACCCGATTGCCGCAAGCGCGGCCATGTGACCGTGGCCGCGATCAGCGCCGCGTCCGGGTGAAAAATCGGCACCGCGTTTGCCGGATGGGAGACAGGCCGGCCGCAAGCCGCCTGCTGTTCCACCAGCCAACCGGAGTGAAAGCATGAGCAACGCCGAGAACCCCAAGGATGTCGCGCCGCCCAACGAGCCCCAAGAGGGCTGGGTCAAGGAAACAGAATCCAACCCCATCGGTGGGGTCGCGGGCGCCGCGGTCGGCGCGGCGTTGGGTGTCGTCTCCGCATCGCTGCCGGGCCCGTCGGCAGCCTCGCCGGGGCCGCCGTGGGCGCCGTGCTCGGCGGACTGGCAGGCTCGCATGCCCTGGCTGGCGCCGGCGCGCCCACGGGCGCCGCATCGGCCGAGGCAGGAACCGCCAGCACCGACCCCGATGGGCCCGTGGACACCGGCACGGCCGCCGAGCAAACCCGCCGGCTGGACGTGAAGGACGGCGCCGGTCAAGACGCCGCCCCGACCGAGAGCGACCCGACGCGTCAGGGCTCCTGAGACGACACAGCGGCCGCGAGGGCCGCTGATGATCGCTGAGGAGACTGCCTTGTAGATCGCTGACCACGCTGCCCAATTGGCAGCGGGCCCATCGCCGAGATGATTACGCCTCTTCCTCCTGTTCGGCACCTTCGGCGCCTTCGGCCATGCCCATCTCCTGCATCAATTCCGTCTTGCGCTGTTCGAGTTGCTCACCCAGCGCGGCCAAGTCCACCTTGGCGCGGCGCGCCTGCGGAAACAGCTCGCCCTCTTCTTCCTTCACGTGGTGATCGATGTACTCGCCGAGGACCTTCACCTTCGCGTCGTAAAGCTCGTCAGTCGGGTCGGACTCGCGCAGCTGGGCGATCAGGTCCTTGGCTGACGCATGCTCGACCGTTGCTTCGTCGACCAGGTCGGGCTCCTTGATCGCTTCCTTGGCGGCCGGGTAGAAGATCTCTTCCTCGATCTGTGCATGCACCGTAAGCATCGCGCAGATCTGTTCGGCGATCGGCTGCTTCTCCTCGTCTTCGGCGTCGTGGTCGACGAGCTTCTGATACTCCTGGAACAGGGCCTTCACCTCGCGGTGATCTGCCGTCAGCAGCTTGATGGCGTCCATTGCCCCGGGCTTGGCGCTGGCACGCGAGCTGGCGCGTTTGGTGGCGGTTGCCTTCTTGGCTGAATCTTTGGTTGCCATGTGGGTACTCCATTGGTTGCCCGGCGCGACATGCGCTCGGTTCCCCGAAATGGCAAACCGCGTTCCCCGGCGCGCACCCTCTCTGAGCCGTGATCTCGGAGCCGTTATCTCTGAGCCCGTTATCTCTGAGCCGTCAGCCAAGCGCGGTGTCCAGCAGCATCATGGTGACGAAGCCGAGCATCAGTCCGGTGGTGGCATAGAGCTCCGAGCCCTGTCGATGCGACTCGGGAATGATCTCGTGGCTGATGACGCACAGCATCGCGCCGGCGGCTCCCGCCAGGCCCCAAGGCAGCAGCTGCACCGAGATCGTCATCACGGCGGCACCGAGCACGGCGAACACGGGCTCGACCACCCCCGACGCAATGCCGAGCAGCACCGACAACGGCCGGCCATAGCCCACACTGCGCAACGCGAGTGCCACCACCAGACCTTCGGGCACGTCCTGGATCGAGATGCCGGTGGCAAGCGCGCGGGCGCCGAGCGCATCCGACCCGCCGAACGCAACCCCGATGGCCAGGCCTTCCGGCATGTTGTGCAAGGAGATCGCGAAGACGAACAACCAGGCGCGTTTCAGCGCGCGGGCGCTCGGCCCTTCGTGCCCCTTGATGAAGTGCTCGTGCGGCACCAGCCTGTCGATGACCAGCAGGAAGGCAGCGCCCAGCAGCATGGCGGCACTCACGATGCCGCCGGCTCCCCAACTGCTGGCGCCCAGCTCGCGCGCTGCGCGCAAGGCCGGTACGACGAGCGAGAACGATGTGGCGGCCAGCATCACGCCGGCGCCGAAGCCCAGCATGGCGTCGTAGGCGCGGCGCGAGAAGTTCTGCGACAAGGCCACCGGCAAGGTGCCGAGCGCGGTGGCGCCGGCGGCGAAGAGGCCGCCCAGCAGCGCACCGGCCATTCGCGGGTCGCGCAGGCCCAGCCACAGGTAGAGATCGCGCAGCAGCACGACGGCGCCGACCCCGCAGACGCCGACACCCAGCACCTGGCGCATCAGGCGAGCCGTGCGCGTGCCGCCGCTCTCCACAGAGGCTGTGCGAGGCGAACTCGGTGGGCTCGCCCCGCCCACCTCAGTTCCTGCGGGTGGTGGAGGAGGCACCGAGGTCGTCCGCCTTGCCTGGGCTGGAACCCATCCCCAGCTCGGCTCCGGTCATCGGATCGGAGGTGGTGTCCGATCGCGTGCGCTCGGCCAGCTGCTGCGCCGTGGCCGCATCCATCGTGTCGAGCATTACCTCGGGCATGCCGGTGCCGCCATCGACGGCGGGTTCGGGCTTGCGGAATTCGAAGGTCGGCTCGTTGTTCCATGGGCCGCGCTGGTCCACGCTCGCATCGCCGTTCGACATGTTGAAGTACACGTTGGTGAACTCCGGCATGCCGGACAGCTTGCCTGGAGGGAAGTTAGGCTGGATCGAATACAGCGCCTTCTCGAACGACTGCTGGTGCGAGATCTCGCGCGTCATTAGGAAGCCCAGCGCCTCTTTCACGCCAGGGTCGTCGGTGCAGTTGATCAGGCGCTCGTAGACGATCTTGGCGCGAGACTCGGCCGCGATGTTGGAGCGCAGGTCGCAAGTGGGGTCGCCGATCGAATCGACGTAGGCCGCGGTCCACGGCACGCCGGCCGAGTTGGTGAGCGGTGGCCCTCCGCCGTACAGCACCTGCGTGACGTGCGAGTCGTTGCCTGCTCCGCTGATCGAGCGGTACATCTCGGCCTCGCTCTCCATGCCTTCGGAGATGCGGCCCTTGGCGCCCTTGTTGAGCATGGCGACGATGGTGCCGATCACCTCGAGGTGGCTGAGCTCCTCGGTGGCAATGTCGATCAGCATGTCCTTGCGCCCGGGATCGTCCTCAGCCAGGTACTGCGTGAAATAGCGACAGGCGGCGGCCAGCTCGCCTTGCGGGCCGCCGAACTGTTCGAGCATCAGGTTGGCGAGCCCGGGGTTGGTCTCGTTCACCCGAACGGTGTACTGAAGACGCTTGTTGTGAGCAAACATGTCTCATCCTTTCGTGATGTGTTGCAAAGGGCGCGGTGGCGTTGCGCCGCAGCCTTGTGTGTCGAGCAAGGCGCATTCCGTGAACGCTTCGTGCTTGCAGACCTTGCCGTGGCAGACCTTCGCTGACGGCATGCACGCCTCCGTCTCCAACATGCATCGATGCATGCAAGAGGAACCTATTGCCGCAGTTCGAGGCATTCCATGAACGCGGAGGCAATGGCGGGAGCTCTGCAAGCCTCCAGCGCCGAGGCCGCCGGAAAACCCGCGTCGGCATGTGCATTGCCTGACCTGTATGCCGAAGCGTTTCGCAGATCTGCGCAAGCGCTCAAGACAAACGGCAACCACCTAGGAAAGGAGTTAGATCATGAAGATTCGATTCACGCCGGCGGCCGCCGTTGCCGCCGTCGCCACGGCAAGCTTGCTGGCTCTGGGCATCAGCCAAGCGCAATCCACGTCCGGCAGCACGACGTCGGGCAGCGGCTCTGCGCAACAAGGCGGCACCGGTACCGGCACGACAGGCACGGGCACGACAGGCACGGGCACTACGGGCTCAGGCACCACCGGCTCGGGCACAGGCAGCAGCACCACCGACACGAGCGGCACGGGCACTGGCAGCTCTGGCACGACCGGTGCTGGCACCACAGGCTCAGGCACCGGCGGCGCGGGCAACATGGGCACGGGCACCGGCTCCTCGACCAGCGGCACGACGAGTTCCGGCTCGACGGGCAGCACGTCGTCGACAAGTGGCACGGGCACGTCCGGCGCGACCAGCGGCACGGGCAGCACGAGCGGCACAGCAGGAAGCACGGGCAGCAACAGCACCCGCTCGACCAGCTCGTCTTCGAGCTCCTTGCCGGCGAAGGCCGATCGCAACTGAGCTTGGCAAGCCAGCCTCATAGGAAGGAGGCGGCCTGCACGGCCGCCTCCTGCTTCGGCTGACACTGCACCATGAGCAAAACGTGGACCTACCAGGGCGGCTGCTTCTGCGGTGCCGTCCGCTACGCGGCCCAGGAAGTCTTCGATGCGGGGTACTGCCACTGCACGGTGTGCAGGCGCATCTCAGGCGCGCCGGCCGCGGCGTGGTTCAACGTTCGCGAAGAGCATTTCAGGGTGGCCTCCGGCAAGCCGGCGGCGCTGCAGTCGTCTGAACACTTTGTGCGTTACTTCTGCGCCGCATGCGGAACGCACTTGTTCGGCCGCGACAACTTGCCGACACCCGCCACCGTAGGCAGCCGCCTCGTGTCGGTGATGCTCGGGACGCTCGATGATCCCGAGACCGTTGAACCTCAGATCCACCAGTGGTGGAGCGATCACGTCTCCTGGTACGAGAACGCCGCAGACCTGCAGAAGTTCAACACCGGGACGATCTCGCATCCGGCCAAGCGCAAGCCCGCCAAAGGCAAGTCAATCGAACTCGAGCAGGCAGACGGCAAGCCCTCGATAGGCTGAGCCGCAGACAGGCGACAAATCTTCAAGGCGGTGTGCTGCTTTGCAGCTTGTCTCGAACGCGTTCACCGCCCGATTCAGTGGCAGCAGGCCGCCGCAGCTCGCCGTTGGGTGCTGGTTCGAGCCATCGTTCGAGCAGCGCCTTCTCTATCGCGAGTTGGCTGTCGGCAGGCGTCAAGCCGCGCGCGTGGAGTTCGGCCAGCAAGTCATCGCGCCGTACCGTGGGGCGGGCCAGCGTGTCGAAGGCTCCGAGCACATGGATTCTCAGTTCCATGTGGTCGCCCGGTTCGATGACACGCGCTGAAGGGTCTTGTCGATACGTATCCGTTCAGTCATAGCCTTCGCGCACGTTGTCCAGCGCGGCATCGCTTTGCCGTTTCTGCCGGCGCATGCTTTCGTGGGTGGTCTGGTCCGCTCGTGATGCATCGTCGGGAGGGGCGGCGATGTCGTCGCTGCCGCCCGGCTTGTCCGGCTGGATGGGCTTGGCACGCGGCGGTTTGTGCCCTGCGGGCATGTTCCGGTCTTGGCTCATATGGCGTCCTGGGTAAAGTGGTCGTTCATCGGTCTGCATAGTCATCGGCAAGCGACGTTCCCGCGGCGGCGATGCAGCCATGGGCGGGTTCAGAGACCCATGGGCTTGCCAGGTTTTCACCGCCTTGCCGCAACTCGCCGCATCACGCATCACCACAGGGTGCGCCGGCGCGTCACCGAACCGCGCCCGAGCATGAAGACACCGAGCAGCAAGCCTGCCGCCCACAGCAGGTTCGACACCGGCATCGCACGCGCCGTGTTGACGGCCATCTCGCCCATGTGCGGCCGAGCCAGCTCCAGCCGGCGCTTGGTCATGCGCGCGCCCAGCTCGTTGAGCCGCTCGCCGAGCAGGCGTTCGGCGGCAGGCAGCAGCACCGTCTCTTCGTCGGCCACGTGATGGATCACCACCCGCATCAGCTCGGCGAAGGTCGCGTCGCAGCGCGTGTCGCCGGCTTCCATGGTTCGCAGGTCGGCGATGAGGCGGCGCATCTCGTCGTGCTCGGGCTTGGACTTGTCGAGCACCGGGTCGGAACTCTCGACTTCGCGCATCGCGGGGTAGAAGATTTCTTCCTCGAGCTGCGCGTGGATCTCGAGTGCCAGGCACACGCTTTTCACGATGGCGGCCTTCTGCCCCGGCGAGGCATCGGCGCTGTACTTGTGCGACAGCACCAGCACGTGCGAATGGTCCATGCGGATCATCTTCGTGATGGGAGATGACAACTTCTCCGACACTTTCTCTGTGAACTTCTTTTCTGCGAAGGTGGTGGTCATGGGGGCTCCTTGCGGTTGCTGGGCACACAACTCCCGGCAACCCGCATGCCGCTACGCAACCTTTGCGATGGGCAGGCGGGCGTGGAGTCTGGCGCTGGGGGCCGAATCAGCCAACTGCCACCAGATGGTCACCGAACCAGTCGCCGGCGCGCTGCGCCACGTCGTCCAGCGTACCAGCCTCCAGGAAGAGGCGCGTGGCACGTGGCACGAGCTCGATGCGCTTTTCGCAGCGCAATCGCGCGAAGCCGGTGCGGCTGATCTCGATCATCTCCGGGTCAGCCGCACCCGCGAGCAGCAGCGTGGGCGCATTCAAGTCGCCCAGCACGTCGGTGGCCAAGTCGAGGCGGCCGCCGCGCGACACGAGCGCGCGAACGGCCTTGGGCCGGTGCGCCGCCACCCGCAAGCCGGCCGCGGCGTAGGTGTCGGCGGCCATCAAGCCCAGCGGCAGGGTTCGCCAATGCGCCTGTACTCGCGCGTGTGCGGGTTCTCGCTGCCGCTCCGGTGCCGCCAGCGCATCCAGCGCTATGAACAGGCGCTCCGTCAGCAGGTCGACGTGCTCGCGGTCGCTGCGTTCCTGCGCATGCTCATCGTGCGTGAGCAGGTCCAGCTGCAGCGTGTCGAGCTGCCGCATTTGAAGCCGTGCAGCCACGCTGCTGTTGATGCGCCCGCTTGCACTGCCGCCTTGCAACAGCACGATGAGGCCACGGGCGTCTGTCACGTTAGCCAATTGAGCCGGGGGCAGCGGTTCACCCAGCTCGATCAGCGATCGATTCAATTCCATCTCATTCGTCCCCAAGGGTTTGGTTCCTGAAAGGTAGGCTTTGAACACGATCCGGCGGGTCGAGTTCACTGCTTGCTTCACATGGCCGGAACGTGATTTGCCTGTTGAAAAAAATGGTTCGACAGGAGCGATCTCCATGAACTCAGCCACCACCCCACCGCCTCGGCAAACGACCAACCCGATCCACCAGACGACGGCGGCGCAGCGCCGGGCAAGTCCGACGCTCAAGCGCCGTCATCGCAGCGAGAAAGTCAAGCACCTGTTCCGGAGCCGCAGCAAAGCGAGGCCCAACAGCAGCGATGAGCTCATCGAGATGACCGCGCCTGCACGCGCCGGCAGGCAACGGTTACCGTAAAAGCTGCTTCGCCACGACCCGTCTCACCCGGGAATGCCGCTTCTTGCGCGTTGACCGCCGCCAAACCGCGGCACGCCGCTTGCCCAAACGCGAGCATGGAAGCCCAGCACCACGCCACCGTCCGGCCACACCGCCTTCCCTGCCCACCCCGCTGGCGTCGTGGTCATGACGCGCAGACCCCGGGTGAATTGCATCGCCACCAAGCGGCCACGCAATGGCCGCACTGAGCGAACTCGACGTCTACCTCTTCGGAGAGGGCACCCACGCCCGGCTCCACGACAAGCTCGGCGCGCACGTCGACGCCGCCGGCGGGTACGTGGACTTCGCCGTGTGGGCACCGAACGCCGCATCGGTCTCCGTGATCGGTTCGTGGAACGGCTGGAACGCATCGGCCGACCCGATGCAATGCGACGCCGCCGGCGTCTGGCACGCGCGCAGCCAGCATGCCAAACCGGGCGACACCTACAAGTACCGCGTGCACTCGCGCCATGCCGGCTACGTGGCCGACAAGGCCGACCCCTGTGGCGTGTACGCCGAAGTGGCACCGGCACAGGCCTCGCGCATCTGGCAACTCGACTTCCAGTGGAACGACGAGGCCTGGACGCGACGGCGCGCGGCCGCCAACGCCTGGGACGCCCCGATCTCAGTCTACGAAGTGCACCCCGGCTCATGGCGGCGCGCCAACGGCAACTTTCTCGGCTACCGCGAACTCGCCCACCAGCTGGGCGACTACGCGGTGCAGATGGGCTTCACGCACGTGGAGCTGATGCCGATCACCGAGCACCCGTTCTACGGCTCGTGGGGCTACCAGACCACCGGCTACTTCGCGCCGACCTCGCGCTACGGCTCGCCGCAAGACCTGATGTACTTCGTGAACCACCTGCACGAGCGCGGCATCGGCGTGATCCTCGACTGGGTTCCGTCGCACTTCCCGACCGATGAACACGGGCTGCAGTATTTCGACGGCACGCACCTCTACGAACACGCCGACCCGCGCCAGGGCTTCCACCCCGACTGGAACTCGAGCATCTTCAACTACGGCCGCGGCGAGGTGCGCAGCTTCCTGATTTCGTCGGCCCTGTTCTGGCTCGAGAAATACCACTTCGACGGCATCCGCGTCGATGCCGTCGCGTCGATGCTCTACCTCGACTACGGGCGCAAACACGGTGAGTGGGTGCCGAACCGCCACGGTGGCAAGGAGAACCTCGAAGCCATCCTGTTCCTGAAGGCCTTCAACGACGCCGTGTTCCGCGAGCACCCCGACGTGGTGACCATCGCCGAGGAGTCGACCGCCTGGCCCATGGTCTCGCGGCCCACCGCGGCCGGCGGCCTGGGCTTCAACATGAAATGGAACATGGGCTGGATGCACGACTCGCTGCGCTTCATGCAGGAAGACCCGCTGCACCGCCGCCACCATCTCGACGGCCTCACCTTCTCGCTGGTCTACGCATTCAACGAGAACTTCGTGCTGCCGCTGTCGCACGACGAAGTGGTCCACGGCAAGGGGTCGCTCATCGGCAAGATGCCCGGCGACGACTGGCAGCAGTTCGCCAACCTGCGAACCCTGTTCGGCTGGATGTGGGCCCACCCCGGCAAGAAGCTGCTCTTCATGGGCGGCGAGCTGGCGCAGCGGCGCGAATGGGCGCACGAAGGGCAGTTGGAATGGCAGCTCACCGAAACGCCGGCCCATGAAGGCGTGCGCCGCCTGGTCGCCGACCTGAACCGCCTGTATCGCCATGAACCGGCGCTGCATGAGCTCGATTTCTCGGGCGAAGGCTTCGAGTGGATCGAAGCGCGCGACGCCAACCACACGGTGCTGGCCTTCCTGCGCAAGTCGCGCCGCGGCGACTTGCTGCTCGTGGTGTGCAACCTCACGCCGCTGCCGCGCGAGCACTACATCGTCGGCGTTCCGCAGGCCGGGTTCTGGCGTGAGGCGCTCAACACCGACGCACGCGACTACGGCGGCTCGGGCTGGGGCAACCTGGGTGGCGTCGAGACGCAAGCCCGCGGCTCGCACGGCCGCCCGCATTCGGTCAGCCTGACGCTGCCACCGCTGTCCACCATTTTTCTGAGGCACGAAGCGCATGGCCAAAGCTGACCGCAGCACCGCTTCCCCGCGCGCCGAAAACGAGGCTTCGCCTTCCGCGCGTGCAGAACCGGCATCGCCGGCCAAGAGCCGGTCTTCCAAGTCGTCGAGCGCTGCGAAGCCAAGCCCTGCAGCGCAGGAGCCCCTGGCACCGCGGCGCACCGAACCGGCACCATCACGTGCCGTGATCGACGCGGTGCTGCCGTTGGTCGACGGTGGCCGCTTTGCCGTCAAGCGCGTCGTCGGCGAGCTGCTCCAGGTCGAGGCCCACTGCTTCACCGACGGCCACGACAAGGTGCGCGTGATGCTCGCCTGGCATGCCGAAGGCGATGCCACGGTGCACGAAGTGGAGATGAAGCACCGCAGCAACGACGAGTGGTTCGCAAGCTTCAAGGCACCCACACCGGGCCGCTACCTCTACACCGTGGTCGCCTGGGTCGACCACTTCCTGTCGTGGCGCGAAGACTTCTTGCGGCGCGTGGAACCCGAAGACATCCGCATCGCCTCGCTGGTCGGCGCGGCGCTCGTGTCCGACGCGGCCGAGCGCGCCGGCAGCATCGACCGCAAGCTGCTGAAGGCGTGGTCCGCCACGCTGCGCAAGCAGGCCACGCTGCCGCTGGACGACGTGATCGAGTTGCAAGCCCTGGCGCTGGACGAAACCAGCGCGCAGCTGATGGCCCGCTACCCCGACCGCCGCAACGCCAGCACGTACAAGGAGCTGCCGCTGGTGGTCGACCGCGAGCGCGCCGCCTTCAGCAGCTGGTACGAGCTCTTTCCGCGCTCGGCCTCGCCCGCGCCGGGGCGCCACGGCACCTTTGCCGACGTGGAGGCGCGGCTGCCCTATGTCGCCGAGCTGGGTTTCGACGTGCTGTACTTTCCGCCCATCCACCCGATCGGCAAGCTCAACCGCAAGGGCAAGGACAACGCACTCGTGGCGCAACCCGACGACGTGGGCAGCCCCTGGGCCATCGGCGCGGCCGAAGGCGGGCACAAGGAGATCCTTTCGAAGCTCGGCACGCTGCAGGAGTTTCGCCGCCTGGTGGCCGCGGCCAACAAGCAAGGCATCGAGATCGCACTCGACATCGCCTTCCAGTGCGCGCCCGACCACCCCTACGTGAAGGACCACCCGCAGTGGTTCCGGGCGCGGCCCGACGGCAGCATCCAGTACGCCGAGAACCCGCCCAAGAAATACCAGGACATCTACCCCTTCGACTTCGAGACCGAGGACTGGGCCGCGCTGTGGCAAGAGCTGAAGAGCATCTTCGACCACTGGATCGCGCAAGGCGTGCGCATCTTCCGCGTGGACAACCCGCACACCAAGGCGTTCGCGTTCTGGGAATGGGCGATCGGAGAGATCAAGCGCGAGCACCCCGACGTGCTATTTCTCGCCGAAGCCTTCACGCGGCCCAAGGTGATGCACCGGCTCGCCAAGCTCGGCTTCTCGCAGTCGTACACCTACTTCACCTGGCGCAACACGCGGCAGGAGCTGAGCGACTATTTCACCGAGCTCTCGCAGGGCCCCGGCAAGGACTACTACCGCCCGAACGCTTGGCCCAACACGCCAGACATCCTGAACGAGCACCTGCACGGCGGCGGCCGAGCCATCTTCGCCAGCCGCCTGGCGCTCGCCGCCACGCTGGCATCGAACTACGGCATCTACGGCCCGGCCTACGAGCTGATGGAGAACGAACCGCGCAGCGCCGGCAGCGAGGAGTACCTTCACTCCGAGAAGTACGAGCTGCGCCACTGGGACCTGAACAGCCCCGACAGCCTGCGCGGCCTGGTCGCGAGGCTCAACCGCATCCGCCGCGACAACGAGGCCTTGCACCGGCTCAGCGGCCTGCAGTTCGTGAGCAGCGACAACGAGATGCTCATCGCCTACGTCAAGCGCTCGGCGAACGGCGACAACACGCTGCTGATGCTCATCAACCTCGACCCGGTGAACCGGCAGTCGGGCTGGGTCGACCTGAGCGGCATGACGCGCGAGGCGCTCGGCATCGACGTGACGCTGCCCTACCAGATGCACGACCTGCTGAGCGGCCAGCGCTTCATGTGGCAGGGGCCACGCGGCTTTGTGATCCTCGACCCCCAGCAAGCGCCGGGGCATGTGTTCCGGGTGCAGCAACACGCGCACACCGAGCGCGATTTCGACCCCGATCACTAAAAGAAGGTGTGAACGACCCTGCCATGAACGCCCCGCGCACGCCCCACCTCGAAGAAGCCGAACAAGGTGCCACCAAGCCCGTCACCGACGCCGCGCTGTGGTTCAAGGACGCTGTCATCTACCAGCTCAACGTCAAGGCCTTCTTCGACTCCAACGACGACGGCATGGGCGACTTCAAGGGCGTGGCGAGCAAGCTCGACTACGTGAAGGACCTGGGTGTCAACACCGTCTGGCTGATGCCCTTCTACCCCTCGCCGCTGCGCGACGACGGTTATGACATCGCAGGCTACGACGACATCCACCCGCAGTACGGCACGCTGGACGACTTCAAGCTGATGCTCGACGAGGCGCACCGCCGCGACCTGAAGGTGATCACCGAGCTGGTCATCAACCACACCTCGGATGCGCACCCGTGGTTCCAGGCCGCGCGCAAAGCGCCGCCCGGCAGCCCGGAACGCGACTTCTATGTCTGGAGCGACAGCGACACCAAGTACCGCGGCACGCGCATCATCTTCACCGACACCGAGACCTCCAACTGGACCTGGGACCCGGTGGCCAAGGCCTACTTCTGGCACCGCTTCTTCAGCCACCAGCCCGACCTCAATTTCGACAACCCGGCGGTGCTGGAAGCGGTGTTCAAGACCATGCGCTTCTGGCTCGACATGGGGGTCGACGGCTTCCGGCTCGACGCCATTCCGTACCTGGTGGAGCGCGAAGGCACCAACAACGAGAACCTGCCCGAGACGCACGCCGTCATCAAGCAGCTGCGCGCCGCGATCGACGCCAACTACCCGAACCGCTTCTTGCTGGCTGAGGCCAACCAGTGGCCCGAGGACGTGCGCGAGTACTTCGGCGACGGCGACGAGTGCCACGCGGCCTATCACTTCCCGCTCATGCCGCGCATGTACATGGCCATCGCGCAGGAAGACCGCTTCCCGCTCACCGAGATCATGGCGCAGACACCGGAGATTCCACCCGGCTGCCAGTGGGCCATCTTCCTGCGCAACCACGACGAGCTCACGCTCGAGATGGTGACGAGCAAGGAACGCGACTACATGTACAGCACCTACGCGGCCGACCCGCGGGCGCGCATCAACCTCGGCATCCGCCGGCGGCTCGCGCCGCTGATGGACAACGACATGGACCGCATCAAGCTGATGAACAGCCTGCTGCTGTCGATGCCGGGCTCGCCCATCATTTATTACGGCGACGAGATCGGCATGGGCGACAACGTGTTCGTCGGCGACCGCAACGGCGTGCGCACGCCGATGCAGTGGACGCCCGACCGCAACGCCGGCTTCTCGCGTGCCGACCCGCAGCGCCTGTACCTGCCGCCCATCATGGACGCCAACTACGGCTACGAGGCGGTCAACGTCGAAGCGCAGCTGCGCGACCCTTCTTCGCTGCTGAACTGGATGCGCCGCATGCTGGCCATGCGCGCATCGAGCAAGGCCTTCGGGCGCGGCACGCTGCGCTTCCTGAAGCCCGGCAACCGCAAGATCCTCGCCTACCTGCGCGAGTTCGAGGGCGACACGCTGCTGTGCGTGGTCAACCTCGCGCGCTCGGCGCAACCGGTCGAGCTCGACCTCTCGGCCTTCAAGGGGCGCGTGCCAGTCGAGCTGATGGGCCGCACGGCCTTCCCGCCGATCGGCGAGCTGCCTTACCTGCTCACGATCGCGGCGCACGGCTTCTACTGGTTCCGCCTGGCGACCGACGTGGCCGTGCCGAGCTGGCACGCCCAGCACATGCCGGCCGAAGAGCGCCCGGTGGTGGTTCTCTTCGACGGCTGGAACAGCCTCTTCCGCGACCAGGTGGTGCCTTGGCGCATCGGCATGGCCGTCAAGACGCGGGCCCAGTTCGAGACCGACACCCTGCCCGGCTACATCGCCAGCCAGCGCTGGTTCTCCTTCAAGGGCAAGCCGATCGAACGCGCACGCCTGGTTCAGCACGCCATCTGGCCGCCCAACTCCGACGACACCAGCAACAGCTGGCTGCTGCAGATCGTCGAGCTCGATGGCCTCGGCAAGGCCGACGGCGAAGCGGTGCGCTACTTCGTTCCGCTGGCACTCGGCTGGGAAGACCGCGACGAAGAGCGCATGCGCTCGATGTCCGTCGGCACCGTGGCCCGCGTGCGGCAGCAGGCCGAAGTCGGCGTCATGGCCGACGGCTTTGCCGACGAGAAGTTCTGCCGCGCGCTGATCGGCGCCATCGGCAAGGGCCAGGAGCTGCCGGGCGCGAGCGGCACCTTCCGCTTCAAGCCCACGCGTGCGTTCGCCGACGTGGCGGGCGGCGACTTGGCCTCGCTGCCGGTGGCGCGGCCGCAGGCGCAGAGCAGCAACACCATCGTGACGCTCGGCGACCGCTTGTTCCTGAAGGGCTACCGCCGCCTGCGCCCGGGTGCCAACCCGGAGTTCGAGGTCGGCTCCTTCCTCACCGACGTGGCGCGCTTCAAGAACGCCGTGCCGGTGGCCGGCGTGCTCGAGCATGTGGCGCCCGACGGTGTCATCTCCACGCTGGCGCTGGTGCAGGCCCATGTGTCGAATCAGGGCGATGGCTGGGGCTACGCGCTCGGCTACCTGAGCCGCTATTTCGAGCTGGTGCGCAGCAAGCCCGAAGAGATGCCCGCCGACGTTCACGGCGGCTTCCTCGAGCTGGCCTACACGCTGGGGCGCCGCACGGCCGAGCTGCACCTCGCGCTCGCCACCCGCAGCGGCAACCCGCAGTTCGACCCCGAGCCGCTGACAGCCGCCGACGTGGCCGCCTACCGCGACCGCGCGCTCGGCGAGCTGCACAGCACGCTGGCCACGCTCGAGTCGAGCCTGCCGCAGCTCACATCGCCCGCGCTCGACGATGCCCGCGGCGTGCTGGCCTCGCGTGCGCTGATCGAGCAGCGCATCGGGCAAGCGGCCGGCACCGCACGCGGCACGCAGAAGATCCGCATCCACGGCGACTACCACCTTGCGCAGGTGCTGATCGCCCGCAACGACTTCGTCATCATCGATTTCGAAGGCGAGCCCGGCCGCAGCTTCGACGAGCGGCGCGCCAAGCAGTCGGCGCTGCGCGACGTGGCCGGCATGCTGCGCTCGTTCAGCTACGCACGCGAAAGCGGCCTGCGTGCCGCAGCGACCAACGCCGAAGAAGGCTTGCTGTTTGCGCCGCTCGCGGATGCGTGGGAAGCCGAGACGCGCCGCACCTTCCTGCAGGGCTACGGCGACACCACCGAGCGGGCCGCCGAAGGCACGCACCTGCACGAATCGCTCGACCCGAGCGCCGGCATGCTGGGCCTGTTGATGCTGGAGAAGGCCCTCTACGAGCTGCGCTACGAGCTGGGCAACCGGCCCGACTGGGTCCAGATTCCGCTGCGCGGGATCCTCGACCTGCTTGGCCGCCCGCATTCAGAAACCCGAGGCTTGGCCGAGCGTTGACCTCAAGCACAAGAACAGGAGAACCGTCATGGAAAGAGTCGACGTGATGATCGAACCGCTGCGGGCGTTTCTCGCCGAGGTGGGCATCTTCCTGCCGCGCGTGCTGCTGGGTGTGCTCATCCTGGCGGCCGGTTTCATCGTCGCCAAGGCCGCCAGCTTCGCGGTGCGCAAGGGCCTGCGGGCGATCAACTTCCACATCCTCACCGGCCGCTCGGGGATGGACGGCTTTCTGCAGAAAGGCGGCACCTCGGCCGACACCACCGATCTGCTGGGCGTGCTCGTCTACTGGATCGTGATCCTGGCGGCGCTGATCATCGCGTTCAACAGCATGGGCCTGGCCTACGTGACCGAGCTGCTCGGCCGCGTGATGATCTTCGTGCCGCGCATCTTCGTCGCGCTCCTGATCCTGACCTTCGGCGCCTACTTCTCGCGCTTCCTCGCCAACGCGGTCTCGACCTACTGCCACAGCGCCGGCATACGCGACGGCGACACCATCGCCAAGCTCGCCCGCTACGCCATCATGGCCTTCGTGGTGATGATCGCGCTCGACCACCTCGAGATCGGCGGCGTGATCGTGCGCCAGACCTTTCTCATCATCCTCGGCGGCGTGATGCTGGCCATCGCGCTGGCCTTTGGCATCGGCGGCAAGGACTGGGCGGCCGCGCATTTGCAGCACTGGTGGCCGGCACCGAAGTTGCCGCCTGAGGAAGACGAGCTCCCATGACCCAACACGTTGCACGCCGGCCGCTACGGGCCGAGCGCCGGGCCGCTCCCAAGCCGGCCCCCGCAGGCCGCGAGACGCGGCCTGCACTCCGGCCGTCCATGCCCGCGCAGGCGGGCATGGAGCCGCGGCCGTCGTTCCCCTCGGGGGATCGTCCGCGGTACGCCGCGGACGAGGGGTTGTCATGACCCGAGAGACGCCGATCACGGCCGTGTGGCCGGGGCAACCCTATCCGCGAGGCGCCACCTGGGACGGTGAAGGCGTGAACTTCGCGCTCTTCTCGCAGCACGCCGAGAGGGTCGAACTCGCTCTCTTCGACGACCGCGGCCGGCGCGAGCGCCAGCGCATCACGATGCGCGAGCGCACCGACCACGTGTGGCACTGCTACCTGCCCGAAGCCCGGCCGGGCATGGCCTACGGCTACTACGTGTACGGACCCTACAAGCCGGAAGAAGGGCACCGCTTCAACGGCCACAAGCTGCTGCTCGACCCCTACGCCAAAGACTTCGTCGGCAAGCTGCGCTGGAACGACGCGCTCTACGGCTACACCGTCGGCCACAAGAAAGGCGACCTCTCGTTCGACCGCCGCGAGAGCGCCGGCTACCTGCCCAAGTGCCGCGTGCTCGAACCCGCCTTCACCTGGGGCGACGACCGCCCTCCCCAGATTCCGTGGCAGGACATGGTGATCTACGAACTGCAGGTGCGCGGTTTCACGATGCGCCACCCTGAGATCCCCGAATCGCTGCGCGGCAGCTACGCCGCGCTCGGCTCGGCACCGGCCATCAGCCACCTCAAGCGCCTGGGCGTCACCACCGTCGAGCTGATGCCGGTGCACTCGTTCATCAACGACCGCTACCTGGCCGAGAAAGGCCTGCAGAACTTCTGGGGCTACAACACGCTGGGCTTCTTCGCACCCGAGATGCGCTATTCGGCCTCGGGCAAGGTGAAGGAGTTCAAGACCATGGTCAAGGCCTTGCACTCGGCCGGCATCGAGGTGCTGCTCGACGTGGTCTACAACCACACCTGCGAAGGCAACCAGATGGGGCCGACGCTGTCGTTCCGCGGCCTCGACAACGCGTCGTACTACATCCTCGCTGAAGACCGGCGCTTCTACGCCGACTTCACCGGCTGCGGCAACACATTGAACCTCGAGCACCCTCGCGTACTCCAGCTGGTGATGGACTCGCTGCGCTACTGGGTCGAAGAGATGCACGTCGACGGTTTTCGCTTCGACCTGGCCTCGGCGCTCGCGCGCGAAGGCGGCCAGGTGCAGCACCTCGGCGGCTTCTTCGACGTGATCCGCCAGGACCCGGTGCTCAACCGCGTGAAGCTGATCGCCGAACCCTGGGACCTGGGCGACGGCGGCTACCAGGTCGGCAACTTCCCGCCCGGCTGGGCCGAGTGGAACGACCGCTACCGCGACGGACTGCGCTCCTACTGGAAGGGCGATGGCGGTGTGATCGGCGAATTCGCGCGGCGGCTCAGCGGCTCGTCCGACCTGTACGCCGGCTCCGGCAAGCGGCCGATCGCCAGCATCAACTTCGTCACCGCGCACGACGGCTTCACGCTGCACGACCTGGTCTCCTACAACGACAAGCACAACGAAGCCAACGGCGAAGACAACCGCGACGGCAACAGCCACAACCGCTCCTGGAACTGCGGCGTCGAAGGGCCCACCGACGACCCCGACGTCAACGACCTGCGCGAGCGGCAGAAGCGCAACCTGCTGGCCTCGCTGATGCTCTCGCAGGGTGTGCCGATGATGGTCGCTGGCGACGAGATCGGCCGCACGCAGCACGGCAACAACAACGCCTACTGCCAGGACAACGAGATCAGCTGGGTCGACTGGGCGATGACGCCCGAGAAGACTCAGCTGCTCGGCTTCGTGCGCAAGCTCATCGCCTTGCGGCGCAGCCACCCGACCTTCCGCCGCCGCGACTTCTTTGCCGGCGCGGCCACGCAAGGCAACGGTCTGAAGGACCTGGTGTGGCTCAAGCCCGATGGCGGCGAGATGACCCAGACCGAATGGGAACAAGACTTCGCGCGTTGCCTTGGCATGTACCTCTCGGGTGCGGCACTGCACGCCGTCAGCCGGCACGGGCGGCCGATCTTCGACGACGACTTCCTCGTGCTCTTCAACGCCCACCACGAAGACGTGGAATTCCGCATGCCCGAACTCGGCGGCGAGGCCTGGCAGACGCTCATCGACACGACGCATCCGTCGGGGTCGGTCGAGCCCCAGGTCCTGGAGCCGGGAGACATCTACCCCTTGCACTGCCGCTCGCTGGCAGTGTTCATTCGAAAGGCGGCCGAGCCATGACGAACCAGCATGAGCTGCCGTTCGGCGCGCAGTTGCGCCCTGAAGGCGGCACCCTTTTCCGTTTCTGGGCGCCCAGCGCGGCCCAGGTCCATCTCGACATCGAAGGCGCCGCACGGCAGCCCATGCGCGCGCTCGAAGGCGGCTGGCACGAGCTGCTGGCCCCCGATGCGCATGCAGGCACGCGCTACCGCTACGTGCTGCCGGATGGCCTGGCCGTGCCCGACCCGGCGTCGCGCTTCAACCCCGACGACGTGCACGGCCCGAGCCAGGTCGTCGACCCGCGCAGCTACCGCTGGCGAGACGGCAACTGGCGCGGCCGGCCCTGGCACGAGGCGGTGGTCTACGAGCTGCACGTGGGCATCTTCACGCCCGAAGGCAGCTTCAGCGCGGCGCGGCGGCGGCTGCACGACCTGGCGCGGCTGGGCATCACCGCGATCGAGCTGATGCCGGTGGCCGACTTTCCCGGCCACCGCAGCTGGGGTTACGACGGCGTGCTGCCCTTCGCGCCTGATGCGTCGTACGGCACGCCCGACGACCTGAAGGCCTTCGTCGACGAAGCGCATGCGCTCGGGCTGATGGTGCTGCTCGACGTGGTCTACAACCACTTCGGCCCCGAAGGCAACTACCTGCACGCCTACTGCCCGCAGTTCTTCAACCCGGCCCATCCGACGCCCTGGGGCGCCGCCATCAATTTCGACGGCGAGCACAGCGGCCCGGTGCGCGATTTCTTCCGCCACAACGCTCTCTACTGGGTCGAGGAATACCACTTCGACGGCCTGCGGCTCGACGCCGTGCACGCCATCCACGACGACTCGGCGAACCACATCACCTGCGAGATCGCCGAGGCGCTGCGCGAAGGGCCCGGCCGCACGCGCGAAGTGCACCTCGTGCTCGAGAACGAGCGCAACGAAGCGCACCGGCTGACCCGCAACGACCGCGGCACCCCGCTCTGCGCCACCGCGCAGTGGAACGACGACCTGCACCACGCGGCCCACGTGGCGCTGACCGGCGAGACCGACGCGTACTACAGCGACTTTGCCGGCAACCCCATCGAGCTCTTCGCACGCGCGCTGGCCGAGGGCTTCGCCTACCAGGGCCAGCCTTCCGCCTACCGCGGCGGCGCGCCGCACGGCGAGCGCAGCGCACAGCTGCCGACCACCGCCTTCGTGTCATTCGTGCAGAACCACGACCAGATCGGCAACCGCGCCATGGGCGAGCGCCTGTCGGCCCTGTGCAAGGCCCCGCGGCTCGACGCGGTGTACGCGTGCCTGCTGCTGTCGCCCCACGTGCCCATGCTGTTCTGCGGCGAGGAGTTCGCGGCCTCCACGCCCTTCCTCTTCTTCTGCGACTTCGGGCCTGAGTTGGCGCAGGCTGTGTCGAACGGCCGGCGCGCCGAGTTCGCGCGCTTCGCCGCCTTCCGCGATGAAAACTCGCGCGAGCGCATTCCCGACCCCAACGCGACCACGACCTTCCAGGCTTCCAAGCTGCGCTGGGAAGAGTGCGACGTGGCGCCGCACAGCGAGCGCCTCGCACTGATCGCCCAGCTGCTGGCGCTGCGCAAGCAGCACCTGCAGCCACGCCTGGCCGGCCTGCAACGCGGCGGCAGCCACCGCTGCGATGGCGGGCTGATCCGCGTCGAGTGGTTCCTCGGCGATGGGTCGCCGTGGCACCTGGTTGCCAACCTTGGCGACACCGCCGTCACGCACGGCCCCGCACCGGCCGGCGAGACCATCTTCACGCACAACGTCGACGCGGCAGAGACCGGCCTGCTGCTCAAGCCCGGAGGCGTGCAAGTGACCCGGGTGAATGGACATGGCTGACGAGAACGACGCCCTCACGCGGCTGTGCGCCCGCGTCGGGGTGCTGCAGAGCTTCCACGACATCTGGGGCCACGAGCACAAGATCCAGCGCGACAGCATCGTCGCCCTGCTCGCCGAACTGGGTGTCGACGCGAGCAGCGATGAGGCAGCACGCGAGTCCGAGCGCCGCCTCGAACAGGCCGCGGCCGACGAGGTGTTGCCGCCGGTGTTGGCCATTCGCGCCGGTGACGCCGGCTGGTCGATCCGGCTCAAGCCGCTCGAAGCCCGGGTCCGCTGGACGCTGGTCGAAGAGAACGGCACGCGCCACCACGGCTATGCCACTGACCTGGCACGCAGCGACTTCCGCCTGAAGATGCCGGTGGCGCTGCCGGCCGGCTACCACCGCTTCGGCATCGACGGCCACCCGGTGCAGACGCTCGTGATCGCGGCACCGGCGCACTGCTACCGGGCCGCGGCGCTCGAAGGCGAAGGCCGCATCTGGGGCCCGGCGATCCAGCTCTATGCGCTGCGCTCCGAGCGCAACTGGGGCGTCGGCGATTTCGGCGACCTGCGCGTCGCCATCGACCAATGGGCCGCACGCGGCGCGAGCCTCGTGGGGCTCAATCCGCTGCACGCACTCTTCTCGCACAACCCGCGGCACATCAGCCCGTACAGCCCCTCGTCGCGGCTGATGCTCAACACCGTGTACCTCGACGTGGAAGCCATCGACGACTTCCGCGAGTGCCAGGCCGCGCAGCGCCGAGTCGCGTCGGCCGAGTTCCAGCAGCGGCTGGCAAAGCTGCGCGCCACCGACGAGGTCGACTACGTCGGCGTGGCCGAGGTGAAGAACGAGGTGCTGCACCTGCTGCACGCGAACTTCATCGAGCGCCACCTGGAGCACCGCACGCCGCGGGCGCGCGCCTTCCTCGCCTTCCAGGCCGAGCGTGGCGAAGCCTTGCGGCACCACGCCGTCTTCGAGGCGCTGCAGGCGCACTTCCATGCCGCCGACCCCAGCGTCTGGGGCTGGCCGGTGTGGCCACAGGCGTATCTGCTGCCCGATGCACCGGCAGTGAAGCAGTTCGTGGCCGAGCACCGCGCCGAAGTGCAGTTCTTCGCCTACCTGCAATGGCAGGCGGACCTGCAGTTGTCGGCCGCGCGCGACCGCTGCCAGGCGCTGCGCATGGGCGCCGGCCTGTACCTCGACCTGGCGGTGTCGGTCGACCGCGCCGGCTCTGATGCCTGGGGCCACGCCGACACCTACGCCGCCGCGGCAAGCGTGGGGGCGCCGCCCGACGAGGTCAACCCCAACGGCCAGGGCTGGGGCCTGCCGCCGCTGCGCCCCGACCGCTCGCGAGCCAGCGGCCATGCGCTCTTCATCGAGACGCTGCGCGCCAGCATGCGCCACGCAAGCGCCCTGCGCATCGACCACGTGATGGGCCTGATGCGCCTGTTCTGGATACCGCCCAATCAGTCGCCACGCGAAGGCGGCTACGTGCTCTACCCGCTCGAAGAGCTGATGGCCATCGTCGCGCTGGAGAGCGAGCGCCACCGCTGCATCGTGATCGGCGAAGACCTCGGCACCGTGGCCGACGAGATGCGCCAGGCCATGGTGCGCTACGAGATGCTGTCGTACCGGCTGCTGTACTTCGAGCGCACGCAAGAAGGCGCATTCAAAGGCGGCGCCGACTACCCGCGCCGCGCGCTGATGGCCGTCAGCACGCACGACCTGCCCACGCTCGCCGGCTGGTGGACGGGGCACGACCTGGCGGTGCGGCAGAAGCTCGGGCTGTTCCCTAAGGATGCCGTGTACGAACAGCAGTTCGCGACCCGCGCGCAAGACCGCATCCGCCTGCTGCAGGCGCTGCAAGGCGCCGGCCTGCTGCCCGAAGGCACCCGCGTCGATCTCGACAGCACACCGCGCCTCACGCCCGAGCTGTGCGAGGCGATCCACGCCTACGCGGCCG
This sequence comes from Rhizobacter sp. P2_G4, assembly GCF_056403575.1. Taxonomy (NCBI): domain Bacteria; kingdom Pseudomonadati; phylum Pseudomonadota; class Betaproteobacteria; order Burkholderiales; family Sphaerotilaceae; genus Rhizobacter; species Rhizobacter sp. P2_G4. The sequence goes on along the minus strand of NZ_JBFUFG010000003.1, from coordinate 560,734 downwards.
GCACCGCGTCGCAGGTGATGCTGGTGCAGATGGAAGACGCGCTGCGCATCGAAGACCAGGCCAACCTGCCCGGCACGGTCGACGAGCACCCCAACTGGCGCCGCAAGCTGCCGCTGAGCCTGGAGGCGCAGCCCGGCGACGCAACGCTCGAATCGCTGTGCCGGCGCGTGGCCGAGCTGCGCCCGCGCCCGGCACCTGCCATTGGTGCTGCACCGCGCAGCGAAGCGGTGATCCCGCGCGCCACCTACCGGCTGCAGTTCCACCGCAACTTCGGCTTCGACGACGCGGTGCGCATCCTGCCCTACCTGCAGCGCCTGGGCGTGAGCCACGTCTACTGCTCACCGGTGCTGCGTGCACGCGCCGGCAGCACCCACGGCTACGACGTGGTGGCGCACGACGAGATCAACCCCGAGCTCGGCGGGCCCGAAGGGTTCGAGCGCTTCTGCGAGGCGCTGCGTGCTCATGGCATGGGCCAGCTGCTCGACATGGTGCCCAACCACATGGGGGTGCTAGGCGCCGACAACGCCTGGTGGATGGACGTGCTGGAAAACGGCCCGGCCTCGGCCTATTCGCGCCACTTCGACATCGACTGGCACCCCGTCAACCGCGAGCTCGAAGGCAAGGTGCTGGTGCCCGTGCTGGGCGACCACTACGGCGCCCTGCTCGACCGCGGCGAGCTGCGGCTGAGCTTCGAACCCGAGGGCTGCAACCTGGTGCTGCGCTACCACGAGCACCGCTTTCCGATCGACCCGTGCAGCTACGAAGGCCTGCTGGTGCAGGCGGCCGAACAGGCGACAGACGATGCGGTGCGCATCCAGCTGCAAAGCCTGGCTGCGGCCTTCGCTCACCTGCCGGGCACCGAACGCCGCGAGGCCGAGGCACTGGCCGAGCGAAGGCGCGACAAGGAGCTGCTGAAGGCGCGGCTGTGCGCGCTGGTGGCCGAACAGCCGGCCGCCGGCCTCGCGCTCGAATCGACCGTCGAGATACTCAACTCGCCGGCACAGCGTGATGCCTTGCATGCGCTGCACGAGCGGCAGCCCTATCGCCTCGCGTTCTGGCGCGTCGCAGCGGACGAGATCAACTACCGCCGCTTCTTCGACATCAACGAACTGGCCGCGCTGCGCATGGAAGACCCGGCGGTGTTCGAAGCCACGCAACACTTCTCGCTCGAACTGGCCGCGGCCGGCAAGGTCGACGGCCTGCGCATCGACCACTCCGATGGCCTGCAGGACCCCGCCCAGTATTTCGCGCGGCTGCAGCAAGGCTATGCACGCCGGGCCGGGCTGCACGTGCAGGGCCGGCCGACCAACGCGCTCTACGTGGTGGCCGAGAAGATCGCCGCGCCGCACGAAGACGTGCCGGAAGACTGGGCCATCCACGGCACCACCGGCTACCGCTTCGCGATGGTCGCCAACGGCGTGCTGGTCGACTACGAAGCGGCAGAGGCCTTCACCGGCATCTGGCAGCGCTTCAGCGGCGAGCGTGACGATTTCAGCGAGCTGGCTTACCAGGGCAAGCTCGCCGTCATCCGCGGCGCCTTGGCCTCGGAACTCACGGTGCTGGCCACCGTGCTGCTGCGCATCGCACGCGCCGACCGCAGCACACGCGACTACACCTTCAACAGCCTGCGCATCGCACTCGCCGGCGTGGCCGCGTGCATGCCGGTCTACCGCACCTACGTGGTCGACAAGCCCTCGGTGCAGGACGAGCGCTACATCGACTGGGCCATCGCCCACGCACGCAAGCGCAGCACCCTGCCCGACCTGTCGATCTTCGACTTCGTGAAAGCCTGCCTGCGCAACCAGGCGCCTGCGGGCTCCGACGCCGAGCGGGTCGACTCGGTGCGCCAGTTCGCGCTGCGCTTCCAGCAGTTCTGCGCGCCGGTGGCCGCAAAAGGCGTGGAAGACACTGCCTTCTACCGCTACCACCGGCTCGTGTCGCTGAACGAGGTGGGCGGCGACCCGTCGGTTTTCGGCATCACCCCGCGCGCGTTCCATGGCGCGAGCGCCGACCGCGCGGCGCGCTGGCCGCACACCATCGTCGCAACCTCCACGCACGACAACAAACGCTCGGAAGACGTGCGCACGCGCATCGACGTGCTGTCCGAAATGCCGCAAGCCTGGGAAGCCGCGCTCGAACGGTGGCACGCGCTGGCCGCCAACCTGCGCAGCCCCGGCGAAACCGCTGCCATGCCCTCGGCAGCCGACGAATACCTGCTATACCAGACGCTGCTCGGCAGCCTGCCGGCCAGCGGGCTCGACGACGAGACGCTGCCTGCGTACCGCGAACGCATCGCCGCCTACATGCTCAAGGCCGCGCGCGAGAGCAAGCAGCACACGAGCTGGACGCGCCCCGACGAAACCTACGAGAACGCCTTGAGCGCCTTCGTCAACGGCGCGCTGGCACGTGTGCGCCCGAACCCGCTGCTGACCGACCTCCAGGCCATGGGCAAGACACTGGCCTGGTTCGGTGCGCTCAACAGCCTCTCGATGGTGCTGCTCAAGTACACCGCGCCCGGCGTGCCCGATCTCTACCAGGGCAACGAGCTGATGGACCTGAGCCTGGTCGACCCCGACAACCGCCGCCCGGTCGACTACGAGCTGCGCATCCGCCTGCTGGACGAGCTGTCCGACCTGGCTGGGCAAGCCGGCCTGCCGACGCTGCTGGAGGCACTCGCGAGCGACCTGCACGATGGCCGCATCAAGCTCTGGCTCACCTGGCGGCTGCTCGGCCTGCGTGCGCGCGAGCCGGCCTTCTTCCAGACCGCTAGCTACACGCCGCTCGTGGTGAACGGTGCGAAGTGCGAGCACGTGCTGGCCTATGCGCGCAGCGCCGGCGAGGCCACGCTGGTCGTGGTGGCCGGTCGCCTGTTCATGCGCCTGCTCGACGGCGCCGAGGTGTTGCCGCTGAACGAGCTGGTGTGGCAAGACACCACCCTCGAACTGGACCGCCTGCCCGAAGGCTGCGAACTGGAAAACGTCATCACCGGCGAGACCCTGCGCATCGAACAGGGCCGGCTGCCGCTGGCGCGCGCGTTCGCCCACCTGCCCGTGGCGGCCTTCTGGGCGCGCTCTCCTTCCCGGCAGTAGGGAATCGCCGCGCTGGCGCCGGCTTGCGTTCGTAAACTGCAACGCCACTCCACCCTCCCATCCGCTGCGCCCACCTCCCGTGAACCTGCCGCACGAGATACCCATCCACGTCGACACCCGCCCCGACGCCGAGGCCATTGCGCAATGCGCCGAGCAGTCGCTGCGCCTGTTGGAAGAGAACCTCACGCCGCAGGGTGTGCTGGCCGCGCGCCGCACGGCCGCTGCCGAGGCCCGCAGCTACACCCGCATCTTCGGGCGCGATGCCGCCATCTGCGTGATGGCCATGGGCGGCAGCGGCGTCGAGGCACTGGAGCAAGGCGCCATCGCGAGCCTCGATTCGCTGGCCAAGCTGCAGGCGCCGAACGGGCAGATTCCGAAGTACGTGGACCCGGCCGGCCAGGACGCCGACTTCTGGTACCTCGGCTGCATCGATGCGACGCTCTGGTGGTTGATTGCGGTGGAGCACCTGCGACGCCACGGCCTCGGCCCCGAGGTGCAGGCGCGCTGGGAAGGGCCCGCCGCGCGCGCCGTCGACTGGCTGCTGGCGCAGGAGCACCAGCGCTTCTTCCTACTGCAGCAGAACGAGGCCAGTGACTGGGCCGACATCATGCCGCGCTCGGGTTTCGTGCTCTACACCAACGCGCTGTGGTACCGCGTGAAGCGCCTCTTCGACCTGCCCCATCTTGAAGAGACGCATCACCACTTCAACCACCTGTTCCACCCCTACCAGCACGACCTGCCCGAATACCGGCGCGGCCGCCTGCTGCGCCACTACGCTCGCCGCGGCATGCAGAACGGCGTGCTGTACCTGAGCTTCGTGAACCTCTCGTTCGCCGGCGACGAGGGCGACGTGTTCGGCAACGTGCTCGCCATCCTGAACGGGCTGGCCGGCGACTCGCGCGCCGAAGAAATCCTGCAGACGCTGATGGCCACGCGCGTCAGCGACCCCTACCCGATCCGCGTGGTGACCACGCCGATGGAGCGCGAGCACGACCTCTGGCGCAGCTACATGGACCGGCACCAGCAGAACCAGCCACACCAGTACCACAACGGCGGCATCTGGCCGTTCATCGGCGGCTACTGGGTGATGGCGCTGGCGTGCTCCGGCAAACGCGATATGGCGCGCACCGAGCTGGCCAAGCTCGCCCGCGTGAATTCGCTCGACGACTGGCGTTTCACCGAGTGGTTCCACGGCCGCACGCTCAAGCCGATGGGCATGGCGGGGCAAACATGGAACGCAGCGGCGTTTCTGCTGGCGCAGCGGGCGGTGGAGAGTGGTGAGCTGAGGCTCTGAGCGGGGGCGCTGTCTTGGTTCGGCCCGCGCTCAATCTCCGTTCGGCCTGAGCTCACTCTCCGTTCGGGCTGAGCTTGTCGAAGCCGGCGCCAGTGCACTGCGCACCCTTCGACAAGCTCAGGGCGAACGGAGGGTACTCAGCGGGCTGAGCTTCACTGATGGTGAGGCCCAACAAGCGGCACGCCGTTTGCCCACTGGCGGCATGAGCTTCCTTATTCCGCTTTTCGCCACCACGAATCGAGACCGATCATGAGCCGCGCCGCCAGCGTGCTCGCCTTTGTCATGGCCGGGGGCGAAGGCACCCGCCTCTACTCCCTCACCGCCGACCGCTGCAAACCGGCCGTGCCGTTCAACGGCAAGCACCGCGTGGTCGACTTCGTGCTGAGCAACCTCATCAACTCCGAGATTTACTCGGTTTACCTTTTGGTGCAGTACAAGTCGCAGGCGCTGATCGAGCACGTGCGCCAGTCGTGGACGCTGGCGCGCTTCATCCCCGACCATTTCGTCACCGTGGTGCCGCCGCAGATGCGCAACGGCCCCGAGTGGTTCCAGGGCACGGCCGACGCCGTGTACCAGAACATCCACCTGCTGGACACACACCTGCCCGATCTGGTGGCGGTATTCGGTGCCGACCACATTTACCGAATGGACGTGCGGCAGATGATCCGCGCTCACCTCGACCAGCAGGCCGACGTGACAGTGGCCACCCTGCCCGTGCCGCTTTCGCAGACGCGCTCGTTTGGCATCGTCGAGACCGACGACAACCTGCGCATCACCAACTTCGTCGAGAAACCCGAGAGCACGCGCCCGATGCCGGGCCGGCCAGGTTACGCGCTGGCCTCGATGGGCAACTACATCTTCTCGTCCGACGTGCTGGCCGCCGAGCTGGACCGCGCCAACGAGCTGGGCGAGAGCGACTTCGGCACACACATCCTGCCGCGCATGGTGAAGAGCCACAAACTGCTTGCCTACGACTTCACCACCAACGTGATCCCGGGCGTGGCCGACTTCGAAGAGCCGGCCTACTGGCGCGACGTGGGCACCATCGACGCCTACTTCGCCGCCCACCTCGACACCTTGGGCGCCAGGCCGCGCTTTCGCATGACCAACCCGCGCTGGCCCATCTACGCGAGCCCCGACCCATCGGAGTCGGCCCAGATCGAGAGCGGCGTCATCAAGCGCTCGGTGGTCGGCTCGGGCTGCGTGGTCAACAACGCACTGCTCGACCACGCCATGCTGCGGCGTGCGGTGAACGTGCACGAAGACGTGGTGATCGATCACTGCATCGTGATGGACCGCACCGTCATCGGCCGCGGCGCCAAGCTGCGCCGGACCATCGTCGACCAGGACAACATCATCCCGCCCGGCGAAATGATCGGGTACGATCTGGAGCGCGACCGCCAGCGTTTTCACGTGAGCGAACAAGGCGTCGTCGTCGTACCGCGCCGCTACTTCCGACCCAACAGCGCGTCGTGAACAAGCTTGCCGAGACGGGCGCCGCTGCCGCGGCGATGCGTGCTGCACCACGCGCGCCGTTGCGCATTCTTTTCGTCACGCCCGAATGCGCGCCGTGGGTCAAGACCGGCGGGCTCGGCGACGTGGGTGCCGCACTGCCCGCCGCGCTGGCGCAACTCGGCCACGAGGTCCGCGTGCTGATGCCTGCCTACGGCCCACTGCGCAGCATGATGCCCGGCCCGTCGGCCACCATCGCGCTGCCTGCTTTCGGCGTCTGGCCTGCCGCACGGCTCGCTCGCGTGGCGCAGCCCGGCTTCGAGCTGTGGCTGCTCGATTGCCCCTCGCTCTATGACCGGCCGGGCGGCCCGTACGTCGACGAGAACGGCCGCGACCATGCCGACAACGCGCTGCGCTTCGGCTTCCTGAGCCACGTGGCCGCGAGCCTCTGCACCGCCGACACCACCTGGTCGGACTGGAGCGTCGACGTGCTGCACGCGAACGACTGGCCGACGGGCCTTGCACCCGCCTACCTGTCCGTCATGACGCCGCGGGTGGTCGGGCCACGCACGGCCAGCGTGCTCACGATCCACAACCTCGCGTTTCAGGGTCTGTTCCCGGTGGAACTCGCGCAGACGCTCGCGCTGCCCGCTGACTGGTTGCAGATCGAACACCCCGGCCTGCTGCACTGGGGCCAGATCTCCACGCTGAAGGCCGGGCTGCGCCATGCCGATGCCATCACCACCGTGAGCCCCACCTATGCGCGCGAGATCCAGTCTGAGGCGCTGGGCTTCGGCATGGACGGCATGCTGCGGCTGCGCGCAGACCAGCTGCACGGCATCCTCAACGGCGTCGACCGCGAGCAGTGGGACCCACAGACCGACAAGCTCATCGCCCAGCGCTACGGTGCCGGTGACCTCGCGCCCAAGGCCGCCAACAAGAACGCGCTGCAGGCTCGCATGGGCCTGCGCCTCGACAGCGGCCAGCCGCTGTTCGGCATGGTCAGCCGCCTGACGGAGCAAAAAGGCGTGGACCTGGTGCTCGCGTGCCTCGACCGGCTCGTGGCCTCGGGCTGCCAACTCGTCGTGCTGGGCGCCGGCGACCGCGTCTTCGAGCAGGCGCTGACCGCTGCGGCGGCCGCACACCCCAAGCAGGTCGCCGTGAAGATCGGCTTCGACGAAGTGCTCGCGCATCAGATCGAAGCCGGTGCTGATTGCTTCCTGATGCCCTCGCGATTCGAGCCCTGCGGCCTGAACCAGATGTACAGCCTCGCCTATGGCACACCGCCGCTGGTGCACGCGACCGGCGGGCTGGCCGACTCCGTGCGCGACGTGACGCGCGACTCCGAAGGCACCGGCTTCGTGATGCCCGAGCCGACCGTAGCCGCGCTGCAGGCCGCGCTCGACAGCGCACAGGCGCTGTACCGCAAGCGCGCGGCATGGCAGGCACTGCAGCGCCGCGCTATGGCACAGCGCTTCGAGTGGTCAGCCAGCGCCGAGGCTTACGTGCAGCTCTACCGAGACTGCCTGGCGACCGCGGCCGTCGACGGCCCCCCGGGCAGATCCCCCTGATGGGTGAACGCGTGTAAGAAGCTGTACGAAGGTGGCTGGAGGACATAGGGGCCGGCAAAATTACCGCCTGCCTCGACCTCCAGCGACACAACAACATGAACGATCGCTTGAGCGACGCCGTCACGAGTGTGCAATCTCAACTCGGCGGCCTGATCGCCAGTGAAGCTGCCTCGCATGAAATCTATCCGTCTATCACCAGCTCTGCTGGCATTTCTGGCCTTGATCTCGGCGGCCTGTGTCGCCACGCCGAAAGCCATCAAGATCGGAACGACGAATGTCTCGTTGGACCTTCCGGAAGGTTTAGTGGTCAGACAGTCGTCTGAAAACACACTTGCAAAGCGGCTGAACGCCACTGCGTGCGTCATGTTCTTCCGTTCCAACCGGCGCGACAGCGTGGGCAGCATGTGCGAGTTCCCGAATAACCCAGCACTGGAATCGGTTGGGGTTGTCCTCGCGGCGACATTGCCGCAGGCCGAGCTGGCGGGAATGCCTCCCGAAACGGAATGGGTTGCACTCTCTGCCAACAGCACGTTTCCGATGGCGCGTCCGGCCCTAGGCAATGGTGCAGAGGGGGAGCGAGACTGCGACACCTCTGGAGGTCCGATCGCGAGAGCAAGCGGCACCTGCTTCGTTTCTGTGCGACTCTTGCCGGACGGAAGAGCGATATTTGCCGAATTCCTGCTGAGAGATGATGTGAAGAGACAAACGATCGCATCGGCAGAAGAGATCAAGAGAATCTTTGCGCGTACGGACGTCAAGCAGTGACAGCATTTCGCGTCGCGTCGGCGGCATCGTCAACTGCGGACGAGCAAATGCGGTGCATCTGCGTCGGCACCAAGGATGTCTTTTCTACGCCGAGGTGCACACCGAGTTCCAACGCGGCTGTCAATGCCCCCAGCGCATCACCTTGTCCGGCGTGATGGGCGTGCTGCGCACGCGCGTTCCGGTGGCGTGGTAGATCGCGTTGCACACGGCCGCCGCCACGCCGACGATGCCGATCTCTCCAACGCCCTTGGCGCCGAGCCGGCTCACGATGCGGTCGTCTTCTTCGACGAAGAGCACGTCGATCGCATGGATGTCGGCATTCACGGCGATGTGATATTCCGACAGGTTGTGGTTCATGAAGCGGCCGAGCGCATGGTCGATCTTGGTGTCTTCGTGCAGCGCCTGGCTGATGCCCCAGACCACCGCGCCGGTGATCTGGCTGCGCGCGGTCTTGGCGCTGATGATGCGGCCGGCCGCCACGGCGCTGACGACGCGCGTGACACGCACGGTGCCAAAGTCTTCGTCGACCTTCACCTCGGCGAACACCGCCGAGTGGGTGGCGCGCACGTACTTGCGCTGCTTGAGCACGTTGGGCAGCAGCAGGTGCTTCTCTTCGATGCGATCCAGGCCCGCGGCGCGTATCAGCTCGCCCAGGCCCACGGCATGCGTCTCGCCGCTGGCCGCGCGGTAGCGCAGCTCGCCGTCGACAAACGACACGCGGCTGAGCGTGGCCTTCTCGAACGGTGAACCGATCACGCCCTTCGCGATCTTGAGCAGCCGCCGCTTCAGCTTCTCGCACACCACGTCGACCGCGGAGCCGACCGAGGCCACCGTGCACGAGCCGCCTTCGAGCGGCGCGGTCGGCAGCGTCGAGTCGCCGAGTTCGAAGGTCACCGCTTCAAGCGGCAGGCCGAGCGAGGTGGCGGCGATGAGCGTCATCGCGGTGTAGGTGCCGGTGCCGATGTCCGAGGTGGCGGTGCTGACGGTCAGCGAGCCRTCGGCACGCARCACCGCGCGCACCTTGGCATAGGCCTGCATCGCGTCCCAGATGCCGGTGGCCATGCCCCAGCCGACCCACTCGCGGCCTTCGCGCATCGAGCGCGGCGCCAGCGGCCGCTTCTCCCAGCCGAAGAGCGCCGCGCCCTGCGCATAGCAGGCGCGCAGCTCCTTGCTGGAGAAAGGCTTGTCGCTGTTGAGGTCGCGCTCGGCGTAGTTCTTCAGGCGCAATGCGAGCGGGTCCATCTTCAACGCGTACGACAGTTCGTCCATCGCCACCTCGATGGCGTGAACGCCGTGCGCCGCGCCGGGTGCGCGCATGTCGAGCGGCGTGTACTGGTCCAGGTCGACCAGCTTGTAGCCGTGGCGCACGTTCTCGCAGGCGTAGAGCTGGCTCGACCAGTTCACCGTCACCTCGACGTAGTCTTCGATGCGAGAGGTCTCCGCAACGGCCTCGTGCACCAGCGCGCGCAGTGTGCCATCGGTGTCTGCACCGAGCCGCACGCGCTGCCAGGTCTCGGGCCGGTGGCCGATGCTGAACATCTGCTGCCGCGTCAGCGCCACCTTCAGCGAGCGCTTCACCAGCTGCGCACCCATCACGCCCATCAGCGTCTGGTACTGCGGGCGCAGGCCCGAGCCGAAGGCGCCGCCGATGAAGGCGTTGCGCACCGTCACCTCGTTCGACGACAAGCCGAGCGCATGGCGGATCACGAAGGCGCTGTTCTCCGAGCTCTGCGTCTTGTCGTACACCGTGAGGTGGCCGTCGTCGCCACGGATCGTCACGGTGGCGTGCATCTCGAGCGGGTTGTGGTGCTCCACGCCGGCGTGGTACTGCGCATCGATCTGCACCGGGGCGGCAGCAAACGCCGCGTCGGCATCGCCACGCGCCTTGGGCGGCGGCGAGAAGCCGGCCTTGATGCCCTTGGGCGTGTGGGCCCGCTTGAAGTTCGCCATCAGGTCGGTGTCGTGATCTTCGACCGCGTAGTGCACACGCACCAGCGACGACGCATAGCGCGCCTGCTCGAAGGTCTCTGCGATCACCAGCGCCACCGGCTGACCGCTGCAGTAGACGCGGTCGTCATGCAGCGGGCGGAACGGCTTGCCGCCGGGTGCGTCCATGTCCTTGTGGAAGATGCGCATCGAGCGCATGCGCGGCCGGTTCTCGTGCGTCATGACCGCCAGCACGCCCGGCACCCGCATGGCCGCGCTGCTGTCGATGGCGGTGATGCGGCCACGCGCGATGGTGCTGCACACCGCCACGCCGTAGCAGATGTCGGGTGCCGTGTGCTCGGCCACGTAGCGCGCCTGCCCCATCACCTTGGCGCGCCCGTCGACGCGCGAGATCGGCGAACCGATCGCTACCGTGCTTTGCGGCTGCGAGGTGACGTACACGCCGTCGACCCGGCCCGATCCGGGCACCGGCGCAGAGGGCGAGACGGGGGTGGCGGGCTGTTCATTCAGCCGCGCAAAGACAGATTCCTGCCATGAAGCGCTCATGTCACACCCCCTCCACACCGCATGCACGCTCGAGCGCACGCACGATGGCCCGGTGCGCCATCGGAATCTTGAAATCGTTGTGCCCGTACCCCTGCGCGTCGGCCAGCACCATCGCCGCCATGGCCTCGAAGGCCGCAGGCACCGGCCGCCTGCCGATGAGGCTGCGCTCGGCTTCGCGGTCGCGCCAGGGCTTGTGCGCCACGCCACCGAGCGCGACGCGGGCCTCGCGGATCTCTCCGCTGGCCTCGTCGATCTCCAGCGCTGCCGCCACCGAGACCAGCGCGAACGCGTACGACTGACGGTCGCGCAGCTTGAGGTAGGCGGAGTGACGGGCGAAGCCCTCGGGCGGCAAGGCGATGCCGGTGATGAGCTCGTCTGCGGCCAGTGTGGTGTCGATGTCAGGCCGGTCGCCGGGCAGGCGATGGAAGTCTGCGAAGTCAATGCGCCGGTCGCCCTGCGGCCCGCTGACGAGCACCACCGCCTCGAGCGCCGCGAGCGCGACACACATGTCCGACGGGTGCGTCGCGATGCACTGCGGGCTCGCGCCCAGCACCGCGTGAATCCGGTTCAGCCCGCCGCGCGCCGGGCAGCCGCTGCCGGGCTGCCGCTTGTTGCAGGGCACGCCCGCGTCGTAGAAGTAGTAGCAGCGCGTTCGCTGCAGCAGGTTGCCGCCGTTGGTGGCCATGTTGCGCAGCTGGGGCGAGGCACCGGCCAGGATGGCGGCCGACAGCAGCGGGTAGCGCTCCTGCACCAGCGGGTGGTAGGCGGTGTCTGCATTGCGCGCCAGTGCGCCGAGCAGCAGGCCGCCCTCGGCGGTGGGTTGGATGCGGTCGAGCGGCAGGCCGTTGATGTCCACCAGCAGGCGCGGGTGCATCACGTTTTCCTTGACCAGGTCGAGCAGGTTGGTGCCACCGGCGATGAACTTCATCGGCGGGTCGGTGCCCAGCGGCTCCGGCCCCAGTGCGTCGACCATCACGGGCACCTGGCGGATCGCCCGCAAGGCGTCGTGGACGCTGCCGCTTCGGGCGTATTCGAAGCGGTTCACGTGGGTGCCGTGCCGGGCACGTTGCGTTGCGTGGCCTCTTCAGCGGCAGGCCGGAAGCCGGGGCCGAACAACACGCTGCCCACCGCCTGCACGATCTGCGGGTAGGCGCCGCAGCGGCACAGGTTGCCGCTCATCAGCTCGCGCACGTCGGCGGTGGTGCGCGCCTTGCCTTCGTTGACGAGCCCGACCGCCGAACAGATCTGCCCCGGCGTGCAGTAGCCGCACTGGAAGGCATCGCACTCGATGAAGGCCTGCTGCATCGGGTGCAGCTCGTCGCCTGCGGCCAGGCCCTCGATGGTGGTGATGCTGGCGCCGTCGCGCATCACGGCGAGCGTGAGGCAGGAGTTGATGCGCCGACCGTCGACCAGCACCGTGCAGGCGCCGCACTGGCCGTGGTCGCAGCCCTTCTTCGTGCCGGTGAGGTCGAGCTGCTCACGCAACAGGTCGAGCAAAGTGACCCACGGCTCGACCCGCAGCGCATGCTCGCGGCCGTTGATCGTCAGTTGGATCAGGTGCTTCGCGGGCGGCGCTTCGGGCTGCGCCTGCAGTGCGGCGTCGTCACGAACGGTGTCGAACAGAACGGCCATGGGAACCTCGGCAGGAAGCTGTGCAGCCCAAGAGCAATGCACGTTCCGTGCGAACGGCTCTCGCATCAGCCTCCGTTCAGAACCTCCTCAGCCTGTTCAAGCCGCCCGAGGCACGAAGGCACTGCACCAGCCGGGGCCGGCGACCTGCTTGCCCGCAAAGATGGCGCAAGGCGCCATCGGCGCCGCGGGTGGGGCCTGGTAGAGCTGACACGCCGCACAGCGCTGACCCGGCACGTACTTCGGAAACTTGGCCTTGTCGACGCGCGCTGCGTCGGCCACGTAGCCGAGCGCCTGGGCCTGCGGCTCCGCTTCGTTCAGCACCGGTGCCGGCGTTTGCGCCAGCGAGGAACCGCAGGCGAGCGCCAGGCCCGATGAGGTGGAAAGCCGAAGAAAGCGGCGTCGCGTCGTCATGACATTTCTCCTGGCGATGGCGTGGAGTCAGCGAGGTGCGGAGGCAACCGGGCCCGGTTGCGGGGCTCAGGGCTTTCGCACGCACTTGGCCGCAAGCAGGATTCCGTAGATCCCCGCCAGGCCGACCAGCGCGTACACCACGCGTGCGGCAGGTGTCATGGTTCCAAAAATTGCAGCAACTAGGTCCAAATTGAGTACGCCGACGAGGCCCCAGTTGATGCTGCCCACGATCATCAGAACGAGCGCGATCCAGTCGAGCGCGTTGAGGTGCATGGCGGGCACGCGGTAGTCATGGGTCGAGGCAGTCGAGGGGTGAGACAGAGCCATGGGAAAACTCCTTTGAGGCGGACGAGAAGCAAGGGGTCAAGGCAGCCGGCGTGCCGCACTTTTCTCGTCAGGGCGTTTGGCTGGCGAGTGCCCGCAGCGCCGCTCGCAGGTATGCGGGTTGCCTCCACGAAACAGATCACCCCGCACAACCGGCACAGGGGCTGTACCGGCAGCGATGCGGTGGTTCCTCAATCAAGGAGATGCGAATGAACGCCACGAAGAAAATTCGCCGTAGCGAACGTCGCTCCGGCACCCGCATGCGCTTCGCCCTGGGCGGCGCGGCAGCGTGCATCGCATTGCTGAGCGCGCTGCCGGCACAGGCCCAGAGCGCGGGCTTCATGGGGCGCAACTCGATGATTCCGTACACCTCGTCGGGCTACATCGGCGCCAACGGCGGCCTGTCCGACTACCGGGGCGGTTGCGCCGCGGGCTTCGGTTGCGACGACAGCGACCGGGCCTTCAAGATCTATACCGGCGGCATGTTCAACCAGTGGATAGGCGCCGAACTCGGCTACCACCACTTTGGCACGGTCGACCGCAACGGCGGCAGCACACGCGCCCATGGCATCAACCTGAGCCTGGTGGGCAACTTCCCGATCGGCGAGCAGTTCATGGTCTACGGCAAGCTGGGCACGACCTACGGCCGCACCCGCAACACCTCGCCCGTTGGCGCGTTCAGCGGCACGGGCACCGGCTGGAACGGTTCATGGGGCTTCGGTGCCGGCTTCAACCTCACGCCGCAATGGGCCATCGTGCTCGACTGGGACCAGCACCGCTTCGAGTTCCCCACCGGCAAGGACTACGTCAGCGCCACCACCGTCGGTGTGCGCCTCAAGTTCTGAGCGTGCGCTCCGACCATGAAATTGCCTGGATGGAAGCCGACCTTGCTCGTGGGCGCGGGGCTGCCGCTGGCCGCGTCGCTGGTGCTGCAGACGGTCAAGGTCGTGCGGGCTCTGCGGCTCGGCCGTGACATCGTCTCGGCCGCTTCGCCCTTCGAGCAGCGGCCCGCCGAGCCGTCGTTGCGGGTGTTGATCATGGGCGACAGCACCGGCCTGGGCGTGGGCGCCCAGGCCGGGCAGTCGCTCGCCGCCTTGCTGGCCGCCGACCGCCCCGATGCCGAGGTGCTGAACGTCAGCCGCAGTGGCGCCCGCCTGGGCGACATCACCCACCAGCTGCGGCAGCTGCCGCGTTCCAGGGACAAGGAGAAGGAGCGCTGGGACCTCGTGCTGCTGCACGCCGGCGGCAACGACATCTTCCGCGGCACTTCGCCCGCGCGCATGCGGCGCGACGCCGAGGTGCTGCTGTCGAAGCTGGTTTCGCTGGCACGCCACGTCGTCTGGCTCGGACCTCCCAACATCGGCTTGCTGCCGGCGTTCGTGCCGCCGTTCTCGTGGCTGCTCTCGCGGCGCAGCGTGCTGGCCTGCGCGCTGTTCAAGCAGTGCGCCGACCGCTTCGGCGTGCGTTTCGTCGACTTCTGCGAGCCGCGCGACAAGGCCTTCTTCTCGGCCGACCCGGAGCGCTACATCGCGTCGGACCAGGTGCACCCGACCGAAGAAACCTATCGCCACTGCTACGGGCTGCTGAAGCAGAGCCTGCCCGACCTCGATTTGCTGCGGGCAGCGGTGGATGCCGCGTCCGGTGGCACGCTGGATATCGATCTCGTCGAAACACGGCAGGCAGGGGCCCGCCCAAGCGGGCTCACCTCCGACTCCGTCCCCGATCGAAACACGTTGTCAGAGGCTGGCCCGCCGTTTGCTCCAGCCGGCTAGCAAAGCTGGCTGGTGGGGGTGGCAAATGAGCGTGGAACGTGTCGACTTTTCCGAGGTGTTCACCTTGGCGGCCCGGCAAGTGGTACCTGCGGTGCTGGGCAAGTCACAGTCGTTTTCTTTCGACTACCGCGGCCCGCGCGTCACCTTCCCGATCAATGTTTCGCGGCTGCGGCGCACGCTGCACCGCGTGCTGTGCGGCGCCATCGACTGCCTGCAGAGCGGTTTCGTGATGTTCATCGCCGAAGCCGAGGTGCTGGGCACCGACTGCCGGCTCGTCGTCACCGCCGCCGGCAGCGGACAACCGGCGAGCGACGACGCGATCGATGCCGTTCTCTACCGGCTCGAGATGAAGTCAGCGCCGCCTCCCTTGCTCGCGCGCAATGCCCGCACCGCGTCGGGCCGCTGCCCGATCACCGGGGCCGAGCTCGAGTTCTCGTACCTCCCTGGCGAAGGCCTGCTGTTCCGTGCCACCTTCCGGCCCATCGACATCGAGGTGCTCGAAGACGACAGCGAAGCCCCCGGGCCGTGGGGCCCGTCTCGCGCGTGGTTGGTCAGCTCCGAAGACGCCGCTGCCGACTCGCTCACGCGCCGCCTGCAGCGCCTGGGCTGGGCCGTCACGCGCTTCGACTCGTGCACCCATGTGCAGGTGCACCTCGGCCAGGCCAGCAGCCGCTCGCGCAAGCCCGAGCTGCTGGTGTTGTTCGAGTTCGACGGGGCCACGCCAGATGCCGCCACGCGTCTGCGCGACATGCTGCCAGGCACGACCAAGATCGCCTACTCCGTGCCCCCCGGCTCCGAGCTGCTGCGCAACCCCGAGTCGCTGTTGGGGTGCGATGTGCACATCCACCCGTTCAGCCCGGCGGAGCTGCTGGCCTACACGCACGCCAGCAGCAGCTTCCGCGCACCCCGCTCGGGCGACACCACGCTGTCGCCGCTGCTGTTCACCGACCGCCCGCTGGTTCTGGTGGTCGACGACAACGAGCTCAACCGTGTGGTGGCCTGCGGCCTGCTCGAGGCCCTGGGCTACGAGGCGACCACGGCCCAGCACGGGCAGGACGCCATCGACCAGTGCCGCCGCGTCTCCCCGCATGCAGTGCTGATGGACATCGACATGCCGGTGCTCGACGGACTGGACGCCACGCGTGAGCTGCGGCGCCTGCAACGCGCGGGCGAGATCCCTCCCTGCGCCATCGTTGCGGCCACCGCCGCCAACTCGCGCGCTCAGGCCGACCTCTGCTTCGCCTCGGGCATGGACGGCTACCTCGCCAAGCCGCTGCGGCTACCCCAACTGCGCGCCGAGCTGCGCCGGGTCACGCTGCTTTGATCCTCCTGCTTTAGAAGCAATTGCGGCAACTCGCGGGAAACGCGGGGGAGCACGCGGTCGCCGCACTGTGTGCAAGCCCTGAGCACTCGGGAATGGCGGTTGCCTGCGACATGGGCAAGCCGACCGACGCGTGGCTTCGCCCGCGTCGACACCTCTCAACTGCCAGGAGAACACCATGAAATCCAAGTCATCCACGCTGCTGGCCTTCGGGGCCGCCCTCTCGCTCTTCGTCTGCACGCAGGCCTTTGCGCGCAGCGACGCCAGCTTCATGAAGCAGGCGGCCGAGAACGGCAACGCCGAGGTCGAGGCCAGCAAGCTGGCGCAAACCAAGGCCAAGCGCCCTGAGGTGAAGGCCTTCGCCGACCAGATGGTCACCGACCACACCAAGGTTGGCGATGAACTGAAGCAGCTTGCAGCGAGCAAGAAGGTCGATCTGCCCACCGAGCCGTCGGTGATGCAGAAGGGCAAGCTGAAGATGATCAACACCGGCAGCGACGACAAGTTCGACGACCGCTACGCCAGGGAATTCGGCGTCAAGGCCCACGAAGACACGATCAAGCTCTTCCAGACTGCGGCCAAGGAAGCGAAAGACGCCGACGTGAAGGCTTTCGCGCAGAAGACCCTGCCCTCGCTGCAGGGCCACCTCGAGATGGCACGCAAGCTCGCCGGCAAGAGCGGCAGCGGCAATGCGGCCGCGGGCAAATCGTCCAACCACAGCAGCATGCAGGGCGAAAGCGGAGGCAAAGCCGGCACGCCGGCGAAGCCCTGAGCGACTTCGCTGCTGCTCCCGACGCTCGGTGCGCAAGCACGCCAAGGAGATCGCCATGACAGACAACAACGCAGAAAGCCGCCCCTTGGCGGTCGTCACCGGAGCGTCGTCCGGCATCGGATACGAACTGGCCCGGTGCTGTGCTCAGAATGGCTTCGA
Organism: Rhizobacter sp. P2_G4; assembly: GCF_056403575.1. NCBI lineage: Bacteria > Pseudomonadati > Pseudomonadota > Betaproteobacteria > Burkholderiales > Sphaerotilaceae > Rhizobacter > Rhizobacter sp. P2_G4. The sequence goes on along the minus strand of NZ_JBFUFG010000003.1, from coordinate 543,679 downwards.
CCTGCTGATCGCCTCCGACGAGCCACAGATTGAAGAGGCCGCCAACCAGCTGCGGTTGCTCGGCGCCCAGGTCGAGGCGCTGCAGGTCGACCTGGGCACGGCGCAAGGCGTCGACCAGGTGGTTCGCGCCGCCTCGGGCCGCGACGTGAGCGCGCTGCTGGCCAACGCCGGGCACGGGCTCGGCGACTCCTTCATGGAACAGGATTTCGTCAAGGTGCGGCATGTGATCGACACCAACATCACCGGCACCGTCGACCTGATCCACCGCATCGGCTTGCGCATGCAAGCGCGCCGCGAGGGCCGCATCCTGATCACCGGCTCGATCGCCGGCTTCATGCCAGGGGCGTACCAGGCCGTCTACAACGCCACCAAGGCCTTCATCGACTCGTTCTCGTTCGCGCTGCGCAACGAGCTGAAGGACAGCGGCGTCACGGTCACCTGCCTGATGCCGGGCCCGACCGACACCAACTTCTTCGCCCGCGCCGGCATGCTGGACACCAAGCTCGGCACACAAGAAAAGGACAACCCGGCGAGCGTGGCTCAGGCCGGCTTCGACGCCATGATGAACGGCGAAGGTGATGTGATCGCTGGCCTCAAGAACAAGCTGCAGGCGGCCATTGCCAACGTGACGCCATCGGCCGTGCTGGCCGAGCAGCATCGGCACATGGCTCAGCCAGGCACGGCGAAAAACTGACCTGATTAATGCCGTACCTCAGCCAAAATCCGTTCGCCCTGAGGTATCGAAGGGCAGCGCAGTGCTCCATCGCTGCCCTTCGATACCTCAGGGCGAACGGAGCTGAGCAACTGAGGTACATCAACCGATGAGTCGCGCGTCGCGCACATGCGCCATGCTCACGGCCCCACCGCAGCGCGCAGGCGGCTTCGCGACAGCGGCAGATCGCGAATGCGCACGCCGGTGGCGTCGGCCACGGCGTTCGCAATGGCAGCCGCAGCAGGGCCTTGCGCGGCCTCGCCGGTACCGAGAAACGGCTGGCCCGGCCGGTCGATGATGTGCACGTCGAGCTGCTCGGGCACCTGCGGAAACCGCAAGATCGGGTAGGCGCCCCAATCGAGGCTGGTCACGCGCCAGCTGTCGAAGGTCACGGCCTCCAGCGTGGTCCAGCTGAGCGACTGCACGATGCCGCCTTCCATCTGGTTGCGAATGCCGTCGGGGTTGACCACCTCGCCGCTGTCGACCGCGGCCACCACGCGCAGCACACGCAGCTCGCCGCTGTCGCGCCGCACCTCCACCTCGCAGGCGATCGCCGCGTAAGCCGCGAGGTTCCTGTAGCGCGCAAACGCAAAGCCGCGGCCGCGCATCGGGCTGCGCTTGAACCGCGCCCAGCCAAAGCGGTCGGCGGCCAGCCGCATCACCTCTTGCGCGCGCGCATCGGGCATGTGGCCAATGCGAAACACCACCGGGTCGATGTGCGCAGCGCGCGCCAGCTCGTCCATGAAGCTCTCGATCGCGAACACGTTGAGGTAGGCGCCGAGTGAGCGCAAGGCCGACACACGCAGCGGCATCTGCGGCAAGAAGTGATGCACCACGTGCACCTGCGGCAATGCGTAGAGCGGAACCGCATTGCGGTCGCCACCCCCTTCGGGTTGCGGCAGCGGCTTGGGCGGCGTGGGCGTGAAGGGCTTGGCCAGGTGCGTGGCCGCGAGCAGGTCGCCGGCACCACCGGGCCGCGACGAATGCGTGCTGCTCCAGACCTCGTAGTTCCAGCTGGCGATGCCGCCTGTGGCATCGAGCGTGGCGCGGGCGCTTGCGATCATCGGTGGGCCGAAGGGCTCCCACGCGTGCTCGTCCTCGCGCATCCACTGCACGCGCACCGGCTTGCCGGGCCAGGCACGCGCCAGCAAGGCGGCATCGGCCGCCACGTCGTCGGCGCCGTTGTGGCCATAGCAGCCCGAACCCTCGGTGTGAATGCAATGCACGCTTGCCTCGGGCACGCCCAGCATCTCGGCCAGTGCCTTGCGCAGCGGGAACACGCCCTGCGAGTGCGTCCACACCGTGGTCTTGCCGTCGACCAGATGCGCCACCGCGCATGACGGCCCGATCGACCCGTGCAGCATGTAGGGCCGACGGTAGGTTGCGCTGAGGCCCCTGGTGCCGACACCCGCTGCGGCCGCCGGCGCGCGGCCCTGGTTGCGGATCACGAAGTCTTGCGAGGGCGAGCGGCGCACCGCGTCATACACCGGCTCCACGTCCTCCAGCGTCGCCTGCTCGCTCCACTGCGCGGCTTTCTCCAGGGCCCGCATCGCGGTGACAGCCTGGTACTCGCGCTGCGCGATCACGGCCAGAAAGCGACCGTCGCGCACGACCTTCAGCACACCGGGCATGCGCGCCACCGCCGCTGCATCAACCTGCGTCAACGAAGCACCCGGGCTCGGCGGCCGCACCACGCGCCCATGCACCATGCCGTCGAGGCGGATGTCTTGCACATAGGCCGCGCCTCCGCTCAGCTTGGCAGGTATGTCGATGCGCGGCAACGGCTTGCCGGCGACGGTGTGCGTGGCCGGGTCGCGCAGGCTCGCCTGCGGCGCAGCCTTCACGTGCAGCACCTGGCCCGCCGTCAGAAGCTCTTCGTAGCGCACGCTCTGCCCACCACCGCGGACCACGCCGTTCTCCACGCTCAGCTGCGCCACCGGCAGCGCGAGTCGCGTGGCGGCCAGACCCAGCAAGATGCTGCGCGCCTGTGCTGCTGCGTGGCGGATCGCAGTGCCGCTGTCCTGCATGGAATGGCTGCCCGCGGTGTAGCCCTCGTCGGCCGTGCGCTCGGTGTCGGCCGTGACGAGCGAGACACGCTCCGGCGCGACGACGAGCTCTTCGGCCGCCAGCTGCAGCAGCGCCGTCTTGATGCCCTGCCCCAGCTCGGCCTTGCCGGTGAACACCGTCACACGCCCGTCGGTGCCGACGCGCACCCAGCCGTCGATCATTGGCTGCTTGGCCAGACTGCCGGGCCGCGGCCCCTGTGCCGCCGCGTTCAGCGGCCAGCGAAACGACACCACCAGCGCGCCGGTGGCCGAGAGGAAGCGGCGCCGTTTCATGTGCGGCTGCGCAGGCCGTCGGCGGCACGCCGTACCGCCCGCAGGATGCGCATGTGGGTGCCGCAGCGGCACAGGTTCACCGCCATGTGGCGGCGGATCTCGGCGTCCGTCGGCGAGGGGTTGCGCTCCAGCAGCGCCTGGGCCCGCATGATCATGCCGGCGATGCAGTAGCCGCACTGCGCGGCCTGCTCGTCGATGAAGGCGCGCTGCATGGGCCCGGGCTCGTGCTTGCTGCCCAGCCCTTCGACGGTCTTGACCGGCCGCTCACCCACCACGCCGACCGGCACCAGGCAGGAGAACGCCGCCTCGGTGCCGATCATCACCGTGCAGGCACCGCACTGGCCGAGGCCGCAACCGAACTTGGCACCGTTCAGGGCCAGTTCATCTCGCAGCACATAGAGCAAGGGCGTGGCCGGGTCGCTGTTCACTTGCCGCGAACGGCCGTTCAACTGAAGCGTGATGGGTGCGGTCATGGTCTGGCCTTTCTTGTTGTGACAGGGTCATGGCGAGCGACTCTCCTTGACGGCCTTTGCCAGCTCGGGCCACGGCGGCAGCTCGGCCGCCGCGCGGCGCAGGTAGGCCGCAAGCGCGGCGAGCTGCTCGTCGGTGAGCGTGGTGCCAAAAGCCGGCATCCACCGGCTGGCGCTGCCCTCTTCGGGGATGACGCCTTCGCGCACGATGCGCAGCAGGCTCCGCGGGTCGGCGTCGTACAGCGCCACGGCCAGCGGCAATCGCAGCGCACCGTTCGACGACTGCATGCGGCCCAGGTCATGGCAACTCGCGCAGGCGCTGGCATAGACCGAAGCGCCCAGCGCCAACTGCTTGTCATCGGCCGGAGCCGGCGTGCCCGCCAGCGGCCGCGCTGCGCGCCGCAGGCTGGCCAGCGCGTTCAGCAGGCGCGGCTCGGAGTAGGAGCCCATCTTCGTCACCACGTAGAGCGCGATGGCCGCCACGTCGGCCTCTCGCGCCTGTGCGAGCGAGGCGACCACGCTCTGCATCGGCCCACCGGCAATCGCGTGGTCGCGTGCAATGCCGGTGCGCAGGTACTGCGTCAGCTGCTCAACGGTCCACGGCACCGGTGAGGGGTTGGCCTCGTTGAGCGGCGGGGCGTACCAGCCCTCGGCCTCGCCGCCGGCGAACTCCTTGCCGCGCCGCGGGGCGCCCAACACATTGCGAGGCGTGTGACACGAGCCGCAGTGGGCCAGCGCCTCCACCAGGTAGGCGCCGCGGTTGAACCGTTCGCCCTGAATGGCATCCGCCTCGAACGGGTCGGGGTCCAGGAACAGCAGGTTCCAGCCGGCCACCAGGCGGCGCCAGCCGAACGGAAACTTCATGTGGTTGGGCGGTTCTTCGGCGTGCACCGGCGTTCGCGTCATCAGGAAGGCATACAGGGCCCCGAGATCGGCGTCGGTCAGCTGGGTGAAGTGGTCATACGGGAAGACGGGATACAGCTGCTGCCCGTTGCGGCCAATGCCTTCGCGCATGGCCCGCACGAAGGCCGCTTCGGACCACAGGCCGATACCGGTCTCGGCATCCGGCGTCAGGTTGCTGCCGATCACGGTGCCGAAGGGCGTTTCCATCGGCACACCACCGGCATAGGGCGCACCGTCGCGCGTGGTGTGGCAGCCGCTGCAGTTGCCGATGACGGCGAGCTGCTCGCCCCACACAACCCGCTCAACCGAAAAGGAAGCCCGAGACAAGGGCGGCGCGGGCGCAATGGGCGCATGCCACATCAAGGTCACCACGGCCCAGGCAACGAGTGCCAACACCACGACGGCAACCACCACCAGCAGGCGCTTGCGCAATGACCGCTCATGCGGGCCACGGTGCTTCATTGCCGTGGCCTCCAAGTCGCCAAGTCATCGCGGAACAAGAGCTGGGTCATGGGGTTGTCCCTTGCTTCTCAGCAGCAACGGAGCAAGGCATGTTCCGAGGGATGAACGCGGCATGGCGGCAAGTCGAGCAGCAGGCACGCGGCAAGAGCAAGCGAGATGCCACTTTCAAGGTCGCTTTCAAGTCGTTTCCACGTATGAATAACTGAGGTCGTCAACGCAAATTTCCGCCGCTTCGCGATTCATAATCAACGCGAGGGCCGCCCGGCATCGAGAGCCGAGAACAACGGTCACGAGGAGATTCCGCTCGCATGAGTCAACTGAATCCAGACAGGGCTGAAGAAGCCCTGGCCGACGAGCTCGACAACGTCGTCCCCACCCATGGCTACCAGATGCTGCCGGTGGTGGGGCTGGGGGGTTCGGCTGGCGCCATCACCGCCTTGCGGCAGTTTTTCGAAGCCATGCCTGCGGATTCGGGCATGGCCTTCGTGGTCATCGTGCACCTGTCGACCGAGCACGAGAGCCTGCTCGCCGAGATACTGCAGCGCAGCACCTTGATGCGTGTGGTGCAGGTGCGGGAGACCGAGCGCCTCGAGCCGAACACGGTCTACGTGATCCCGCCTCGCAAGTCCCTCACCACCATGAAGGACGGCACGCTGCGCCTGAGCGAGCTGCCGGTCGAGCGCGGCAAGCACGTCGCCGTGGACCTGTTCTTCCGCACGCTGGCCGACACGCACGGCCCGCACGCTTCGGCCATCGTGCTGTCGGGTGGCGATGGCGACGGCGCCATCGGCATCAAGCGCATCAAGGAGCGTGGCGGGCTGACCATCATCCAGGAGCCCGAGGAGGCCGAGCAAGGCGGCATGCCCCGCTCTGCCTTTGCGACGGGCATGATCGATTGGGTGCTGCCCGTGGCCGATATTCCGGCCCGGCTCCTCAAGTACCACGAACTCGAAACCAAACTCCGGTTGCCACAAGAGGAAGGCCCGCAGCCCGCGAAGCCGATGCCCACGCCGCCAGAGGCCGATGAGAGCCTGCTGCGCGAGATCCTCGCCTTCCTGCGGGCCCGCACCGGGCGCGACTTCTCGTACTACAAACGCGCCACCATCGTCCGGCGCATCGGCCGGCGCATGCAGGTCAACGGCGTGGAAGACATGACAGCCTACCTCGACTGCCTGCGCACACGGCCCGGCGAGGCCGGTGCGCTGCTGCAAGACCTGCTGATCAGCGTCACCAATTTCTTCCGCGATAGCGACTGCTTCGACGCGCTGCAAAGCCAGGTGGCCGCGCTGTTCCGCGGCAAGGGGCTGAGCGATTCGGTGCGGGTCTGGGTGGCGGCCTGCGCCACCGGCGAAGAGGCCTACTCGGTGGCCATGCTGCTGAGCGAATACGCCCGCACCCTGGAGTCACCGCCCTTGATCCAGGTGTTCGCGACCGACCTCGATGGAGGTGCCGTGCAGGCCGCACGTGAAGGCGTGTACCCCCACACCATCGAGGCCGACGTGTCGGAAGACCGCCTGCGCCGGTTCTTCACCCGCGATGCGCACGGCTACCGTGTGCGCCGCGAGCTGCGCGAAACGGTGTTGTTCGCCGTGCACGACCTGCTGAAGGACTCGCCCTTCTCGCGGCTCGACCTCGTCACCTGCCGCAACCTGCTGATCTACCTGACGCGCGACGCTCAGGCGCACGCTTTCGACATCTTTCACTTCGCGCTCAGGCCGGGCGGCCGTCTTTTCCTCGGTACGTCGGAGTCGGTAGACGAGGACAGCCCGATGTTCGGTCTGCTCGACAAGAAGCACGGCCTGTACGTACAGCAGCCGACGCCGCGCATGCCACCGCCCATCGCTTCAGGCTCCAGCACGCTGGCGCTGACCTTCGAGGCCCAGCAGCGCCACCAGATCAACGGCGCGGAACTGGCCGGCCAGGCTTTTGATCTGGAAACCGCCACGACCCGTCTCGCCTCGAACAGAAACACCGAACCGCGCAACCGCTCCTGGGGCGACATGCACCTGCGCCTGCTGGAGCACTTCGCGCCCCCCTCGGTGCTGGTCAATGGCGACTACGACATCCTTCACCTGTCGGCCAATGCCGGCCGGTTCCTGCAGTTCAGCGGTGGCGAGCCGAGCAGGAACCTGCTGGATGCGGTGAACCCCGGCCTGCGCATCGAGCTGCGCGCGCTGCTGTCGCAGGCGGCGCAGAGCGGCCACTCGGCCGAAGCGGCCCGCGTGCCTCTGGAACTTCACGGCCAGCCGTCGATCGCAACGCTTCGTGTCTCGCCGGCACCCGACGTCGGCACCGGCCTGTATCTGGTGGTGCTGCAACCCGAGGCGATGGGGCAGAGGGTCGACAGCGGCCGCGTAACGCTTCGCCCCGAGCCCGATGCCGTGGCACTGCACCTCGACCGGGAGCTTGAGAGGCTCAAGGCGCACCTGCGCGAGACGATAGAGCAGTACGAAGCCTCGACCGAAGAACTTCAGGCCAGCAACGAAGAGCTGCAGGCCATGAACGAAGAGCTGCGCTCGGCCACCGAAGAGCTCGAGACCAGCCGCGAAGAACTGCAGTCGATCAACGAGGAGCTGACCACCGTCAACCATGAGCTGAAGATCAAGGTCGACGAACTCGGCCACGCCAACAGCGACATGCACAGCCTGATGGACGCGACGGCCATCGCCACCATCTTCCTCGACCGCGAGCTGCTGATCACGCGCTACACGCCGCCGGCGGTGACGTTGTTCAACCTGATTCCCGGCGACCTGGGCCGGCCGTTGATGGACCTGTCGACCCAGCTCGACTACCCGACGCTGGTTTCCGATGCGAAGCGGGTGCTGGAAAACCTCATTCCCATCGAGCGCGAGGTCGAGGGCCAAGGCAGCTGGTTCCTGGCCCGCTCGCGGCCCTATCGCACCATAGAAGACCGCATCGCCGGCGTGGTGCTGACCTTCGTCGACATCAGCGAACGCAAGCAAGCTGAAGCCGCCTTGCGGCGCAGTGCCGAACTGATGCGCATGGTGATCGAGAACGCACGCGATTACGCGATCTTCTCCACCGACCTCACCGGCTGCATCACCGCGTGGAACACCGGTGCCGAGCGCCTGCTCGGCTACAGCGAGGGCGAGGTGCTGGGCGGTTCGGCCGAGATCATCTTCACCGAGGAAGACCGTGCCGCCGCCGTGCCCCAGCTGGAACTGGAGACCGCCCGGCGGGAAGGCCGCGCCTCCGACGACCGCTTTCACCAGCGCAAGGACGGCAGCCGCTTCTGGGCCAGCGGCGTGCTGATGGCCATGCACGGCGCCGGCGGCCCGGTGGTCGGCTACGTGAAGATCTTGCGCGACCAGACCGAGGCCCGCCAAGCGCAAGAGGCGCTGGAGAAAAGCCAGCATCAGCTGCTGGCGGCGCTGGCGCAGAACGAGAGCGCGCGGGAGGCTCTGGAAAGCGCCAACGCCGCGAAGGACCGGTTCCTGGCGGTGCTCTCGCACGAGCTGCGCACGCCGCTGACGCCGGTGGTGATGGCGGTCCACATGCTGTCACGCCGCGGGGACCTGCTGCCGGGCATGCGTGAAGCCCTGGAGGTGATTCACCGCAACATTCGCGTCGAGGCGCACCTCATCGACGACCTGCTCGACCTGACGCGCATCTCGCGCGGCACGCTCGAGATCCAGCACGAGCCGGTCGACATGCACGAGATCATCCGCAACGCGGTCGAGATCTCGATGCCCGACATCTCGGGCAAGCAACAGGAACTCACGCTGGCCCTGGAGGCTCCGGTCCACCAGCTCATCGGCGACACCCATCGCCTGCAGCAGCTGTTCTGGAACCTGCTGAAGAACTCTTCGAAGTTCACACCGTCGCACGGCCACATCGCCATCGAGACACGGGTGGAGGGCGGCAACTTCGTCGCCACCGTGACCGACGACGGCGCAGGCATCGACCCCGAGGCGCTGCCCCGCATCTTCGAGGCATTCACGCAGGGCGGTACCTGGGTGACCCAGCAGTTCGGCGGCCTGGGCCTGGGCTTGTCCATCTCCAAGGCCACGGCCACGGCGCACGGGGGCCAGCTGCGGGCAGAAAGCGAAGGCCGCGATTGCGGTGCCAAGTTCACCGTCGAACTGCCATTGCCCCCCATGACCTGACATCGAGCCAGCCATGATCAAAGCCAGCGCTCTCCCCCATTTCCTGCGGATCTACGTGCTCGAGAACGACACCGACAGCCGGAACATGCTGACGATGCTGCTGCGAAGCTGGGGGCACGCCGTTGATTCGGCCTCGACCATGGGTGAAGCGCTCGCGCACCTGCCCGGCCAGCGCTACGACGTGCTGATCTCCGACATCGGCCTGCCCGACGGCAACGGCTGGCAGATGATGGACAAGCTGCGGGAGTTGGGGACGCTGGGCAACATCGGCTACGCCATCGCGATGAGCGGCTACGGCATGGGCAGCGACCTCGAGAAAAGCCGCGCCGCCGGCTATCGCCACCACCTCATCAAGCCGATGGACATTGACCAGCTCGAACGGCTGCTGCTCGACATCATCAAAGAGATCGACGGCGACTCGTGAGCATTCAACGGCGCACGCGATAGCACCGCAAGCTCGCGCTACGCCGCCTCGCCGCTCACTTCTCCTCGGTGTCGGCCGCGTATTCCTTCAGGCGGTTGTAGAGCGTCTTCAGGCTCACGCCCAGCGCCGCGGCGGTCAGTTCCTTGTGCTGCTTGAAATGACGTAGCGTGCTCAGGATGAGATGGCGCTCGGCCTCGGCCAGCGACACCCCGAGCTGGATGCGGATCTCGCCGTCGGTCATTTCACTGGCGACCGCGGCCGCCGGCGGGTTGATCGGTAGCCACTCGTCGCTGATCTCGGCGCCGTCGGTCATCACGTAGCTGCGCTGCACCACGTTGCGCAGCTCGCGCACGTTGCCCGGCCAGCGGTAGAGAGAAAGCTTGAGCAAGGCGGCTGGTGAAAAGCGCTTCACCGCCCCTTCCTTCTGGCTCAGGCCCGCCACGAAGTGCTCGGCCAGCAGGCTGATGTCGTCACGGCGATCGCGCAGCGCAGGCAGCTCCATCGGGAAGACGTTGAGGCGGTAGAACAGGTCTTCGCGCAGGCGCCCTGCCGCCACCGCGGCTTCGGGCGAGCGGTTGGTGGCCGCGACGATGCGCACGTCGGCATCTTGCTGCACCGTGGAGCCCACCCGCAAAAAGGTGCCGGTCTCGAGCACGCGAAGCAGCTTCACCTGCAGCTCGAGCGGCATCTCGGTGATCTCGTCGAGGAAGAGCGTGCCGCCGTTGGCGCGCTCGAAGAAGCCCAGGTGCTGCCGGTCGGCCCCAGTGAAGCTGCCCTTCTCGTGGCCGAAGATTTCGCTCTCGATGAGGTGCGGCGAAATGGCGCCGCAGTTGATGGCCAGGAAAGGCGAATTGCGGCGGCGGCTCAGGTCGTGCAGCGTGCGTGCCACCAGTTCCTTGCCGGTGCCGCTTTCGCCGGTGAGCAGCACGCTGACCGAGGTGCCGGTCACGCGCGCGATCTGGTCGTAGATACGCTGCATGGGCTCGGAGCGGCCCCACAGGTGGCCGAAGCGGCCGCTGCGCTTCCATTCTTCGGTGACGCTGCTCAGCTCGGCGCTCAGGGCCGAGGGCCGCATGATGCGCGAGAGCATGCCATCGAGCTGCTTGGGGCTCACAGGCTTGACGAGGTAGTCGCCAGCACCGAGCCGCAAGGCCTGGATGGAAGTTTCTAGCGTGGCGTGGCCTGTGATCAGCACCACGTGCACATTGGCGAGCGCCGCTGCCGGCTCGAAGAGTTCGAGGCCCTGTCCGTCGGGCAACTGCAGATCGAGCAAGAGGAGCTCGGGCTGATCGAGGGCCAGCTGCCGCCGGGCGTCGCGCAGCGTGTGCACCACCGCCACCGTAAAGCCCGCCGCCTCGACCAACGCGGCCATCATGCGGGCCGAATCAACATCATCCTCGACGATCAAGACACGGCTCATCGGAACCTCTTTCATGTTGGAGCCAAGCTGCGAACTCTAGACAAAGTGCGATGGGCCTTCAATGCACTTTCACATGGAGGAGAGGGACGCGCTCATGGTTATAGATGAGAGGGCGGGGGGCACCGCGGCGGTCTCCATGCCTCACGCATGGTTGATTTCGCTTCGCAGTTGTTCGGGCCGCAAGGGCTTGACCAGGTGTGCATCGAAGCCGGCTTTCAGCGAGCGCTTGACGTCATGCTCCTGCCCGTAGCCGGTCAGTGCGATCATGCGGCCCGCGTAGCCGCCTGCACGCGCGCGCTTGGCCACCTGCAGGCCATCGAGCCGCGGTAAGCCGATGTCGACGATGGCCACGTCGGGGCGTTGCGTCAGCAGGGCCTGCAGGCCTGCTTCGCCATCGGTGGCTGACGACACTTCGTGGCCTTCAAGAGACAGCAGGTCGCACAGCGACTTCAGCGCATCCGGGTTGTCTTCGATCAGCAGCACGGTGTGCCTGGTTGCGCTGCGTGCCCATTCCTGAGGCGGCCGCTCCTGCGTGGCAGGCGCTGCCGGCAGGCGCACTTCGAACACGCTGCCCGCCGTCGAGCTTTGCACCGACACCATCCCGCCGTGCTTCTCGACCAGGCGCTTGACCAGCGCCAGGCCAATGCCCATGCCACCGGCCTGGCGGTCGAGCGGCTGTTCGCCCTGCACGAAGAGCTCGAACACATGCGGCAACAGCTCGGGCTCGATGCCGGGGCCGTTGTCTCGCACCTGTAACACGGCTTCGTCACCGTCGGGCCTGACCACGATGGCCACCTCACTGCCGGGCGGCGTGTGCTTCAGCGCGTTGCCGACCAGATGGTTCACCGCCTGTTCGATGTGATCCGGGTCCACTTCGACCCGCACCTCCGCAAAGTCCAGCACGAAGCGGTGGACTGACGCCTCGCTGCCCTGCTGCAGGCGGGTGACCACGCGCTCGACGAGTGCTGCAAGGTCGAGCTTCTGCTGGACCGGCGGCGCCTGGCCCGACATCGCACGTGTCATCGACAGCATCTCGGCCACCTTCTGCGAGAGGTGGCGTGTCTGCCGCTCGACGATCTCGCACGCGCTGGCCGACATCTCGGGCGTCGGGTTGCGGCTCAGCACGCCCACCGCGAACGAGATCGCACTCAAGGGGTTGCGCAGCTCGTGGCCGAGCATCGCCAGGAATTCGTCCTTGGCGCGGTTGGCGGCCTCGGCCTTCTCGCGCGCCAGCTGCTCCTGTTCGATCAGCGCCTGCTTGGCGTGCTCGGCCCGCTTGCGGTCGGTCACGTCGACGGTCACACCCACCATCTGCTCGGGGTTCCCGTCTGCCGAGTAGCTGATCGACAGACGGGTGGACAGCCAGCGTTCGATTCCGCCCGGCGGGCTCACGCGGTAGTCGAGCGTCTCTCTGTCCCGGCGGGCAGCAAAGGCGTGCCGCAGGCTCATCTCGATGTCGCCGCGGTCTTCGCTGTCCATCTGCCCTAGCAGGTCGGCCAGGCTGCTTTCGAGGCGCGTGGTGTCGAGGCCGAAGAGCTTGGCCTGGCCGGGCGTCCAGGTCAGCAGGTCGCGTTCGAACTGGTACTGGAAGAAGCCGACCGCACCGGCCTCCTGGGCCAGCTCGACCAGCCGCTCGCTCTGGCGCAAGCGGGTGTCGCTGCGCTGCAGGCGCGCCTCGGCCTGCATCTGCTCGGTGATGTCGACCATGGCAGCCACCGCGCCGCGCGGCCGACCGGAGGCGTCGCGCACCGGCACGGCACTGGCAATCACACGCCGCGTGGGCTGGCCAGGGCGGACCAGATCGAGCTGTGTCGTGGGCACCGCCTTGCCGTGCCGGGCCGCCATGCACACCGGCCAGTCATCCGCCCCCACCACCTTGCCGTCGCGAAGCACCCACCCGTTGTTCGACGCATCGGCAAACGGACCCATCAGGTCGTTCATCGCCTGGTTGTGGGTGACCTGGTTGCAAGAGGTGTCGTGAGCAAAGGCCAGGCCGATGGGCGTGCTGTAGAACAAGGCCTCGAACTCGTCGGCCTTGCGCTGCAGCTCGTCGCGGGCCGAGGCGTCGCGTTGCTGCGCTGTGCGCAGGGCATCTCGCAGCAGCGCCACCTCGTGCACCGCCACCGGCAGGCGCGGGTCGATGTCGCCGCGGCCGGCCAGCTGCTTCAAGGCGGCGGTCATGCGGCGGGCCGCAAAGAGCGCGAGCGAGACGCCTCCAAGCAGGCAGCTGGCCGCAGTGACGATCGCCACCAGCACCGTGCGCCGCTGGGCACTCTCGACCGGCTCGGCCGGCACGACCACGCTCACGCCCCAGCCGGAGGCCGGCACGCGGTGCCAGGCGCCATAGCTTTCGCCGCCCTCGGGCAACGCGATTCGGCCAACGCCCACCAGTTCATCGGCCCCTTTGGCATCGGACAGCGTGCGGCCGACGAAGCGCCCCGGCGCCACCGTTCGCGCGATCACCCGGCGATCGCGGTCGTACAGCGTGCCCACGCCGGTGGTCAGCGCGACGCCCCGCTGGATGAGCACCTGCCACACGCCCACCGGTACCCAGGCGCCCAGCGCGTAGCGAGGGATGCCGTTGATGCTGACCGGCACGGCAATCAACGACGAGTACTGGTTGGTCGAACGATCGACCACCAGGTTGGAGATCAGCGGGAAGGGCTCGGCCCCCATTCGGCGCAGCTCGGGCAACTGGCTCAGCACATCGCGCCCGGCGCCCCGGCCCGGCGGCTGCGCGGTGTCGAACACCACCCTGCCGTCGAGATCGATCAGGAAGGCGCTGCGCCAGCCGGTGCGCAGCCTGCCGGGTGAGCGCAGCGAGCGTTCGAACTGGCGCAGATCGCCGTCGCGCAGGCTTTCAGACAGCCCGAGCGTGTTCAAAGCGTCCACCGACGCATTGAGCTCGCGCTCGATGGCCAGCGCCAGCGAAGACGACGCGCTGGAGAGCATCTCCTGGCGCCGCGACTCTTCGCCTTGCATGTGGTGGAAGAGCTGGTAAGACATCAGCGCGGCCACCGGCGCCGTCGACAGCAGCAACAGGAAGACGAGGTAAGTGCGCAGGCTCGGCTGCAGCCACGATTTTTTCGCTGGCCTCGTCCGTTCAATCAGTTTGAAGTTGATCGCCATCGCTGCGCTCGTCGATCACCAACAGACACCGGCCGCAAGCGCCGGCTCGGTCAAAGCGTTAACCCTGGGCTCTGGCATGCCGATTGCCGTAAAGGGTGCCAAAACCGGAAAAAAGATGGGGGCGCTCGCGGCGTGCTCTTCATGCCATGTTTGCCCCGGGGTGCTGCCCGGCGCACGTCGCATCTTTCTCGGTGAACCCGTCATAACCCGGCACATGGTCGGCACTCCTTGGCGGTAGTTGACACCCGTCTCCAGCGGCCCGGTATGGGCATTGCCTTATTGAGTGTCGACGCCACGCTCATCACACCGCTGAACCTCGGAGACCCCACGTCAATGCCTTCCATGAAGATGCATGCCGAACAACGGCAGCAGCAAACCCTCTCACCTCGCTTGCAGCAAGCGGTACGCCTGCTTCAACTGTCTTCAACAGAATTCGCGCAAACGGTCGAAGGTGCACTCGGGACGAACCCGTTCCTCGACGCGGTGGAAGACGACGAGGGCACGCCAGCGGAAGCCAACGCGGCCCTGCCGCTCAGCCCCTTGTCGGCCGACACGCCCGAAATCCAGAGCACGGCACCGGCCGACGCCGGTGACGACGACGACGAACGCGACAACTGGATCGCCGATGGCTCGGCGAACGGCTCGCACGCCGAAGACGGCGACGGCTCGCCGATGAACCGGGTGCCGCTGGAGATATCGCTGGCAGACAACCTGCACGGGCAGCTGAACGTGTTGCCGTTGTCGCCGCGCGACCTGGTGCTGGCCAAGGCGGTGGTCGACTCGCTCGACGATGACGGCTACCTGCGCCTGGGCAACCTCGAGGAACTGATCGCCGTGACGCAGCTCGACCCGCCGGCCACGGTCGACGAGCTGCAGATTGCCCTGCGGCGCGTGCAGTCGCTGGAGCCGGCTGGCGTGGGCGCGCGCAACGTCGTCGAATGCCTGCTGCTGCAGCTGGGCTCCATTGCCTGCCCGGAGCAGCGGGAGCTGGCCCGCACCATCATCACCGAGCGGCTGGAAAACCTGGCCGCCAAGGACGTGTCCGCACTGGCCCGGGTTTTGGGCCGCCCGGCCGACGTGGTGGCAGCCGCCTGCGCCAGCATCCGCCGCCTGGACCCGAAGCCGGGCTGGCGCTTCGGCGACGTCGGTATCCGTTACGTGGTGCCCGACGTGATGGTGAAAAAAGTGCGCAAGGTGTGGACGGTGTCGCTCAACCCGGCCATCGTGCCCAAGGTGCGGCTGCACAAGGTGTACGCCGAGATGTTCCAGCGCCAGCGGGCCATGCACCCGGAACTGGCCGAACAGCTGCGCGAGGCGCGCTGGACATTGCGCAACGTGGAACAGCGCTTCGCGACCATCCTCGGGGTGTCGCAGGCCATCGTGAAGCGCCAGCAGCACTTCTTCGACTATGGGCCGCTGGCCATGAAGCCGATGGGCCTGAAGGAGATTGCCGACGAGGTCGGCGTGCACGAGTCGACCGTCTCCCGCGTGACCAACAACAAGTACATGTCGACGCCGATGGGGGTGTTCGAGCTGAAGTACTTTTTCTCGCGCGCCATGACGGCGACCAGCGGCGACGCGTTCTCGGGCACCGCGATGCGTGGGCTGATCAAGGAGATGCTCGACCACGAGCGGCCGGGCCGCCCGCTGTCTGACGCAGAGATCACCCGCCAGCTCGCGCAGCAGGGGTTTTCTCTGGCGCGCCGCACGGTCACCAAGTACCGCCACCAGCTGCAGGTGGAGTCGGTCGGGCGGCGCCGGGTGGCCACGCCTGAGACCTGAGCGGGCACCCGTCCGTTACGCCATACGGCACGTCGATTGCACCTCGCCGGCATGACTGCCGTTGTCGACAAGCGCCGCGTCTTCGCCGGCCTCTGGGACGCCGCGTGGGCGCATCGGCGCCGCACGCTGCTGGCCATGGCGTTCCTCGTTCTGGCCAAGGCCGCGGGTGTGACGGTGCCCTTGCTGCTGAAGGCCATCGTCGACCGCTTCAGCCGGCCCGACGTCATGACCGAAAGCCTGACTGCCGGCACGGAGCCTGCAGTGCGCCAGATGATCCTGGTGCTGCCGGTCTTCCTGCTGATCAGCTATGCCCTGATGCGCTTTCTGGGCACGGTGTTCACCGAGCTGCGCGACCTGGCCTTCGCACCCGTCACGCAGCGCACGGTGACGGCGGTGTCGGAGCGCAGCTTTGCGCATTTGATGTCGCTCAGCCCGCGCTTCCACGTGCAGCGCAACACCGGCTCGCTGATCCGTGATGTGGAACGCGGCACCGCGGGCGTGGGCTTCCTGCTCGGCGCCGGCCTCTTCACCGTGGTGCCCACGCTGGTGGAGTTCACCGCGGTGCTGGTGGTGCTTGCGAGCGCCTACAGCGCGTGGTTCACGCTGGTCATCATCTGCACCTTCTGCGTCTACGCCGCGCTGACCACCTGGCTCACGCAGAAGCGCGAGCTGCGCCAGCGCCGCGTCAACGAGATGGACTCGCGCGCCAGCGGCCGGCTGGTCGACAGCCTGCTGAACTACGAGACCGTGAAGACCTACGCGCGCGAAGACTACGAGCGCCAGCGCTACGCTGCCATCTGCGAGCAATGGGTGCAAGGCACCATCGTCAACCAGCGCTCGCTGTCGGCGCTGCACATCGGCCAGAGCGCGGTGATCGCAACGGGGGTGGCGGCGGTGATGCTGCTGGCCGCCGAGCAGACGGTGCGCGGCTTCATGACGGTCGGTGACCTGGTGCTGCTCAACGCCTACGTGATCCAGATCTGCCTGCCGCTGAACTCGCTCGGCTTCGTGTTTCGCGAAGCGAGCGACGCGCTCGTCAACACCGAGAAGCTCTTCGCGCTGCTGGACCAGAAGCCCGACATCGAAGACCGCCCCGGCACCACCTCGCTGCAGGTGCGCGGCGGCGCGGTGTCCTTCGAGCACGTCGACTTCTCTTACGAAGCGGGCCGCCAGGTGCTGTTCGACGTGAGCCTCAGCGTGCCCGCCGGCCACACGGTGGCGGTGGTGGGCGGAAGCGGCTCGGGCAAATCGACGCTCGCGCGGCTGCTGCTGCGGCTGTACGACGTGAACGGCGGCCGCGTGACCGTCGACGCACAAGACCTGCGGGCGGTGACGCTGAAGTCGCTGCGCGAGTCGATCGGCGTGGTGCCGCAAGACACGGTGCTCTTCAACGACACCATTGCCTACAACATCGCCTATGGCCGCCAGGGCGCGCGCATTGCCGAGGTGGTCGAGGCCGCCAAGGCGGCGCAGGTGCATGAGTTCATCCTCTCGCTGCCGCAGCAATACGACACGGTGGTAGGCGAGCGCGGGATGAAGCTCTCAGGCGGCGAGAAGCAGCGCATCGCGATCGCACGCGCCTTCTTGAAGAACCCACCGATCATGATCTTCGACGAGGCAACCTCGGCGCTCGACACGCGCGCCGAACGTGCGATCCAGAGCGAGCTCGACCGCATTGCCGAAGGCCGCACCGCGCTCGTCATCGCACACCGGCTGTCGACGGTGGTGAACGCCAACGAAATCATCGTGATGGACAAGGGCCGCATCGTCGAACGCGGCCAGCACGAAGCGCTGCTCGAACGCGACGGCCTCTACGCGCAGCTGTGGAACCTGCAGCGGCAACAGCAGCAGTTCGAGCGCCTGGAGCGGCAGATGGCGCGGCAGCCGGTCAACCTGATCGCGCTGGTGGCCAATGCGATCGACGGCCTGCGCGGCGCGATCGACGCGCGCCACGTGCGGCTGCACACCGACATCAACATCGACAACGCGAGCGTGACCGGCGACCCCAGCACGCTGGCCCAGGTGCTGGGAGAACTGTGCACGGCCGCGCTGCAGACCACGCCGGTCGGCGGCCGCGTGGAGCTCAAGCTCGAACGGCACGACGGCAACGCCTGCCTGAGCGTGACCGACGGCCGGCACGAGTCACGCGCGGTCGGCGAACCGAACGGCGAGTGGATGCAGTTGCATGGCGACGGCACGCCGCTCGACCCGATGGCGCTGCGCTCGACCGTCGAGCGCCAGGGCGGCAGCTTCAACATCGTTCCACCTTCGGCCGTCAGCGGCATGCGATTCGTCGTCGAGCTGCCACTGCGTGCCGTCGCGGCCGACGTGCGCCCCGCGGCGCATGCCACGCCGGCTCCGCAGGTCGACCGGCCCCTGCGCGACCTGCGCCTGATGGTGATCGACGACCAGAACGACGCGCGGCAAGCGCTCGGCATGGTGCTGTCGGTCGAAGGCGCGGAGGTGCTGTCGTTCGACAACGGCCAGAGCGCCATGGGCTGGCTGGCCAGCCACCCGAGCAGCCAATGGCCCGACCTCTTGCTGTGCGACATCATGCTCGGCGACGAAGACGGCTACTCGGTGATGCAGCGCGTGCGACAGCTCGAAGCCGAGCGCGGCGTGCCGGCCGATCACCGCATGCCGGCGGTGGCCCTCACCGGCCTGGCCCAGCCCGACGACCGCGTGCGTGCGCTGATGGCCGGCTTTCAGGTGCACCTCGTCAAGCCCATCGAATCGCGCGAACTCGTGTTCACGCTCTACACGCTGGCGGGCCGTGCCGGGCCGCCGGGCACCCCTTCGCCCCCCACCGCAACCCACGAAAGCTCTGTATGAAGATCGGAAGCCATTTCGCCGACACCGCCGCCGCTCGCGAGGCCATCGACATGGCCCTGCCAATGATCCGCCCCGCCATGAGTGACCCGAAGGTCTGCGGCAGCGGCTTCCTGGTGATCGTGGTGCTCGACCCCGGTATCGCACCGGGCCACGCCTCGTTCGACGACGCCGTGTTGATCGAGCACCGCATCGGCGAACGCAGTCGATGGGACGCCGACTACGCCGGCTTCGCCCGTGCCAAGGCCAGGCTAGCGTGGACGCATGGGGTCGACAGCTGCACCGTGCAGAGCACGCGGCCGCATGCGCTGCGCCAAGGCGACAGCCTGCTGTGGGGCAGCGTCTGCCTCGACGGCATCGTGGTCGGTGTGAGCGGTGCCGAGGCCTGGTGGGACGAGGCCTTCGCCACCGCCGTGGCGGCCAACCTGCGGGCCATTGCCAAGGCGCGGCATGCGGAGGCCTTGCGCGCGAAGCAGCTTCACGCGGGTTAGGCAACTCACCGTTCGCCCTGAGCCTGTCGAAGGGCCAGGCCACCGCTTCGCTTTTCGTGGACGAGCTTCGCTCATGAGTCGGTCAAGCGTGTCGCGACTTCGCACTTCAGCGCACGACCGTGGCGAATTTCACGCTCGCCGCAGACCGCTGCAACGGCCCTCCATCCGAGACGCAATCGGTTTCGATTGATCAGCCTGCCGTCATGACTCTGCCGGAGCAGTCGCCTACCTTTCGCGTCCCCGATGCCCATGGTGCGGGTTCAACGAAAGGATTTCGACATGACGGCGCAGCGCAGCTCTGCAACACCCCACCAGCTCACCCGGCGACACCTGATGCAGGGCTTGGTCGCAAGCACCACCGCGCCCTGGCTGATGGGCTGCAGCGGCGAGAACCCGGGCTCGTTCGACGGGTCCACCCTGCTGGAGTCGCCCACTGCAGTCGCTACGCCGCCCACACTGACGGTCAGCCGGATCGCCCACCCCGGCCTGCTCAACACCGAAGCCGACTTCGAGCGCATGGCAAAGATGGTTCGCTCCAACGAAGCGCCCTGGGTCGAAGGATGGGGCGCGCTCGCCTCCAGCCCTTATGCCTCAGCGGGCGCGGGGCCCCGGCCGTCGGAGGAAATCGTCCGTGGCGGCGACGGATCGAACTTTGGGGTGATGTATGGCGACATGCTGCGCACCTACCAGTTGGCGGTCCGCTGGAAGGTGTCCGGCGACAAGAAGTACGCCGACCGCGCGGTGGTGTTCCTCAACGCTTGGTCGTCGACGATGAAACGGCTCAGCGGCAATGCCGACCGTTTTCTCGCCGCCGGCATCTACGGATACCAGTGGGCCTGTGCCGCCGAGATCATGCGCACCTATCCCGGTTGGGAGAGCGCCGACGTCACCGCCTTCCAGGATCTGCTTTATTCGGTTTTCTATCCGATGGCGAGCCACTTCCTGGTCGACCACAACGGCACCGGCACCCGGATGCAAAGCCCGGACATCACCAACTACTGGGCCAACTGGGACCTGTGCTGCATTTGCGCCGTGTTCGCCATCGGCGTGTTCTGTGACAAGCCGGCCCTCTGCAACGAATCGGTCGGCTATTTCCTCAGCGGGCGGGGCAATGGCGCAGTCGCCCATGTGGTGTATGTGCTGCACCCCGGCTACCTCGGTCAGTGGCAAGAGAGCGGTCGTGACCAGGGGCACGCGTCGCTGGGTATCTCGCTGATCGCTTCGCTTTGCGAGATGGCATGGAACCAGGGCATCGACCTGTATGGCTACTGGAACAACAGAGTCCTGGCCGGCGCGGAGTACGTTGCCGCGAGCAACCTGGCCGATGCGAATGGCAATTTCCCGGACCTGCCGTATTCGACCTACCGAAACAAGCAGGGCACCTCGACCGTGATCTCGGGCGGGGGTCGACCCAGCATTCGCGCCGGTTGGGAAATCCTCTTTAACCACTACGTCAACCGCAAGGGCCTGTCGGCTCCGTACATGGCGGCCATGGTGGCCAAGATCCGCCCCGAAGGCCTCGACAGGCGTGGTGACGAGCCCAGCTTCGGCACCCTCACGCACGCCCAGAGTCCGTACAGCGGCGCCTTGACACCCAGCGGGCTGACCGCCGTGCTCCACGCCGGCAAGGTGCAGCTCTCGTGGTGGGGCGTGCACGACGCAACGAGCTACAGCGTGAAGCGCGGCACCTCGGCGAATGGCCCCTTCAGCACCATCGCGAGCGTCACCGAGCCGCGCACTTACACCGACGCAGCCTTCGACGGCATCTGGCACTACGCCGTCAGCGCCATCACGCCTCATGGCGAGACCGACGTCTCCAACGCCGCTCGCATTGCGCTGCCCTTCGAGCCACGCCTGCTGCTGGCATTGAATGAAGGCAGCGGCACCACGGCCCAGGACACCAGCTCCGCGCGCCAACATGGCACCTTCAAGGGCGGTGCCGGTTGGGGCGATGGCCGCGTCTCCGGCAAGGCGCTCCAACTCGACGGCACCGACGGCCACCTCGAACTGGCCGAGGGCATCGTGTCCGACGTGAGCGACTTCACGGTCGGCGTCTGGATCAATTGGGACGGCGGCTCGGGCAACCTGCGCATCTTCGACTTCGGCACCAGCGACATCGCCTACGCCGCCCTCATCCTCAACGCGTCGGGCAACATCCGCTTCTCGACAACCGGCACGCGCTACTGGGGTGAACAGAACATCCAGGCACCCGCCCGGATTGCACCCAACACGTGGGTTCATGTGGCTGTCACGCTCTTCGGCACCGTCGGCACGCTCTACGTCGATGGGTTCGCGATGGCGACCAACAACGACATCGACTTCGCTCCCTTCCAGATGGGCAAGACGACCCAGAACTGGCTCGGCCGCTCCCAATATGCCGTCGACCCGTTCTTCAAGGGCCGCATGCAGGACTTCCGCGTCTACCGCGGTGCGCTGACCTCCCGTCAGATCGCGGCTCTGGCAGCCGCCTGATCGCCGCCAGCCTGAAGCGATTACAGAAACCAGTAAAACGGTTTCACGCACGCTGCTGCAGCTCCGCTTGGGAAAGCGGGAACGCCATGTGCCCTATGGGAAGAACTCGTTCACATCCCAAGGAGCTTCCATGTCCGTTTCCTCCGCATCCTCTGCCCATGAATCGCTGCGCGGTCGCGTCGTCGTCATCACCGGCGGATCGCGTGGGCTGGGTGCCGCCATCGCGCAGGTGCTCGGCGAAGAAGGCGCGCAGCTCGTCATCGCCGACATGGCGATCGAGCGGGCGCAGGACCGTGCCGCCGTCCTGAACGAAAGCGGCATCCAGGCGCTCGCGCTGCCGCTGGACGTTGGCGACGAGGGCCAGGTGGCGAAGGCGCTTTCGTCGGTGCGGGAGCGCTTCGGTCGGCTGGATGCGGTGATCAACAACGCCGCCATCGACATCACCGTGCCCATTGCCGAGCTGAGCGGCGAAGACTGGGAACGCGTGGTGCGAACCAACCTCACCGGGCCGTTCTACGTGGCCAAGCACGCGGCCGCGATCATGGGGCCGAAGACGGCCGCGGGCGGCGGCGGGCACATCGTCAACATCGCGTCGACGGCCTCCAAGCGCGCCTGGCCCAACGCGGCTGCGTACCACGCCACCAAGTGGGGGCTGCTCGGGCTGTCGCATGCGTTGCATGCCGAGCTGCGCCCGCAAGGCATCAAGGTGACGGCCGTGGTGGCCGGCGGCATGCGCACGCCGTTCCTGCTGGACCGCTTTCCCGACATCGACCCCGGCGTGCTGCAAGACCCGCTCAACGTGGCGCGCGCCGTGCGCTTCGTGCTCACCCAGCCGGACGAAACCGTGGTGCCCGAGATCACCGTGCTGCCGATGCGCGAAACCTCCTGGCCTTGATGAAGCGCGGCGACCAACCGCTGACGGCAGAACCGCCGAAACGGCCCTCGCTCGCGGTCGGCGCGCAGGCCACGCTGCCGCGAAGCAGCACGGTGCTGCTGCTGGTCGACGTGATCAACCCGCTGCAGTTTCCGGGTGCCGAGAAACTGGCCGAGCCGGCGATGGAAGCGGCGCACGCCACCGCCCGGCTCAAGCGCCGGCTGGCGCGCGAAGGGGTGGCGACCATCTACGCGAACGACAACTACGGCGTCTGGCGCTCGGACTTTCGCGAGCTGCTCGCCTACTGCGAAGCGCAGCCCGGCCCGACCGGCTACATCGCGCGCCGGCTCTCGCCCGCGCCCGAAGACCTGGTGCTGCTGAAGCCGCGGCACTCGGCCTTTTTCAGCACGCCGCTGGACCTCGTGCTGACGCAGATGCATGCGCACACGCTGGTGCTGGCCGGCCTGGCTACCGACATCTGCGTGCAGCTCACCGCCATGGACGCCACCCTGCACGGCTACAAGCTGTGGGTACCGAGCGACTGCACGGCCGCCGAATCGCCGGACTACAAGAAAGCCGCGCTGGCGCACATGGCGCGCGTGATGAAGGCCGACGTCCGCAAATCGTCGACAAGGAGGCCACCCGCGTGAGCGGCGGCATGCCGGTCCCACCGGCATGCGGCTTGCCAAACGGAAGCAGCACCCCCCAACACTTCTCAAGGATCACCCGGCATGATCACACTCGGAATCAATGCAGCCTTTCACGATTCGGCCGCAGCGCTGGTGGTCGATGGCGTGACCATCGCCGCCGCTGAAGAAGAGCGCTTCACGCGCATCAAGCACGGCAAGCGGCCGCTGCCCTTCTCGGCGTGGGAGCTGCCCTTCAACGCCATCGACTACTGCCTGCGCCAGGCCAACATCACGCTGCGGCAGGTCGACCACGTGGCCTACAGCTACGACCCACAGCACTTTCTCGGCGACCGCGCGGCGCCGACGCTGAGCCTGCCGATGGAGCCCTCGGCCCAGCCCCAGACGCAGTGGGAAAACCCATGGGACCCGCTCTTCGCCGCCTACATCGTGAACGCGCCGCGGCAGCTGGCCGATGGCTACCCGCACCACTTGCGCAAGCGCCTGGCCGGCGTGCGCGCCGACGATGCGCCCTATCGCTGGCACTTCGTCAACCACCACACCTGCCACCAGGCGAGCGCCTTTCTCGCCGCACCGTTCACGCGCTGCGCCGTGATGACGCTGGACGGCCGCGGCGAACACGCCACCACCACCTACGGCCGCTACCGCGACAGCCGCTACGAGCCGATGGGCGAGGTGCTGATGCCGCACTCGCTGGGCATGCTCTACGAGCGCATCACCACGCACCTGGGCTTTCTGCATTCGAGCGACGAATACAAGGTGATGGCGCTGGCCGCCCTCGGCACGCCGCACTACGCGAAGGCCTTGCGCGAGCTCATCCGCATCGGCGACCGTGGCATCTACACGATCGCACCGCTCGACCTCGTGGCCCTGGCCGGCCCGGCGCGCGTGCCGGGCACCACGCTGGAAGAGCAGCACCTCGACCTCGCCGCCTCGCTGCAAGACGTGCTGGAGAGCGTGGTGCTCGAGATCGCCGCGTGGCTGCGC
Source organism: Rhizobacter sp. P2_G4 (assembly GCF_056403575.1). Lineage (NCBI taxonomy): Bacteria > Pseudomonadati > Pseudomonadota > Betaproteobacteria > Burkholderiales > Sphaerotilaceae > Rhizobacter > Rhizobacter sp. P2_G4. Next base: position 519,611 of record NZ_JBFUFG010000003.1, on the reverse strand, counting down.
GAGAGCAGCGGCGAACGCCAGCTGGCCATGGCCGGCGGCGTGGCGCTGAACTGCGTGATGAACTCGCGCCTGCGCGACAGCGGCATCTTCGACGCGGTGTGGGTGCAGCCGGCCGCTGGCGACGCAGGCACCGCGCTCGGCGCCGCCCTGTGGACCGACGCACGTGAACGCCGCGGCATGGAGCCGGGCAACACGGCCGTCAGCTCCGCCAGCGCCGTCAACACCTTTGCGCCGCGCCGCTGGCAAATGGAGCACCCCTACCTCGGCCCAGGCTACAGCGACGACGAGATCGAGACCTTGCTGAAATGGGCCAAGCTGCCGTACCGGCGCGTGGACGACCTCGCGCAGGAGACCGCCAAGCTGCTTGCCAACAACAAGATCATCGGTTGGTTCCAGGGCCGCATGGAGTACGGCCCGCGTGCGCTCGGCGCCCGCTCCATCCTCGCCTCACCGATCGACCCGATGATGCAGGCGCGCCTCAACGAGCTGAAGGACCGCGAGGACTTCCGCCCCGTCGCGCCGGCCATTCCCGAAGAGAACCTCGGCGAATGGTTCATCCCGGCGGAAGCCAACGGCGGCAAGTCGCCGTTCATGCTCTTCGTCTACGAGGTGATGCCGGGCAAGGGCGAGCGCATTCCATCGGCCTGCCACACCGACCACACCGCCCGCGTGCAGACCGTCGAGCACGACACCAACCCGCGTTTCCACGCGCTGCTGCGCGCCTTCGGCCAGCTCACCGGCGTGCCGGTGCTGGTGAACACCTCGTTCAACGTGCGCGGCGAGCCCATCGTCTGCGCGCCACGCGCCGCGATTGAAGCCTTCTACAGCACGCCGCTGGACGCACTGGCCATCGGCAACTTCATCGTCGAGAAAAGAACGGAGACCCTTTTGACATGACACCTCGGATCTCGGTCGTCATACCGACCTATCGCCGGCCCGACCTGCTGTTGCGCTGCCTGAACGCGGTGCTCGACCAGCGCTTGTCGCCCGACAGCTACGAGATCATCGTCGTCGACGACGGGCACGACGACGAGACGCAGCGCGTGGTGACGGAGATCGCCCGCGACCTCGGCCCGCTGAGCAGCTTGCGCTACCTGCGCCCGAGCACCGGCCGCGGCCCGGCGGTGGCGCGCAACGCGGGGTGGCGCGCGGCGCGTGGCGAGCTGATCGCTTTCACCGACGATGACACGGTGCCCGCGCCGTTCTGGCTGCCGGCCGGCGAGCGCGCGCTGCGTGCGCAGCCCGAGCTGGTGGCAGTGTGCGGGCGCGTCAGCGTGCCGATGCCCGAATCGCCGACCGACCACGCGCGCATGACCGAAGGCCTGAGCTCGGCCGAGTTCGTGACCGCCAATGCCTTCGTGTGGCGCTGGGCGCTGGAGAAGGTCGACGGCTTCGACGAGCGCTTTACCCGCGCATGGCGCGAAGACTCGGACCTGCAGTTCCGCTTGATGGCCCAGGCCGGCCCGGTCGGCCGCTGCGCCGAAGCGGAGGTGACGCACCCGGTGCGCAAAGCACCCTGGGGCCTGAGCCTCTCACAGCAGCGCAACACCTTCTTCGACGCGCTGCTCTACAAGAAGCACCCGCGCCTGTACCGTGAACGCATCCGGCGAACGCCGCCGTGGAACTACTACGCCATCGTGGCGCTGGGAGTGGCCACCCTCGTTCTGCTGGTGCTGGGCGAGATGCCGATGGCCGTGGTGGCCGCCTTGCTGGCACTGAGCCTGGTGCTGCAGTTGGCCGGCAAGCGCCTGCGCCACACCAGCCACCAGGTGGACCACGTGCTGGAGATGCTCGCCACCTCGGCGCTCATTCCCTTCCTCTCGGTCTACTGGCGGCTGCGTGGCGCGCTGCATTTCAGGGTGTTCTTCCTGTGAACGCCGCCTTGCCGAAGCGCCGCCTGCGCATCCTGACCTGGCATGTGCATGGCAACTACCTCTACTACCTGACCCAGGTTCCGCACGATTTCTACCTCGTGACCGATGCGGCGCGTTCCACCCACCACAGCGGCCGCAGCGGCACGTTGCCGTGGGGTGACAACGTGCACGAAGCGCGCGTCGAAGAGATCCAGCGCATGGCGTTCGACGTGATCCTGTTCCAGTCGCGCTCTGCCTGGGAAGAAGAGCAGCACCAGTTGCTGACGCCCGCACAACGCGCATCGCCGCGCATCTACCTGGAGCACGACCCGCCCCAGCAGCACCCGACCAACACCATCCACTGGGCGCAGGACGCGCAGATGCTGCTGGTCCATGTGACGCACTTCAATGCGCTGATGTGGGACAGCGGCGTCACGCCCACTCGCGTGATCGAACACGGCGTGAAGCCGCTGGCCGACGTGCGCTGGCACGGCCGCGTCGAAAGCGGCCTGGTGGTGGTGAACAACATCGAACGCCGCGGCCGCCGCCTGGGCCTCGATGTGTACCGTGAAGCCGCGCGCCAGGTGCCGCTGTCGCTGGTCGGCATGGGCAGCGAGTCGTGCGGCGGCGCCGGCGAAGTGACCCACCACGAGCTGCCCGAGCGCATGGCTGCGCATCGCTTTTTCTTCAACCCGATCCGCTACACCAGCCTCGGCCTGGCAGTGATCGAGGCGATGCGCGTCGGCGCGCCCGTCGTCGGCCTGGCGACCACCGAGCTCGCCTCGGTGATCCACAGCGGCGTCAACGGCATCGTCGACACGCGCATCGGCACGCTGGTCGACGCGATGCGCGGGCTGATCGCCGACCCGGCCGAGGCGCGTCGGCTGGGTGAGGCGGGGCGACAGATGGCCGAAGAGCGATTCGGCATCGAGCGCTTCGTTGGCGACTGGATGTCGGCGCTGCGCGAGGTGGCGGGATAGGGGACACGCCGGCAAACGATGGTCGGCAAACGATTCCCGAGAAGCACCTGATTGAGGGATCGCCTTCCGGACAACCTTGGATTGACAAGGCCCCTGCGTGGGAGCTTGATCGACCCTGTGCGCGACGCGTGAGTTGGGCTGCCGCGCAGTTGATCGAAGGGAACTGACATGGGAACAACTGCTGCAGCGGGAGCCACGCGCCTGTATCACTTGTTGCCCTGCCCGAACTGCGCCGCCGACAACGGCGTGACGGCGCGTGTCTGTTGGAGTTGCGAAGCGCCGCTGCTGAATACCCCCCCGCGGCCATCCGACTTCGAGCTGCAGCAGCAGCCTCCGGTTGCAGAGCCAGCGGCTGCAGGGCCTGCTCCTGAGCTCACCGTACCCCTGGATGAGCTCGATCCACAGCTTGAGCCACCAGACGAGCCCCAATTCCAGCCGCAACCCGAGCTGCAGCGCCGAGCCGACCCGGAGCCGAGCTTCTTTCCCATCCTGCATGACGAAGCCACGGACTTCCGGACGGCCGCCAACGACCACCCGGAAAGCGAACTTGCATTGCAGTTCATGCGGCGGCGCGATGCGTCGCGGCGGCTCACGACGGTTGCTGCGTGCGCCGCGTCGGTCGTGATGGTGCTCGGCACCTACCTGATCGTGCGCAGCATGACGGGCAACGAGGAAGCAGAACTGCCCGCCTTCGCGAGCACGGCACCCGCACCCACATCTGCAACCGCGCCCGAGGCCACGCTGGTGCCCACGGCGTACGTAGCGCCGCCTGCCGTGCGGCCGATGATCGAACCGGCCGCTGCCGCGCCCTTGCCCAAGATCGCAGTACCACGCCAGGTCGACGTGCCGGCTGCGCAAGCTTGGCCTGAGCCTGCAGCGGCCGAGCCGGTGAAGGCCAGGCGCCGCGCCGCCACACCGGCCGCCGTCGAGGCACCGGTTCCGTCGGAGCCGGTTCCATCCGAGCCAGTGTCGTGCGCACCGCAGGTTGTTGCGCTGGGCCTGTGCGGCGCCAGCTCACGCTGAGGAGCACCCCGATGCGGATGACACTCGCCGCGACCTGCTCCTTCGCGGTCGAGGCCGTGCTGGCGTCGTTTCCGGCGTTGTTTTCCACCGCGGCCGTGGCGGCCGACCCGCAGTACAAGATCGTCACCGCGTCGGAACGCGGCACCTACATCCAGATCGGGAAAGACCTCGCCAAGCTGGTCGCGCCGGACGCCGGCATTCAACTGCAGGCCTTGCCCTCGGTCGGCTCGTCCGAGAACGTGGAGCGCTTGCGCTACGAACCGGGCGTCAAGCTGGCGTTGGTGCAATCCGACGTGTACCAGGCCTTTCTCGACCTCGCCGCGAACGGAAACGCCGACGCGGGCACGATGATCGGGCCGCTGCGCGTGGTCATGCCGCTGTACAACGAGGAGATCTACTTCATCGCGCGGTCCGATTCGCCACTCAACTTCGTCCACGAGATCAAGGACGCGAAGATCAATGTCGGACCGCTGCGAAGCGGCACCGCAATGTCGGCGACCACCATCTTCCGGCAGATGTTCGGCGCGCCGATTGGCGAGGGCCAGGCGAGCTACCTGAGCAACGAAGATGCGCTGGTCCGGCTGACGGTCGACAAGACGCTCGACGTGGTGGTGATCGTGGGCGGCCAGCCGACCAAGCTGCTGGTCGATATGAAGCCCGAGGCGCGCGCGCTCATCAAGCTGCTGAAGTTCGACGCCAATCGGCCGGAGAGCAAGTCTGCGCTGCAAACCTATTTCGCCACCAACGTGCGCGCTGCGAGCTACCCTAACCTGCTGACCGAAGACGTGCCGAGCGTGGCGGTTCGGGCCTATCTGGTGACCTACGACTACAAGGTGAGGGAAGTCGCCAACCAGCTGAGGCGTTTCGCCGGGTCGCTGTGCCAGAACTTCGCGCAGCTGCAGACCCAGGGCCACCCGAAGTGGCGCGACGTCGAACTTCGCCTGCCCGAGCTCGGGCAGGGGTGGCTGTATTACCCCACCACCGAGCGCACGCTTCGCAGTTGCATCGCAAAGCTTCCGCAAGCCAAGCAAGCCACGCCTGTGCGTGTGTGCTCGCAACAGGAAACGATTCTGGGCCTCTGCCAGGTGAAGCGCTGAACGCTCACAAGCCCTAAGCCGCCATGCGCGACGACATGCCCAGCTCGCGCCGGAAGTAGCTGATGGTCTCGCGCAGCCCGTCGTCGAGCGACACCTTCGGCTCCCACTGCAGGTGCCGCTTCGCACGCGAGATGTCGGGGCAGCGCCGCTTCGGGTCGTCCGGCGGCAGCGGCCGCCGCTCCAGGCGCGAACGACTGCCGGTCAGGCGCAACACGCGTTCGGCCAGGTCGAGCACGGTGTGTTCGATCGGGTTGCCGATGTTGATGGGCCCTTCGATGTCACTCTCCATCATGCGCAGCAGGCCATCGACCGTGTCGTCGACGTAGCAGAAGCTGCGCGTCTGTTCGCCGTTGCCATAGATGGTCAGCGGCTCGCCGCGCAGGGCCTGCACGATGAAGTTGCTGACCACGCGGCCGTCGCCCGAGCGCAGCCGCGGCCCGTAGCTGTTGAACAGGCGCGCAACGCGCACTTCGACGCCGCGCTCCAGGTGGTAGCCGAAGCAGAGCGTCTCGGCCACGCGCTTGCCTTCGTCGTAGCAGGCTCGCGGGCCGATCGGGTTCACGTGGCCGTGGTAGCTCTCGGCCTGCGGGTGCACTTGGGGGTCGCCATAGACCTCGCTGGTTGACGCCTGCAGCACGCGCGCGCCGCTTTCATGCGCGGCCTCCAGCACCTGCCACGTGCCGACGGCACTCGTGAGTGTGGTCTGCACCGGGTGGTGCTGGTAATAGGCCGGGCTGGCCGGGCACGCGAGGTTGAAGATGCGGCTCACGCCGTTCAGCCCCAGCGGCCACGGGCCGGCCACATCGTGCTCGCGCAGCTCGAAGCGGGGCTGCATCTCGAGGTGCGCGACGTGCGAGGGGTGGCCCGTCGAGAAATCGTCGAGTGCAATCACGCGCTGACCGGCGGCAATGAGCCGGTCGCACAAATGGCTGCCCACAAAGCCGGCGCCGCCGGTCACCACCACCAGTTGCGACATGAGACTGCACCTTTCCATCGAATCCGTGATGGCTTCGTCTTGGCAAACCGCGTTCCGGTTCGCAGACTCACTCAAGCACCGTTCTTTGTTTGTGCGCGGGCCACGCCGTTGCCAGGTTTGCGTGAAGTGCCGGTGACCAAGGCACCAATGCTGCTGCGCGGCGCCTGCCCCATGCCGCTCGCGGTGGCGGCGAGCCGCTCCAGCAGGTCGGCCGTGCGCTCCACGCTGTCGCCGATGCTGAAGCGCTCGAGCGCTCGCATGCGCGCCTGGCGACCCATCTGCTGCGCCACGCCCGGCACCTCGAACAGCCGCGTGACCTGGCTTGCCACCGCCTCGAAATCGCGCGGGCCGACCAGCCAGCCGGTGCTGCCCTGCTCCACCAGGTCGGGCACGCCGCCGACGCGGGTGGCGATGATTGGCAAGCCGCTCGCCATCGCCTCCATCAGCGCGAGCGGCAGGCCCTCGGTGTTCGAGGTCGAGACCACCGCGTCGAGCTGGCGATAGACCGCCGGCATGTCTTCGCGCAGCCCGGCCAGGTAAGTGCAGTCGGCCAGCCCGAAGCGCTCGATGAACTGCACCAGCTGGTGGCGCATGGGCCCATCGCCGACCACCACGAATCGCGCCGACGGCATCGCGCCGCGCATCAGCAGCACCGAGCGCAAGAAAACTTCCGGCCCCTTCTCGATCGACAGGCGGCCGACGAAGCCGATCAGCGGCGCGCCGTCGGCCATGCCGAAATGCCGGCGCAAGTCGGCGTCACCGCCCTGCGCCGGCTTGAAGACCTCGGTGTCCACACCGTTGGGGACACAGCTGAGTTGCGCCGCGTTCACGCCCATGCTCAGCGCATGAAAGTAGCTGTGCTTGCAGACCACGCTCACATGCGTGCCTGCGGCGCGGTGCACCTCCACGTCCAGCGGCGAGACGCTGCGGCTGTGGATGGTCGTCACCACCGGCTTGTTGCACAGCCGCCCTGCCAGCCCGGCGAGCAGGTGCGCATTCGCCATGTGGGCATGCAACACATCGATGGCGCCGGCCTTGACCAGCGCGCACGCCATCAGGATGGACGACCACGGCGGGTCTTCGGGCATCGGCGTGATGAGCACTTCGACATCGAGTGAGCGCAACTGGTCGGTCACCCGGCTCTCGAACGGGCACATCACGGTGATAGTGAAGCGGTCGCGCGGCAGGCGCTCGACGAGGCGGACGACACAGGCCTCCATGCCTCCGACGATCGCGTTGCCGACGACTTCAAGCACGCGGGTTCGTCCAGGGGCCGGTGGCGCAATCGGAAAGATAGGGTTCATGCGGGTCAGCAGCAAAGCGGCGCCATGCGGCGCGGGCCGTTCAACCAGCCTGCTCGCAAGGCAGGGCGCACCACAGCACGGCGGCAGGCACGAGCAGCAGCCTGCGGTGTGTCGGGTGAGGTGAACGAGGTAGAAAGAGCGATGTCAGCGGTGCCCGGCGGGCCGGTGCCCCGCGTCGCCTCTTCGGCGATGCGTTCGCGCCGGCCAGGCGTGTCTGCGGCCGGCGAGGCGCCGGGCAAACGAAGCCACGCCGCCGCCGTGCCCGACCAGATGCGCTCGCGGGCGGCGGCATCGAGCTGCAGTTCGTCGAACAGCTCGTGCACCCAGCGCATGCGGCCGGCGATCTGATGGCCCGGGCATGGCAGGAAACAGTCGCTGCCGAACTGCAGCGATTCAGGCCCCAGCACCTCGAGCGCACGCGACAGCACCTCGAGCCGGTACGGCGGCGGCGGGCCGAACGAGATGTCGAGCCGGAACTGCGCGTCGTCTGGCGGCACACCGTGGATGCGGTCGATCAGGCCGACGGCAATGGCTTCGTCGGTCCAGGGCCAGCCGACGTGCGCGAGCGCGACGCGTGCGCCCGGGTGGTCGCGCATCACCTCGAAGAACGCCGGCCGGCAAAAGCGCCCCGAGCGCCCGTCGATGAAGATGCCGCTGTGGAACAGCACCGGCAGGCGCAGCTCGCTGGCCACCGCGAACACCGGCTGCACTTTCTCGTCGTACGGGTACCAGCCGGTGGGCACCATCTTCACGCCGCGCAAGCCCAGGGTCTCGACGGCATGGCGCAGGTCGTCGGCGGCATGCGGGTCGCGCGGGTCGACGACGGCAAAGCCCACCATGCGGTCGGCATGGCCGCGCACCAGCTGCGCAAGGTGCTCGTTGGCGCGCCGCAGCGAGGCGGCGTCGTCGAGCGAGTAGCCGTCGTTGAGGAATGGCGCGAGCAGCACGCCGATGTCGACCTGCGCCTCGTCGAGCGAGCGCAGCACCTCGGCGCCGTTCTCGCGCCCGGTGCAATGCAGGTGGGCGTCGATGACCATCGGTCAGCTGGCGCGTGCCAGGAGCGAACGCTGCAGCTGTGCCCGCGACTGCTCGGCCGCCTTGCGGCCGGCGACGAATGGGTGCTCGGCGTTGTCGTGCACCCATTCGGCGTAGCGGCCGGCCAGCACGATGTCGAAGCCGGCCAGCCAGTCGCGGATGCAGGCCACGCTGTCGGCTCGTGCATGGTCGTGGACCACGTAGGCGCAGGGCACGTCGACCTGACCGGACGAAACCACCTGATCCTGCTCGTTGAGCAGACCGGCCTCCCGGCACTCGGAGATCACGCGGTAGATCAAGGCGGCCCCGTCGCACGGCAACGGTTTGTCGGCGCTGTAGCTGATCTCGCAGGTGATGCCGCAGTGGCCGGGCGGACTGCAGTGCGGGCTGGCATTGCCCTGCACGACGATGCGGTGGAAGAGGCTGCCCTCGGGGTAGTGGATCCAGTGCTTGTCGGTCAGCCGGTCATAGCCCGGTGCCACGGCGATGCCGAGGTTCACGCGGCGAAGCGACACATGGCGCAAGGCGGCCGCGGCGGCGCGCACCTCTGCCGGTGCTTCGTCGCCACAGGTGGCAACCAGCCTGGGCAGCGGCATGGTGCTGATCAGCGACTCGAAGCCGATCAGGCGACCATCGTCGAGCCGCACGGTGCGCTGCGTGGGCGATACATGCAGCACCGCTGTCTTCAATGCCGTCTCGCAGTTGTGCAGCGGCACGAAGCCGTCCATCAGCGCCTGCAGGCCTCCTCGCAGTGGATAGCCGAAGCGCGCACGCGGGCTCGAAGATGCGGGGCTGGGTTCGAGCGCGCCTTCGATCATCTGTGCGACGTCGGGCAACGGCACCTGGGTGCCGGGCCACGCAGCCTCCATCTCGGTCAGCGGCCGGGCCCACAGCTTGCGGTAATACGGGACGGCGAAATGCCGGGCGATGCCATCACCGCAGAAGCGGTGGATCAACTCCTCGAAGTTGCGCGGCGCGTCGTTGGTCTTCGCGCGGGTGGCGCCCCCCTTGAGCGGCCCGAAGCGGGCCTCGATCGCACCGACCAGGCAGTCCTTCACCACCTTCGGTGGCAGCCCGTGAAGCGAGTTCTGGAACGGGTGGCGCGTGTAGGTGCCGTGGCTGTAGACCCAGGCTTCGCCGTCCTGCCAGTGCAGGTTGTCGCCCAGCAGGCGTTTGCAGAGGTCGAGCACGTAGGCATCGTCGTCCGGCAGCATGATGTCGCCGCCGCGGTCGAAGGTGAAGCCGTCTTGCTCGACGGAGCGGCAACCACCACCCACCTGCTTCTCACGCTCGACCAGCAAGACGTCGCCGCGTGCCGCGTGCTGGCCCAGTTCGTAGGCGGCTGCCAGCCCGCTGGGCCCTGCGCCCACCACGAGGTGGCGCACGCGCCGGGTGGCGCGGTGGCTGGCCGGCGTAAGCGGCGCGGCAACCGGCGGGGCCGGCTCAGCCGGTGCCATGCCGGCGAATTCGCGTGGCGCAGACGCCGGCAACGGCGCCTTGCTCAGGGTCTGGGTGATGAGCTCGTTCACCACCTCGGCGGTGCGGTCCCACGAAGACTGGAACACCGTCGTCAGCATCTTGCCCACGCGCTCTGCGCGGCGGTGGCCCTGCTCGGCGATGGCAGCTTCGCAGGCCGTCAGAAAGTCTTCCGGCTCGGCCGCGATGCGCACCACCTCGCCATACAACGCCACCACATCGTGCACCGGCGTGCTGACCACCGGCTTCTCGCCGGCCATGTATTCCAGCGTCTTGGTCGGGCTGATGAAGCGGGTGGATTCGTTCAGCGCGAACGGCATCAGGCAGACGTCCCACCCCGCCATCACGTAAGGCAGGCGCGCATAGGGCTGCATGCCGAGCCAGTGGATGTTGGGCCGCTGCGGCAGGGAATCCGCGTCGATCTTGGCCACCGGGCCGACCATCACGAACTGCCAGCCCGGGCGGGCGTCGGCCAGATAAGTCAAAAGCGACAAGTCCAAGCGCTCGTCGATCACGCCGAAGAAACCGAGACGCGGGTGCGGCACCATGCCCTGCAAGCGTATGGCCTCTTGCGCCTCTTCGTCGTCGACATGCAGCCGCCCCGGCGAGAAATGCGCCACGTCAACGGAGCTCGGCAGGCAATGCACGTTGGCATGCAGGCTGCGCTTGGCGTCGTACAACGCGGGTCCACCGGTGAAGACGATCTGCGCCATCTTGAGCAGTGCCGTCTCGCGCTGGCGAAGCTGGCGCGGTGCGTCCTTGAAAGCCGCGAGCTCGTCCATGCAGTCGTACACCACGGCACGCGGCTTCATCTCGCTGATCAGCGGCAGCGCCATCGGCGTGTAGAACCACACCAGGTAGTCGACGATGCCGTTCTCGCGCAGGTAGTTCGCGAGCAAGGGCTTGAGCAAGGACAGCTGATCGTCGTGGAAGCCCGGCGAATCGATGGGCGTGCGCGGCACGACCACGTCGAGGCCAGGACCTTGCGCAATGGTCTCGAAGCGCGGCTCGCCGCTGCCGCGCAGAGGCTCTTCGATGAACACGACGTGGAAGTGCCGGCTCAGCCGCGACAGCAAATGCTGCGGACGCTGATACACGAAGCCCCAGCGCAGATGGCAGAAGACGATCAGGTGAGGCATGTTGGCTCCTGGTTGTAGGGGTCGCGGAAGCCGCTTCTGCCAGCGCTGCAAGACAGCGGCGTAGTCGGTCTTCAGGTTTCGTTGCAAGGCGGCAGACTCGCCGTCGGTGCGGCTGTCGCCGGCATCCCACAAGCCACTGCGGTGCCAGTGCGTCGGGTCGTTCCAGTCGAAGCGGTCGATCAGCGGGTAGAGGCACACACCCTGCACCGGCACGCCGGCGTCGAGCGCGATCTCGACCTCGGCGGCCACTTCGTCCAGCCAGTCGGCGCGGCCGACGCCCACATGGCTGGTCTCGGCCACGATCAACGGGCGCCCATAGCGGGCCCAGGTGTCACCGAGCAAGGCCGACAGCGGCCGCCTTCGCGGGTCGCGGGTGTGCCACTGCAGGCGGCGCTCGGTGGACACCTCCCACTGGCCGCTGTGATAGTGGTTCACGCCGATCAGGTCGAGCGCCTGATCGTTGCCGCCGAGGTCGGGGTCGAGCCGGCCGGCGAGCATGTCCCACACCTGCCATTGATAACCGCGTATCTGATCGGCAAGCCCGGCGAGATCGGGGCGATCGGCAGGCGCCACCACGTGTACCACCGGCTCGATGTGGAGAAACCTCGCTCGCGGGTCGACGCGGCGCACGGCCTCCATGGCCGCCAGCGTGGCGCGCACCAACCGTCGCTTCACTGCATAACCCGATATCGCCGTGTGTTCTCCGCGGCTGTCGGGATCGCCGTGATACGGGTGGATCATGTTGGTGGCCGACACCGCCCATGAGAGAAAGCTGATTTCGTTGATCAGGTTGTAGACGGGTGCGGCGGCTGTCAGCGGTGCGAGCCTTTCGGCCACCGCCGCGCAGTAGCTGGCAAAGCGGTCGACGAACGCGTCATCGAGCAGGCTCACGTCGGCCGGCGTACCGTAGTGCGTGAAGGTCCAGACGACCTGCAGGCCCTGCTGCTGTGCGGCCTGCGCAATGCGAACGGCGCGGGTGAGATCGAAGTGGCCGGGCTGTGGCTCGGCGAGGCGCCAGCCGATGCTTTCGCGCACGGTGTTGAGCCCGAAGCTGCTCGCGAGAGCGTAGTCGGCATCGAGCTGAGCGATGTGGCCTGTGGCCAGCGCCATGTCGAGCGCGTGCCCGTGGCTGTTCACATGGTCGGCGCCTTCGAACCCGCCCATCCAGAACGAGCGGTAAGGCGATGCAGCGAAAGGCGATGCAGCGGCGGAGGATGGCGACGGCGGATTCATGTCGGCCGGCGAAACATCCGCATGTCGTTGAGGGAAAGCATCTGCATTTTTGAAGTACCGGAGTTGCCGTTCAAAGGCAAGCCATGTGCCGTTTTGTTTGCGGCGCATCTTTGCGAGGCACGTGCCGTCATCGCGTACTTCAGAGAACTTGTTGCTGCAACAAGCGTCGCTTCAGGCACGCTGCCGGCGGCCTTCGACAAGTCCGCGGAGGATGTGCAACGCAGCTTCGGGCGCAAACAAAAACGCCCCGGAAGCCGGGGCGTTCTGTGCAGGGGCAATCCGCCTTACTTGGTCTTGGACGAAGACGACGAGCCGCTGCTGCCAGTGCCGGAAGACGACGGCGAGCTCGAGCTGCTGCTGCCGTCACCGCCGGTGAGGCTGCTGCCGCTCGATCCGGCGCTGCCGCTCATCCCAGAGCTGCTGCCGCTTGACCCGGTGCCACTCAGGCCCGAGCTGCTGCCGCCTGATCCAGTACCGCTGCTCATTCCCGAGCTGCTGCCGGACGATCCTGCCCCGTAGGACCCGCTGCCGCCGGAGCCTTGGCTGCCGCCCTGGCCCGACTGGGAGCCGCTGCGGTTGCTGCGCCAGCTCGAGAACTCGTCGGAGAACTTCTTGAACCTGTCCTGGCGCCAGTTGCGATAGTCCTCATCGAGGTTGCGCAGTTGCTCCGTGCGCCACTGGTGGTAGTCAGGGTCGAAATGCTCGTGGCCTTGCATGCCTTGTCCACCTTGTGAACCGTAGCCTTGCGAGCCGCCGTAGCCCTGGCCACCCTGTCCGCCGTACATGCCGGACGAAACCTGCGGGCTGTAGCCGCCGTAGCCACCCTGCATGCTCTGGCCGCCTTGCCTACCTTGCGAGCCATAGCCCTGCTGGCCGCCACCATAGCCGCCTTGTGAGCCGTAGCCTTGCGAGCCGCCGCCGTAGCCGCCTTGCGAGCCGTAGCCTTGCTGGCCGCCGCCATAGCCACCTTGCGAACCGTAGCCTTGCTGGCCGCCACCGTAGCCGCCTTGCGAGCCGTAGCCCTGCTGGCCGCCACCGTACCCGCCTTGCGAGCCGTAGCCCTGCGAACCGCCACCGCCTTGGGAGCCATAGCCTTGCGAGCCGTAACTCTGCGGCGAGCCGCCGACATTGCCTTGGCCGAAGTCGCTTCGCGAGCCACCATAGGCACCATAGCCGCCCTGGCCTGCGTAGCTGCTGCTCGAGCCAACGTCATAGCCCGAGCCTCCACCGCCCATCTGGCCACCGTAGCCGCCTTGCGAGCCGCCCTGGCCACCGAAGCCACCGCCCTGCTGTCCGCCGCCGAAGCTGCGCGCTTCCTGGTTGCGCCAGCCGCTGGACGACGAATCGCCGAACTGCTGGCCGCGGCCCGACGACTGTTCATATTGATTGCCGCCACGCCCTTCCCGGCTCCAGTCTCCATAGTTGCTGCCGGCCTCGCTGCGCTGACCGCCGCTTGATCCTTGCTGGCGGCCTTGGCCTTCGCCGTAACGATTCTCGTCTCCATATCCGCCTTCGCGGCGGCCTTCATAGTCGCGTTGAGTCATGTTGGTTCCTTTCAAGAAGCCTTGTGTGGATCGAACCTTCAGCGGTGGCGAAAACGCCGTCGGTTCGTGCCTCAGTTGGGCAAACTCCGTTCCCGTTTTTCAGCTGTCGGGTGCAGTTCACCTTGCTGAACCGGCTGCGCACCGATGACTGCGGCAGAAGACCTGTCCACCCGATGTTCTGCAAACTTTGCGCGTCTCGGGAAAGCGCTTCTCGACACGCTGAACCGAAATTCAACGGTCGGGTTCGGACGGCTGCGATATTTCACGCAAGGCCGTGTCGGCCTCGTCGATCCCTTGCGTCGAGAGGTCACCGAGCGACACGATGCCCACCAGCTCGTCGCGTGAGTTCAGCACCGGCACCCGGCGCACCTGCATGCCACTCATGCTCTTCGTCACGGCGTCGGTGCTGTCGTCTTCGCGGACCCAGCGCACACCTTCGCTCATCACATCCGACACACGGGTTTCGGCCGGCACGTTGCCGGCGGCCACGGCGCGCACCGTGATGTCGCGGTCGGTGATCATGCCCAGCAACCGGCTGCCCTCGCACACCGGCAAGGCGCCCACGTTGAGTTCATCCATCAACTGAGCCGCCCGCTGAAGCGTCTCCTGGGGTGCGATCACTTCAACGTCGCGGGTCATCACTTCACTCACGGTCGGCATGGGGTTCTCCTGTTGTTGAACCAAATTGAAGAAGCTGACAGCGGCCACAGCCTGGTTCACGCTTGTTTCGCGCTGGTCGGCTCGGGCTTCGGCAACCGGTGTTCCGCGGCGCGTGGGGAAAAAGAGGAACGCTGCTTGCCATCGGTACTTCAATCGTCCTCAAGAGGAGCTGACATGAAGAACCCGATGCGCATTGCGCTGATCAGTGAGCACGCGTCGCCTCTGGCCACGCTCGGCGGTATCGACGCGGGGGGCCAGAACATCTACGTGGCCCATGTCGCGCAGTGCCTGGCCCGGGCCGGCCACCACGTCGATGTGCTGACGCGGCGCGACGACCCGAGCCTGCCCAACGTGGTCGACCTGAGGCCCGGTGCGCGCGTGATTCACATCAACGCGGGACCCCCGAAATTCGTGCCCAAGGAAAAGCTGCTCGGGCACATGCCCGTGTTTGCGCGCGCCTGCGAGAGGCTGCTGAGGCACAGCGTTCCGTACGACGTCGTCCATGCGCATTTCTTCATGTCGGGGCTGGTCGCGATGCGACTGAAAGATGCGCTCGGCATTCCGTTCGCGATCACCTTCCATGCGCTCGGTCTGGTGCGGCAAGAACATCAGAAGGAAACCGACGCCTTTCCGCCGCAGCGCATAGAACTGGAACGTGAGCTGGTGCGCTACGCCGACGCCATCGTCGCCGAATGCCCGCAGGACCGCATCGACCTGATGCGGCTCTATGGCGCCGCCCCGGGTGCGATGACGATGGTGCCGTGCGGCTTCGACCCCGAAGAATTCGGCCCCCTCGACAAGGCCGCCGCGCGCGCCCGCCTCGGGCTGGACCCGAACGAATTCATCGTGCTGCAACTCGGCCGGCTGGTACCGCGCAAGGGTGTCGACGACGTGATCCGTTCGCTGCAGTACCTGCCCCCAGGCGTGCCGGCACGGGTGCTGGTGGTCGGCGGCGACACGCGCGAGCCCGATGAAACAAGGACGCCGGAGATCGGCCGCCTGCGCGGGATCGCCCGCGAGAGCGGCGTGTCCGACCAGGTCACCTTCATCGGCCACCGCCAGCGCAATGAGCTGCGCCATTACTACGCTGCGGCCGATGTGTTCGCCACCACACCGTGGTACGAACCGTTCGGCATCACACCGCTCGAGGCGATGGCCTGCGGCACGCCGGTGGTCGGCAGCAACGTTGGTGGCATTCCGTATTCGGTGAGCGATGGGGTCACCGGCTACCTCGTTCCGCCGCACGACCCGAAGGCACTGGCAGAGCGCCTCGCGCAGCTGCACGCAAACCCTGCACTGGCGCGCGCGCTCGGCCGGGCCGGCGTTCGCCGCGCACGCTCGATGTTCACCTGGGAGCGCATCACCGATCAACTGATCGACGTGTACCAGTCGCTGTGCGAGACGCAGGTCGAGCCCTCACGGCCGTGGCAGCGGCTGCGGCTGGTGCACCCCGGTTCGGCAGTGGCTTCATGAATGCATTGCGCGCGGGCACGGCGAAGAGGCCCGCCGTGTTCATCGACAAGGACGGCACCTTGGTCGAAGACGTGCCGTACAACGTCGATCCCGCGCAGCTGCGGCTGACGCGCGATGCGGTGCAAGGGCTGCGCCTGTTGGCGCGCCAGGGCTACCGCCTGGTGGTAGTGACCAACCAGCCGGGCCTCGCGATGAACCTGTTCGATCGCGCTGCACTCGAGACGCTCCGCCAGGCGTTGGTCGAGATGCTGTTCCAGCACGACGTTCAGCTCGATGGCTTCTACGTCTGCCCGCATGCCCCGCCCGAGGCCGGCGAGTTCGGTTGCGTGTGCCGCAAGCCCGCACCGGGCCTGCTGCTGCAGGCGGCTTACGAACTGCGCCTCGACCTCTCGCACTCGTGGATGGTGGGCGACATCCTCAACGACGTGGAGGCTGGCCGGCGCGCCGGTTGCCGCACCGTGCTGCTCGACGTCGGCAACGAGACCGAATGGCTCGAATCGCCGCTGCGCGTGCCGCACCACAAGGCCGGCGACCTGCTGCAGGCGGCCGAACTCATCGTCGTCGCGGCGAACAGCCCTCACTGATTCAACACGCTTCTAAATCGACTCGCATCGAGGACCCTTCATGAACCCCGCGGCCTCAACCATCGTGTGGACAGACAACTCAAGCACCCGCATGCGCTGGCGCAATGCCCGCAACGTGCTCGTGGTGCGGCTCGACAACCTGGGCGACGTGCTGATGACCACGCCAGCCATCGCTGCCATCAAGCACAGTGCGCCTGAGATGCGCGTCACACTGCTCGGTTCGCGCGCCGGTGCCGCCGCCGCGAAGCACGTGCCGGCGATCGACGAGGTGATCACCTACGACGCGCCGTGGGTCAAAGGAGTTGTCGGCAGCGAAGCCATCGACCGCCGCCTGCTTGCGAACCTGCGCCGGCATCAGTTCGACGCTGCGGTGATCTTCACCGTGTGCACGCAGAGCGCCCTGCCCGCTGCGGTGATGATGCGGCTGGCCGGCATCCCCTTGCGGCTGGCCCACTCGCGCGAGAACCCGTACGACCTGCTGACCGACTGGGTGCCCGACGGCGACGTCTGCGAAGACGGCATGCGGCACGAGGCGGCACGCCAGCTCGACCTCGTTCGGTCGGTCGGCTACCGCGCCGCGAGCGAGTCGCTGGTATTCCACCCCTCGGCCGACGACGTGCTGAACATGCGGCGCAAGTTCACTGCGACCGGCGGCGACCTCGCCCGGCCCTACATCGTCATGCACCCCGGCGCGACGGCCTCTTCCCGCCGCTACCCAGCCGAGCGCTTCGGCATGGCTGCCGACCTCATCGTCCGCGAGAGCGGCTGCCAGATCGTATTCAGCGGCGGCCGCGACGAGCGTGCCCTGGTGGCTGCAGCCGAGCGTCACATGCAGCAGGCGCCTTTGTCGATGGCAGGCGAGCTGACGCTGGGCGAACTGGCGGCACTCATTGCTGGTGCGCAGGTCACCGTGTGCAACAACAGCGGGCCATCGCACATCTCGGCGGCATTGGGCACGCCGGTGGTGGTGCTGTATGCCTTGACCAATCCGCAGCACACGCCGTGGAAGGTAAAAGCGCGGGTGCTGAACCACGACGTGCCCTGCCGCAACTGCCTCAAGAGCAGTTGTCCACAGCTGCACCACGACTGTCTGCTGAAGGTTGAGCCCGAGGACGTGGCGGTCGCGGCACTCGAGCTGCTTCAGTTGCAGCGCGGCGTGCCCGCAGCTGCTCGTGGTACAGCGTTGATGAACATCGCGTGATGGCTCGCCGCATGCAACTCAACGACCTCGGCGACTCGCCGCGCATTGCCGTCTTCCGCGCGCTGGTGCTGGGCGACATGCTGTGCGCCGTGCCGGCCCTGCGTGCGCTGCGCAAGGCATGGCCCGGTGCCGAGCTCACCTTGATCGGATTGCCCTGGGCAGCTGCGCTCGCAGAGCGGCTGCCGCAGGTCGACCGCTTCATCGAGTTCCCCGGCTACCCGGGGCTGCCCGAGCGCGTCCCTCAACTTGCCGCGCTGCCGGCTTTTTTGAAAGAATTGCAGCAACGCCCCTTCGATCTTTTGGTGCAGCTCCACGGCAGTGGCCGCATCGTCAATCCGCTGATGGCGGCATGCGGTGCGCGGCACACCGCCGGCTTCGTGGAGGCCCACAGCGCGGAGACCACCGAGAGTTTCAGCGCCGAGCCAGCCTTGCATGCGCCCTGGCCAACACGGGGCCATGAGATCGAACGCCTGCTGACGCTGACCGATTACCTCGGCCTGCCGCGCGATGGGATGCAGCTGGAGGTTCCGCTGCGCGACGACGATCGGCAGTCGTTGATGCAACTGTGGCCCGGTGTGAAGACCCGGCCCTACGTCTGCATTCACCCCGGTGCGCAACTGCCTTCTCGGCGCTGGGCACCGGAGCGCTTTGCCGCCATCGGCGACCTGCTCGCCGCGCGTGGGTACACGGTGGTGATCACCGGCACGGCGGGCGAGCATCCGTTGGCCGACGCGGTCTCGCGTGCGATGCGTCAGCCATCGACCTCGCTGGTCGGCCAAACCAATCTCTGGACGCTGGGCGCATTGATCGAAGGTGCACGGCTGCTGGTGTGCAACGACACCGGCGTGTCGCACATCGCCGCGGCACTCGGCACGCCGAGCGTTGTCGTGAGTCTCGGCGCCGATGTGGCGCGCTGGGCGCCGCTCGACCACACGCTGCACCGCGTGCTGTGGCGCAACGTGTCGTGCAGGCCCTGCAGCCACGCGGTCTGCCCGTACGGCCACCCGTGCGCCACCGAACTCGGCGTCGACGAGGTCGCATCAGCCGTGCTCGACGCGATCGAACCGCGCAGGCCTGCGCCCCAAGCTCTTGCCGAACCGCACGTGCCCGGCATGTGGCTTGCCAACTCCAACACCGTGACACCCTCAACCGCCGCGCCATGAACGACGAACAACAAGCTCTTCAGCAAACATCGAAGCACGCGATGCGCATCACCGTCATCGGCGTGGGCTATGTCGGCCTGGTCACGGCGACCTGCCTGGCCGAACTCGGCCACGTGGTGGCGGCGGTCGACAACGATGCGGCCAAGATCGACTCGCTGTCGCGCGGTGGCATTCCCTTCTTCGAGCCCGATTTGCAGGCACTGGTGCAGGCGCACAGTGCGAGCAAGCGGCTGAGCTTCACGCGCGATCTCGGCCGTGCGCTGCGCGGTGCCGAGCTGGTGTTCATCGCGGTCGGTACGCCCTCCGGCGACAACGGCTCGGCCGACCTGCGTGCGGTGGAGTCGGCGGTGCTGCGGGTGGCTGCGGTGCTCGCCGCACCGGCCACGCTGGTGATCAAGTCGACCGTGCCCATGGGCACGAATGAAGAGCTGCACAAGGCCGTTGCCGGTGTGCTGCGACACCGGCGCGTCTCGCTGCGCCTGCCGCTGGTGAGCAACCCCGAGTTCCTGCGCGAAGGCATGGCAGTGCGCGATTGCCTGAAGCCTGACCGCATCATCGTCGGCGCGCTGAGCGATGACGATGCTGCGCCGCTGCTGCGCGCGTACACGCCGCTCGTCGACGCCGGCGCGAAGCTGCTGCGCATGAGCCCGCGCAGCGCCGAGCTCACCAAGTACGCCGCCAACGGCATGCTGGCCGCACGCATCAGTTTCATGAACGAAATGGCGCAGATCGCCGATGCCACCGGGGCCGACATCGAAGACGTGCGCGCCGGCGTGGGAACCGACCCGCGCATCGGGCCCGAGTTCCTGCGTGTCGGCGTGGGCTACGGCGGCTCGTGCTTCCCGAAAGACGTGCGCTCGCTGGCCCACATCGCCCAACGCCATGGGCTCGCGGGGCACATGCTGCGTGCCGTCGAGCAGACCAACGAACAGCAGAAGCGGATGCTGTTCGACAAGATGTGCGCGTTCTACGGCGGCCCCGACGGGCTGCGCGGCAAACGCATCGCGCTCTGGGGCCTGGCCTTCAAGCCCGGCACCGACGATTTGCGCGAGGCACCCAGCCTCGAGCTGATGCGGCAGCTGCTGGGCGCCGGCGCCGACGTCGCAGCATACGACCCGATCGCGGTGCCCAACGCTGCGCGGCTCTTCGGCAATCTGCCGCGCGTGCGGTGGTGCCACAGCGCGCAGGGTGCGATCGAAGGCGCCGACGCGCTCGCGCTCGTCACCGAGTGGAGCGAGTTCGCTGCGTTCGACGCAGCCACCGTGGCCAGGGAGCTGGCCGACAACGTCGTGTTCGACGGCCGCAACGTGCTGCCCGCAGCCTGGCGCGGCTTCGGGCTTCAACTGATCCAGATCGGCCGGGCCGGCGCCGTGCCGAGCGCGGAAGAAGGTGCGCCGCTGCCGCTGCTGGAAGGCGGCTTTGCGCCATGGTCGATTCCGGCCACTCGCTGAGTACCCAGCGAGATATGCAACCGTTCAACACTTTTTGAAAGGCCACCATGAAAGCACTTTGCTGGCACGGAAAGAAGGACATTCGCTACGACACGGTAGACGACCCGAAGATCGAACACCCGCGCGACGCCATCGTGAAGGTGACGAGCTGCGCCATCTGCGGCTCCGACCTGCACCTGTTCGACGGCTTCATGCCCGGCATGGAGAAAGGCGATGTGATGGGCCACGAGTTCATGGGCGAGGTGGTCGAGGTCGGCCCCGAGAACAAGAAGCTCAAGCTCGGTGACCGCGTGGTCGTGCCCTTCACCATCTGCTGCGGCGAGTGCGAGCAATGCCGGCGCGGCAACTTCTCGGTATGCGAACGCACCAACCGCAACAAGGCGATGGCCGACAAGGTGTTCGGCCACACAACGGCCGGCTTGTTCGGCTACACGCATCTCACCGGCGGCTACGCGGGCGGTCAGGCCGAGTTCGTGCGCGTGCCGTATGCCGATGTGGCGCCGGTGAAGATCCCCAATGGCCTGAGCGACGAGCAGGTGCTGTTCCTCGGCGACATCTTCCCGACAGGCTGGCAGGCGGCGGTGCAATGCGACATCCAGCCGACCGACACGGTGGCGGTATGGGGTGCGGGACCCGTCGGCCAGTTCGCGATCCGCAGCGCGGTGATGCTGGGTGCGCGGCAGGTGGTGGTCATCGACCGCGTGCCCGAGCGCCTGAGCATGGCCAAGGCGGGCGGCGCGCTCACGATCAACTTCGAGAAGGAAAGCGTGCTCGACCGGCTGGCCGAGCTGACGCAGGGCAAGGGCCCGGAGAAATGCATCGATGCTGTCGGCATGGAAAGCCATGCCACTCGGGCGATCGACGGCCTGTACGACCGCGCCAAGCAGGCGGTGATGCTGGAAACCGACCGACCGCATGTGCTGCGCGAAATGATCTACGTGTGCCGGCCCGCCGGCACGCTGTCGATCCCCGGCGTGTACGGCGGGCTGGTCGACAAGATTCCGATGGGCGCCTTGATGAACAAGGGGCTCACGGTGCGCACCGGGCAGACACACGTCAACCGATGGACGGACGACCTGCTCAAGCGCATTGCGGACGGACAGGTCGACCCGTCCTTCGTCATCACCCACACCGTCGATCTGGCGCAGGGCCCCGAGATGTACAAGACCTTCCGCGAAAAGGAAGACGGCTGCATCAAGGTGGTTCTCAAACCTTGAGGAGACCGAGATGTCCGAACCCTCTACCGATACAGCATTCGCCGACGTTTCGTTGGCCTCTTCTTCTGCCGAGCAGGATGACCCGTCGCTGGCCGGCTCGCCACGCTCCGGCGCGTCGAGCCCCTGCACAAACGATGCCGAATCGAACCTCGGAGCCAAGGCCAAGGCGGCGCTGACCGTCGAGAACGTGGCGCGAGGCCTGGGCTGGTTCAGCATTGCGCTCGGCGCATGGGAGCTGCTTCGGTCACGCAGCACTGCGGACGCAACCGGCTCGAAAAGCAGCAGCACCCTGATCAAGGCCTACGGCCTGCGGGAGCTGACCACCGGCATCGGCCTGCTCACCGCGCGCGACCCCGAGCCCTGGCTGTGGGCGCGCGTCAGCGGCGACGCCCTCGATCTCGCCACGCTGGTCACCGACCTGCGCAGCCCGCATGCGAAGACGCGCAACACAGCCATCGCGATCGCGGCGGTGCTGGGCGTGACCGTGATCGACGCGCTGTGCGCCAAGGCGGCCCACGACCAGGCGCAGGCACCACAGGAGCCGCCGCGCGACTACAGCGACCGCGTGGGCATGGCGCTCTCGCCCGAAGAGATGCGCGGCACGGCGCGCAGCAGCCTGCAGGTGGCGCCCGACATGCAGACCCCG
Organism: Rhizobacter sp. P2_G4; assembly: GCF_056403575.1. NCBI lineage: Bacteria > Pseudomonadati > Pseudomonadota > Betaproteobacteria > Burkholderiales > Sphaerotilaceae > Rhizobacter > Rhizobacter sp. P2_G4. The sequence continues at coordinate 497,556 of NZ_JBFUFG010000003.1, read as the reverse complement.
TCGGCCTTGCGGCCTTACGCTCTCGACAGCTCGACCTGAGCGGCCAGCATCTCGTCGAACGCTTCCACCGACAGCGGGCGGCTGTAGAGGTAGCCCTGCAGGCAGTCGCAGCCCTGGGCCGCGAGAAAGTCGCGCTGCGCCTCGGTCTCGACCCCTTCGGCCACGACCGTGAGCCCGAGCCGGTGCGCCATCGAGATGATGGCCGACGCGATGGCGGCATCGTCTTGGTTGCCGGGCAAGTCCTTCACGAACGCCCGGTCGATCTTGAGCTTGCCGATGGGCAGGCGCTTCAGGTACGCGAGGGACGACAGCCCGGTGCCGAAGTCGTCGACCGCCACCTGCACACCTAACTCGCGGAGCGTGCGGAGCTGCTCGACGTTGCTGTCGATGTCTTCGACCATCGAGTGCTCGGTGATCTCGATCTCCAGGCAATGCGGGTCCAGCCCGGTCTCGGCCAAGGCGGCATTCACCTGCGCCTGCAGGCCGCGCAGGATCTGGCGGGCCGACACGTTGACCGCGACGAACAGGCCCGTGTGGCCTTGGTCCGTCCAGACCTTCATCTGCCGGCAGGCTGCCTGCAGCACCCATTGGCCGACGTCGACGATCAGCCCGCTCGCCTCGGCCAGGGGAATGAACTCGACCGGCGACACCATGCCCAGCTCCGGGTGATCCCAGCGCAGCAGGGCTTCGGCGCCGCACAGGCGCCGGGTGCGGAAGTCCATGATCGGTTGGTAGACGAGATGCAGCTCTTTGCGTGCCACCGCGTCGCGCAGGTCCGTCTCAAGCTGCATGCGGCGCGCTGCGCCGCGGTGCATCTCGGCGTTGAACAGAGCGAAGGTGTTCTTGCCCTGCCGCTTGGCTTCGTACATCGCCGTGTCCGCGGCGCGAACCAACATCTCGGCATTCGCGGCATCGCGCGGGAACTGCGCAATGCCGACACTGCCTCGCGCTCGCAGTTCGTGGGTGCCGACCTTCAAGGCGCCCTGGAACGCGAGCATCGCCGCCTGCCCGAGCTGGTGCAGGTGCATATCACCCGTCACCCGCGGCGCGAGGATCACGAACTCGTCGCCGCCGAAGCGGAAGGCCATGTCGTTGGGCCGCATGAAGGCGGTGAGCTGCCCGGCGAGGGCCCGCAGCAGTTCGTCGCCGGCCACGTGCCCGAGGGTGTCGTTGACGACCTTGAAGTCGTCGAGGTCGATCAGCAGCAGCGCGAACCCTTCGCTGGTTTTTCCCACCGTCTCGATCAGCCGCTGGATGCGCTCGTTGGCGGCGTGGCGGTTCGGCAGACCGGTGACGGGGTCGTAATAGGCGAGGTAATCCAGCCGGCGCTCGGTGGCCTTGATCTCGCGGCGGATGCGGCCGACCAGCATAAAGCCAAGGCCCAGCGCGAGCCCGCTTGCCACCAGCGTGATGCCGATGTAGGTCAGCATGCGCAGGTAAAACTGGTCGAGGGTGACCACCAGCCGCAGCGAGCCGACGCCACGGCCGGCTTCTCGCACTGCCTGGCTCAGGTGCAAACGGCCATCGGCAAAGCGGTGGCCTTCCACGGGCAACACGAGCAGGTTGCCCTCGGGGCGCTGCGCCGCACCCGCACGCGTGTACTGCGCCACCAGCCCGCCGTCGAGGTCGCGCAGCTCGGCATGCTCGACCGATGGCGACACCTGCATGGCCGCCAGGATCTGCGTGGCCGCAGGAGCGTCGCGGAAGACGATGGCCGCGGAACTGCTCTCGGCCGTGATGCGGGCCTGGATGGTGAAGTCGTCCACCAACGTGGCGCGCAGCGAGACATAGACGAAGGCATCGAGGATCAGCCCGCTGGCGAGCAGGGCGAAGCCGGCACCGAGCGCAACCGCACGGCTCACCCGCCCGCCGAGGCCCGGGCCCGGCGACACGCGAAACCGGTCCTGGCGGCGTTCGGGTGTCATTGCTTCACCACCTTGGCCAGGCGCACGAGCTTGGAACTCAGCTGCAGGCGCGCCTCGCGTGCTGCATGCAGGTTGATCTCGAACGCCAGCCGAGTGCCCACGGCACGCAGGATCACCGAGGCCACGGGCGATGGCAGCACTGCGTCGTCGCTGATGACGAGCATGCTCGCCAAGGTGCCGGGTTGAGCCGGGTTGGCGGCGTGCAGTCCGTTTCGAGCCTCGACGTAAAGGGCGTGGCAAGGCGGCGTGACAGCGCCCGGCTGGATGTCGCGAACCAAGAGCCGGCCGCTGTGTACCGGGCGCCCTTCGAGGGCTTTCAATGCCGGCGCCAAAGGCGAGTGCGAATCGGTGCACAGCACCCAGGGTTCACCCGCCGGCGGTGCGACGTCGGCCGGCCAGTCGACGAAGGTCATGATGTTCAGGATGATGGCGGCCTTCAGTTCGTCTTCGTCGACCGCCCGGGCTGTCTGCGGGCACGCCAGCACGGCCAGCATCAGCAATGCAGGCCAGCGGCAGGCAGACAGGTAGGCGCGCACGGTCAGCAGGTCACAACTTGATGTTGATGCGGAACTGCCAGGTGCGCCCGTCTTGCGGCGAGATCGGGTGCAGCACCGAATCGCTGCCCGGGTCGACCGGCCGCCGATCGAAGGCGTCGTACAGGCCGAGCGAGAGCTCGGCATGCAGCAACTGGCACAGACGGGTCAACGTGAAATTCGTGACGCCGTAGCCCGGGAGGTCTCCGCGGCGGCTGACGAGCACCGCCTGGCTGCCCAGCGTGAACTCGCCGCCGAGCGGGAGGATCAGCGCGACCTTGCCGAGCTGCGCGGCGTTGCGGTCGCCCATGCCTTGGCCAGACAGGTCGTGCACTCGCTGGTTGCTGTAGCTGGTACGCAGATGGGCTCCCTGCGTCCACACCCGTTCGAACTCCAGCTCGAAGCCGTGCGTGCGCATCGATCCTGCGTTGTTGTACACGAGCTGATTGTCCACGGGGTCCAGGTCCTGAACCAGCAGGCCACGGGCCTCGTTGACGTAGGCAGACGCGGTGAAACGCGTGGCCGCCGAGGGCCGCAGCTCCAGCACGATTTCGTCACCGCGCACACGTTCGTTCTTCAGCTCGGGGTTGCCCTTGTAGCTGGGCGTCCCTTCAACGGTGTAGTAGGACTCGAACGCGTTCGGTGGCCGGAAGCCCGTGCCATGAATGAACTTGAGCACCAGCTTGTCGGTGGGGCGCGCGATCAACGACAGGCGCGGGCTGAACTGCGTTGCCGTCGATGCACCGCTTATGCGGTCCCAGCGCAGGCCCATGGTCACCGTGAAGTAAGGCGACCATTCCCACTGGTCTTCACCGAACAGCGCCTGGCGCGTGCTCTTGCGGTGGTCGTCCAGGTAGGTGGCTGCTGGCGACACGTCGATGTTGGTCTGGTCGCGGTGCGGCGACGACTGCAACTCCACGCCGGCGACGAGCTTGTGCCGCTCGAACTGCTGCGAGAACAAGTGGCCTTCGACGCCCCACCACTGGGATTCGGCTCCGTCCTGGTTGACGGTGACCGGCGGGTAGTCGACGACGAAGTCACCACGGTATGCGTAGCGACCGGCGAACACGCGCAGCTTCAACAGGTTGGCCACGTCGATCGGGTGCGACAAGGTGGCGTCGCCCAGGGTCAGCATGTCGCGGTACTGGCTGCCCCTGTCTCCGAACACCGTGCCCGGTGCGGCCGACAGGCCTTTGAGGCGGTCGCCGTGCAGCATCGTCGCGACCCACTCGTCCCATTCGTACTTCAGGTAAAACTGGTCGCCACGGTCGTGGTCGGTGCGGTGGCTGATGTCGCTGCCATCGGCGGCTATCAGGCCGGGGTAGCGCACGTCGGTTCCAGACAGGCGCTGGGTAGCGCCGGAGATAAGCAACCTCCCGCCGCCGGCGAACGAGCGCGTGGTGGCGGCCTGCAGCTTTCTCAAGTTGCCCCGGCCCACGGTGACGGCCGCCTGGCTGGTCGCCTCGGTGCCCGGGCGCCGCGTCACGACGTTGATGGTGCCGAACAGCGCATTGCCGCCGTGCACCGCAGACCCTTGGCCTGGGATGAACTCGACGCGCTCGACGAGCGCCAAGTCGAGCGGGAAGTCCGTGCTGAGGAAGGCCTGGTCGAACACCGTGTCGTTGACACGGTTGCCGTCGATCAGCAGCAGGATGCGGGTGTTGTAGTCGCCAGCCGTGGCGAACCCGCGCACCCCCAGGTAAGCATAGGTGCGGTCGGACGACACGAGCAGGCCGCGCACGGACTGCAGCACGTCGGCCAGCGTGCGGTAGCCGAGCGCGCGGATCTCGTCGGCGCCGATCACCGTCGCCGATGACGGCGATTCGCTGACGCGCAACGCGAACTTCGAGGCGCCCGACACCTCGAGGTCGAGCAAGGCATCCAGCGGAGAGGATGCGAGGTCGTCAGCGGCGTGTGCGGCCAAGGGGTGGCCGGCACCCGCCAGCGAGGCAGCCAGCACCAGGGCGCGGCACAAAGGCCCAGCCAACTGCCGACGCGTTGGCTCCATCCATCGGCGTCTTGCAAATTTCGTCACGAGATCGTCTCCAAACGGCATGCGCCTCCGGCCCGTGCGCACACGGCCTGTCGAGAGAGGGGCACGTCTTCATATCGACGTGGGGCACGGCTTCTTGATCGCCGGTGGTGCAGCACATGCTCAATCTGAGAACTTCGACCGGAGACGTCGGGCCGCATGGCCCCGTCATGGGGCATTTGTGCGGAGACGCGTGTCGGAAGTCACACCTTGCCTTGAGGCCTGGGGATTACCCGCCCCCGATCAGCGTGTAAGGTTTGACAGTGGCGAGGGAGGCCTGGCACTGCTCGAATACAGACACAGCAGTCCCGCCGATGACTTGGAGATCCAGTGGCCAGAGCCGCTAGTTTGTTCGCAGTGTCGATGTGGCTGGTGTCTGCGGCTGCCCAGGCCGCGGTGTCGAGTACCAAGGAGATTGCTGACCTCTCGCTGGAAGAACTCTCCGGCATCGAGGTGACCTCCGTGTCGCGGCGCGCCGAGCCGCTCAGTGCGGCGCCAGCCTCCATCTACGTCATCACCTCCGATGCCATTCGCCGTGCCGGCGTCAGCTCCCTGCCCGAGGCTTTGCGCCTCGCGCCCAACCTGCAGGTGGCACGCATCGATGCCACCCAGTACGCCATCAGCGCACGCGGCTTCAACAACGCCATCGGCAACAAGCTGCTTGTGCTGATCGACGGACGCACCGTCTATGCGCCCTTCTTCTCGGGCGTGCTGTGGGACCAGCAGGACGTGATGCTCGGCGACGTGGAACGCATCGAAGTCATCAGCGGCCCGGGTGCCACGCTGTGGGGTGCCAACGCGGTGAACGGCGTCATCAACATCATCACGCGCTCCAGCTCCGACACGCAGGGCCTCCTGGCGGTGGCGGGCGGTGGCAACCGCGAGCGCGGCCTGTCCTTGCGCTACGGCACGGCCCTGGGAGACAGCGGCAGCGTGCGTTTCTACGCCAAGACGACGAACGCGCGCCACACCGACAACGCCGCCGATACCGCGGTGGCCGATGGCACCGAGCGCCACCAGCTGGGCTTTCGCGCTGACTGGAATAACGACGCAGACGACTTCACGCTGCAAGGCGACACCTACCGCACGCGTGCTGAGTACCGGGGCAACATCGGCACCTTCCAGCTGACGCCGATCACCTCTTCGGGCAGCAACGTGCTCGGCCGCTGGACGCGCCGGCTGGGCGGCGGTGCCGACTTGCGGGTGCAGGCCTACTTCGACCACAGCGAGCGCGACGATGCGCTGCTGTACCGCCCGCGCACCGACCTCGGCGACGCCGAGTTCCAGCACGGCCTGACGCTCGAGAACCACCGGCTGGTGTGGGGTGCCGGCTACCGGCGAGCACAAGACCACATCGCCCCGGGCTTGTTCTTCGGCTTCGTGCCGCCCAGCCGCACGCTGACCTGGACCAACCTGTTCGTGCAGGACGACGTGAAGCTGGCCAGCGGGCTCGATCTCACGCTCGGCCTCAAGTTCGAACGCAACGACTACACCGGCACCGAGACCTTGCCCAACCTGCGCCTGGCCTGGCAGCCTGCCGCCGGCCAACTGCTGTGGGGCGCCATCTCGCGTGCCGTGCGAGCGCCGGCCCGGCTGGACCGCGAGCTCCGGCTGCCGCCCGCTGGCCCGCCTTACATCATTGCGGGCGGGCCAGATTTCGTCTCCGAAGTGGCGAACGTGTTCGAGCTGGGCTACCGCGCGCAGCCGACGCCCGACTGGAGTTATTCCGCCACCGCCTTTCTGCACGACTGGCAGGGCTTGCGCAGCGGCCAGCCACCACCCAATGCCCAGGTGCAGAACATGATCGATGGACGGACCCACGGCGTCGAAGCCTGGGCCTCCTGGCAGGCCCTGCCCACGTGGCGGCTCAGCGCGGGTTTGAGCACGCTGAAGAAAAATTTGAAGCTCCAGGCCGGCAGCACCGACCCCGATGGCCCCGCCAACCTGGGCGACGACCCGGACTACCAATGGTCATTGCGCTCAGCCTTCACGCCCGCCGAGGGGCATGAATTCGACGTCTCCCTGCGCCGCGTTGCCGCCTTGCCGAAGGACGCGGTGCCGGCCTATACCGCCGTCGACGCACGCTACGGGTGGCGCATCACGCCGAGCATCGAGCTCTCTCTCGTGGGGCAGAACCTCTTCGGTAAGGAACACGCCGAGTTCGGCAGTGTCCCTGCGCGCAGCGAGATCGACCGCAGCATCGCGCTGTGGTTGAGGTTCACGCTGTGACGAACCGCCGCCATGCAGCCACCACCCTCTGGTGGCGTGCCGTGTGCATCTGGTTCCTGTGGCCAATGGCCGTGTGCAGCGCGCAGACTGAACGCGTGGCGCAGGAAGACCAGGTCAAGGCGGCCTACCTCTACAAGTTTCTCGGGCTTGTGGATTGGCCGCCGAGCTCCTTCGAAGGAGACCAGAGCCCGTTCGTGATCGGCATCAGCGGCGCCGAAAGCCTGGCCGACGAACTGATGCCGATGGTGGCCAACCGGTCGACCAACGGTCGCTCTATCGTCACGCGCAAGATTTCTCCAGGCACCTCGCTCGCCGGCGTGCACGTGCTGTTCATCGGGCGCCAGGCCGCGGCACGCGCGGCCTCGCTCGTCGCGGCGGCCAAGGAGTTGCCGATCCTGGTCGTCACCGATTCGGACGACGTGTTCGCGGTCGGCGGTGCGATCAACTTCGTCCTGGTGGACAACAAGGTGCGGTTCGACGTCAACCTGCGCACCCACGAAGCCAGCGGCCTGAAGATCAGCTCGCGCCTGCTCGGTGTGGCGCGGCGCGTGCAAGGGGCCACCCTGTGAGCCGGCGCCACAGCGGGTCGCTGCAAGCCAGGCTGGTCGGCGTGGTGCTGATTACCACGCTTGTCGCGCTGATCGTGGCGCTCGGCGCCATGATCGCCTACGACCTGCGCGCCTACCACCAGAGCTGGGTCAACGACATGGGCGCGCAGGCGCAGCTGCTCGGCCAGACGACCGCCACGGCGCTGGCTTTCGATGACAGCAAGGTGGCCACCAACAACCTGGCGGTGCTGCGCTCGCGGCCGCAGGTTCGCGCTGCCGCGCTGTACGACGCCCACGGCAAGCTGTTCGCCAGCTACACCTCCGGCAGCGGCTTCGCCATGTTCCCCGCCGCGCCCGGACCCGAAGGCGTGCGCATCGAGCAGCGGGAACTCGCGGTGTTCACCCGCGTGTTCGAAAGCGGCGAACTCGTGGGCACCGTCTACCTGCGAGCCGACTACGAGCTGTACGACCGCATCGGCAGCTATGCAGTGATTGCGTTGGCGGTGCTGGCTGTGGCCATGATCGTGGCGTACCTCACGTCGATGCGGCTGCAGCGGCTCGTCACGCGGCCGATCCTGTCGATCGCGAGCGTCGCGCGCGAAGTGGTAGAGCAACGCGACTACTCGCGCCGCGCCGTGAAGATGAGTGACGACGAGGTCGGCGCGCTGGTCGAATCGTTCAACGGCATGATGGCCGAGATCGAACGCCGCGCGATCGAGAACGAAACCGCGCTGGCCGACGTGGCCCGCGAGGTCAATGAACGGCGCGTGGCCCAGCAGGAAATCATGCGACTGAACGAGCAGCTCGAGCTGCGCGTGCACGACCGCACGGCCCAGCTCGAAGCCTCGAACCGGGAGCTCGCGCACGCCACCGAGACGGCCGAGAAGGCGAACCGCGCGAAGTCTGAGTTCCTCTCCAGCATGAGCCACGAGCTGCGTACGCCGCTGAATGCCATTCTGGGTTTCGGCCAGTTGCTCTCCGTCGAAGGCGTCTCGCTGCCACAGGCCAAGAAGGCCGAGTTCACACAGCACATCCTCAAGGCCGGCACCCATTTGCTGAATCTGATCAACGAGATCCTCGACCTGGCCAAGATCGAGTCCGCCAACCTGATGCTCTCGCTCGAACCGGTGGTGATGGCCGACGTGCTGGAAGAGTGCCGCACCATGCTCGAGCCCGCGGCTCGCCAGCGTGGCCTGCAGATGCTGTTCCCGCCGCCGCATGGGCCGAGCGTGATCGCCGACCGCACGCGGCTCAAGCAGGTGCTGCTGAACCTGCTGTCGAACGCCATCAAGTACAACCGAGAGAACGGCGTCGTCATCGTCGATTGCACCCTCGCGGAGCACGACGGCGTGCGCGTGTCGGTGCGCGACACCGGTGCCGGGCTGCGGCCTGAACAGGTAGCGTCCCTGTTCCAGCCCTTCAATCGCCTGGGGCAGGAAACCGGCAACGTGGAAGGCTCGGGCATCGGGCTGGTGGTGACCAAGCGCCTGGTGGAGCTGATGGGTGGCCAGATCGGGGTCGTCACCGCGGTCGGCAACGGGTGCGAGTTCTGGATCGAACTGAAGCAGGCGCACGCGCATGCGGTGCCGGAGGCAAATGAAGCGGAGCGCGCTGACCCGGTGCCCACGACCTCGCCTGCGCTGAAGAAGGCACCGCTGCTGCTGTACGTGGAAGACAACCCGGCGAATCTGCGCCTGGTCGAAGAGATCGTGGCCTTTCGCGGCGACCTGCGCATGCTGTCGGCACCCGATGCCCAGCTCGGCATCGAGCTGGCGCGGGCGCACCGGCCCGAGGTCATCCTCATGGACATCAACCTGCCCGGCTTGAGCGGCACCGATGCACGGGCCATCTTGCGCGCAGACCCGATCACCGAAGAGATACCGGTGATCGCGGTGACAGCCAACGCGATGCCGCGTGATCGCGCGCAGAGCATGGCGGCGGGCTTCTTCCAGCACGTCACCAAGCCGATCAACGTCGCGCTGCTCAACTCGGCGATCGACGAAGCCATGGCGCAGAAGGACGGCAGCTCTCGGTCCTAGAAAGCGTCGCCGGTACTCGGGCGAACCCATGGCGCGCAAGCAGATACGGCGGCACGCGCGTTGCCGGCATGTGCTGTTGCGCCCTCAGCGGCGCCCCAACTGCCTGCGACGGAGAACGACGCCATGGACCTGCAACAGCAACCACCCGGTTCCGAAAAGGACCTGAATCCGAAAGCCGATCACGGCGAGCAAAGCTACGTCGGAAGCGGCCGCCTGCAAGGGCGTGCCGCCATCATCACCGGCGCCGACAGCGGCATCGGCCGCGCCGTGGCGATCGCATTCGCCCGCGAAGGCGCCGACGTGCTGATCTCGTACCTGAACGAACATGAGGACGCGCGCGAGACGGCTCGGCTGGTCGAGGCGGCGGGCCGCAAAGCCGTCACGGTTGCGGGCGATCTGGCCGAGCCCTCACACTGCCGGGCGATCATCGAACAGGCGGCCGGCACCTTCGGCAAGATCGACATCCTCGTCAACAACGCCGCCTTCCAGATGACGCGCGAGTCACTGGAAGAAATTCCGGACGAGGAATGGGACCACACCTTTCAAGTCAACATCACCGCGATGTTTCACTTGTGCAAGGCCGCGGTGAAGCACATGAAGGCGGGCTCGTCGATCATCAACACGAGCTCGGTGAATTCGGACACGCCCCGGCCCACGTTGCTGGCCTACGCCGCGACCAAAGGTGCCATCGCCAACTTCTCGGCCGGCCTGGCGCAACTGCTGGCGGAGCGCGGCATTCGGGTCAACTCGGTCGCGCCGGGGCCCATCTGGACACCGCTCATCCCCTCGACCATGCCCAGCGAACAGGTCGAATCGTTTGGAAAAGACGTGCCGCTGAAGCGCCCCGGCCAGCCCGCGGAAGTGGCACCTGTCTACGTGCTGCTGGCTTCTGACCAGGGAAGCTACATCTCCGGTGCACGCATTGCCGTCACGGGTGGAAAGCCGATCCTGTAGGCGAACGATTCGACGCAGTTTGCATTCGCCAAGCTGCGTGTCGCTGCAACGGGGCGGGCTACACACCCGCCGCAATGTGCAGGCGTGAAACGCGCGTCGCTCGTGCGATTTCTTCGATCGGAATCTTCGGCTTGCGGTCCGCCGTCAGCAGGCCATTGACCTCCTGGAACGTGTCCGCGAACTGGGTGTAGCAAAAGCCGGCAAACATGGCGGTGTAGATCACGGCGCCCATCAGCTCCTGGTACCGCTGCTGGAAGGTTTGCTCGTCGTTCGCCGTCGAGTACCCCCATGTGACCACCGACGAATTGCCGGCCGCCACCAAAGCCAGCTGATCGGGCGCGGCCGTGGGCTGCGTGCCCTTCGCGAAAGCGATGCCGCCGAACTCCGTCAACATGATGGGCTGCCCGCAGTGCGGGTATCCATCGAGCGTGAGGATGCGCCCGCCCGGGCGGCGCCGGTCGAACAACTGGTCGGCCTTGATCTCGGGGCCATACCGCTGGCGGATGTGCTCCACATTCGCGTCGTAGTCGTGGATGCCGATGATGTCGGTGGCGCTGCTCTCCCAGCCGTCGTTGCCGATGACCGGTCGCGTCGGGTCGAGCGTCTTGGTCAGGTGATAGAGGGCTTCGACAGCGTGCCGGTGCTGGCCCACGGCGGTGAGGTCCGGAACACCCCAACTCTCGTTGAAGGTCACCCAGACGATGACGCAGGGATGGCTGTAGTCGCGCTCGATCGCCTCCGTCCATTCACGCACCGTCCGCCTGATTGCGGTGCGCGTGAATCGGTAGGCAGACGGCATCTCTTCCCAGACGACGAGGCCGAGCCGGTCGGCCCAGTAGAGGTAGCGCGGGTCTTCGATCTTCTGGTGTTTGCGCACGCCGTTGAAGCCCATGGCCTTGACGAGTTCGACGTCGCGCCTGATCGCTGCGTCGCCGGGCGGTGTCATGAAGCTCTGCGGCCAGTAGCCCTGGTCCAGCACGAGACGGAGCATGTAGGGCCGGCCGTTCAACATGAAGCGGTCGCGGAGCACGTTCACCGCACGAAGGGCGGTGTACGACTCGAACTCGTCGATCACCTGCCCACCACGGATCAAGCGCACCGTCGCGTCGATCAGGGTCGGACGCTCCGGTGTCCAGAGCAGTTCGTTGCGGAAATCGTCGATGCCCGGATCGGACAAGGCGACGACTCGGTCGACCTCCCGCTGAACGACCAGGTACCGGTCCGAGGCCAGCGTGCGCTCGCCGTGGCGAAGGCTGACCTCGATCGACAGGTCGTCGGTGCGATCGCCGGCGAGGCGAGCTTCGAAGCCGATCGAGAAACCTTCGACCCGGGGCGTCCAGCGAATCTTCTCGATGTACGTGCGCGACACGCGCTCGAACCACACGGTCTGCCAGATGCCGGTGGTGCGGGGATACCAGATCGAGTGCGGCTTCTCGTGCCAGTCTTGCTTGCCCCGGGGCTTGGTGAGGTCGTGCGGGTCATCTTCGGCCAGCACCGTCACCGTTTGTGTGCCCGAGGGATCGAGCAGCTTGGTGATGTCGACCGAGAACGGCGTGTGGCCGCCCTCGTGAGTCGTGGCAAGGCGGCCGTTCACCCAGACGTGCGCCACGTAGTCGACGGCGCCAAATCGCAGGATGACGCGGTCATCGCCCACCGGACATTCAAAGTCGCGCTGGTACCAGCATGCATAGTGGAAGCCCTGGTCGGCTATGCCGCTGGCTTCGGTCTCGGGCGCAAACGGCACGTTGATCGTCTGCGGCCACTCGTCGTCCTCCGGAGGCCGTGAAAACAGGCGCTCGTCGTCTTGGCGAAAGCGCCAAGTGCCATTGAGTGAGGTCCAGTTGCGGCGCCGCAGTTGCGGCCTGGGATAGGCGAAGCCCAAGGAGTCTTCTTTGTCGGACGGCACAGTGAGTTCCTGATGGGAGCACGTCGACAAAGGCGACGTGGCGTCAGCTTGCTGCTACGCGCAAGGTCAAGCCCGACGCAGCAAACTGCGTACCGATGCGTCAGGCGCTGCGAATCATTCGTCCACCGCCGATCTCGCACCAAGCTGCCGATTGCCTCCTGCGCGAGCTTGCCGCAGAACTTTCCATGTCTGCACTTTCAGCTGCTGGCGTTGGCCCGGCTCGAACGGGTCGGTCACCTCAACCTTGGCGCGTTCCGCCGTCATGTTGGCGCGTTCTGCGAGCGCCTGACGCAGCCCTCGTAGGCAAAGTCCAAACCTAATCAATCGAGGTTACGGTATGAAAAAGACAGTTCTGATCACGGGCGCGTCCTCGGGCTTCGGCCTGATGCTCGCCAACCACCTTCATCAGCAAGGTTTCAATGTCATCGGCACCAGTCGCGAGCCTGAAAAATATGCTGTGCCATTCAAACTGCTGCGGCTGGACATAGACGACGACCGATCCATCAAGTCTTTCACCGATGAATTGTTTCGGCACACCAAGCAGCTCGACGTGTTGGTCAACAACGCAGGCTACATGGTCACCGGCCTGGCCGAAGAAACCCCGATGGACATGGGCAGGCAGCAGTTTGAAACGAACTTCTGGGGCACGGTGAAGGTGACCAACGCGCTGCTGCCGATTTTCAGGCTGCAAAAGCAGGGGCAGATCATCACGGTGAGTTCGATCGTGGGTTTGATCGGCCCACCGAACCTCTCTTACTACACCGCGTCAAAACATGCCGTTCAGGGCTTCTTCAAGTCACTGCGCTTCGAGCTGAATCAATTCAATATCAAGGTCAGCATGGTGGAGCCGGTCTGGTTCAAGACGAAGCTCGGCCAGCACGCGGTCTCTGGCGGCAACGCACGCATTGCGGACTACAACGAATATCGCAAACAGGCGAACGCCGCAACGCAAAAAGGCCTCGACGAAGCCGAAGCACCCGACGCCGTGGTGCAAACCATCACCAAGTTGATTGGCACCAAGGAACCCAGGTTCAGCAACCCTGTTGGCAAGATGACCGGGATGATTCTCTTTCTGCAGAGCTACGCGCCGAAGATGTTTGAAGGCTCCATTCTGAAAAGCGTGCAAACAGCGAAATAACTCATCGAGGTCCTCAGCCATGAAGTACTACCTGTGCAAATTCATCCCGCCGCGCGCGGATTTTCTGGCCACGATGTCGGCGGACGAACAGAAGCTCATGAAACAGCATGGCGACTTCTTGAACGACCGTCTCGCCCAAGGCTCGATCGTTGCCCATGGCCCTGTCATCGACGAAACCGGTGGTTATGGCGTTTCGCTCTACCAACTGTCCGACGATGAAGACATCTCGGCTGTCACCGCACAAGATCCCATGATCAAGAGCGGGGTTGGGCATTACGAGCACTACACCATGCCTCATTTGAAGGCGCGCAGCTGAAAGCCAGTGCTTTCAACACCATCCCCAACGCCGCAAGAACCAGTGCATTGGCATCACGTGCGGCATAGACTCAAGCGATGCAATCGGAACCCACGGAAGACCTCGCGACACCCAGCGGCCGCCTTGCCCATGCCGGCAGCTTTTCCGTGTGGCCGGGCTGGCAGGTGCTGATGCAAGACGCCGGCGTGGACGGAGCCAGCGCCTTGCGCCGGGCGCAGCTGCCCGGCGACATGCTCGCACGACAGAACGCGCGCCTTGACTCGGCAACGTACTTCCGACTGTGGGAAGCCATCGAGGCCGAGGCCGGCACGGCGCATGGCCCGGCGCCTTTGCGCTTCGCTCAGAAGATGTCGGCCGACTGGTTCGACCCCGAACTCTTCTCTGCCCTGTGCAGCGCAGACATGAACGGCGCGCTGAGCCGCCTGGCCAAGTACAAGCGTTTGAGCGGGCCGATGGCGCTGAAGGTCGAGCACACAGATGCACGCACCACGGCGACCTTGAAATTCCTGGATAGAGCGTTGACGCCACCGCCCGTGCTGGTGGCCTTCAAGCTGGTGTTCTTCGTGCAATTGGTGCGGCTCGCGACGCGCAGCCCTGTGTACCCGCTGCAAGTGGGCTGGCCATCGCCTGCGATGTCAGCGCCCGACGCACGCGCCTATGCCGACTACTTCGGCGTGTCGGTCGACAGCACGCCAATGCCCACGGTGGTCTTCAGGGCTGACGACACGCGGCGCCCCTTCCTCACGGCGAACCACGGCATGTGGTCGTTCTTCGAGCCCGCCCTGCGGCAACGACTCGCAGATCTGGACCGTCACGCAAGCACGGTCGAACGGGTGCGCAGCGCGTTGCTCGAGGCCCTGCCCGCCGGCGAACTGTCGATGCTCGCGGTGTGTCGCAAACTCGGCGTCAGCACCCGCACCCTCCAACGCAAGTTGAAGGAGGAAGGGAGCAGCTTTCAGCAGACGCTCGACGCATTGCGCAATTCACTGGCGCACCACTACCTGCACAACTCGGCGATGTCGGGTGCAGAGATTTCGTTCCTGCTCGGCTTCGAAGATCCCAACTCGTTCTTTCGCGCGTTTCAGGCCTGGACGGGCACGACCCCGCACGCGGTGCGTTCGGCATCCACAAAAGCCGCCCATTGACAGAGCCCGCGCTCGCCGCGAGGCCGCTGGCCTGTGGTGACGCCTTGGCCATCACCGTCTGAGAGTGAGATCGCGCAACCGGGCCTTCGATGTAGGCGCGTTTCGCAAGCTGTTTGGCGCGCTCCGCGAGTGCGACCCATTGGCAGTGTCGGCACAGTGCCATGCACTCCCCTTCACTTCAGGAACACTCCGATGAGCCTCTTCAATTCCAGCATTGCCACGTCTTCGATGCCGAAGGACGCGCCCCGTCAAGCGACGCGCCGGCAGACCCTCGTCACCGGCGCGGCAGCGCTGTCCATGCTGGCCCTCTCCACGCCAGCATCCGCTTTGCCGCACGTCGCAGGCGCGGCTTCGGCGCCCACCCGCTTCGTTGAAGTCGGAGGCCGCAAGCTGGCTTACCGAACCGTAGGAAAGGGCAAGCCCATCGTGCTGGCTCATCGCTTCCGCGGTGTGCTCGACCTGTGGGACCCGCTCTTCATCGACGCCTTGGCGGCGCAGGGCTTTCAGGTCGTGACCTTCGATCATTCGGGGATGGGCTTTTCGACCGGGGAACGGTCTTACAACCCCGCGTCGCTGGTGAAAGACGCCAAGGAACTGATCGACGCACTGGGCCTGAAAGACGTCGTGATCGGCGGCTGGTCTTTCGGCGGCATCGTGGCGCAAATCTACGTGGCCATGTTCGGGAGCAGTGTCAGCCACGCCGTGCTGATCTCGACGACGCCGCCTGGCAAGCTGGTGAAGCCGGGCGACCAGCTTTTCTATGACATGGCCGCGCAAGGGCCGGCCACCCTGGAGCAGTACACCACCATGTTCTTCGAGCCGAAGGATGCCGCGAGCCGCGCCGCATCGCAGCGTTCATTCGAGCGCATCTTTGCCCGCAAGAACGATCGCAGCCCTGATGTGCCAGTGGAATGGGCATTGACGCAGGTTCCCCATTCCCCGCCCAACCCGATGTTCCCTTCGGACGAGGTGCTGCAAGCCCTGAAGAACACCGACGTGCCCATCCTGCATCTGGCTGGCGACCACGACCTCTCGGTTCCCGTCGAGAACTGGTACGCGCTGGGCGGCCAGTTGCCCACGCTGAACCTGATCACCTACCCGCGCGCCGGCCACGCCCCGCACCACCAGCTGCCTGAGCTGGCAGCCGCGCAGATCGCGGCCTTCATCAAGGGCACGCAAAAGGCCTGAGCGAGATTTCCGCCGCCGAACTGGGCTGATGTGACGAAGGCATCGCCGGACCGCACGCTTCGTCTGTTAGACGCAGCTTGCGTCCGACGCGGCCCAATGGCCGATACCTATCCCGCCGCCACGATCACGTGTGCCTGGATCTTGCCGGCCACCGCGCCTGTGCCATGGCGGCTGGCGATTGCCTCCGCTGCACGGTCGGTCGCGAGCTGAAGCAGGCCGGCGTCACGCGCCTCGATCTCGTTGCGCAGCGGTGTTCCCTGGCAATAGGCCGTTGCGGCGTCGCGTGCGGAGGGTGCGCGACTCACCTTCTCGCGGGTCTGGATATCGATGTCAGCAAACCCTGCGCGAGTCAAGTCCTCACGGATCAGTGCGATGTCGTGATAACCGTGCGGCGTGCGGGCGAGGAAACGCGGCGGGTCGTGCGGAAACACCGTGGCGACGGCGTTGGTGACGTCGTCGGCAAAAGCGTTCTGTTCGATGCGGTCCCAGACACTGAAGACGAAGCGACCGCCCGGCCTCAGCACGCGACGCGCCTCGGCATAGCCAGCGACGCGATTAGGGAAGAACATCGCGCCGAACTGGCAGCAAACGACCTCGAACGAGGCATCGCTGAATGGCAGGGCGAGCGCGTCCGCCTGCCGCCATTCGATGCGGGGATCGGGTGCCTGCCGAGCGGCTGCGTAGTCCAGCATGGGCTGGTTGAGGTCGGTCACCACATAGCGCGCGTTGGCGCCAAGCTTCGGCGCAAGCGCCCGCGTGACCACGCCACTGCCGGCCGCCGTCTCGAGCACCGAGCCGGGGGAGAAGCCCGCGACAAGCTCGGCCAGATCTCCCGCGTAGGCCTCGAAGATCAGCGGGACCATCAGCGTGTCGTACGCCTTCGGGATCGAGCCCGCGAACACCTTGTCGCTCTCAGCCATGAGACCTCCTCGGATGATCTGAACCACGCCCGCTCCGCGAGTTGGCGCTGCTACCAAGCCGAAGCGGCTTGGCGCAGTCAGCTTGCCCGAGTGGTCAGGATGCCGCTGGCGTCGAAGTCGGAAACGTCACCTTCGGGGGCTGGGTGCCGTCGGCCTTGCGGCGCTTTCTGCCGCTCGCCGTCTTTCTGACTTGTTTGGCAGAAATGGTTCTCTTGCCTACGCGCTTCTTCTTTGACAGTGCCATGTTGATCCTTTGAAGTAAAGAGTCTGAGGATACCTCTGCGCCGCTTCGTTGTCGGCTTCGCGAGGAAGGCAGCCACCCGGCTGTCCCACCCAGCACGGGTTCTACGACCTCACACCGGCGAGTTCGCCACGCGGCGACAGCGTGTCGATGACCCGTGCCAGCCGGTCGGGGTCCACCGGCTTGACGAGGTGCTCGTTGAACCCGGCCACCAGCGCACGCGACCGGTCGACCTCCTGCCCGAAGCCGGTCAACGCCACCATCGGCATGCTGCGCGTGGCGGGCAGCCGCCTTAGCTCCTTGGCGATCTCGTACCCGTCCTGGCCGGGCATGCCGATGTCCATCACGATGATGTCGATCGGCTCCGTGGCGACCATGCGCAGCACCTCTTCGCGGTTCTTCGCCTGCACCACACGGTGGTTCATCAGACGCAATACCTCTGCGGTCGCGGCCATCGCGTCGGCATCGTCTTCGACCAGCAGGACGCGACGGCCCACGTGCTCCGTCGCGCGCGGCGCCTCGGCCCGCGCCTCCGGCTGGGTCATCTTGGGCAGCGTGACGATGAAGGTGGCACCGGTCCCGCCGCCCTGGCTTTCGGCATGCACCCGACCGCCATGCAGTTCGACCAGCTGCTTCACCAGCGCGAGGCCGATCCCCAGCCCGCTGGACATGCTGCCCGTCAACGCGGGGCCTTGAACGAAGAGCTTGAAGATGTGCGGCATCAGCTCGGCTGAAATGCCCACGCCGGAGTCGACGACGCGGATCACCGCTTCGTTGCCGGCATCTCGCACTTCGACCCGGATCTCGGTGCCCGGCGGCGAGCACTTCAGCGAGTTGGAGACGAGGTTGTTGACGATCTGCTCGAGCCGTACCGAGTCGCCGTCGACCCACACGTCTTCGGCCTGCACGGTGATCGTGTGTTTCGCCGCGCGCTCGCTGGCACGCAGCGCATCGACGCAGCTGCGCACGCAATCGGCCACGTTCAGCGGGCTCTTGTCCAACACGATCCGGCCCGAGGCGAGCCGGCTCACGTCGAGCAGGTCATCAACGATGTGCCTGAGGTGGCGGTTCTGCCGCTGAATGATCGCGAGGAAGTTTTCCTTCGCGTCGGGGTTGGTGCGCGGGTGGCTCAGCACGGCCGTGGCGCCGGAGATGGCGGCGAGCGGGTTCCTCAGCTCGTGCCCGAGCAGTGCGAGGAACTGGTCCTTAGCGGCGTTCTGCTGCTGTGCTTCCTCGCGCAGAGCCGTCTCACGCTCCAGCAGCAGGCTGCGCTCGGCTTCGGCCGCTTCGCGCGAACGGCGCTCGACGACGACCTGCTCGCCGGCGCGTGTCAGCGCTTCGTAGAGCGCATTCACCTCTTGCAGTGAACTGCGCGGGAGCACTGGCGCTACGCCGTCGCCGATCTGCTGAGCTGCTCGCGAGGTGTCGTCGACCACGCGGATGAACAGGCGGCCCAGCAATACCGCTGCTGCCAAGCCCGCGGCCAGCGCCAAGGCACCCGCGGCCGCCAGCCAAAGAACCGCATGCGTGGCGGAGGCTTCGATCGTCTTGACAGGCACCGCGACGGCCACGGTCCAGCCGGTGAGTTCCGAGTGGGTGAAGGCGTCGTATGAGTCCAGCCCTTCCAGGGTCGGGTGCCGGATGAGACCTTCGCTGGCAGAGGCTGCGGCGGCCACCAGCTCGGCCCGGGCGGGCTTTCCCAGCAGCGCATCAGCGTTCACGTTGCGGGAGACAAACACCCCGTTGCGGTCGATCACGCCAACGGTCATCGATGAGCCGTTCTTCAGCTGCAAGGCAGAGGTCTTCCAGTGCTCGATCGAAAAGGCTTGCGCGATGACGTAGCGTTTACCGTTCCATTCCTTGGTCGGCAGGTACAGGGTGGTCAGCAGCTTGCCGGAGACGGGGCCCCGCATCACGTCGGACACCAGCAGGCGATTCGAGGCCAGCACCTGCGCAACACGCTGTGCCCCCGAAGGCGGTGGTGGCGGCGTGCCGAACGGCACCGCGGTGTTGATCACCTGCGTGCCGGACTCGTCGAACAGCAGCGTCCACACGTACGGCTGGTTGATGGCCTGGGCCTGGTCGTAGAAGCCCTTGAGGTTGCCGGTCAGCAGGTGTTCCGATTGCGCGAGCGCCGTCATGGCACCGAGCGACCGCTGGACCTCTCGATCCACCAGCAGGGCTGACGCCCTCACCGTCTCGCGCAGACCTCGCAACGACGCCTCGCGTTCGCTGTCTCTCACCTTCCCCACGGCCACCATGGCCGCCAGGAAGCCCGGCACGAACACCACCGCAGCAACCAGCAAAAGTAGGCCTCTGACCCGCATCGGGTGCCCTCGCAAACGCCCCGCCCACACGGGCTCGGCCACAACGTGAATGTCACGAGGTACTTGCGTGGCACAGGCCACGCGTACCGATCGTCCTGTACGAAAGCATTCTTGCAGATCACACCGCATTGCGGCCGCTTCTCGGGTGTTTGCGCGCTGGTTGCAGACTCAGCTTCGACCCGTTTTCGGTCTTGTTGCGCAGTCTCGATATTCACGTCTCGAAACGGCATGCCGCTTGCCACCGGTCTGCGCATGAACTGGCTTGATGCGATTCAATGGCCGGCCATGGTGGTCACGCTCGTGGCGTCATGGCTGGTGGCGTCGCGGCGAGAGTCCTTCCGCGCCTGGGGCTTCTGGGTCTTTCTGGCGAGCAACGTGCTGTGGGTCATCTGGGGTTGGCACACTCAGTCCTGGGCCCTCGTTGCGCTGCAGGTCGGGCTGGCGGCGATGAACGTGCGTGGCGCGGTGAAGAACGACACCTGAGCCACCGCGGCCTGATGCCGCGCCGCCATACCACAGGCGGCACGGGGGAAAACTCCAGGAATCTGCCGTGAGGAGCTAAGCCGTGCCCATCCACAATACGGCCCATGACAAATCTAGCCACCCTCCTCAAAGCTGAGATCTCGCGCGTGGCCCGCAAAGAGCTGCGCAGCCACCTGACGGCGCTGAAGAAGGCCGTTGCCACGCACCGTGCCGAGATCGCCGCGTTGAAGCGCCGTGCCCAAGCCGCCGAGACCCAGGTGCGGCGCCTGACCCGGGCCAGCGGCAAACCGGCCGCGGCGGCCGCCGATGAAGAGGCCACCCCGTCGCGGCAAATGCGGTTCAGCGGCAGCGCCTTGAAGGCCCTGCGCCAACGGCTGAACCTGTCGGCTCGCGAATGCGGCATCTTGATCGGTGTGTCGGGCCTGTCGATCTACCACTGGGAAGCCGGCAAGGCTCGCCCCCGGGCCAAGCACATGCCGGCAATTGCCGCGCTGCGGAGCATGAGCAAGAAGCAAGCGGCTGAAAAGCTGGCTACGCTGTAGAGCGCGGCGAGCGCTCGTCGCCGGCGAGCAGCGCTTGCGGCGTGATGGTCCAGCGCCATTGCTCACCTTCACGGCGGAAGACCCACACCGCGTCGAAGCAGTCCTGACCCCACTCCCCGGCTTCGGGATGCCCAAGCAGATGGGCAAACATCGAGATCGATTCGTGCCGCCAGCAGACGAGCACCGGCCCTGACGTGTGCATCGCATGCGTCAGCACCTGCGCTTCGTCCGCACCCGAGCGATAGTGGGACAGCAAGGGCACACCCAGCGATTCGGCCAGCGGCTGAACGGTCAACACCGGTCGTTGGCTCTTGGCATGAGAAGCGGCCGCAATGATGACGACCGGCGTGGCGATGTGCGAGGCATGCGTGCCACGCCTCGAGAAGTAAGCCACCAGGGCACCGGCGCGCTGCCATCCACGTACAGAGAGACCGCGTTCGGACGCATGCCCGTCGGCGTCGACACCGCCGATGCCGTCGGCAGCAGAAGGCTTCTCGGCGTGGCGAATGATCATGATGTGCTCGGTCATCGCGCGCCTCGATCATTCGCTGTCAGGCCGATGGCAACTAGGTCTTCCGTCGCGAAGCGGATTTCTTGGCAGCAGTCTTGCGCGGAGCCGCAGCCTTCGCAGCCGGCTTGCGCGAGGTCGTGCGCTTTGCCGATGCTTTCTTTGCTGCGGCCTTCTTTGCTGGCGCCTTCTTTGCTGCAGTCTTCTTTGCTGCGGCCTTCCTGGTCGGAGCCTTCTTCGCCGGAGCTTTCTTGGCCGCAGTCTTCTTGGACGGCGCCTTCTTGGCAGCCGTCTTCTTCGCCGGCACCTTGCCGCCTTCCTTGCGGGCTTCAGACAGGCCGATGGCAATCGCCTGCTTGCGGCTCGTGACCTTCTTGCCTGACGTGCCGCTCTTCAGCGTGCCCTGCTTGCGCTCGTGCATCGCCGCTTCGACTTTGGTGGACGCCTTCTTACCGTAGCTGGCCATGATCACCTCGCGCTATTTTGGGGACCACAGACTACGGGCGATGCCGGCGCGCAGTCTGTAGGACCGCACACGAACACGCTGTCAGCGCACGCCTGATGCAGCGCCCAGCGGAGCGTCGATTGCCGGTGCTTGCACGGCTCACAACGTGGAGCAGAAATGTCTGCATTCTTCGACGGCTTTCATCTGGAGCGTGTGCCACTCAGCGAGGCCACCTTGCGTGTGCGCCACGGCGGCTCGGGTCCACCTGTCCTGCTGCTGCATGGTCACCCGCGAACGCATGCCACCTGGCACAAGGTGGCGGCGCGCCTGGCCAGCAGGCACACGGTGGTCTGCCCGGATCTGCGTGGTTATGGTGAGTCGTACAAACCAGAGACGCTCCCCGATCATTCGAACCAGTCGAAGCGGGCGATGGCGCGCGATTGCATCGAACTGATGAAGCGGCTCGGGCACACTCGGTTCACGGCCGTCGGCCATGACCGCGGTGCCTACGTCGCCTTCAGGCTGGCGATGGACCACCCCACTGCCGTGGAACGCTTGGTCGTGATGGATTCGGTGCCGATCGTCGAGGCGCTGGAGCGGTGCGACGAGCGCTTTGCGCGCCTGTGGTGGCACTGGTTCTTCTTCGCCCAGCCCACCAAGCCCGAGCAGGCCATCAACGCCGACCCGGAGGCCTGGTACGGCATTTCATCGCGCAAGCGTGAAGCGATGGGCAATGAAGCGTTTGCCGACTACCTTGCGGCCATACGCAACCCGGCGACCGTCCACGCCATGATCGAGGACTACCGCGCCGGCCTGGGCGTGGACCGCCAGCACGATGAAGCCGATCGCGCGGCGGGCAAGCGCGTCGAATGCCCGCTGCTGGTGTTGTGGGCGCTGCAAGACGACATGGGCTTGCTCTACGGCGACCCGGTCGAGGTGTGGCGCTCATGGGCGAAAGACGTGCGCGGACACGCGTTGTCGAGCGGGCACCACATGGCCGAAGAGGCTCCGGAGCAGGTGGTGGCCGCGCTGCTGGACTTCACGCAAGCCAAAGCGGCGCGCGAGACGGACGCCTGGCTGCGGCAGTGAGCGTGATGAAGCTTCGAGGACGCCGTTCTTTGGCTCGCGCCATGTGTGAGCGCGATGGCGAACGGAATCGCGTCAGTGCCGGTCCAGGCGCACTTGGCGGCGATGGCGCCAGCCGACCACGGCATGCCACGCGAAGGGCGCGAGCAGCGCCACACCGAGCAGCATGTGGCCGAGGCCCGCAACGTTGGCCCAGGTCTCGTCGGAGAGGTAGTAGATGCCCACGGCCGTTGCCATGAGCAGCAGATATGTCAGCGCCAGCAGCAGGCCGCTCCAGCGCTGGCGATGCCGGCGCCAACCGGCGCGCATGTGCACGCTCCACAGGGAGCCGATGAGGATCATCATCAGGAAGGCCAGGCTGGTGTGCAGTGCGGCCAGCAGCACGCGTGAACCCGACAGCATGCGCAAGCCAGTGCTCCACGCAGCACGCACCTCCAGCGTGTTCGGCACGAGCAGGCAGCCGCTTGCATAGACGAGCACGCTGCTCACCACGAGCACGGTCTCGAACCAGCGCGGGTAGCCCTTCACGCGGCCTGTCTTTCGCGTGCCGGCTCGACGAGGTGACCACCCAGGCGGGCCACCCACTGCTTGCGCGTGCCGTGGCTTGCTGTTGCTGCCACCTTGGTGAGTGCATCGGCACGCCAGCCGGTGCGCGCCAGCACCGTCCACAGCGCTGTGGGTGCGGTCTCGGTGTCAGCGACGGCACCGACGATGCTTGCGGGGAACGCCTCGGTGGGCCGCCCGCCCTGCGACGTGGCCAGCGCTGCATTGCGCACGTGGCCGAGCGGCGTCATGCGGCCGTCGGCTTCACGGCGATGCACAGGGAGATCGGCGTCGCCGAACACCCGCAGGTCGCCGCCGGCATTGACCCAGCCCGAACTCACGCCTGCGCGCCGCAAGGCCTGCACGGCGAGGTCGACGGCGTAGCCCTTGGCGATGCCGTCGAGCGTGACACGTACGGCGCGGCGCAGGCGCGCTGCGTCGGCAGTCAGCTCGATGTCGCTCGCGTCACCGCGATCCACCAACGGCAGGCTTCCGTGGTCGGGCAGCACACCGCGACGCACCAGCGTGCCACCGACGGTGCAATTGAAAAGGCCACCGCTGGCCGCCGTCATGCCGCGCGCCAGACGCAGCAGGCGCAAGGTCGCGCCGCTCAGCAGCACCCAGCTGCCCGGCCGCGCATTCAGCTGCGAGAGTTCGCTGTCCGGGTCCTGAAAACTCCACTTCGCATGCGAGGCGGCGAGGCTGTCGAAGGCGGCGTGAATGCCGCTCTCGGCTTGGTCACCCGAGGCTGCCACCTCGACATAGGTGCCGAGCAGCGGCCGCATGCGCCGCAGTTCAGCCATGGCTGAGATAGAGCTTGTGGATGACGAGCAGGCGCTTCACGCCGTCCATCACGTTGCGGCACGAGAGCGTGGCGCCGGTGATGTTGGGCACGTCATCGTCGAGCTTGAAGTGATCGGCGAGGGTCTTGCCGGTGAAGGCCTTGCGCCAACTCGCTTCGCGGATCTGACCGCCATGCGTTTCCCGGTAGCTCATGATCTCGACACCCAGCACCTTGCCTTCGGGCGAGATGGCCGTCGCGTAGGTGATGAACTCGTGCTTGCCGATCACATCGTCGACGACAAACCAGCCTTGCAGCTGGCCGTCGCGCTCGGCGCGCCAGACCTTCTGCTCGTCCCACCGCTGCCGCACACCCGACTCGGCCTTGATGCGGTCACGCTGTTCGTCGTTGAGCTTCAACGGCTTTTCGGCAAAGCCCTTGGCCGCCGGAAACAACAGCACCTGAGCCTGCTGCACCGACAGGTAGTCGGCCGCGTGGGCCGGCCAGCTCAGCGCGGCCGCCGGCAGCAGGAACAATCCCCAGTCGCGAGCAGCTTTCATCGCAGACCTCCTCAGAAGTTGTAGCCCACCTTCAGGCGCACTTCGTTCTTGGTCTTCTCGATCAGGTGCAGATGGTCGTCGGGCTGGCCTTCATAGCGTTCGCCACCGCCGCGGACCTGCTTGAACAGTGTCAACGTGGCCCACCACTGGTTGCCGCCATAGTGGATCGACGGACCGGCAAACAGCGACCAGCGCTCGAGTCCGACCTCGGTCTCGAATTCAGATTCACGCAGCATCTCGACGCCGGCATACCAGTTGGGCGCAAAGCGGTACGACAGACCCGTGCCGATGCTGGTGGAGATTTCCATCTCAGGATCGGTGGGCCAGTCGAAGTCGGCCGGCAGGTTGCTGATGGCTTTGCGCTTTTCGTACGCCGCCCGAAGCCCGAGGTTGCCGACCCAGGTGAGCTGGCCTTCCATGAAGTACTTCTGCGCCTGGAGCTGGGTTTCGACTTCGTATTCCTTCTTCTTCTGGCCCGAGTGCGGGTCCAGCACGCCGTATTCGAAGGACGTGGTGCCCGACAGGCCGAAATCGTCCTTGGCAGGGCTCAGGAAGTTGTACTTCATCGCCACCTCCACGCCGCGAAAACGCAGGCCGAATTTCTTGTCGCTCGGCAGGTAGCCGTCGATTACCAGGCCGGAGGTGTTGAGGGCCATCCCGTTCAGCTCGGCCGACACCTGGAAGCGGTCCGTCACGCCGTATTCGAACTCGGTCTTGGTGTCGAGCGCACGGTAGGTGCCGGTGCCCTTGTCAGAGCGCTGGGTGAACCATTGGTAGAACTCGCTGGCGCCCTTGGGCAGCACTTCGGCGCCGCGAACGTAGCCAAACAGGTTTTC
The DNA here is from genome assembly GCF_056403575.1 of Rhizobacter sp. P2_G4. Taxonomy (NCBI): domain Bacteria; kingdom Pseudomonadati; phylum Pseudomonadota; class Betaproteobacteria; order Burkholderiales; family Sphaerotilaceae; genus Rhizobacter; species Rhizobacter sp. P2_G4. The sequence goes on along the minus strand of NZ_JBFUFG010000003.1, from coordinate 472,331 downwards.
GTCGGCGAGGGCGGCCGCGGAACTGGCCAGCAATGCAGCGGCAATCAAGCCATCGCGCAGGGAAAAGGGCATGAAGCCTCCGAGTATTTTTGGGAGGCGGCGATATTAACGCGAATGAATCTCATTTGTTGTACGAGGCGTTGCGCAGGCGCTGCAACACGAAATGGCATGAACGGTGTGCACTTTTCCACTGAGTTCAAACCCAGACTCCAAGCCGCTGCCGGATGGGCAAATCCCGGCGCTACGATCCGACGCTTCACCACAGAGGGGCTCCCGGGTGCGCAACGAAGGAAGCCTGGTCGTCTTCGACAAGAACGCGACCAGCATGGAGGCGCTGATTCACGTCGTGGAACGTCAACCTCGCTTCACACGTGCCGTGGGGAGCTGGTTGAATGCCGAGAACGCACCCTACCTGCTGCTTGGCACCACCGGCGGCCCTGAGCCCGAGGTCTTTGCGCTGGGCGCGAGCGACCTCTTCCACCTGCTCAACGACGTGCTGGCCAAAGCCGCCGAGATGCTCTCGGAAACGGCGCTGTCCGCGTCATCGGCCAGCGCGGTCGATGAGCAGCTGAGCTACAAGGTGAGCTCAGCGTGGTCAGAGATCCTGGCTCGGATGCCACCCCAAGAGCCGCCGCCGGCGCGCTACAGCGAGATATCGGCCTTGCGAACCGTAGCACTGCGAACCCTCACGGGCCGAATGGGCCTGCGCTCGACTTCGAACTGAGGCACCTCGACAGGAGGTGTCGGAGGGAGGTCGCGCGCAGCAGCCGTTGAAGGCTGCTGCGTCGATGAGGCCTGGATCAGGAAGGCAGGAAGTCCACCGGGTAGGTCGCAACCATCGGTTCGACGGACTTCGCTCCGAAGTCGAACTGCTTGATCCGTGCGAGCAGCTTGCGTTCGAGGTCCGGTGACTTGAGTTCGCTCGACTCGATGCGCGCGTCGGTCACTTCACCCGAAGGTGCAATGGTCAGCTTGAGCACGATCTTGCCTTGCAGCGTCGGGTCTTCGCGCAGTGCACGGTTGTAGATGGCGTAGATCGAGCCCTTGTTGCGCTCGAAGACGAGTCGGATGTCTTCGATCGAACGAGAGGCCTTGCCGCTGCCACTCTTCTGCAAAGTACCGCCAGCTCCGCCTCCACCGCCTTGGCCTGAGCCGGCTCCGGTGCCGCCACGGCCACCGCCGCCTGCACCACCGCCACCGCCGCCTCCAGCCACGCCTTCGACCAGCGTGGTTGCGCGGCCCGCCAATCCACCGCCACCGGTGTTGCGGCTGTAGCCGGCCGTGTTGATGCCGCCGCTGCCGCCGGCAGCGTTCGAAGTGATCATGGCGCGATCAGGCGTGCCCTGATCCGTGCCCGCGCCGACGCCCACACCCACCCCGGCACCCACGCCGGGGCCTTGCTTGATGTTCTGCGCGAGTTGCACGGCGGTCGGCGCGCTGTGCAGCTCGGCCAACGTGTCCTTCATGGCCAGCAGACCGACGCCAGCGGCCTTGCGGCGTGCGCCTTCGATCTCACCCGCCGGCTTGTTGGGCTGCGGGACGCGGGCCTCAGGCACGGGTGCCGCTTTCTTCAACGGCTCGGGCTTCACCGGTTCGGGCGTGCCCGGCTTGGCTTCCAGCTCCTTGGCCGCATCGGGCTTGATCACCGGCTTGGGCGGCGGAGGTGGCGTGCGCTGCTCGATCATCAGCTTGGCCAGGCGCGGCGGCAGCTCGGCCGGCGCCGCGCGATCGACCTTCGGCTTGGGCATCAGCAGCAAGAGCAGGCAGATGATCGTGACAACGATCAGCACACCGTTAAGGATGCGCTTGAAGCGCCTGTCATCCTCCGGCACATTGGCCCAGGCCAGTACCGGGGCGCGGAACGAGATCGCGAGGGCGGCCATGTCAGTTAACCCCGGCCGCCCGAAGGGACTGACGCGCCCCTTGAAGGCCGCGAACGAAGTGAGCTTGGGGTTGATTCATCTCAGCTCTTCCTCTGCACGGCGAACACGATCTCGCTGAAGTTCGCACGCGCGCTGGTGTACATCACCTTGCGCAGCAGGCTGTACGGGATGTTCTTGTCGCCCATGATGGTGATGGCCTTGGTGGCCGCGTCCTTGTCGGCGCCGATCACCTGGCGGCTCGCCAAGAGGTCGAGTTCGGTCTTGAGGCCCGCGATCACATCGCCTTGCTGTGCATTCGCCTCGGCGGTCGACGCCACCCTGCGGCCGTCGACCACGATGTCGGTGTCGCTCACCGCGACGACGATGGTCTGGCGCGGCGCTTTCTCGGCTGACGAGATCGGCAGCTTCACGGCGCGTGCGTTGGTCAGCACCTCGATGCCGGTGCTCGACATCAGGAAGAAGATCAGGATCGTGAAGATGTCGATCAGGGCCACGAGGTTCATGTCGAGCCCGGACTGGTTGCGCGCCTTGCGGGCGGCGCGCTTCTGGATCGGCGTGAGTTTCATGGCATGCCCTATTTCTTGGCGACGCTGGTCGGCGCGTCGCCGATGGAGATGTCGGGGAACAGCTCGACGTTGGGCGTCTTCGCCTTGGCACCGGGCGGCTTGGCCTCGCGCACCGCGTCCATCACCTGCACCAGCGTGTCGTAGGAGGTGTCGGGCTGCGCGAGCACGCTGGCCGCCTTGGAGTCAGGGAACTTGCCTTTGATCTGCATCACGAGCACCGACAGCGCAGGCAGGTCGTAGCCTTGCGGCGTGCTGGCGATGCGCTGAATCAGCCCGCCGATGCGGTCGCCGACCTCCAGTGCGTCGGGCCGGATGACGATTTCGAGCTTAAGGTCATTGACCTTGAGCTGCTCGACACCCGAGTTCTGCGCCGGCAGGGAGAGATCGATCGTCGCCAAGTGCGAGAACACGGCCGTGGACAGGAGGAAAGGCACCAGCACCACGATCACGTTGATGAACGCGGTGACCTCCAGATGCACCGCATGCTTGCGCGGGCGTCGAACTGCCATGGTCAGGCCTCCAGCGTTTGAAGGTGAACACCGGCCATGATCAGCGCGCCCCGGCTTGCTGCTCGGCCTTCAGGCGTCCGGTCAGGTTCAGGAAGCTGATCTTCGCGGCTTCGAGACCGTCGACGATCTCGCTGGTGCGGGCCTGCAAAAAGGCGTGGATGAGCAGGAACGGGATGGCCACCGACAGTGCGAACGCAGTGTTGTTCATCGCGATCGAGATCGAGGCCGACAGCAGCTCAGCCTTCTCGGCCGGGTTGACTGCCGCCACCGCCGTGAAGCCCTTGATCAGGCCGATGATGGTGCCCAACAGACCGACCAGCGTGATCACGTTCGCGAGCGTGGCGATGTAGTGGGTGCGCTTCTCCAAGCGCGGCACGATTTCCATCATGCCCTCTTCCATCGCAGCGTCGATGTCTTCGCGGCGGGCCGGGCTCTGCATGCGCTCGATGCCGTTGGCGACGATCTTGCCGATGGCTGCATCAGAGCCGGAGGCCGCGTTGTGCACTTCCTTGAACTTGCCGTTCTGCAGCATCGGCAGCACCTTTGCCCAGAGCTTGCGGTTCTCGCTGCGGGCGCGACGCAGGAAGACGTAGCGCTCGATGGCGATCGCAAAGCCGACGGCCCCGATGGCAATGCTGAAGTAGATGGCGACGCCGCTGTCCTGAAAGAACTTGACGGCAAAGTCGATGACGCTCATGGTTTCTCCTGTGAGACCTGTTTGGGGTGATGCGGGGGTTCAGGGGCGCGCTGGCGCCGCTGCGGGGGTGGTGGTGGCGGCCTTCGTCGCCTGCAACTGGGCGTCGTAAGACACCTGGCGGCGGAAGACATCGCGGTCGACCGGTGCCAGTGCTTCGTCGAGCACGCTGGCCGGCGGCCTGCCCGACAGTTCGCTCGGCAGCGGCTTCTTCCACGGCACGATGTAGAGCACCTTGGGCAACTCGCGATTGCCGATGATCTTGGTGCCGTCGATGTTGGCGCGGTCTTGCGCAAAAGCGGGCGCGGTGCAGGCCAGCGTGGCCAGCAGTGCAGGCAAGACGTGCTTCATTCCTTCTCCTTCCGAGGGGCCGAAGCAGCCGCAGCGGCTGCAGCCGGAGCCGCCTTGCGGTTCTTCAGATCGGCCACCCATTTGGTGACCGTGGCATCGCCGCCCGGCGTCAGCGCCAGGTAGCGATCGTATAGCTCCAGGGCACGCTTGCCGTCCCATAAATACAGGTCGTTCAAGATGCCCAGATTGAGCGTAGCCGCGGCGTAGTTGGCGTCGAGATCGATCGCGCGTTCGTACGCTTCGCGCGCCTTGGTGAACTGGCCTTGCTGGCGGTAGGTGATGCCGAGCTGGTTGAAGTAGACCGGCTGCTGCGGGCTGGCCTTCACCGCTCGCTCCAGTTCGGTCACCGCCTCGGGCAGCTTGTTCGCCTGGCGGTAGATGACACCCAGGTTCGCATGCGGGCCACCGAGTTCGGGCTGAGCCTGCACGACAGCCTTGAAGCCGCGCTCGGCTTCGTCCATGCGGCCGGCACGCATCGCGCGGCGAGCATCGTCGAAGGCCCGTTGCACGGTGGGCGAAATCGGAGCCTCGGGTTCGGCCTTACGCTCGGAAACGACGTTAGTTGGTACAGATGCCGCAGATGCCGGCGCGCTGGCAGCGGACTTGGCTTGTGGGGCAGCCGCAGGAGCTTGCGCTCCGGCCGAAGATCCCGGCAGCAACGAACAGCCCATCACCCCGGCACAGCACAGCACCATGAAAAGCGACAAGCCCATCGCCAGCGGATCGCGCGGACGCCGTGGAATCGGCTTTGCCGGGCCGCTGGCGTGCCTTGCAGGCCGCGCCGGGTCTTGCGCCCCGGCTCCTCGCCAGGCACGAAAGATCCATTGGATCTTTCGTGTCCGGGCTCGGCCCCCTTGAGGGGGTGCGCCAACGGCGCTACGGGGGTGGTCAACTTCAGCGAATCGCATCGACCACTCCCTCGCCACGCTCGGCCTTGCCATAGCGCACTGGCCGCAGTTCCTTGAGCGCGGTGAAGCTGCTCTTGACCCACTGGTCGTAGATGCCTTCGGAGGCGCGCTTTGCATTCACCTCGTGCAGCTCCATCGACTTCTCTTCGAACGGATACGCCTGTTCTTCGAGCATCACGTTGTATTGCTCGAGTTCAAGCTTCGACAGCTTCTTGGGCCGCTGCGAGGCCATGAGGGCCTTACCGAAATCTTGGTAGACCACGGCGATGTGGTACGTGGCTGCCGTCGTCACGTCGGCCACGCCGTAGTTGGCGGCAACGCTGTAGGCTTTGAGCACCTCTTCCATCTTGGCCTTCTTGAGCTTGAGGTTCTTGGCCAGCGGCTCGACCAGCGCCACCTTGCGGTAGGCGTCGTAGGTCGGCTCTGCCATCACCAGCGCGCCCATCGCACCGAGGTAACGCGTGCGGTTGGTACGCGCCCCGCCGCCTGCCTGGTCGGCGGCGAAGATCTCGCGCATCAGCGCGGCTTCACGCGTGGCATTGCCGTCTTTCTTGGCGATCTGCGCCAAGCGGTAGCGCGCTTCGAGGTTGGTCTCCAGCGGATCGGGGTACTGCTTCAGGTAGCGCTCGTAGGTCTTGGCGGCCAGCGCGCTCGCCCCACCCTTTTCATGCAGCTCGGCGGCTTGCCACAAGGCAGCTCGAGCGACCTTCGGATCCTTGCTCGCGGCGGATTGGCGCTCGAACTCGCCGGCCGCCTGGCTCCAGTTGCCCTTCTCCATGTAGGCCACAGCCAGCTTGCCGCCCACTTCCGCTTGCAGCGGGTGGTTGGGGTAGCGCTGGCGGAAGTCTTCGAGCGAGCGGGCGGCACCGTCCCAGTCCTTCAGGCCGATGAGCGCAGCGGCCGCATCGAACTGCGCGTTCGCACGCACGCTTGACTGCGGTGCCACCGTGGCCACGCGGTTGAAGTGCCCCACGGCCTCACGCAGCTGGCCGGCCGCGCGGGCCTGCTCACCTTGCTTGTAGACAGAAGCCGCCAGGCGTTCGACCAGTTCGTTGCGGCCGGCTTCCTTCTCGGGTGTCAGCGCAAGCACTTCGGTATAGCCCCGCTCCGCCCGATCGAAGGCACCGGCCTCGAAGGCCGTGTGCGCGACCACCGTCCAGGCCACGCGGCGTTGCGCAGCGGGTGCCGGCGGCTCCAATGCCAGGACTTGCTGCGCCACCGCTGACGCTCGCGCGTCACGCAAGGCGAACAGCTTCTCGGCGGCGTTGGTCAGCACCGTGCCCGCCCGAGGGTCGGTCGGGAAGGCCTTGGCGAAGCGCAATGCGCTGTCGACACCCGTGCGCTGCAAAGCAGGCGCTTCGGCCGGCTGGGCACGCTTTTCCATCGCGGCATAACTCAGCAGCGCGGAGTAGCCCGCGTCGGCGCTCTTCGCATGAACCGGGTAGCCGTAGGCCGCTTTCTCGTACTCGACCGAGGCTTCGTTGAACCGGCTGTCTTCGTACAGCAGTTCGGCCAGCAAGAAGTTGTTTTGCGCGGCCTCGGCGTCGTTGGGGAAGGCGCTCAGGTAGGCGCGATACCACTTCACCGCTTCCTGGTAGTCGGCGCTGGCCTTGCTCTTCTGCGCGGCGGCATGGTGGAAGCGCGCCAGCTCGGCCATGTGCGTCTTGACCAGCGGTTGCGCCGCCTCCCAGCCCTCGGGGTTGGCCTTGCGGAACTCGCTGTTCACGCCGTAGCGCGACACGTAGTCTTTCTTGGCGTCGAGCGCCAGCGCCGAGAAGCCGGCACCCTGGTAGATGTCGATCACGCGGGCCTGCAGCTGCGGGGCCTGTGCATGCAGCGGCTCGCGCTTGGCGAATGCACCGAATGCGTCGGCAGCGTCTTTCGTGCGCTCTTGCTTGATGTAGAGCTCGCCGAGCTGCTGGTAGACGCGGAACTCGTACGAGCGGCGCGCGTCGGTCGTCATGTAGGCCGGGATCGACTCGGCGCCCTGCAGGTTGGCAAGTGACAGGCTGGCTACGCGGAAGGTGTCTTCGACCAGCTCGCGGTCGGCGCGCGTCAGGCCTTCGAGGCTGTCGAGCTCAGCGCCGCCCGCACGGCCGGCCACCTTGACGTCGAGCACGCCGAAGAACGATTGCAGCGCCTCTTCTACCTTGCCCTGCTTGAACAGCGCCCACCCATGCATGTAGAGCGCACGGTCGTGGTACGCGCCATGCGCGTCGCCACGCAGCACGGTGGCATAGGCCTGCTCGGCCTTTGAGTAGTCGCGGATGGTGAACAGCAATTCGCCGCGGCGGAACTGGGCTTCGTCGAGGTAGGCCGTCTTGGGGTACTTGGCAACCAGGCCGTCGAGCGTTTTCAGCGCAGTCTCGAGGTCCCCGCCCTGCTCGTATGCGCGTGCGATCTGGTAGTGGACGCGGTCGTTACCCGGGTCGTTGGGGAAGGCCTTGAGGTAGTCCTGGTAGCGCGCGATCGCGGCCTTGTAGTCGGGCGTGCCGGAGCCTTCGCCGGTGGCGAGCTTGTTGTCGGCGGTGTCCATCTCCAGGTCACCCAGGCGGCGCATCGCTTCAGAGCGCTGCGGCGCATTCGGAGCCACCTCGAGGAACTTGCGGTAGGCCGCAATCGCCTTCTCTTCACTGCCCACACCGGCAACACCTTGGTCGGCCTGCACGTCGATCTGACGGCCGGCGAGGCTCTTGAGCGTGGGCGGCTCGGGCGTGTTGCTGCGCTTGCTCGCGCAGGCGCTCAGCAGCCCGCACGCCAGCAGAACATAGGCCGCGTTACTTGGGCGCATTGTCTGCATCCTTGGCCTTGTTGGCGCGGTCGTACAACTGCGCCACGGCGAAACGTGCCTGCGTCGTGTAAGCCGCGAGACGATCCTTCTGGCGCGTGAGTTCGGCAACGGCCAGCTCCTGCAGCGCGCCCTGCTGCTCCTTGCCGAGATCGGCCACACGCGGAATGAGTGCCTGGATGCGCTTGTCGAGTTCGGCAATGCGCTCGGCAAACCGGTCGAAGCGGGCAGGCTCGTCGCGCTGAGCCTGCGCCAGTGCGGCCTCGTGCTGGCGCGCTTCGGCGAGGCCGGCGTCGAGTGCCTGCAAGGCCTGCTTTGCATCCCACAAGCGCGCTGAATACGACTGGGCCAGGCGCCAGGTCATGGCACCCGCGCTCAGGCGATACCGCTCGCGTGCGGTCGCCTGGTCAGGGTCATCGCCCAGGGCTTGCAGGTTGGCCTGCACGCCGCGCAACACCTCACGCAATTCGCGTTCTCGGGTGTCAGCGAAGGCCACGCCATCGGCGGCGCGCTCGGCTTCGGTCATCTCGGCGGTCAGCGCAGCGCCGCGCTGGGCGAGCACACCCAGGCCGGTGTCGCGCGCCTTGGCCAGCACGCCAGGGAGGCGCTCGGCGTAGGCCTTGCGGCGGTTGTCGAGCACGTCATTGAATGTGCCGAGGGTGTCTTTCCACTGCTGGAGATTGCGCGTGAGGAACTGCAGGTCGCGGTAGTTCTTGAAGGCTTCCTGGAACTCGTGCTGTGCCAGCACCTGGTTCAGGTGGCCAGCATGCGGCATCTGCGGCAGCTCGCGGATATTCCAGAACCAGCCCATTTCTTCGCCGGGGTTGGCCTCTAGCAAGCCGTCCACCAGCTTGCCGGCACGAATGGCGGCAATGGATTCATCGAGGCCGGTCTTCTCGCGCTCGAAGACGTTGATGGCTTCGTTGTAGCGGTCGAGCGCCTGGCCATACGCGCCCAGTTGGCTGAAGGCATAGGGCAAGGCAATGCTCGCTTCGAGCACGGCCGAATCGCTGACGTCGCGTTGGCTCAGCTCCGTCCAGGGCACCAGAGCGCCCTTGTGGTCTTTCATCGTCGCGGAGGCCCAGCCGAAGCCGAGCAAGGCCTTGTTCGACTGCGAGCCGTTCAGGCGCACGCGCTCGAGGTAGGTGTAGGCGTTCTCGGGTCGGTTTTCTTGCAGCGCGGTGAAACCCAGCGCCACGTTGGCCTTGTCGCGCAGGCTGCGGAATTCTTCGGTCGCCTGCGGTGGTGTCGGGGCCTTGCCGAGCTGGTCGAGCAAGGCACTGCCGCGCACCGGTTCGCCGCTGCGGACGAGCGCGACGCCCAGGTTGTAGCGCGCGAACAGGCTTGCACTGGTGGCGCCGGTTGAGATTTCCTTGCTTGCGTCGGCCACGCCGTTCAGCACGGTGACGGCGCCGGCATAGTCGCCAAGCGCCATCAGCACGTTGGACTTGAGCAGCACACGCTCTTCTTCGAGATTGGGCGGCAGGTTCTTCTCGATGCGCCCCAGCGCCTCGTCGGCCTCGGCATAGAGGCCACGCTGGTAGCGGATCTTCGCCAGGAAGAACCAGGCGCGATCACGCACTGCGGGCAATGCGCCCTTCTCGATCAGCTGCGCGAAGATCTCGCCCGCCTCGCGGTGCATGCCGTACGAGAGCAACAGCCCGCCGCGCAGCACCTCGGCTTCGTCGGCGTGGTTTGATACGCGATTGAAGTGCTGCGACACCATCAGGCTCGTCACCGAGGTGAAGTAGTGGTCCTGGTAGAAATGGAACAAGGTGTCGCCGTAGTGCGGGTCCTTGATCACGTGGGTGACCTTCTCGGCCGCGACGGCAGCGCCGTGCGAGGCCATGGCGAGCGCTGCCGCCAAGGCCAGCCGCAGCACCGCGTTCGTCAAGGAAATCCGCAGGCGCATGAACGGTTATTGCCAGACTTTGACTTCGAACTCGGGCTGGAGCTTGCCGGTGGAGTCCTTGATCTGCAGCTCGATGTACTTGGGCTCGGTGGTCTTGTCGAACTTGATGTTGGCACCGCGCTTGTAGTCTCTGAAATGCGGCCCCCCGCCGGTGAACAGCGCCACCAGTTCGTGCGTGCCGGTCTTCAGGTTGCCGAGGTACATGCGCTGCACACCACCGCGGTGGAGCGCCGTCACCTCAAGCGGCGTGTACAGGTAGTTGGCAACGATCTTGTCGTCGAGCCGTACCTGCACCGAGCCCAGTTCGAACAGCTTGCCCACGTCCATCGACAGGAACACCGCCACCTGGGTGTTGGCCGGGAACAGCAGCTCCTCTTCAAGCACCAGCAGATCGCGGTTGAGGCGGATCACATCGCCCTTGGCGTCTTGAATGCGGCTGTCGAGGCCGGCTGCCGAGGCAGCAGCGGCCGGTGCGCTTGCCGACGCATCGGCCGCAGCCGGGCCGCTGGAAGACACGGCCATGGGCACGGCAGCGGTGGGCGCACTGGCGGCCGCAGCTGCAGCCGGTTGGGCGTCGGCGGCCCACGCGGCAGCGGCTGCGAGCAGCAAGCCGGCGGCCATCCATTTGCAGCACTGGTTGATGGAATACATACGGCGACCTTCTCTCAAAATATGACCGTCATGAACAGTTGCAGCACCCGAGCATCGAACTGGTATGCCTTGCCGTTGCGCACATCGGTGAAATCGGCGAACTTGTAGCGAATCAACTCATAGGCGCCGTTGAGCTTGACTTCGTAGCGACCTGGAACGCTCTTCACCGTGTAGGCGGCCTTGGCGCCCAGCGTCACGGTCTTGTAGGTGCTGAGCTGGCGGTTGCGCGACAGGTAGGTCGTCTCGACCTGGGCGTCGTCGCTGTAGAAGAGCGCCTTTGACTGCGTGTAGTAGCGCGCATACCAGTCAACCAGCCATCGGTCGGTGAAGCCACGGCTGTAGCCGAGCTCGCCGGTGTGGGCCTTGATGCCCCAGGTGTCCTGGAAATAGCGGTAGTCGACACGCACTGCATTGCCGGGCGCCACTTCGTTTACGGTGCGAAGCTGCAAGGCGCGGCTCGTGCGCGTGCGTGGGTTGCTCTCGGGGACGGTGGACCCGAAGATGCGCGCCACGCGATAGGGGCTGCCGAGGAAACCGTCGTCCGACACGGCCTCGAAATTGACGCTTGCGAGCCAGCTGGGCGTCAGGATCTGCGTCATGCCCAGCCGGTAGCGCCAGTGGGTGGCGGTGTCGAAGAAGCCGATGTCCTTGCGGCCCACCTGGTCGTGACCGCGGGTGAAGCCCAGGCTCAGCGTGGTCATGCCACCGAAGACTTCCTGTGCCACGTCGACACTGGTGCTGGCGGCGATGTAATCGGGTTCCTTGCTGTGCGAGGTGCTCACGCTGACGGTGGCATCGCGCACCATGTAGTCGGCACCGAGGTTGTACTCGTTGCGCGTTTCCTTGTACGGGCTGGCGGTGGTCACGACGTCGATCGACGCGTTGCTCACCATGTCGACGTAGTACGAGCCCGACAGCGACAAACTCTCGCCCAGTTTCTTGCGAACCAGAATGGCTGGGCCGGTCGCCTTGAGGCCACCGCCGTCGTAGGCGTGGTACATGACGTCGGCCCGGTCGTCGGGCAAGGTGGCCGCATGCGCCACGCCGCCCGCCAATGCACCGCCCAACATGCCGGCAGCGCGCACCGCGTGCGAGCGATTGCGGCGCAGCCGCGCCAGCAGCCGCAGCAGCCCGCGCCAGGCATGGACAGCCGGGCGCCAGCGCTTAATTGCAGCCACAGCCGCCTCCTTGCACGCCGGTGGCGCCACGCGCACCTTCACGCACTTCGCGCACGTGTTCCAGGTGCTTGTCGGCCAGGCCATCGCGGGAGAACTGCATGATCGGCGAGGCCAGGCGCTCGCGTTCATACGGCTTCACCCAGGGCTCGATTGAGCCGCAGGCCGAGAGCAGCAACGCACAGCCCGTCAGCGCCACAACGCGAACCTGAGCCGGGAGAAGGTGCAGCATGTTCGTCATTCCTTCAGCAGGTCGCGGATCTGCTTGTCGTACAGGTCTTCGTAGCCGTCTTGGTAGCCGCGGTGCAGGTAGCGCACGCGACCGTTGCGGTCGATCACCAGCGTCGACGGCATGCTGTTCAGGTCGTACAGCTTGCTGACCTTCTTGTCGGTGTCGAATAGCACGGGGAACTTCACGCCGAGCTTGGCCGCCAAGTCGGCCGCGTTGCGCGCGTCGTCGTCCACGTTGATGCCGAGCAGCACCAGGCCTGATGAACGGTACTTGTCGGCGATGCGGTTCAGGTGCGGCATCTCCTTGCGGCACGGGCCACACCATGTGGCCCAGAAGTTCACCAGCACGACCTTGCCGCGCTGCTCTTGCAGACGCAGGTTGGGGCCGTCGAGCACGCGCAGCGTGAAGTCAGGCGCAGGTGAACCCACCGCCGTTGCGGCCGTCGCGGTGCTCGCAGCGGTGCCGAGCAGCAGAGCCGACATGCATGCCAGCAGAGTTCGTGTCGACCGAAAAAACGCCGGTCTCGAGGGGGTCGTCATGGCAATGTCGCTCGTCAGAAGAAGAAGGTCAGGCCGATGGTCATCTCGATGTTCTGCGTGCGGTCACGCTTACCGAGAAGGTCGAGATCGAACATGTGGTCGCGCACGTCGAGCTGCAGCGCAGCCCAATCGGCAAAGAACACACGCGAGCCGAAGCCGAAGTTGATGGTCTGACGGCGGCGGTCGTTGAAGCGGGTGCTGCCGATGCCGCCGATGATGTACAGCGCCGACGCCTTGGCGACGTTGCGGCCGAGGAACACCTCGCCCGGCAGCACGTTGATGCCCACGGAGAGGTTGTAGTACGCGAGCTTCTCTTCTTCGCTCGCGAACACGCCGCCCGGCAGGATCTGGCGAAATGCCTCGTCGGACACTTTGGTCTGGCCGTAGGCGCCTTCGACGAAGAAGTCTTCGGTGATGTGATAACCGAGGCGCACGCCTTTGACGGTGCTCGAGCCGAAGTTCTGCGTGGCGTACGAGCCGACGAAAAGGCCGACCTCGATGTCGTTCGAAGGGATGCGCGGCAGCTTCACGTCACGGCGGTCGACTTCCGGGACGATCACCTGTTCGTTGGCAGGCTTCTGGTCTTTGTCGTCTGCCGCATGGGCCGTCGCGGTCAGCGCGAGCAAGGCCATGGTCAGCAGCGAAGTGGCAAGGGTTTGGGTGTGCATGAGTCGCCCGTCAGAAGAAGAACGAAAGACCGATCGTGATCGCCCGGTACTCCGTCGTACGGTTGTCGCCGATGTAGGCGGTGTAGAACGAATAGTCGGTGCGGGCCACGAACCGTTCGGTCACGTAGTAGCGAAGGCCGACGACGGCATCGGCCATGCCGACGTTGGTGGTGGCATCGCCGACCAGGCTGGCGTTCGGCACGTTCTTGAACCGGCCCAGGCCGATGCCGAAGAAGGGAGACAGCCGCCGGTGCGACCACGGCTCGGCATTGATGTTGACATGCCAGAAATCAGTGCCGGAGAAGGTGCCTTGCACTTGGCCGATCGTTCCTTCGATCGACAGCGTGTCGGACACGCGGAACCCCGTCCAGGCCTTGAGCATCGGCTCCGACTTGAAGCGCCCCCAGCCGGCGCCGATCTCAAGCCGGCGGTGCAGGTAGTCGTCGAGCGCAACGTCTCTGAACGTCTTCTGGCTACCGGCACCCGTGAGTGTGGTTTCGAGTTGCTGGCGAACAACCCAGCCGAGTTTGCCGTTCGAGGTGCGCACCTTGAACCAGTCGGTGTGGCGCGACAGGATCTCGATCCATTCTTCGCGAGGCACCACGAAGAAGATCGGGTAGCCCCGGCCAGGACCAGTACGGATCTCGATGTAGGGATCGGTGATCTGCACCTTCTCGACCGCCACGTCGGCGGCGTGTGCCGGAGCGAACCACAGCGTGCACGCGAGCGAAGCGGCGAGCAGCGCCATCCGTACGGCATTGCGGGCGAATTCCTCGCCCCATGCGATCAGCCCCACGACCAGGCGCTTCATTGAATGCAGTGAGACCCGGTGGTTGGATCGTTCAGGATGTACATGTTGTCGGCTCCGGCAAGCTGAATTCGTTTTGTCCCTGCGCGGCCGGATGAGACATCCAGTAGAGGATCAGTTTAACGTCGGCATCCTGGTCGTCGGCGAAAATTCGGCCGCCTCCGTGCAGTACGCCCTTCACCAACGGCTTGGTGACAAGGCGGCTTTCAGCGGGGTCGGCAAACACCACCTGGCCCTGGGCCGAGACGAAGTTCTTGTACATGTCCGTCTTGTGGATCGCATCGGTATTGATCGGGGCCGTGAGATCAGCGTTGGTAGCGCCCTGCACGATGCGAAGCGCGCCGCCACTGCCCGACACCGAGTCGTGGCAACCACCGGCGGCACAGGTGTTGGTGAGCGACGTCCCGGGGATCGGCAATTGCGCCGTCAGGATCGGGTTGATGCACTTCTGGTAGTAGGCGAAGGAGAGCTTCTGCCCTCCCACGACCTCCTCGTTGGTGACATCGCCGCCGCAACTCGCCAGGCTCAGCAAGGCCAGGCCCGTCATGACGCCCGCCAGGCGGCGGGTGGTCGACCGCCAGGTCAACCCGAAAGGCTGCTGCCCCACCTCTGCGCGGTCGGGGCCGAGCACAGAAGGCACGGCCTTCGGCGCTCGCAAGCATGAACTCTGGCGGTACTCATTCGTCATGACTTCTAGCAACCTCCAGCGATCCAGGCCAGGATCTTGTTGTAGTTTGCGCTTCCCTCCGGCAGCACCGCCGGAGCAGACGCCGAGGCGCCAGCCGGGTGCGGCACGGTTGAGGGTCGTACCAGCAGGTAGTTGCTCTTGGGGTTGCTGCAGACATCGGAAATCATCGTCAGCGTGACGTTGAAATCACCTTCTGCCGCGCCCGTCAGCACGAAGCGATTCTGACGGAAGTCAGTGCCCGCAGGGACTGCCTTGCTGCCGATGGCCTGGTGGCAACTTGCCGCACAAGTCGACTGCAGGATCGGGTAAACCTCGGTTTCGAACGAAGCCTGGGTCAGCTTGCCGACGGTCGCCACACCACCCGCCTTCAGGTCGTTGAAGTATTTGCCACCCAGGTCGATGAACTCGGCAACCAGGCGCTTCTCGGCGTTGTTGAGCATGTGCGAGTGATCGAGCGCCGGTGTCGGGTAGATCGTCTGCGCGGTGCTGTCGGCCTTGAGCGACTGGCCCGACAGGATTTCCATCAACCGGCTCTTGCGCGACAGGCCCAGGGCATCGCCTTCGCTGGCCATGGCTTCCACCAGCGCGGGCTGACGCTCGATGACCGGCACGCCGTCTTCGATGTGCGTCTTGGGCAGGCCGTTGGCGTCGAGCACCGGGTCACCGATCATCAGGCGCTCGTAAGACGCCACGCGGCCGGTGCCAGCGATGGTCCCGGTCAGGTCAAGCTTGACGGGGTCGGCGTGGCAGGTCGTGCAGGTGTTGGCACCGCGGTTCACCGACCACAGCGGTTGGATGTGATCGGGGTAGTTGATGATGCCCTTGGTCGGCACCGGGGTGTTCAGGTCGTTGGCCGGATCGGCCGCGCCGGTGGCATCGACGTTGCCTTTGTACTTCAGCGAGATCGGTGCACGCGCCACCACGCCTGTCTTGGTAGTGTCGGCCCACTCGTCGGTGTAGGTCATGTCGGCCAACAGGTTCTGCAGCGCCGGGTTGATGCGGGTGCGGGTCTGGGCCATCGTCTCGCCGGATGCGTGAGCCAAGGTGGCCTTGAGGGCAGCGGGCACGGTGTCCTTGATGACAGTGGAGTTCAGCGCAGCGCCGCGGCGCGGGCTGTGGCAGCCGTCGCAGGTGCGGCGCTCACCCGGGCGCACCTGGATCCAGTTGGTGTGGGTCTGGAAGGCACGGCCTTGCGAGTCGATCACGGCGATGCCGAGCGGGGTGTCCGCAGGCACGTTGATCTGGAACGAACCATCGGGTTCGACAGCCGCGTAGCCCAGGATCTGCTGCGGTTCGAAGTCGGTCTCGCCGATGGCTTCACGGGCACCCATGCCTTGCTTCGGCGCGACGGCGCGAACCACGCGGATGAAGCGCGCCGGTGAGCAGCCGTACGCAGGCTTGGCTGGGTCCTTCAGGCTCACGAGATCGGCCACCTGAGCACGGGTGTCGTCCGGGTCGGTCGGCGTGATGGTCGGGATGGGGGTTGCGCAACCATTGGCCTTGTCGGCGTCGCTCAGCACCGCGGCACCCATGCGGCCGAGGCCGTCGGTGTCATAGACGCTGCGCACGGACAGCACGCCCATGCCGGCAGGGATCGAGTTGACGGCAGCGGCTGCTTCGGTCGGCGCCGGGGTGAACGGGTTGGGTTCGGCACGAGCCTGAAGTGCGACAGGGTCGGTGTAGATGGAGCCAACGGGCGGAGCTGCCACGATCAGCCAGCTTTGCTTGACCGGGTCGAACATGTAGACGGCATAGACCGGCGGCACGTTGTCCTTGATCGGCTGGGCAGCCAGCTCGGCGTCGGTCTTGCTGTCCATGTCGGCGACGCTGGCCAACTCGGCATCGGTCAGGTCGGCACAGGCGGTGATGCGGTCGACGCCGTTCGTGGTCTTGGTGACCTGGCAGGGAGCGAACGACACCAGCACGCGGTTGGTTCCGTCCCACAGCGGATACGGGCTGGTGACGCGGCCGAAGCGCGACAAGCCGCCACCGTAGTTGAGGGTGTGCTCGGTGACTTGCGTTTGCCCGCCCTGGGTCGGAACGGTCTTGTTGGCCGGCGTGTTCTGCTCGGAATAGTTGGTCGCGTCGATGAACACCAGCGCGCCGCCTTCATGGGTGCGCGACAGCGGCATCAGGTCCGACGAGATGAAGCCCTTGTACTTGCCGCTCGGGTCCATTTCGCGGGGGTGCAGGAAGCTGTTGCCGTCGCTGTGCGCACCGTAGCGAACGAACATGTTGGTGCCGTCGGGTTTGACGGTGAACACCTTGAAGTGATTGCGGCCGCCGACGTGGTCCCAGCGCGAGAACATGATGTCGCCATTGGCCAGCACCACCGGGTTTCTGTCGTGGCTCTGGTTGACCGAGATCTGCGTGATGGTGCCGCCTGTGGCGTCCATCGTGTAGAGGTTGAGCACCCGCTCGCGCTCGTATTCGTCGAGTGCGGCGTAGGTGTCGGTGCCGCTGGGCAGGTCGACCGTCACGCGCTGGCGGTTGGATGCGAAGACGAAGCCCGCGCCAGCCGGCAGGTAGGCCGGGTCGACGTCGTCGTCAGTCGAGCTGGTCAGCCGCTTCAGCGTGCCGCCGGCGAGACCGCCGTTCGTCATGTCGTATTCCCAGATGTTCCAGTGGCCCGTGCACAGCACGTTGCTCGTGGTCGGGCAGTTCATCGAGAACACGATTTTCTTGCCGTCGTACGACACCTCGGGGTCGGAGACATCGCCCTTGCCCTTGGTGTAGCCCTGCGTCACGTTGGTTTCGTCAGCGCTGATCGACGACTTCTCGCGGATGATCAGGTCACCACCTGCCCGGAAATCGGCGCCGGTGGTGGGATTCATGTTGAGTGCGCTGCTTCGCTTGACGTAGGCGACGGGTGTGTCACCCTGCACCGTCACGTTGTCGCTGCTGCCGCTTCCGCAACCCACGAGCACGATGCTCGCTGCCGCCGATGCGCAGGCCAGTGCGCACATTCTTGTCAGGACTTTCTTCATATTCGCCTCCAAACGAGTCCGATCAATCACAAACGACACCTGGGTCACTGGCGGGGCTGCGAAGCACCCGACAACAAACCCGACGAGTAGTGCAGGACACCGGACGCGTCCACCACCACTGCATCGACTCCCGGCTGCGACTCGATGAGCCGCATGCCTTTTTCCAACCCCATCACGAAAACGCATTTCGACAGGCCTTCGCTCGTGAGCCCGTCATCCGCCAGGATGGTCACGCTGCGCACGCCGTTCGGCGACTTGCCGGTCTTCGGGTCGATCAGGTGGTGGCAACGCACACCGTCCTGCTCGAAGAAGCGCTCGTAGTCGCCGGACGTCGATATCGACACGTCCTCGAGCGGCAGCACCGCCACCACCTCGCCGGGCCGGCGCGGGTCGCGGATGCCGATGCTCCAGGGCCGGCCGCCGCGGTCGCCCATCACATGGCTGTCGCCGCCAGCCGCCACGGTCGCGTTGGCAATGCCGTGGCGCTTGAGGATGGCGACGCTGTTGTCCACCGCATGGCCCTTGGCGAAGCCGCCGAGGTCGATGCGGGTGCCTTCGCGGGCGAAGCGCAGGGTGCGTGCCTCGCGGTCGAGAATGAGGTTGCGGTAGCCGACGGTGGTGCGGGCACGGGCTAGTTCTTCGTCGCTCGGCTTGATGGCGAGCCGGTAGTCGTAGAGCTGCCCGACGCCGGCGTAGGTGATGTCGAACGCTCCGCCTGACAGTTCAGAGAAGTCGACGGCGCGAGCAATGAGGCGGACCATCTCGGCGCTCAGCGGCACGGCATGGTGGGCGGCTTCGCGGTTGATGATCGACAGCTCGGAGTCGGGCTTGTGCGGGCTCATCGTCCGGTCGATGCGGTGCATCTCCTGCATGACGGCGTCGATCGCGGCCTCTCCGGCCGCAGCGCTGCGGCTCCACAGCTCGACGCGAATCGCGGTCCCCATGATGGCTTCTTCGCGGCTGAACCAGCCTCCCTGCGCCAAGGCACGGCCCTGCCCGCGGTCTGGCTCGACCGCGCGCAGGCTGGGCTTGGACAGGCCGACCATCATGGCTGTACCAGGCACTCCGACTGTTCACGCACTGGGTTCAAGGTTCTCTCCGCTCCGCCTTCTAGGGCCTGGCTTGTGCTGAACGAGCACGCACCGGGGGCTTGTTATCTCCGGCCGCATCATCGGGCTCGCGCCCCGGAAAATAACGTCAATAGTTGGCAATCGGCGACGACCTTACATACGGTCGCACAAGATACGGAGACCGCTGTTCTGGTATCGAGGCAGGTGCTACAAGTACGGAACTCGCCAGCTGTGCGAGCGACTAACGGGTGCGCAGATAATCTGGCGTTCGGCGCGTCGCGACATTTGCGCGCCTCATGCAGCCAGCCTCCAGAACAACGAGAGCCCCCGCTCACATGCCCAGCATCACCCCGCCCGGCCACGCCCCGGTGCCACAGCCATGAAGCCACGCCACAAACGCATCGGGATCATCGTGGGCGCACTGGCCGGCTTGGGCATCGCCGCCGGCTTGGTGCTCAACGCCCTGCAGAGCAACGTCGCCTTCTTCTTCACGCCCACGCAGGTCACCACCGGCGAAGCGCCCCAGAACCGCACCTTCCGGGTTGGCGGCATGGTGCGCCAGGGGAGCCTGCAACGCGACCAGATGACAGTGCACTTCGTCATCACCGACACCGCCAAGGACGTCGCAGTCAGCTACACCGGCATCCTTCCCGACCTGTTCAAGGAGGGCAAGGGCGCGGTCGTGCAGGGCAAGCTCGGCGCCGACGGCCAGTTCGTCGCCACCGAAGTGCTGGCCAAGCACGACGAGAACTACATGCCCCCTGAAGCCAAGCACGCGGTCGATGAAGCCGCCAAGATGGGAAAGACACTCAAGTGACCCCTGAACTCGGCCACCTCGCCCTCATCCTCGCTCTGCTGATTTCGATAACGCAGGGCGTTTTGCCATTGATCGGTGCCCACAAGGGGCATGCAGGCTGGATCGCCCTCGCCCGCCCGGCCGCGCAAACCCAGTTCGTGCTCGTCGCCTTCGCCTTCGCCTGCCTGATGCAGGCTTTTCTGGCGAACGACTTCTCGGTCACCTACGTCGCCCAGCACTCCAACTCCAAGCTCCCGACCGCCTACCGCGCCGCCGCCGTCTGGGGCGGCCACGAGGGTTCGCTGCTGCTCTGGCTGCTGATGCTCAACGGCTGGGCCTTCGCCGTCAGCCTGCTGTCTCGCCAGCTGCCGCAGGCCATGGTGGCCCGGGTTCTTGGGGTGTTGGGGCTGGTCGGCATGGGCTTTCTGCTGTTCATGCTGCTCACCTCCAACCCCTTCGAGCGCATGCTTCCGCCCGCAGCGGAAGGGCAAGACCTGAACCCTCTGCTGCAAGACCCCGGGCTGGTGGTGCACCCGCCCATGCTCTACATGGGCTACGTCGGTTTCTCGGTGGCATTTGCGTTTGCCATCGCCGCCTTGCTGGCAGGCCGGCTCGACGCGGCCTGGGCACGCTGGTCGCGGCCGTGGACCAACGTGGCCTGGGTCTTCCTCACCATCGGCATCGCGCTCGGCTCGTATTGGGCTTATTACGAGCTGGGCTGGGGCGGCTGGTGGTTCTGGGACCCGGTCGAAAACGCCTCGTTCATGCCCTGGCTGGTGGGCACGGCGCTGATCCACTCGCTGGCCGTCACCGAGAAGCGCGGCAGCTTCAAGAACTGGACCGTGCTCCTGGCCATCGCCGCATTCTCGCTGTCGCTGCTCGGCACCTTCCTCGTCCGCTCCGGCGTGCTGACCTCCGTGCATGCCTTTGCCACCGACCCGAAGCGCGGCATCTTCATCCTGGCCTTCCTGACCGCCGTGATCGGCGGCTCTCTGACGCTGTTTGCCTGGCGCGCGCCCAAGGTCAGCATGGGCGGGGCGTTCGCGCTGTTCTCGCGCGAAACGCTGCTGCTGATCAACAACGTGCTGCTGGTGGTGGCCGCCGGTTCGGTGCTGCTCGGCACGCTGTACCCGCTGCTAATCGACGCTCTGGGCATGGGCAAGCTGTCGGTCGGGCCACCCTACTTCAATTCGGTGTTCGTGCCGATCATGCTGCCGCTGCTGTTCCTGATCGCCGTCGGCCCGCTCGCGAACTGGAAGCACGCCGACCCGCGCGACATGACCCAACGCCTGCGTCTGGCCGCCGTGCTGGCGGTGGTCGCCGGCGTCGGCCTGCCCTTTCTCGTCGGCGAATGGACGCCGCTGATCGCGCTCGGCCTGCTGCTGGCGGTGTGGATCGTGGCGAGCTCCGCGTTCCAGATTCGCGCACGTCTCAAGTCGGGTTGGCCGCCCCGGGCGTACTGGGGCATGCACTTGGCGCACATCGGCATTGCGGTGTTCGTGGTCGGCGTCAC
The DNA here is from genome assembly GCF_056403575.1 of Rhizobacter sp. P2_G4. Taxonomy (NCBI): domain Bacteria; kingdom Pseudomonadati; phylum Pseudomonadota; class Betaproteobacteria; order Burkholderiales; family Sphaerotilaceae; genus Rhizobacter; species Rhizobacter sp. P2_G4. Next base: position 451,593 of record NZ_JBFUFG010000003.1, on the reverse strand, counting down.
CCTGGTCAAGGGCTATGAAGTCGAGCGCGACGTTCGCATGGCTGTCGGCGACACCGTGACACTCGGCGGCTACACCGTTCGCCTGAAGGGCGTGGCGCAAGTGCCCGGCCCGAACTACATGGCGCAACGTGGCGACATCGAGCTCTCGAAGAACGGCGAAGTGCTGCGCACGCTGAACCCCGAGAAGCGCAGCTACTTCTCATCGCAGATGCCGATGACCGAAACCGCCATCGACAGCGGCTTGACGCGCGACCTCTATGTCTCGCTCGGCGAACCGCTCGACGCCCAAGGCTCGGCCTGGAGCGTGCGTGTCTACTACAAGCCCTTCATCGTCTGGATCTGGGGCGGCTGCCTGTTGATGGCGCTCGGCGGCGGGCTGGCCGCGAGCGACAGGCGCTACCGCCTGAAGGCGCGCAGCACCGTGGTGCAGGGAGCGCCTGCATGAAACGCTTCCTGATTCCGCTGGCACTCTTCGTGGTGTTGGCGGTGTTCCTGGGCATTGGCCTCAACCGCGATCCACACGAAGTGCCCTCCCCGCTGGTCGGCAAGGCCGCCCCGGCGTTCTCGCTACCGCAGCTCGAAGCCGACGGCCGCTTCAGCCCCAAGGAAATGGCCGGCAAAGTCTGGCTCTTCAATGTGTGGGCCACCTGGTGTGGGCCCTGCCGCGAAGAACACCCCGTTCTCGTCGATTTCGCCAAACAGAAGCTCGCACCGCTGGTCGGCCTCAACTACAAGGACCAGACCCCCGAGGCCAAGAACTGGCTGGCGCGCTTCGGCAACCCGTATGACTTGACGGTGGTCGATGCCGATGGCCGGGTCGGCATCGACTACGGCGTCTACGGCGTGCCCGAGACTTACGTGATCGACAAGACGGGCACCATTCGCTTCAAGCAGATCGGCCCGGTGACGCCCGAAGTCCTGCAGAAGAAGATCGTGCCCCTGATCAAAGAGCTGCAGAAATGAAGAAGCTTTGGGCCGCTGCGGCGCTGGTGCTCGCCGCTGTTTCCGTCCACGCCAACGAGGCCGCACCGCTGGCCGAAGACCCGGTCGTCGAGCAGCGTCTGGTCGTCATTGCTGAAGAGTTGCGCTGCCTCGTCTGCCAGAACGAGTCGCTCGCCGGTTCGCGCTCCGACCTGGCGATGGACCTGCGCCGCGAGATTCGCGGCCTCATCAAGCAAGGCAAGACCGATCAGGAGGTGCGCGACTTCCTCGTCAGCCGCTATGGCGACTTCGTGCTGTACCGCCCGCCCGTCAAGCCCACCACCTGGCTGCTCTGGGGTGGGCCGTTCGTGCTACTGGTCGGCGGGCTGATCGGCCTGGTGGCGTTCTTGCGCAAGCGCAAGCCGGCGGATGCGGCCTTGTCGCCCGAAGACCAACGCAAGGCTGAAGCCTTGCTCAACGGAGAGTCGTGATGGGCGTTTTCGTGCTGGCCGCGGCGGTGCTCGTCGCGGTCACCCTGTTGTTGTTGCTGCGCCCGTGGCGCAAGGCGCCCAAGGCCGAGATGGCCTCCACGCGCGAGATCAACGCCGGCGTTTACCGCGACCAGTTGCAAGAGCTCGATCGCGACCTCGCCGCGGGCCTGATTTCAGCGCCGGACCACGAGCAAGCGCGCGCAGAACTGCAGCGCCGCCTGCTCGACGACGTCAACGTCGGCGAAACGGCTTCCACTGCTGCACCTTTCGGCTCGCGCCGCACCTCGCTGGCGCTCGCCGTGTTGTTGCCACTCGCCGCCGCGGGCCTCTACACCTGGCTCGGCTCACCGGCCGCGCTCGACCCCCGAGCAACTCGCATCGCCACCCAGCAAGACGTCGAGAAGATGGTGTCCGATCTTGCCGCGCGCATGGCCAAAGACCCGTCCGATCCCAAAGGCTGGATCGTGCTGGCCCGTTCGTACCGCGTGATGAACCGCCTGCCGGAGGCCGAAGACGCGTTCAACCACATTGGCGAATCGCTCTATCAGAACGCCACCTTGCTGGCTGAATACGCCGACGTGCTGGCCACCCGGGCCATGGGCAACTTCGACGGCAAGCCGATGGAGATCGTGAAGCGCGCGCTGGAGATCGATCCGCAGAACCCGATGGCGCTTTCACTCGCCGCCACTGCCGCCTACAACCGCAATGACTTCGCCGGTGCCGTGGCGCTGTGGGAACGTCTGCTGACCATCGTGCCGCCCGATTCGGACGACGCCAAATGGCTGGGCGAAGCGGTCTCCAAGACCCGTGCCCAGATCGGCGCACCGGCCGCCACGGCCCAGGCCGCGAGCGGCCCCGCCGACAAGAAGACGGCCGCAGCGGCAACGCCAGCCGTACCCGGCGCCGCCATCAGCGGCCGAGTGAGCTTGAGCCCGGCATTGGCCGCCAAGGTGCAGCCGACCGACACGGTGTTCGTGTTCGCGCGCGCGCCGCAAGGCTCGCGCATGCCCTTGGCCGTGCAGCGCGTGCACGTGTCCGACCTGCCCTTCGACTTCAAGCTCGACGATTCGATGGCCATGAGCCCCGAGTCGAAGATTTCCGGAGCCGCGGAAGTGCGCATCGAGGCGCGCATCTCGAAGAATGGCAGCGCCACGCCTGGACCGGGTGACCTGATCGGCGCAGGGCCGGTGGTGAAGCCGGGCGCGAGCAAGGTTGACGTAGTAATCGATCAGGTTCGGCCCTGAACGGGCCGAAAGGCAAGCTCAGCGACTGACGAAGAAGTCCGCAATGACGTCGGTGGCCGACAGCGCAGTCGACCCTGGCGTGTCACCGCGCGGCTTCTTGCCGCCGGGCCATGAATGCCCGCCCGTCGGCGTGACGCACAGCTTCACTTCGACGCCACCGCGGCAGGACGTATAGGCATCGCAGTACGCACCGGCGTTCTCGAACACGCGTTTCGGCGTGGGGTTGCAGCTGTTCAAGCGAACCCACTTCGCGATCGACACGGGCACCGAGACGAATGAAGTGACCTTCGACGACTTGCGGCCTGCGCCGCCGTCGAACAGCTCCAGCTCGTCGTCCTTGGCGTGGATGTGCAGCACCGAGATCGGTGCCGTGGGCGTGCACGACTGGGTGTTGTCGGTGCCGGCGACGGACGCGATCCCGCGGAACACGTCGGGCATCTCGCAGGCGAGGCGATAGGCCATCATCCCGCCGTTGGACATGCCGTTGGCGAAGATCCGGCGCGGGTCCACATTGAGCTGTGTGCTCAGGCTTTTGACGATGTCGCGAATGAAACCCACATCGTCGCTGCCTTCGTCGCGTGCCGAACCGCAGCAGTTGCCCGCGTTCCAGGTCGCAAGCTTGCCCGACTTGAGCCTGCTGAACCCGTTCGGAAAGACGGCGATGAAGCCTGCCTGGTCCGACTTGGAGATTTGGCCGTAGTAGCTGTCATTGGCTTGGTAGTCCATGCCGCCGCCGCCGCCGTGCAAGGAGAACACGAGGGGCATTGGCGTGGCCACCGAGTAGCTTGCAGGCACGTGAACATGGTACAGGCGCGTTTGGCCTGCATGAACGAGCGACAGTGCATAGTCGCCCGGGCCGGTGATCTGCACATTGGCGACCGCGAGGCTGTCCTGTTTGCCGGCGCGGCGTTCGGCCCATCGTTCGCGAAGGCTCTTCGGTGCGCTGGCGGAGGCCTCATCCTGCGCAAGGCAATTCTGGGCTGCGAGGCTCGCCAGGCCCATCAAGCCGCCGGTGACAAAAACCGTGAACTTGCGAGCCATTCCTTCAAGCCCGGCGCTACAGCGCGCCCTTGCAGGCCGCCACGCGTTCCTTCGCAGGAATCGAGAGCAGCCGGTTCGCCTCGGAGTTGTAGATGGCCTTGTAGGCGTCGCTCTTGCGGATGGAGACGAGGTCCAGCTTGCGCTGGGCCACGGCGGTCGCCAGCATGTCCTGCGCGGCCTTGGCGGTCTTCGGTTCGGCGGTGTTGCAAGCGGAAATCACGGCATCGATGCCGCCCACCATCTGGTCGGTGGCGTCGTCTGCAGCGGCGACACCGGACAGTGTCACCAACACGAACCCCAGCAGGTCACGAAGTCTTGTTTTCAATTTCAGCAAAAAGAGCCCAAATCGGAGTCTRAATCATTCGACCGGATACGGGCCCTCCGCGAATGAGCGGGAATGGTAGGCCTTCGAGCCAATCTGCTGTGCCAGAGGGCTGCGTACGTCGGTGTTTTCCCACAGGCTTCTGAGCACATGATCGAAGTCGTACTTCGGCCGCCAGCCGAGATGTGTTCTCGCCCGCTCGTTGACGTACACCCGCTCGATCTCTGGAAACATGCGCCAGCTACGGGCCGCATACAGCGCCTCGAACTCGGGGGCCTTGCGCTTCAGCACGGCCGGCGCATCGGCGCGCAGGTCGGCCAGGTCGTCTTTCGTGAACGGTGTTGTCGCGCTGATGATGTACTTGTCGAAGCCGATGGCCTCGGCCTTGTCGAGCGCCAGCAGGTGCGCGCTGACCACGTCTTCGATGTCCACGCGCCGATAGAGAAACTCATTGGCGTTGACGTTGCCATGCGAATAACGGTCGCGCACTTCTTTCTGGTCGTCCTCTTCAGGGAAGAAACGTGAGGTTCTGAGCACCAGGCATGACAGGCCATGGTTGCGGTGGAACAGCCGGCACAGGTCTTCGGCGGCCGTCTTGGTCACGCCGTAGATGTTCTTCGGCTGTGGCACCACGTCTTCGGTGATCCAGGCGGCGGGCTGCCCGACCGGTGGGCGCAGCGCATCGCCGAACACGCTCGTCGTGCTGGTGAAGACGAAGCGGCGTGCGCCGGCGAGCACGGCTTCTTCCAGCAAATTCAGCGCACCGGTGATGTTGGTGTCGACGAAGTCCTGGCGGCTGTGTGTCGCGACATGCGGCTTGTGCAGTGTGGCGGTATGCAAGACCGCATCCACCCCTTGCATGCTGCGGCTCACGAACTGCCGGTCCGCGATCGAGCCGACGGCATCGGTGAACGGAGACGGTGCGATGTCGATGCCGATCACCTCGTGCTCGGTGGCCTTCAGGCTGCGAACCAGCACTTCGCCCAAGTGACCCGAACTCCCGGTGACGAGAACTTTCATCAACGGCCGCCCCAGCGCCAGGTGGGTGGCTCTCCCTTCAACCAGCACACCGCCAACAGCAGAGCGCACAGCAGCACCGAGTACGCAAGGAATATCTCGACCCCCTGCCCTGGCAACACGACCAGCGAGCCGGCGACCATGAGACCGGCGAACACCGCCAAAACGGCCCAGCCTTGCCACGCCGTCGGCAGCCCCCATCCCCAGCCGTAGCGCTTCACCGGAAACCAATACCTTGGTTGAGCAGACATCACAGGCCTCCATGAGCACATTTGATTGCCTCCGCCGATGCTATCGGAACTGCGGTTTCACTACGACGTTGCGGGACTCGCTCGTCACCGGGGCGCCAGAAGCATCACGAAGTTCTCTGGCCGGCAACGAGCCTTGGCTGAAGTTGGGCTGCTGGTGCTACTGCGCCGGCACGCAGCCAGCATCCCGCGGCAATGGAGTCGCGTCGAGCATGCGCGGCCACAGCGCCTTCCATGCCGGCCAGTCGTGGCCTCCCCTGGCGGTGAACACCCGGGTCGGCGGCAAGGCCCGGCTCAGCACCTTGTCGTTGTAGACAAAGCGATCGTCGTCGCCGTAGCCGAGGAAGAGCGGCAGTTTCTTGCCCGCGGTCGTAGGGCTGGTCTGCACCTGAAGCCAGCGCCAAAGCGTGAGGTCGATATCGCCTTCGCTCGGCAGATTCGGCGACTGCCATGTGGCGAGGCCGCCCGCGACTTCGATCTCCTTGGCCGAGAGGCGCGACCCAAGATATGGCGCGATGAGCAGCAGGCCCTCCACGTCGTCAGGGCGCGCGTCGGCATACAACATCGAACCCACGGCACCGATCGAGATGCCTGCAAGCCAGATGTGCTTGTAGCCTTGCGCACGTGCCGGTTGAATGACGTCGACCTGCAAGCGCGTGACGATGGAGCGCTTGTCGTAGTAGCCGACGTGCGCATCGACCAGCAGCACATCCACAGCAATTCGCTGGTCGCGAACCGTCTTCACAAAGCCCTCGCGCACGAAGTCTTCCGGCAACGAGTACGAGCCCGGCAGCAGTACCAGCAAGATATCGGGCCGCGTGGCGCAGGCAGCCGGCTGCGCGATGGTTCTCAGCGGCACGACGGTGGGCCGCCACAGGCCACAGCCAGCGAGTAGCGCCGCGGCGCCAAGGCAGGCAGCAAAGCCTCGCAACGCGCGGTGGACGCCGAGCCTCATCTTCAGACGGCCACCAGACCGGTCGCTGAGAACGGCAGCCGCCGAACCCTGCAGCGACCCAGTGAATTGCGGCTAGTCCCGTGCCTCAAGAGCACGGTTGACACTCAACGCTGCCAGCGTGGCCGCGGCACCCGAAAGCAGGTAGACGCTGACGTAGGCCAGGCCGAAGTGGGCTGACAGGCCCAACGCCACCAGCGGCGCAAAGGCCGCGCCGATCAGCCAGGCCAGGTCGGACGTGAGTGCGGCCCCGGTGTAGCGGTACTTCGGCTGGAAGTTCGAGCTGACCGCGCCGGCGGCCTGCCCGTAAGACAAGCCCAGCAGCACGAAGCCGAGCAGGATGAACACGTCTTGCCCCAGGCGGCCGCCGTCGAGCAGCGTGGGGGCGAAGCCGCTGAAGACCGCGATCATCGTGGCGAAGGTGGCCAACGTGCGTCGCCGGCCGATGCGGTCGGCGATGTAGCCCGAGATCACCACGCCGCCGGCACCGAGTGCCGCGCCGATCACCTGCACGACCAGGAACTCGCTGATCGACTGGTTGGAGTACAGCGTGATCCACGACAGCGGGAACACGGTGATCAGGTGGAACAGCGCATAGCTCGCCAGCGCAGCGAACGCACCGACGATCAGCGTGAACCACTGCGACTGCACCAGCTCGCCCACGTTGGTCGGTTCGAGCTCGTTGGCATCGAGCAGCTGGGCGTATTCATGCGTGGCCACCAGCCGCAGGCGCGCAAAGAGCGCCACCACGTTGATGGCGAAGGCCACGTAGAAGGTGTAGCGCCAGCCCCAGTCGAAGAAGTCGTCGGGCGCGAGGCTGGAATACAAAAACGCGAACAAGCCGCTCGCCAGCATGAAACCGATGGGCGCACCCAGCTGGCCGAGCGCAGCGTACCAGCCACGGCGTTCCGGCGGTGCGTTGATGGCCAGCAGCGAAGGCAGCCCGTCCCACGAGCCGCCGAGCGCGATGCCCTGGCCGACACGGAAGACGGACAGCAACACGATTGACGCAAAGCCGAGGCTCGCATAGCCCGGCAGGAAGGCAATGCCGGCTGTGGAGATGCCGAGCAGGAACAACGCGATTGTCAGCTTGGCCTCACGCCCGAAGCGCCGCTGCAGCTTCATGAACACCACGGTGCCGATGGGGCGCGCGATGAACGCAAACGAGAACACGACGAAGGCAAACAGCGTGCCCTCCAGCCCTTTCTCGAACGGGAAGAAGACCGAGGGGAACACCAGCGCCGACGCGATGCCGTAGACGAAGTAGTCGAAGTATTCGGAGACGCGGCCGATGACCACTCCGATCGCGATCTCGCCCGGCGCGATGTTCGTGTGGTCGGCGCTGATCCAGCGCGCGTCGCGGGCAATCTCGGTGTCGGACGTGTGATCGAGGCTGGGCGTCATCATGTGGATAGAAATTGACTGTCGAAGAGACAGGGCGTAGCGTCGCACCGGACAGAAATCACCGCCATAGGACAAAACGTCCAATCCCCGGCGCGCGCCTTTGAACGTAGATTGTGGGCTGTTCAATCCCGTTTTTCCACGCCTTCTTTCGTCTGGCTCATTTCTCACCCGGCATGACCCTCTTCAAGAACCTTCGCGCGCCCTGGCGCAGCCTGTGTGTCTTCCCGATGGCCTGGCTGGCGGGCTGCAACACGCTGGTGCTGAATGCCCCTGGCGACATCGCGGTGCAGCAAGGGCGGCTCATCGTCGTGTCCACGGTGCTGATGCTGCTGATCATCGTGCCAGTGATCGCGCTGACGGTGTTCTTTGCCTGGCGCTACCGCCAGTCGAACAAGGAAGCGACCTACGAGCCCGACTGGGACCACTCCACCGCGCTCGAGCTGGTGATCTGGTCTGCACCGCTGCTGATCATCATTGCGCTCGGTGCCGTCACCTGGATCAGCACCCACACGCTGGACCCGTACCGCGCGCTGCGCCGCATCGACGACACCCGCCCCGTGCCGCAGGGCACCAAGCCGCTGGTGGTCGAAGTCGTCGCGCTCGACTGGAAGTGGCTCTTCATCTACCCCGAGCAGGGCATCGCCACCGTCAACGAGCTGGCCGCGCCGGTCGACGTGCCCATCAGCTTCAAGATCACCGGCTCGACGGTGATGAACTCCTTCTACATTCCCGCGCTCGCCGGCCAGATCTACGCCATGCCGGGCATGGAAACCAAGCTCCACGCCGTGATGAACAAACCCGGTGAGTACGAGGGTTTCTCGGCCAACTACAGCGGTGCCGGTTTCTCCCACATGCGCTTCAAGTTCCATGGCCTCGCGAAGCCCGATTTCGACAAGTGGGTGCAGGCGGCCAAGGCCGGCAGCACAACGCTGAGCCGCGAAGCCTATTTGCAGCTCGAGAAGCCGAGCGAGCGCGAGCCGGTGCAGCGCTTTGCCAGCGTGGCGCCCGACCTGTACGAACGCATCCTCAACCGCTGCGTCGACACCAGCAAGATGTGCATGGCGCAGATGATGGCCATCGACGCCAGCGGCACCGGCTCGGTGGCGGCTTACCCGGTCGCTGCGTCTGGTACCTCGCCGACCGGCCAGGGCATGCGCAGTTATGTCGAGGCGCTCGCCTGCACCACCGACAACCCCGAGGGCCGGCCGATCGCCGTCGCCGCCGTTCCCACCGCGAACTGAACCCAGAGAACCCCGATGCTTGCCTCCGACGACCTGACGAAGCTGATCTTCGGCCGTCTTTCCTGGGACGCGCTCCCGCTGCACGAGCCCATCCTGCTGGTGACCTTCATTGCCGTCGCGATCGGTGGCGTGGCCATCCTCGGCGCCATCACGCGCTTCGGCCTGTGGGGTACCTTGTGGCGCGACTGGATCACCAGCATCGACCACAAGAAGATCGGCATCATGTACATCATCCTCGGGCTGGTGATGCTGCTGCGCGGCTTCTCCGACGCGATCATGATGCGCGCCCAGCAGGCCGTGGCCTTCGGTAGCAACGCGGGCTACCTGCCGCCGCACCACTACGACCAGATCTTCACGGCGCACGGCGTGATCATGATCTTCTTCGTCGCGATGCCGCTGGTCACCGGGCTGATGAACTTCGTGGTGCCGCTGCAAATCGGCGCACGCGACGTGTCCTTCCCCTTCCTGAACAACTTCAGCTTCTGGATGACGACCTTCGGCGCCGGCCTGACCATGGCCTCGCTCTTCGTTGGCGAATTCGCACGCACCGGCTGGCTGGCCTACCCGCCGCTATCAGGCATCGCGTTCAGTCCCGATGTGGGGGTCGATTACTACATCTGGTCATTGCAGATCGCGGGGGTGGGCACGCTGCTCTCTGGCGTGAACCTCATCGCCACCATCGTCAAGATGCGCGCACCCGGCATGACGCTGATGAAGATGCCTATCTTCACCTGGACGGCGCTGTGCACCAACGTGCTGATCGTCGCCGCCTTCCCGGTGCTGACCGCGGTGCTCGGCATGCTGACCCTCGACCGCTACGTCGGCACCAATTTCTTCACCAACGACCTCGGCGGCAACGCCATGATGTACGTGAACCTGATCTGGATCTGGGGTCACCCCGAGGTCTACATCCTGATCCTGCCGGCCTTCGGCATCTTCTCGGAAGTGGTGTCCACCTTCTGCGGCAAGAAGCTCTTCGGCTATGCGTCGATGGTCTACGCCACGGTCGTGATCACCATCCTGTCGTACCTGGTGTGGCTGCACCACTTCTTCACGATGGGCTCGGGCGCAAGCGTCAACTCGTTCTTCGGCATCACGACGATGATCATCTCGATCCCCACGGGCGCGAAGATCTTCAACTGGCTGTTCACGATGTACCGCGGCCGCATCCGCTTCGAGCTGCCGATGATGTGGACCATCGGCTTCATGATCACCTTCGTGATCGGCGGCATGACGGGCGTGCTGCTCGCGGTGCCGCCGGCAGACTTCGTGCTGCACAACAGCCTGTTCCTGATCGCGCACTTCCACAACGTGATCATCGGCGGCGTGCTGTTCGGCCTGCTCGCCGGCATCACCTACTGGTTCCCCAAGGCCTTCGGCTACAAGCTCGACCCGTTCTGGGGCAAGTGCTCGTTCTGGTTCTGGGTCATCGGCTTCTACTTCGCCTTCATGCCGCTGTACGTGCTCGGCCTGATGGGTGTGACGCGCCGCGTGAGCCACTTCGAAGACCCCTCGCTGCAGATCTGGTTCGTGATCGCGGCCTTCGGCGCAGCGCTGATCGCTCTCGGCATCGCCTGCTTCATCATTCAGCTGATCGTGAGCTTCATCCGCCGCGAGTCGCTGCGCGACACCACCGGCGACCCGTGGAACGGCCGCACGCTGGAATGGTCGACCGCCTCACCGCCGCCGGCCTACAACTTCGCGTTCACGCCCATCATCCGCGACAGCGACGCCTGGCACGACATGAAGGCCAACCAGTACGCGCGGCCGAAGGAAGGCTTCATCCCCATCCACATGCCGAGCAACACCTGGGCGGGCTTCGTGATCGCCGCGCTCAGCGCCGTCTGCGGCTTCGCGCTGATCTGGCACATGTGGCTGCTCGCGGGCATCGGCTTCGTCGCGATGATCGGCGCCACCATCGTCCACACCTTCAACTACAAGCGCGACTTCTACATCCCTGCGGACGAGGTCGTCCGCATCGAAAGCGATCGCACCCGACTCCTCGCAGCCAGCCCGACCTGACATGACTGCTGACCTCACCGTTCCCTTCCCTTCCGGCAGAGCGCCGGTGCAGCCCGCCGTCGAGGCGCCGCGCTTCTACTCGACCGAAGAGCACCACGCCGAGAACGGCACGCTGCTCGGGTTCTGGCTCTACCTGATGAGCGACTGCCTGGTCTTCGCCTGCCTCTTCGCCGCGTACGGCGTGCTGGGCCGCAGCTACGCCGCCGGGCCGACGGGCGCCGACCTGTTCGACCTGCCGCTCGTGGCCATCAACACCTCGCTGCTGCTGGTGTCATCGATCACCTACGGCTTTGCCGTGCTCGAGATGCAGCACAAGAAGGCCAGCGCCGTGCTGGTGTGGCTGGCCATCACCGGCGTGCTGGGGGCGGGCTTCATCAGCCTGGAGCTCTACGAGTTCATGCACCTCATCCACGAAGGCGCCGGGCCGCAGCGCAGCGCCTTCCTGTCGTCGTTCTTCACGCTGGTCGGCACGCACGGCCTGCACGTTACCTTCGGCATCATCTGGCTCGTCGTGCTGATGGTCCAGGTGGCCCAGAAGGGCTTGATCACCGAGAACCGCCGGCGGCTGATGTGCCTGTCGATGTTCTGGCACTTCCTCGACGTGGTGTGGATCGGCGTCTTCACCTTCGTCTACCTCATGGGGACGCTGAAATGACACCACAAGACCAAGCCCACACCACGCCGCGCATGGAAGCGCTCGACCACTCGCCGCTGGGTGGCGACGGACACGGACACGACCACGGCGAAGAGGCCATCAGCCACAGCACCTTCAAAGGCTACATGACGGGCTTCGTGCTCGCCGTCATCCTCACCGCGATTCCGTTCTACCTCGTGATGGGCAAGGTGTTCGACAAGTCGAGCACCACCGCCATCGTGATCCTCGCGTTTGCCGCGGTGCAGATCGTGGTGCACATGATCTATTTCCTGCACATGAACACCAAGAGCGAGGGCGGCTGGACCATGCTGGCCCTGATCTTCACGCTGGTGCTGGTGGTGATCACCTTGAGCGGCTCTCTGTGGGTGATGTACCACCTCAACCACAACATGATGCCGACCACCACGCACGACATGCGCAACATGCCTTGACCGGGCCGGCTCACAGCGCAGACGAACCTTCGCGCCGGCCGCCCCATGCGGCCCGGCCGATCATCGCGATCGCGGCACTGCTGCTCTTCGCCCTGTTCGCCGCCCTGGGCACCTGGCAAGTGCAGCGCCTGCGCTGGAAGCTGGCGCTGATCGAGCGCGTCGAACAGCGTGTGAGCGCACCCGCCACCCCGGCACCGGGGCCCGAACGCTGGCCGCACGTGAACGCCGCCGATGACGAATACCGCCATGTGCAGCTCACCGGCCACTGGCTAGACGAAGCCGAGACAACAGTCCAGGCTTCAACGACGCTCGGCGCAGGCTTCTGGGTGCTCACGCCGCTTCGGCAGGCCGACGGCAGTGTGGTGCTGATCAACCGCGGCTTCGTGCCGCCCGAGCGCCGCGACCCCGCCGCGCACAGTGCCGGCGGCGCTACTCCCGCCACCGTCACCGGGCTGTTGCGCATCACCGAGCCGGGCGGCGGCTTCCTGCGCAGCAACGACCCCGGAGCGAACCGCTGGTACTCGCGTGACGTGCAGGCCATCGCCACGGCACGCGGGTTGCCCAAGGCGGCGCCCTACTTCATCGATGCAGACGCTGGCCCGCGCACCGACACCGCACCGGTCGGTGGCCTCACGGTCATCTCGTTCCACAACAACCACCTCGTCTACGCGATGACCTGGTATACGCTCGCGCTGATGACAGCCTGGGCCGCCTGGCGCGTGATGCGCGAAGACCGCAGCGAACGATGATCCCGCAAGAGATGCCTCCGCACTCCGTGCCGCCTTCGCTGCCAGCGGCCATGCCGTCGCGAGCCGCCGGCGCTTCGGCGACGACGCTGCCCGAGCGGCTCAACGCCACAGCGGCCGGCTTGAGGAACATGCAGCAGCTGGTGCAATTGCGCTGGATCGCGGTGGTCGGCCAGGTGATCACCATCCTCATCGTGCACTTCGGCTTCGACATCCACCTGCCGCTCGAGCACATGATGTGGGCGCTGGGTTGCCTGGTCGCATTCAACCTCGCCAGCATGCTGCGCTGTCGCATGGACCGCGAGGTCAGCAACACCGAGCTGTTCATCGCGCTGCTGGTCGACGTGGCCGTGCTCACCATGCAGCTGTACCTGAGCGGCGGCGCCACCAACCCCTTCGTCTTTCTCTATTTGCTGCAGGTGATCCTGGGCGCGGTGCTGCTCGAACCCTGGTCGACGTGGACGATGGTCGGCGCCACCAGCCTCTGCTTCGCCGGGCTGGCGCTGTTGTCGATTCCGCTGCCCTTGCCGCTCGACCTGGCCCGCGGCCTCGCGAGCCCCTACATCCAGGGCACGCTGATCTGCTTTGCGCTCAACGCCGCGCTGCTCGCCGTCTTCATCAAGCGCATCACCCGCAACCTGCGCGCACGCGATGCCCGCCTGGCCGACCTGCGGCAGCGCGCCGCCGAAGAAGAACACATCGTGCGCATGGGCCTGCTGGCCTCGGGTGCGGCGCACGAGCTCGGCACGCCGCTGGCCACGCTGTCCGTGATCCTCGGCGACTGGCAGCACCTGCCGCACTTCAGCTCCGACCCCGAGCTGCTGGCCGAGGTGAGCGAGATGCAGGTGCAGATCGAGCGCTGCAAGTCCATCGTCAGCGGCATCCTCTTGTCGGCCGGCGAGGCACGTGGCGATTCGTCGGCCAAGACCACCGTGAGCGAGTTCCTGCAGGAGCTGGTGGACGAATGGCGCGCCACCCGGCCGGTCTCGGCATTCACCTACGAGAACCGCTTCGGCGACGACGTGCTGATGGTCGACGACTCGGCCATCGAGCAGATGATCTGCAACGTGCTCGACAACGCGCTCGAAGCCTCGCCCCGCTGGCTGCGGCTCGACGCGGCGCGCGAAGGCGATGCGCTGACGCTCACCGTCACCGACGCCGGCCCCGGCTTCGCGCCGGGCATGCTGTCGCAGTTCGGCAAGCCCTACCAGTCCACCAAGGGCCGCCCCGGTGCGGGGCTCGGCCTGTTCCTGGTGGTCAACGTCGCACGCACCATCGGCGGCACGGTGGAGGCGCACAACCGGCCCGAGGGCGGCGCGATCGTGAAGATCACGCTGCCGCTCGCCGCCATCGCATTGGAGGAAGAACCCACCCATGGCCACTGAACGCCGCCTGTTGATCGTCGAGGACGACGCTGCGTTCGCGCGCACGCTTGGCCGCTCGTTCGAGCGGCGCGACTACCAGGTCACGCTGGCCGCGAGCTTCGATGACGTGACGAAGGTGCTGCAGACCGAATCGCCGGGCTACGCCATCGTCGACTTGAAGCTGCATGGCGATGTCTCGGGCCTGGCCTGCGTGCAGGCGCTGCACGCACACGACCCGGCCATGCTGATCGTGGTGCTCACCGGCTTCGCGAGCATCGCCACCGCCGTCGAGGCGATCAAGCTCGGCGCCTGCCACTACCTCGCCAAGCCGTCGAATACCGACGACATCGAGGCCGCCTTCGGCCGCGCTGCCGGCACCACCGACGTGGAGCTGACCAACCGCTCGTCGTCGATCAAGACGCTGGAGTGGGAGCGCATCCACGAGACGCTGGCCGAGACCGGCTTCAATATCTCGGAAACCGCCCGCCGCCTCGGCATGCACCGGCGCACGCTCGCGCGCAAGCTGGGCAAGCAACAAGTCAAGTAGGGTTGGCCGCGATCGGCCACCATAGGGTCAGCAGCACCAATCGCCTTTCAGGAAAGGAGAACCCATGCGTCAACTTCCACTGCCCGGCGGCCCCGCCGCCATGCCCGTGCTCGGCCTCGGCACCTGGCGCATGGGCGAAGTCAGTGCCTCGCGCAACGCCGAGGTCGCAGCAGTGCGGGCCGCCATCGACATGGGCTACCGCCTGATCGACACAGCGGAGATGTATGGCGAAGGCGGTGCCGAGACGGTCGTCGGCCTCGCACTCGCCGAAGCATTGCGCGCCGGCGCCGTGAAGCGCGAGGAGCTGCTCGTCGTCAGCAAGGTCTACCCGCACAACGCCAGCCGCCGCGGCACGGTGTCGGCGTGCGAACGCAGCCGCAAGCGCCTGGGCCTCGATCGCATCGACGTGTACCTGCTGCACTGGCGCGGCTCGCACCCGCTGGCCGAGACGGTCGAGGCGATGGAGTCGCTGGTGCAGGCCGGCCACATCGGCAGCTGGGGTGTCAGCAACTTCGATGTCGACGACATGCAGGAGCTGGGTGCCGTGATCACCCGCCTGGGCGCCAGCGCCTGCGCGACCAACCAGGTGTACTTCTCGCTCAGCGAGCGCGGCCCCGAGTTCAGCCTCCTGCCATGGATGCGCGAACGTGCCATGCCCCTGATGGCCTACAGCCCGATCGACCAGGGCACGCTCGCCGGCGACGACACGCTGGCGCAAATCGGCCGAGAGCGCAGCCTCACGGCAGCGCAGGTCGCTCTCGCCTGGGTCGTGAGCCGGCCGGGCGTGGCGGCCATCCCCAAGGCGTCGTCGGCCAGCCACCTGCAGGAGAACCTTGCGGCCGCAAGCGTGCACCTGAGCGAAGACGAGTTGCGACGCATCGACAAGCGGTTCGCACCGCCGAAGAAGAAGACCCCCTTGTCGATGATCTGAGGGCCCGTGCCGCGATGATCTTCGGCGGCGGCATTGCCCGCTACCGCCGCTGAAACTTACACTGCCCCACTCCACCGCCAGCACGCGGCTCTCCAACGAGGTGCATCCGATGGCCATGCGCCAAAAGGCTCTCGGTCTGCCTTGCTTCGACATCAGATAAACGGTATTCGTTCTTTCTCACCTGTGGAACTTCGCCATGGCAATCGCAAAGAGCAGCGTATGGTTCGAGCTACTTCTCGCATGGCTATGAGTCCCAACAAGAGGGCGCTCTGTGAAATCGGCGCCAGCTTCGTGATCATGCTCGGTCTATGTTCATGGGTAATGCTCGATAGATTGAATGGACCAGGAGTGGGCGCAGGGGCGATATGCCTCATCTGGATCTGGGTCGCGATGAAGATCGGGAAGCATGCTGATGCAGAGAACGACAGACTACGCGAGCAAGCCATTAAAGCCAAAGAATCCGCTCTGGGCCCCAGTGACCTTGAAATGATCTACCCGGCGCGATGCGCTGACGGCAGCATTTGTTCGCACGCCAAACCGGCAGTTCAGGGTAGCCGCGCAGTCTGATTCAACTACGGACAGTGCGTGTGCAATAAGCAACGTAATCGAGTAGCCAAAGGGTTCTAGCACCCGGCTTTCGTCGTCGAGTTGCGAGCCGCCCACTGTTCCGATCTGCTCCGCGTGCATGGCCTTCATGTTCAGCCACTCTCGTGAAGTGCCGAAGCACTGCGATGGCCGCTGCTGACTTCTGTGGCGCGAACCGCTGCGGCGAGCACTGCTCCGTCGGTAAAGCCGCCTCGTGATCAAAACCGCTTCGACCCGATGCGGTGCACCGATTCAGGCTCTCGCCGCCCCGAAAGCCAGCGGCAACCGCACTTGCGCGATGAGCCCCTGGGTGCCTCGCCTCAACTGCACATCACCACCATGCGCCCGCGCAATAGACCGGCACACCGCGAGCCCGAGCCCCGTGCCCTGCTTGTCGGACGCGCGCGCGTCGGGTGCGCGGTAGAAAGGCTGGAACACACGTTCCATCTCTTCGTCCGGCAGGCCCGGTCCGTTGTCGGAGATTTCGGCCACCGCGTCCTGGCGGTCGGTGAACAACCGCACGCGAGCCTGCCCGCCGTACTTCACGGCGTTCTCCACCAGGTTGCCCAGCACCCTGCGCATGCCGATCGCGTCGACCTCGACCGACGCTTTCTCGCTCGCTTCGAGCGTGACGTCCTTGCCGACGAACACCGCGTTCTCGACCACGTCTTCGACGAGGCTCGACAGATCCAACACCTCGCGCGAGCCCGGCTCCGACGCGTCGCGGCTGAAAGCCAGCACCGAGCTGATCATCTGCTCCATCTCCTCGACCTCGTTCAGCATGTTCTCGCGCAACTCGTCGGGGATGTCCTCGATGCGAAAGCGCATGCGCGTGAGCGGCGTGCGCAGGTCGTGGCTGATGGCACCAATCATCGCGGTGCGGTCAGCGACGAAGCTGTGCAGCCGGCTCTGCATGCGGTTGAAGGCCTGGGACGCGCGGCCGACTTCTGCCGGCCCATCGAGCGCCAGGATCGGCGCGGTCGGGTCGCGGCCGAGTTGCTCGGCGGCTGCGGCAAAGCCGGCGATGGGGCGGACCAGGCGGCGCGAGAACAACCAGCCCACCGGCACCACCACCGCGGCCGCAATGACAAACCAAAGCAGAACGCGGCGCTGCCAGGCGTTCGGGAAGGGCTCGGGTACCGGCTGCACCACGGCCCAGCCCACGTTCGCGATCCGCATGGTCGCGACGAAGTCGCCTTCGATGAACGGCGCGGGCCCGAAGCCGAACAGCGTTCGCAGGGGCGAGCTGATGGCAATCGGGCGAGGGCTGCGCTCGATGCCAGGCAGCGTTGAGGTGGCCGGGGCGGGCATGCTGCCCTGCTCAGGCGGGCTCGCTGGCGGCACCGTGGCCGCAGCCGGTGCGGCAGCATCCGCCGCACCTGTTGACTGGGTCGGCGGCGCACTGCTTGGTGGTGGAACTTGAGCCGTCCCGTTCGTCGCTTCAGGCAGGGGTTCGCGCGCCGCGTCGGTTCGCCGAGGTGCGACAGCGCCGGTTTGCGGAATGGGTGGCGGGGTTGAAGGCGCCGCCAACGCGCGCTCGGTGGGCGCGGGCTTGACGTCGGAAGTCGAACCCATCGGCGGCGGCGAATTCTGCGGAGGGAGTGAGCCGGGCGCGACGCGATCCTGGGCCAATGGCTCTTTGGTCATCGTGGGTGCTGTGGCGTCCGGGGCGGCTGCCTTGGAGGGCGCGGTCCCCGGAGCCACCGAGTCCGGAGGTGGCTGCAAATTGGCTGGCTGCTCCGTGGTTGGGGCCGTGCCCGGGAGTGAATCCGTCGGTGCAGGGGCCGGCGCTGCTCCACCGGCGGCATCAGTTGCCACTGGCGGCTGCGTTGCATCAGGCGCCGTCGCTCCCGGCTTCGCGTCGCCGGGAGCGGCCGCGCGAGAAGGCAGGCCCGGCGCAGGGAAGCTCGGCCTCGGGAACGAGGGGGACGGGAACAGTGGCCCAGGAAACAAAGGCGGGTTGAAGCCCGGCCGTACGCCCGGGGTGCCTGGCGTACCCGGCGGCGTTCCGGGCGATGGCGCAGGCGTCGGAGCAGCCGGCGGGCTCCCCGGCGACGGCATGGGGCGGGCCTGCGCGATCTGGTAGTCCGCGCGCATGATGCGCGGCGCAGCGGCGTCGTCATAGAGCCACTCCGCGCTGCGCCGTTGCGGCGCAAGCTCTTGCTCGGCTTCCACCTGCAACGCGGGCCGGGCCGTGCCCGCGAACGGCAGCGGCGTGAAGAAGTAGAGCTGCACGTCGGGCTCGCCGCGACCGAGCAGCCCGGCAAGATCGCGTCGCGAACGCTCCGAGGTCAGCCAGCCGGGACCGGTCAGCTCGGGAGGCTCTGCCTGGATCACGCGCTGCAGCGGCCTCGCGCCACGCGCTTCGATCACCGAGCCCGACAGCGCGCGGGCGATGTCGTTCAGGTTGTATTGCGGCTGTGGCTCGGGCGGCAGCAACAGCGTGAGCGCAAGCGTCACCAGCTGCGCCACGACCAGCCCGCCGAGCAGCAGGCCCATGATCTGCAACGCGAGCGGCGGCCCGGGCCACCGACGTGAAGCAGATGTCACTTCCACACCTTTGTTGCCGCTGTGTGCGGGCTCGTGGTCACGCAGGGTCGGCGAGGTCTGGTATTTTCGCGGCATGAACGCCATCCTTCCGGTCTCGAGCAGTGCCACGCGAATTCTCATTGTCGATGACGACGAGGGCATCCGCAGCCTTGTTTCTTCCTTCCTCGAGAAGCACGGGTTCCAGGTCGACACCGCTGGCGACCCGATGGAGATGCGCCGCAAGCTCGCGCAAAGCCAGTTTGCGCTGATCGTGCTCGACGTGATGATGCCCGGCGAAGACGGGCTCACCGCACTCAAGGGGCTGCAGAAGAGCGGCGGGCCTCCGGTCATCATGCTGTCGGCCGTTGGCACCGACATCGACCGCATCGTCGGCCTGGAAGTCGGCGCAGAAGACTATCTCGCCAAGCCTTGCAACCCGAGAGAACTGCTGGCGCGCATCCGCACGGTTCTGCGGCGAACGTCTGCCCCTGCGGCCACCACTGCAGCACCGCAGGCCGGCGCTCCCGCGTCGTCGGACGACGGCCACACGTTGCATTTCGCCGGCTGGCGCCTCGATCTGATGTCGCGCCTGCTGCACGATCCATCGAGCAACGAAGTCACCCTCTCGGACGGCGAGTTCCGCTTGCTGCGTGCGTTTCTTCAACACCCGCGGCGCGTGCTGACGCGCAATCAGCTGCTCGACTACGTGCTCGGCTCGGACAGCGAAGCCTGCGATCGCGTCATCGACGTACAGATCAGCCGCCTGCGCCGCAAGCTCGTGTTCGGCAAGGACCGCACCGAGCTGATCCGCACCGTGCGCAGCGAGGGCTACATGTTCATGCCGCCCGTCTCCCGCGCCGAAGCGGCGGTGTGAGCCGGGGGCTGCTGAGGTTGGCAACATGCTGCAGGGCCGTTCGCACTCGTCCATCGTGAAGTGAGAAATGCCGGGCATGGCTAGGCCATGCCCATCCTGGAACTTTGGCGCGGCCGCGCCGAATTGGCGGTGTCGTAGCCGCGCCGTTGCTGCTCCGGGGTCGTCTTGGGCGTCGACGGCAGCGTGTTACGCCAGGCCGTCTCCAGATGCTCAACCCGGTGGACGATCCCGCGCAACCAGGCGAGCGTGACCACCTCGCCTCGCTCTGCCAGCGAGCGCTGCGCGAGGCTCTCGATTTCGCACACCAGCGCTTGCAGGTGCTCCAGCTCCATCGCTGCGTCGGATCTTGCGGCGTTTGCTCTTGTGTTCATTGTTGAGGCGACTCCTCGATCGGTGACAGCGCATCGGTGATGGCCGTCCATTGCGGCTCCAACGTCATCGAGTGCGGGCCGCGCGCGGCCCGCACCTGCGGGAGCCTAGATCGTCGCCTCAGTGTGTGTTCAGCAGATATCGCCATGTGTCGGCTCCGACACAGTTGTCACGGCGTGCACGCAGGCACGCCGCCCGCGGGACCTCAGCGGCTCGGCTCGACGCCTGTCGCTGGCGACAAGCCGCACCCTCGCAGCACCAGCGACACCACATGCGCCGTGGCGCGCTCGTGGTCGCGGCGGGTCAGTTTGCTGCGGCCGAGCACGGCGCGCACCTGCACGTCGAAATCGGCATAGGTCTGGGTGGCGGCCCAGATCGTGAAGAAGAGATGCTCCACGTCGACCTCGGCCATGCGGCCGGCGGCAATCCAGCCGCGGATCACCTTGGCCTGCCGCTCCACATGCTTGCGCAGTTCGCTGCGCATCAGGTCGCCCAGCACCGGCGCGCCGTGCAGCAGCTCGTTGGCGAACACGCGCGAGGCGTCGGGCCGCTCGGCCGACATCGCCATCTTGGCGCGGATGTAGCTGGCCAGCGCTTCGGCCGGCTCGGCCTCGGCCGTCATCACGTCCATCGGCACCAGCCAGTCGCGCAGCGTGCCGGCAAGCACCTCTCGGTAGAGATCGTGCTTGCTGCCGAAGTAGTAGTGCAGATTGGCCTTGGGCAGCTCGGCGCCCTCGGCAATGGCGGCCATGGTGGCGCCGTTGAACCCGGCGCGGGCGAAGACCTTCTCCGCCGCGCCGAGGATGCGTTCACGATTCGCCTGCCGGATCTGGCCGGCGGGCTCCACCTTGTCGGGTGCCACCAGAGAACGCCGGGTCGCCCCGGGTTCTTTTGCTCCCTTCGGGGAGCGGACACCGCGCAACGGTGGCCTGGGGCTCGTCATTTCTTCGTGGCTGCTTCCCACACCGCGTGGCTGTAGCCGGCGGGGCCCGGGTCCTTCTTGATGACGGGTGAGCTGCCGGCAGCCAGCAGCACCTTCACCGTGCGCTCATAGGCGGCCGGCTCCAGGTAGCCGATCTTCGGCGTGCCGGCGGTCGTGATCAGCTTGGCCACGTTTTCCATCTGGCGTTGCTGCACCTTCACCGTGGCGCTGCCCGATGGGTCGGCGGCCACGACGATCTTGGCCGCGCCGGCCGGGTCTTTCACCGCGTCGTTCCAGCCCTTCAGCGTAGCGCGCAGGAACTTGGCAGCACGCGCGACGAAGGCCGGGTCCTTCAGCTTGCTGTCGAGCACGTAGAGGCCGTCTTCGAGCGAAGCCACGCCCTGGTCTTCGTAGAAGAAGGTCACGAGATCGGCTTCCTTCACGCCGGCATCGACGACCTGCCAGTACTCGTTGTAGATCATGGTCGAGATGCAGGCGGCCTGGTTCTGCAGCAGCGGGTCAACGTTGAAGCCCTGCTTCAGGATCTTGATGTCGGTGTCGGGCTTGAGGCCGAGCTTCGCCATCCAGTTGAGGAAGGGGTACTCGTTGCCGCCGAACCAGACGCCGAGCGTCTTGCCCTTGAAGTCGGCCGGCTTGGTCACGCCGCTGGCCTTCTTGCAGGTGAGCATCAGGCCCGAGCGGTTGAAGACCTGCGCGATGTTGACCAGCGGCACGCCGGCTTCGCGCGCGGCGAGCGCGTCAGGCATCCAGTTGACGATGGCGTCTGCACCGTTGCCAGCGAGCACCTGCACCGGCGAGACGTCGGGGCCGCCCGGCTTGATGGTGACGTCGAGTCCTTCGTCCTTGTAGTAGCCCTTGGCAGCGGCGACGTAATAGCCCGCGAACTGCGCCTGCGGCACCCACTTCATCTGCACGGTGAACTTGTCAGCGGCGTGCGCTCCGGCTGCGCAGGCAAACGCCAGCGCAGCAACGGCGAACTTGAGAGAAGAACGGACCATCGTGAAACTCCTCGGGGTTGGAATATGAAGAACGGGACGAAACGCGAGATGAAAACCGGTGCCGCTCACTTCGAGCGCACCGAAGGGTGCCAGAACGCCCATCGGCGCTCCAGCTGAACGAGCAAGGCGTAGGCCAGCGAGCCGGTGACCGAGGCGACGACGATCGCGCCCCACACCAGCGACATGTTCATGCGGGCCGCTTCGGTGCTGATGCGAAAGCCCAGCCCCACCGTCGGCGAGCCGAAGAATTCGGCAACGATGGCGCCGATCAGCGCGAGCGTGGCGTTGACCTTCAGCGCACCCACGATGAAGGGCACCGCGCACGGCAAGCGCAGGTCGATCAGCGTGCGCAGGTAGCTCGCGGCATAGCTGTGCATCAGCTCACGCTCCTGCCGCCCAGCAGCCTGCAGCCCGGCCAGCGTGGCGACCAGCATCGGGAAGAACGTCATCAGCACCACGACGGCCGCTTTCGATTGCCACTCGAAGCCGAACCACATCACCATGATCGGCGCCACCGCCACCAGCGGAATGGTGCTGGTGAGCGAGGCCACCGGCAGCAGCCCGCGCTGCAGGAAGGGCAGCCGGTCGATGGCAACGCCAACGGCGAACCCGAGCGCCGACCCCAGCAACCAGCCGGAGACCACGGCCTTCAACACCGTCTGAACGAAGTCGCGCCCCAGCGTGCCGGCATGCTCGTAAAGCGATTGCGCGATGGCCGAAGGCGCCGGCAGCAACACACGCGGCACCTCGAACACGGTGACACCGAACTGCCAGAACACGAGCAGCCACACGCCGAACAAACCCGCCGTCAACGGGCCAGCCCAACGCGGCCCTTCGATCGCCGCGCAACGCCGCACGCTGAACACGGCCGCTGCCAGCATCAGCACCAGCCAGAGCGCGTTCATGGCCGTCATGCCAGCCGCCCCCGCATCACGAGCTTCTGCACACCGGCCACCGCCGCCGTCAACAGCAGGCCGAGCAGTGCCGACAAGACCAGCGCCGACCAGATGCCGATGGTGTTGCCGTAGTAAGAGCCGGTGAGCAGCCGCGCACCAAGGCCGGCCTGCGCGCCGGTCGGCAACTCGGCCACCATCGCACCGACCAGGCCGGCCGCAATGGCCACGCGCAGCGACGGAAACAGGAACGGCAGCGCCGCCGGCATGCGCAGCATCCAGAAGGCTTGCAGCCGCGTGGCGGCGTAGGTGTACATGAGCTCGGTGTCGATGCGCTGCGGCGAGCGCAGGCCCTGCACCATCGCCACCGTCACCGGGAAGAAGCAGAGGTACATCGCGATCGCTGCCTTGGGCGCCACGCCCGACATGCCCAGACTGCCCAGGATCACCAGCACGATGGGCGCGATGGCCAGCACCGGCACCGTCTGCGAGGCCACGATCCACGGCAGCAAGGCGCGGTCGAGCGTGCGCGAGTGAACGATGGCCGCCGCCAGCAGCACGCCGAGCAGCGTGCCCAGCACGAAGCCGATCAAGGTCGACTGCGCCGTCACCGCCGTGTGGTACAGCAGGTTGCGCGGTGAATCGAGCGGCCAGTCGACGATGCTGCTGTAGAGATCGATCGCCACCTGGTGCGGCGCGGGCAGCACCGGGCGCTCCATCGAGAGGGTTTCGGCGACGAGATCGCTCGCCGTCCAGCCCGGTTTGTCGTTCAGCACGCGCTCGATCACGCCGTTGGCATTCAGCGCGACTGCGCCGCCATACCAGAGCACGAGCACGAAGCCCAGCACCGCGGCAACCGGGCCGAACCTATTCATGGTGGCCGTCTCCCAGTGCCTCACGCACCTCGTGGGCCACGGCGATGAACTCAGCGGTGTCGCGCAGGCCGAGGTGGCGCGTCTCGGGCAGCGGCGAGCGGATGTCTTTCACGATGCGCCCCGGCCGCGGCGACATCACCACGATGCGTGTGGACAGGTACACCGCCTCGGCGATGGAATGCGTGACGAAGACCACCGTGCGCTTCTCGCGCTGCCACAGCTGCTGCAGCTGCTCGTTGAGCCGGTCGCGCGTGATCTCGTCGAGCGCGCCGAAAGGCTCGTCCATCATCAGGAGGCGCGGCTCGAAGCCGAGTGCACGCGCGATCGACACACGCTGCTGCATGCCGCCCGACAACTGCCACGGGTACTTGCGCTCGAAGCCGGCAAGGCCCACGCGGTTGAGCTGTTCCATCGCCACCGACTTGCATTCGTCAGCGCTGCGGCCCTGTATCTGCAGCGGCAGCATCACATTGGCGAGCACGTTGCGCCACGGGAAGAGCGCGGGTGCCTGGAACACATACCCATAGGCACGCGCCAGCCGTGCATCGTGCGGGCTCAGGCCGTTGACGAGCACGGTGCCGGCGCTGATGGGCTCGAGGTCGGCGATCACGCGCAACAGCGTGGTCTTGCCGCAGCCCGACGGGCCGATCAACGAGACGAATTCGCCGGGAGCGATGTCAAGGTCGACCTCTTGCAGAGCATGCACCGGCGCATCGGCCGAGGGATAGACGACGCTTGCGCGGCGCGCCGACACGGCGAGTTCAGGAGGAGTGGTCACGGGATGAAGGGAACCTAACCGAATGGTCAGCTTATTCTCGACCATCGAAGCCAGTTCCATGCCAGACGACGATGCGCTCGCAAACCCTCGGGTCGCACCCACTTCGTGCGGCTGTGGCCTTCGCCAGCCGGCAAAACCCTCGAACACCATGGCACGGCGGTTGCGTACGATCGCCGTAATCCTGACCAAACGGTCAGATTTTGTGCGCATCCAGTGCGCACGGCCCCTGAGGAGTGCACAACCCATGCTCGAGTCATCCGACATCCGCGCCGGCCGGCGCACACCGGCACAGTACGAAGCCGCCTTCGCCGACGCGACGCCGCGGTTGACGCGCACGCAGGCGCTGGTCGAGGCCGAGCGCTGCCTGTATTGCTACGACGCGCCCTGCATGGATGCTTGCCCCACCGGCATCGACGTGCCCAGCTTCATCAAGCGCATCGCCGACGACAACCTGCGCGGCGCGGCGCGCACCATCCTCGAAGCCAACCCGCTGGGCGGCACCTGCGCCCGCGCCTGCCCGACCGAGGTGCTGTGCGAGCAGGTCTGCGTGCGCACCACGCAGCAAGGCAAGCCAGTCGAGATCGGCCGCCTGCAGCGCTACGCGGTCGACGCGGTGATGGACAAGCCGGTCACCGCCCTCTTCACCCGCGCGGCACCCACTGGCCGCCGCATCGCCGTCGTCGGCGCCGGGCCGGCTGGCCTCGCGTGCGCTTTCACGCTCGCGCGGCTGGGGCACGACGTCGTCATCCACGACGCGCAGGCCGCCGGCGGTGGTCTCAACGAATACGGCCTTGCCAGCTACAAGATGGCAGGCGGTTTCGCGCAAGCCGAGCTCGACTGGCTGATGCAGATCGGCGGCATCTCGCTGCGGCTGAATTGGCGACTCGAACAGGCGACACAGCTCAAGACGTTGAACGACAGCTTCGACGCCGTCTACCTCGCCATCGGCCTGGGCCGCACGCCGCAACTCGGCATCCCCGGCGAGCACCTTTCCGGCGTGCGCGACGCCGTGGCCTTCATCGCCGAACTGCGCCAGAGCGCTGACGTGGCTGCCCTGCCCGTCGGCCGCCGCGTCGTCGTGATCGGTGGCGGCATGACGGCCGTCGACGCTGCCGTGCAGAGCAAGCTGCTCGGCGCCGATGACGTGCACATGGTCTACCGCCGCGGGCCCGAGTCCATGTCGGCCTCGCTCGAAGAGCGCGAGTGGGCGCAGAAGAACGGCGTCACGCTGCACTACGGGCTGGCACCATCCGAGATCACCGGCTGCGACGCTGTCAGCGGCGTGCGCTTCGTGCGCGCCGACGGCACTGGCGAGACCTTTGCCGCCGACGTGGTGCTCAAGGCCATCGGCCAGAAGCTCGACGACGGCGTTCTCGCCGACAGCGGCCTCACGCTGCAAGGCGGCCGCGTGGTCGCAGACATCGACGGCCGCACCGGCGTGGCCAAGCTCTACGTTGGCGGCGACTGCCGTGCCGGTGGACGTGACCTGACCGTCGAGGCGGTGGAAGACGGCAAGCGCGCCGCTAAAGCCATTCACGCGGCCATCCACGTCACGCTCGCTGCTGAACCCATCTGAGGAGATCAAACCCATGGCCGATCTGCGCAACACCTTCGCCGGCATCACCAGCCCCAACCCGTTCTGGCTCGCCAGCGCGCCGCCCACCGACAAGGCCTACAACGTCAACCGTGCCTTCGAGGCCGGCTGGGGGGGAGTGGTCTGGAAGACGCTCGGCGAAGAGGGACCGCCCGTCGTCAACGTGAACGGGCCGCGCTATGGCGCGCTGCTCACGCCCGACCGCAAGCTGCTCGGCTTCAACAACATCGAGCTGATCACCGACCGGCCGCTGCAGACCAACCTCGACGAGATGCGCGAGGTCAAGCGCCTGTGGCCCGACCGCGCACTGGTCGCCTCGCTGATGGTGCCGTGCAACGAGAGCGCATGGAAAGCCATCCTCGCCCGTGTGGAAGACACCGGCTGCGACGGCGTCGAGCTCAACTTCGGCTGCCCGCACGGCATGAGCGAGCGCGGTATGGGCGCTGCGGTGGGCCAGGTGCCGGAGTACATCCAGATGGTCACCGAATGGTGCAAGCACTACAGCAAGCTTCCGGTTATCGTGAAGCTCACGCCCAACGTGGCCAACATCCTGCCGCCGGCGCTGGCCGCGAAGCGCGGTGGTGCCGACGCGGTGAGCCTCATCAACACCATCAACTCCATCATGGGCGTCGACCCGATGACGCTCGCGATGAGCCCGTCCACCGGTGGCATGGGCTCGCACGGCGGCTACTGCGGCCCGGCGGTCAAGCCGATCTCGCTGCACATGACGGCTGAGATCGGCCGCTCGCCTGAGATGGCCGGCCTGCCGGTGTCGGGCATCGGTGGCGTGGGCAGCTGGCGCGACGCGCTCGACTTCATCGCGCTCGGCGCCACCAACGTGCAGGTCTGCACCGCGGCCATGACCTTCGGCTTCAAGATCGTGCAGGAGATGGCCGACGGCTTGTCCGAATACATGGACAGCATGGGCTTCAAGACCACCGCCGACTTCCAGGGCCGCGCGCTGCCCACCATCACCGACTGGCAGTACCTCAACCTCAACTCGATCAGCAAGGCCGTGATCGACCAGGACAAGTGCATCGAGTGCGGCCGCTGCCACATCGCGTGCGAAGACACCTCGCACCAGGCCATCACCGCCACGAAAGACGGCAAGCGCCACTTCGAGGTGAAGGAAGACGAGTGCGTGGGCTGCAACCTGTGCGTCACGGTGTGCCCGGTACCCGAGTGCATCACGCTGCGCACGCTGGTGCCGGGCGAGGTCGATGCCCGCACCGGCCAGGCCGTCGTCGCGCAGCCGGCCAACTGGACGGCGCACCCGAACAACCCCATGCGCGTGGCTCAGCCGGCCTGAACTACACAAGCAGTCCCTGCTTGGAGTACAACGCAGTTTCGCCACAGGAGAACCGATCATGTCCACCCTGCTGATCCGCGGCGGCACCGTCGTCAACGCCGACCGCGAATTCCGAGCCGATGTGCTGGTGAGCGATGGCCACATCGCGCAAGTCGGCACCGCGCTCGAAGCGCCCACCGGCGCGCAAGTGCTCGATGCCGGCGGCCGCTATGTGATGCCCGGCGGCATCGACCCGCACACCCACATGCAGCTGCCCTTCATGGGCACGGTGGCGGCCGATGATTTCTTCACCGGCACCGCAGCTGGCTTCACCGGCGGCACCACCAGCATCATCGACTTCGTGATTCCCGACCCGCAGCAGCCGCTGATGGACGCCTACCGGAACTGGCGCGGCTGGGCCGAGAAGTCGGCAGGCGACTACGGCTTCCACGTGGCCGTCACCTGGTGGAGCGACAGCGTTCACAAGGACATGGGCACACTGGTGCATGAAGAAGGCATCAACAGCTTCAAGCACTTCATGGCGTACAAGAACGCCATCATGTGCGACGACGAGACGCTGGTGAACAGCTTCAAGCGCTCGCTCGAACTCGGCGCCATGCCCACGGTGCACGCCGAGAACGGCGAGCTCGTCTACCTGCTGCAGCAAGAGGTGGCGAAGATGGGCATCACCGGCCCCGAAGGCCACCCGCTGAGCCGCCCGCCGATGGTCGAAGGCGAAGCCGCCAACCGCGCGATCGCGATTGCCGACGTGCTGGGCGTGCCGATCTACATCGTGCACGTGAGCTGCATCGAGTCGGCCGAGGCCATCGCCCGTGCGCGTGCGCGTGGCCAGCGCGTTTATGGCGAGGTGTTGGCCGGGCACCTGGTGCTCGACGACAGCGTGTATCGCCATCCTGATTTCGCCACTGCCGCGGCCTACGTGATGAGCCCGCCGTTCCGGCCCAAGGGCCACTCGGAGGCGCTGTGGCGCGGTTTGCAGTCGGGCCAGTTGCACACCACGGCCACCGACCACTGCGTGTTCTGCGCCCCGCAAAAGGCGGCTGGCAAAGACAACTTCGCGAAGATCCCCAACGGCTGTGGCGGCATCGAAGACCGCATGCAGGTGATCTGGGATGCCGGCGTCAACACCGGCCGGCTCACACCGAGCGAGTTCGTCGCGATCACCTCGGCCAATTGCGCCAAACTCTTCAACCTGTACCCGAAGAAGGGCTGCGTGGTCGAAGGTGCCGACGCCGACCTCGTGCTCTGGGACCCGGCCGCAACCAAGACCGTCTCGGTGAAGACGCAGTTCTCCAAGGGCGACTTCAACATCTTCGAGGGCCGCAAGGTGCGGGGCCTCGCCACGCACACGCTGAGCCAGGGCAAGCTGGTGTGGGCCGATGGTGACCTGCGCGCGGTGGCAGGTGC
Organism: Rhizobacter sp. P2_G4; assembly: GCF_056403575.1. Taxonomy (NCBI): domain Bacteria; kingdom Pseudomonadati; phylum Pseudomonadota; class Betaproteobacteria; order Burkholderiales; family Sphaerotilaceae; genus Rhizobacter; species Rhizobacter sp. P2_G4. Next base: position 422,862 of record NZ_JBFUFG010000003.1, on the reverse strand, counting down.
CGGCCGCTACCTGAAGCGCCCGCCGTTCGGGCCGAACTTCCAAGCCGTCACCAAACGCACGCAAGACTTGGCGCCGACTGCCGTGGCGCGATAGGAGCAAGACATGGACATGAAGACCAAGACAAAGCTCGACGACCTGCGCATCGACGGCAGCCGCCTCTGGGGCTCGCTGATGGAGCTCGCGAAGATCGGTGCCACGCCCAAGGGCGGCGTGTGCCGACTCACGCTCACCGACCTCGACAAGCAAGGCCGTGACCTCGTCACCGGCTGGGCGCGCGAGGCCGGCATGACGGTCACCATCGACAAGATCGGCAATGGCTTCATGCGCCGCCCCGGCCGCAACAACAGCCTGCCGCCGATCATGACGGGCAGCCACATCGACACCCAGCCCACCGGCGGCAAGTTCGATGGCAACTACGGCGTGCTCGCCGGCATCGAGGTCGTGCGCACGCTGAACGACCACGGCATCGAAACCGAAGCACCGATCGAGGTCGCGTTCTGGACCAACGAAGAAGGCTCGCGCTTCGTGCCGGTGATGATGGGCTCGGGCGTCTTCGCCAAGGCCTTCACGCTCGAACACGCCTATGCCGCCACCGACACCGAAGGCAAGACGGTGAAGGGTGAGCTCGAACGCATCGGCTACATCGGCCCAGAAGAACCGGGCGCGCACCCGATCGGCTGCTACTTCGAAACGCACATCGAGCAAGGCCCCGTCCTCGAAGACAACGACAAGACCATCGGCGTGGTGACCGGCGTGCTCGGCATTCGCTGGTACGACTGCGTCGTCACCGGCATGGAAGCCCACGCCGGCCCGACGCCCATGGCGCTGCGCAAGGACGCGCTGCAGGTCGCCACCCACCTCATGCAAGAGGTGGTGGCCTGCGCCCATCGCCACCCGCCACATGGCCGCGGCACGGTGGGCATGGTGCAGGTGTTCCCGAACAGCCGCAACGTGATCCCCGGCCGCGTGAAGTTCTCGATCGACATGCGCAACGCCACCGACGCGCTGTGCGACGCGATGGACGCCGACATCCGCGCCATCGCAGCGAAGCTCAGTGCCGACAGCGGCCTGCCGATCGAGATCACGCCCGTCTCGGCCTACAGCGCGCAGCCGTTTCATCCGGACTGCGTGCAGGCGGTCGCCAAGGCAGCTGAGAAGCTCGGCTACTCCAACATGCGTGCCGTGTCAGGCGCGGGTCACGACGCGGTCTACATGGCGAAGCTCGCACCTGCCGGGATGATCTTCATTCCCTGCAAGGACGGCATCAGCCACAACGAGATCGAAGACGCGAAGCCCGAGCACATCACCGCCGGCTGCAACGTGTTGCTGCACGCCATGCTGGAGCGCGCCGGCATCGCCTGACGCGCACTCACCCTGCGCGGGCGACCAGCTCGCGCAGCACCGAGTCCAGCGGCACGATGCCCTTGCGCGTGGCGCGTGCGTCGCTTTCGAAATCGATCCAGCCCTCGTTGAAGCCGTTAAGCATCTGGATACGCGGCATCGGGTTCTTCATGCCCTGGGCCTTGAACAGGCCCTCCCAGGTGGCGCGGGGCACGACCTGCATGCGCACCTCGCGTCCCAGCACGCGGGCCAAGCCGGCCGCCACGTCGTTCGGTGTCACCCGCGCGCCTTCGAGTTCGACCACACGCTTGCCTTGCCAGTTCTCCTGCAGCAGATCGGCCGCCACCTCGCCGACGTCTGCTGTGGCGACCATCGGCAGCGGCTTGTCCAGCGGATAGAGGAAGCTCGGGACCACACCGGTCGTGCGGGCCGAGGCAACGTCCCATGCCGAGTTCTCCATGAACCACGCTGCACGCAGGAAGGTGATCGGCAGCGGCAGCGCGCCCAAGGCCTGCTCTTGCAGGGTGTGCTGCTGCAAGAGATTGGGCCGCGTCGACTGCGCGCCGATGGTCGACAGCGAGACGACCTTGCCCGGCTGCGCAGCCATCAGCGCCTCGCGCACGGCGGCGATGACACGGCGTGCCTCATCGAAGTCGGGTGACGGGTCGAACACCGGTGGCAGCAGGAAGAACACGCCCTCGGCGCCTGCGAACGCCTTCTTCAGCGCCTCGGTGTCATCCAGCGCGGCGAGGGCGACTTCGCAACCTTGCTGCGCCCACGCCTGCCCTTTGTCGGCGTCGCGCACAACCGCGCGAACGCTCTTGCCGGCAGCGATGAGTGCGCGTGCAACCGCACCGCCCACCTGCCCCGTGATTCCTGTGATGGCGAACATTCCAGATTCCTTGACTTGAGCGACCACTGCCGCGGTGCAAGAAGTCTGGGCGCCGGCCCCTCATTTCTCAATAGCATGGGTGTCATTTCACCCATGCTYCGACGTCATCAACCAATGTGCTGACCTATCGCAGCAGCAAGGTGATGAATTCGATGAAAGCGCGCGTCTTGGCCGGCAGGTGATAACGCGATGGATGCAGGGCATAGAGCGGGAATCGCTCGTCGGGCCAGTCGGGAAACACGTCGACCAGCCGGCCGTCGGCCAGCATCGGCTCCACGCCCAGGTCCATCACCTGCGCCATGCCATGGCCGGCGAGGCACACGCTGTAGAGCGTGCCGGCGTCGTTGACCGTGAGCTGCCCGCTCAGGTCGAACACCAGCTTCTTGCGCTTCTTGTGGAACTCCCACGGATAAGGGCGGCCGGTTTCCGGGTCGCGGAACTGGATGCAGACATGCCCCCCGCTTTCCAATTCGCGTGGGTCTTGCGGGTGGCCGTGCCGCTTCAGGTAGGCCGGCGACGCGACCGTCAGCATGCGGGTGTCGATCAGCTTGCGCGCGATCAGCGTCGACGGGCGGGGGTGGCCGAAGCGCACGGCGAGGTCGAAGCCATCGGCCACCAGGTCGCCCACCTGGTCTCGGGTGATGAGTTCGAGCGACAGCTGTGGATAGGCCTCGAGAAAGGTGCCGAGCAGTGGCCCCAGGATCAAGCGCGAGAAGTACGGGTCGATGTTCACGCGCAGCCGGCCACGCACGGCCGTCGTGCTCTGGGCAGCCGAAGCGGCGGCCTCTTCCAGGCCCGCCAGCAAGGGCGCCACCTGTTCGTAGAAGCGCCGGCCTTCTTCGGTCAGTCCGACCGAGCGGGTCGTGCGTTCGAGCAGGCGAATGCCGAGCCGCCCCTCCAGCCTTGCAATCGCGCGGCTGACACCCGATTGCGACATGTTGAGCACTTCGCCCGCAGCCGCAAACGTGCCGCTGTCGATGATGGCCGACAGCACACTGATGCCATTCACGATCCGTTCGTCGAAGCTCGCCATCCATGCGCCTGCATCATTGCCAAAGTGGCATTGATGCTACGCGCGGCCAAGGGCATGGGGCGATGCGTCAACAACGACGCCGCGCTTACTTCGAGAGTTCCACTCCCGAATCGATGATTCGCATCGTCCCGTCGCGCGTTTCGGCCACGGGCCGGCCGTCGTCGAGCCGGTATTCCGCGACCCCGGTCGGCTCCCAACGTTCCACGACGTCAGGTGCCGTCGGGTCACGAACCAGCTGTTCGTAGCCGCGCACGTGGTAGGTGTTGCCGTCCGATCCCTTGGCGTCGAACGACTCGAGCAGATGCAGCCTGCGTTCCATCGTCATCTCCTGTCAGTAGGCGGGAAACGATCATCCGCCCGCCTTCAGTTAAGCAACAGTCACAACCCTCCCGTGGGTGGTGTGATCTCGGGCACGTCGGGCCCCGGCGCGACTTCGGGTTCAGAAGGCTGCGTGATCTCCGGGCCGTCGGGCAGCGGCGCCACGTCCGGCCCTTTCGTCGGCTCGACGTTCGGCCCTACGGGGAGCGGCACGACATCGGGCGCCGGCGAGGGCGCCCCGATGTCGCCCGAGGCTTGGCTGGGTATGGTCATGGTTGTTCCGCGCAAGCCATGGCGCCGATTACCAGCGCACGCCGTAGAAGTCGTTCACGCTGCGTGCGTACTCGCTCGTGTAGTCGGGCGTGTCGTTCTGCCCGTAGCGAGGCGCCTTTTCGAGGCGCGACTTGTCGAGCGGAACCACATAGCCTTCGAGGTCGGTGTCGTACTTCAGCATGTTCCAGGGCAGCGGATAGCGGTCGGTTCCCATGCCCAGGAAGCCGCCGAATTCGAGAACGGCATAACGGACCTGGCCCGATACCTTGTCGATCATCAGGTCGTCGATCGAGCCCAGCTTTTCACCGTCGGCGTTGTACACCGAGGTGCCTTCGACGCGCTCCGACGAGATGACGGTGTGGTCTGCGGTGGCAGTATTCATGACGGTCTCCTTTCAAGTGAAACGAGCCCCGACTGAGGCCCTGGTTCAGTTATCCGCCGATCGGTGCGCAGCGCCAATCGGACAGGTTCTTCACCGCTTGTAGGAGTCCTGAACATCGCGGCGTGTCACCCGACACATCCGGGTATACCCGTCTCGCGCGCACCCCTGAGCGGGACAATATTTTTGCGAGCGCACGTCGATCTCGACGCCGCTCGTTCGTCATACAGACACGGCACGTTCACTTGCAGTGCCGCCAACCACTGAAAGGAAACCACATGAGCTACATCGATGGATTCGTCGTCGCCGTACCCACCGCCAACAAGGAGATGTACGTGCAGCATGCCCGGACTGCCGCCGCGGTCTTCAAGGAGCATGGCGCACTCTCCGTCGTCGAAGCCTGGGGCGATGACGTGCCCGACGGCAAGCTGACCTCCTTCCCCCTGGCCGTGCAACGCAAGAGCGATGAAACAGTCGTCTTCTCGTGGGTGGCCTGGCGCGACAAACAGGCGCGCGACGTCGGCATGAAGAAGGTGATGGAAGACAAGCGCTTCGCAAGCATGGAGATGCCCTTCGACGGCAAGCGGATGATCTATGGCGGCTTCGAGGTCGTGCTGGACGTTTGACGCACCGCTGCCGCTCCTGCAAGCCCGCTCTTCTCCCGACCTTGATGGATTCGGCGCTTCGCGCGGCATTCCCCTGCCACCGAAGCGCCTATTGCAGATGGCAGCTCGGCCGCGCGCATCATCGCGGCGGCTTCGGCCCGCAAGCATCCACCACTCAACGGAGAGACGCATGAAAAACATCCACCACATTTCGCGCCCCGCACTGGCCATGGTCGCCACGCTGTCATTCGGCCTGCTGACCAGCCTCGCGCAAGCTGCCGACCTCAAGCTCTCGGGCGCGAATGAAGTCCCCGCCGTCACCACCGCGGCCACCGGCAGCGGCAGCATCACCGTGTCCGACGATGGCACGATGAGCGGCAGCATCAAGACCACCGGCGTCCAGGGCACCATGGCGCACATCCACGTGGCCCCAGCTGGCAAGAACGGTCCCGTCGCCATCCCGCTGACGAAGGGCGACGACGGTGCCACTTGGTCGGTGCCGGCCGGCATCAAGCTCACCGCCGATCAGCTGAAGAGCTTCAAGGCGGGCGAGCTGTACGTCAACGTCCACAGCGAAACCAACAAGGGCGGCGAGATCCGCGCCCAGCTGGCACCGTAAGCGTCAGCTCTTCTCGGCCATCGCCACGCGGTTTCGCCCGTCGCGCTTGGCGTTGTAGAGCGCAGCGTCGGCCCGGTCGATCAGCGCTTCAAGCGCGCTCGTCTCGCCGGCGAGCGCTCCCACCGCACCGGCGCTGCAGGTCACCGTCATCTCCTGGCCGTTCCCAAGGTCGAAGGGTTGTTGAGCAATGCTGCGCTGGATCGCTTCGACGCGGCGCATACCCTCTTCGGCAGCCAGCGACAACCCGGGCAGCACCAGCAAGAACTCTTCACCGCCGTAGCGCCCGAATGCATCGTAGGCACGCATCACGCCGTGCAGGCGCTCCGCCAGTTGCTTGAGCACGGCATCGCCTGCCAGGTGCCCATGCGTGTCGTTGATGCGCTTGAAGTGGTCTACGTCCAGCAGCACGAAGGCCACCGGCACCTCGCCGCGCGCGGCGCGCGCCAGCTCGCGGGCGGCCAGCTCCATGATGGCTCGGCGATTCATCGCGCCGGTGAGACCGTCGGTCAGCGCGAGCGTGCGCATGCGTTCGTAGGAGATCTCCAGCTCCGCGGTGCGCGAGCTGACCAGGCTCTCCAACTCACGCTGTCGCCTCATCAGCAGGCGCACCCGCCAGCGGTACGCGAGCGCGAGGAGCGCTGCGGCCATCAGCATGTAGGCCGCCAGAAGCCATGGGTTGAGCCACCACGGCGGCAGGATCTCGAAGCCGATGGAGACCGGCGCCGACTTCTGCCCCGTGTCCAGGTTCTCCGCGACAGCTTCGAAGGTGTAGCGGCCGGCCGGCAGCGCCGCAAAGCTGATGTTGTCGTGCTGCGCGGCGTTCCACTGTTCGCCAAGGCCGAGCAAGCGGTAGAGCACCCGCTGGGCCGACCGATTGGCGAAGGCCGGCACGGTCCACTCGATCTCCAGCGGCGCCGTCGAGCGCTCGGCCGTCCACGGCTGGTCGATGGGCTGGGCACGGCCCTGATGGTGCACCCTCGTGATGTGCAGCTCCAGCCGGGCCGGCACGAACAGCAGCTCGGGCCGCAGCACCTGGCTGACCCCGCGGCTGGTGCCGATCCAGATGTTGCCCGCGGCGTCTTCATGCAGCGCGTTCTGGTTGCAGTCGCTCCACACGAGGCCATTGCTCTCGTCGAAGCGGCGCCACTGACGGCCGTTCCAGACCGCCACGCCATCGTCGGTGGTGACCCACAGCCACGCGCGGCGATCGACCAGCAAGCCCATCACGTTGCGCCGCCCGAGGATGCTCGGGTTCAAGGCCTGGGCCTGCCAGCCCTCCGGCGTGCCGCGCAGCCGCCACATGCGGTTGCTCTGCGCACCGGCAATCCACAGCGTGCCGTCCGCTCCGCAGACGATTTTCTCGATGGACAGCTCCTTCGGCAGCCCTTGAATGGCAGGCCGCGTGAGGCCACGCGCCGCGTCGTGCATGAGCAGGCCCTTGGAGGTGCCGAACCACGCCTGCCCGTCGGGTGACGTGCACGCGGTGTAGATGGCCGGAGGCGCCTTCATCTTCAGGTCCACCTTGTGCGGCGCAGCCCCGGCCTGCCGCGTGCTGCCTGGTTCCATGCGGTACAGGCCGGCGTAGGTGCTGATCCACAAGCCGCCGTCGGTGGCCGGCAGCAGCTTGAAGATGAGCGGCATGCCCGTGGCCGCGCGCTGCCACGGCGAGCCATCCCTGCGGTAGAACAACTCGCCCGAATACGTGCCCATCCAGCGCATCCCTGCAGCGTCTCGCACGATGCTGCCCACCTGATGCGTGGTGCCGCTCGGCTTGCTGAAGCGCGCGGCATCGTCGCGGCCCTGCTCCAGCATCACGGCGCCGCTGCCGGTGCCGATCCACAGCGCGCCGGGCGCTTCGTCCACGAAGCTCCAGACGTCGTCGCTGGGCAGGCCTTGCGCGCTCGTCCAGTTGCTCCAGTGGCGGTAGCCGCGCCAATGGGCCAGCCCGTGCCCTGCGGTGCCCAACCACACGTCGCGGTCCCGGTCCACGAGGATGGCATGCACGCCGCCACCGACCGTCAACCCATGCGCGGCGCCGAAGTGCGTCCAGTGGCCCGCAGACCATCGCAACAGCCCCGAGTCGCTCTCCGTCATGACGCGGCCGTCGCTGTCTTCAACCAACGGCTGCTGCCTGTGGACCGTGCCCTGGCTGAGGTCGCGCGGCGTCACGTCTTCGAACGCCTGGGCGCCAGCCGGGCGGCGAAGCACCTGCTCCTGGCTGCGCACCCACAGGGCGCCGTCGCTGGCCCGCAGCAGGCCGGCCCAGCGTGAAAAGCCCAGGCCCTGCCCCTCGCCCCAAGATTCCAGCGCACCGTCTTTCCAGCGGCAGAGCTTGTGGTCGCAGCCCAGCCACCACGCGCCGTCGGCATCGACCAGCACCGAATGGATCGACGCCAGCGCAGGCTCGCTGCGCAACGCCGCCTCGGGCAGCGCAGGTCTTGCGCGCCACACGCCAGCCGCAGCATCGCGCTGCACCGCCAGTAGGCCGCCTTCGGACACGACCAGCGCCACGCCATCGGGCGTCATCGCCATGGCCTGGCCCTGCCTCACTGAGATGCCCACAGAGCCAGCCCTCACCGGCACCAGCCGGTCTTCGCTCCAATGAAACAAGGCTTCTTCGGTGCCCACCCACAGGCCGCCTTGCTCGTCACCCAACAAGGCCGTGATGTGCCGGGTGCCCATGGCGGCTTCCACGTCGTCCACGCGTTCGATCCGCATCCCGTCGTGGCGATAGAGGCCGTTCTCGGTTCCGATCCACAGCCGACCGTCGGGGTGCTGCACGAGTGCCGTGACCGCCAGGTTCGAGAGCCCGTCGGACTGCAGGTGATAGCGCAGCGGCAAAGCCTGCGCAGCGACGACCCCGCTTGCCAGGCAACACACAGCGAGCACCCAAGCCCTCACCCACGCCACGAACCATCGGCAGGGGCCGCGCTGGTCACGCAGATGCAGTGTGAAACCAGGCATGAACAGGCGAATGGATCGATCTCGATGCGTTGCGGGCCGAAGGCGACGCCCTGAGCCCGAGCCGTGGGCACGACTGAATCGTTTGTCGGTTGTCTCGCCAGGGCCGTCAAGCCCGGGTTCTCCGCAGCGCCGTGACCCAGGTCACGGTCTGCGATGACTGGCGGAGGGAATCAGAACCACAGGTCTCGGATGCAGCGCCCATCCCGCGGCAAGTCGTCCCATGAGTCCAAGCCGTCGAAGTGGTCGATCGGGAGGTGAGCAATAGGCCCCGGCTCCGTCAACCGCAGGTTCACCGCCATCCGGCGGCGGCCTTTTTCATCGGCCTCCAGCGCGCGCCAGTAGGCGACGCAGCCGCACTCCGGGCAGAAGTGAAAGCCGAGCGCCGTTCCGCGAACGTACTCCTTGGTGGCGCCGGAGACGTTGATGCCTTCGCGCTCGTAGTCATAGGCCCACAGCACGCCATACCGGCGGCAGGCCGTGCAGTTGCACGCCGTCGCCGACTCGGGCATGCCATCGAACTGCCATTGAACGGATTCGCAGAGACATGAGCCTTTGAGCATGTTCGGTTCTCCCTTGGAAGTCGTGAACATTCTCTGCGTTGGCAACGGTCTCGCCAAGCTGATGGCCAAGCACTTTGTTCAGGCACGGACGCCTCGCGGCGCGTCGGCCTGCAGGTACTCGCGCATCAGTGCGCGCCCGCGGTGAATGCGGCTCTTGCACGCCTCGCGTGTGATGCCTAGATGGTCGGCCACCTCGCTGATGGTGAGCTGCTCCATGTCGCGCAGCAAGATCACTTCGCGGTAGATCGCAGGCAGCGATTCGAGCGCACGAACCAGGTCGATGCGCAGCTCGTCTTGCGGCACCTGCGCGAAGTGCGCGGCCTCGTGCCGATCGGTCAGCTCCTCGGCACCGCGAATCAGCCCCAGCACCGGCAGCATGCACAAGCGCGTGACGACGCGAAAGACCCAGCCCGCCACCGCCAGCGGGTCACGCACGCTCCCCATGCGCCGGTACAGCACGATGAGCGCTTCCTGCACCACGTCTTCGATCGACGAGGTGCGGTGGCATTGCCGGCGCGCATAACGGCGGATATCGGGCTGCAGCTCACGCAGCACCTGCTCCAGCGCCACCGGGTCGCCGGCGTGGGCGGCGGCGAACATCACGCCGTCGACGCGAGTCACCGGGGGCCGCCCGGCGGCAGCTTGCGGCCCACCATCGCACAGGCCGGGCAGTAGCCGAAGAGCCCGGTCAGCGCGGTGAACACGCCGCTGGCAGCCAATGCAAGACCCAGCGGTGTTGTGCCCAACTGCATGAGCGAGCCGGCCACGATCAGCGCACCGAGCAGCACACGGCCCCAGCCTTCCTTCGATCCCACGTTCTTGCGATACAGCATGTCTTCACCTCGTGCTGCCCGAGCACAGCGGGCATCGCAGGCAAGGAGGGGTGCGAGGTTCGAAAGGATTCAGGCATCTCGCAGAAAAAGTTTCGAAGCAACAGCCATGACCCAAGGATTGCTTAGGACAGCCGATCAAGGCGTGGAGGTGCTCGTGCCTTCCAGCTCGCCGAGACCGGCCTCGATGCGCGCCTTCAGGTCCGCCGCCAAATCGTGGTCGGGATCCTGGTCGAGGACCACATCCAGCAGATGCAGTGCTTCGCTCCGGCGGTGTTGCTCGGCGGCGCGCGATGCGAGGTCAAACATCTGCGTCATCCAGTCACTCTCGTCCACAGCTTGGGCGTTCTCCTCTGCGATGCCGGCATGCTGCCGAAGCAGCCGTGCGGCCAGCCGCCGGCCGAGTGCGGCCGGTGACCGGTCGTGCATGCTCCCTTCGGTGCGGGACGCGGGCGACACCAACACGTACTCCAGCGTCAATGTTTCCTTGCGGCGCGCCAGTCGGGCGAACAGGACGTGCGCGCCAGGACTGCGGGTGCCAATCGCGGCCGCAATGGCCTCTGGCGTCGGGGCCGTGGCCGCATCGACGCCCGCCTGCACTTCTGCGGCGGACAGGCGCTTCAGCATCGCGTGCACCGCCAGGGTGTAGCCGAGAACTTCCAGGGGATAAGCGAGATCTCCATCTGCGGCTCCGGCGCCCAGGTCTCCGCTCGCCAGCGGCACGACAGCCAGCGGATGCTCCTGAGTCCCGTGCAGGGCCGACAGGAGCGCCGCGGCGGTGTCTTCCTCGGGCACTGCGCGAGCATCGGCCACCAGCCCGTAGCCTTTGCCATAGACGGTCTTGACCCGCACCGCGTGCGTCTTGCTCCGTTGCATCACCCGGCGAATCCTGGCGATCGCTTGCGCAACCACTTCGGGTGACTCGGCTGCCTGGCGCCACACGGTGTCGAGGAGTTCGTCCTGCGTCACCAGGCGGTGACGATTGCGGTACAGGTGCAAGAGCACGTCGAACGGCTTTGGCGCGAGTCTCTGGCGCCGCCCATCGACCCACAATTCCCGGCGTTCCACATCGAGCATGCAGTTGGCGAAGCGGTACTCCCGAAGCATCGCGTCATTGGGCGGCGCCAGTGGCACAGGGGCTTCGCGCTGCGCCTCGCCGGGTGATGCCGCCGACAGCTCCTGCCCCAGCCGCCGGAAGAGGGGCAGCGCAGCCGGCGCGGATGCGAGCCGCGCAAGCAGCGACTGGGTCTCCGGTTCCTGTTGACGCCGCCGTGCCAGCAGCGCGCGCGGGTACAGCAGGTTCGCGGTGGTGTTCTCGTCCTGCAGATGGGCCTGCGCGTCTGCGCGGTCCAGTTCGGCCTCTGCAAGTGGAAGGCGCCCGCTGCGCACGAGGGCCTCCACGAGCCAGGGGAACAGGGGCGCCTCGGCCGCGCGGTCTCCGCGGCGACGGCACTCGGCCGCCGCCCGCAAGAAACAGTCGGCCGCCTCGTCGACGCGCCCTGCCGCCATGGCGGCATGACCATGGGCCTGCCAGAGGTAGCCGTCGTCCTCCACCCGGTCCGGCTGGGGCAGCAGGGACAGCAGCTCGGCGGCGGCGTCTGGGCGGCCTTGCTGGCGATGGAGCAGGCAGTGGATGTTGACGACGGTGGTCGACAGGCTCATGTTGGCCTCGATCGCTAGCACCGTCGCGGTCGCCTCTTCCGCGCACTCTCGCGCCTCTTCCAGCCGGTCCGCGTAAAGCAGTTCTCCCGCGAGATTGAGGCACACGCTTGCAAGCGCGGTGGTGGCATTGAGCCTGCGGGCAATGTTGGCGAGCTTCCTGTTCCATCGGATGGACTTCTCAGCATGGCCAGACAGCGAGCTCATGATCGCCCGCAGCCATAGCACGTTCAGCAGTCCCCAGTGGCTGCCGATGCCCGTGAAGATCGTCTGGGCCTCGTTCAGACGTGTCGCTACGGAATGGAGCTCGCCGAGGCGGCACTCGACGGATGCCAGCGACGTCAGGGTGTAGCCCTGCCAGTGCGGCGGCATGCAGGCGCGGCCCAACACGAGGCCGTGTTCCAAACTCTGCGCCGCATCGCGCAACCGGCCTTTCACGTGATACAGCGTCCCGTAGCACTGCTGCACTTGCGCTTCGAGGCGCTGGTCTTGGTTGCGCCTGGCGGTCTCCAGCAGGCGTGCGCCGCTGACCAGCCCATCGTCGCTGCCGCAGACGGCTTGTGCGCGCAGCAATTCCAGATCGAGGCGCGGAAAGCCCGGGTCGAGGTGCTGCAGCAGGGCAAGTGCCCGCAGCGCGGCAGGCTGTTGGTTCATCGCAGCAGAGTGCTTGGCCCGTGCGAACAACTCGATAGACAGCATCGAGCAGCCCTGCAACTCGTGGCCGTGGCGCTCGCCGACGCCCAGCAGTGCGTGCCGCAGCGCCTCAATGGCGGGAAGCACGAGCCCTGCGGGAGCGGCGGCGCGGATCGAAATGACGGTCTTCTTGTCGCCGTCATGGAGGTGGAGATCGAGCGCGAGCTCAGGTCCTGCAAGCGTCAGTGAACCGACCACGGCATAGCGCGCACCGGCCGCACGCAACATCTGCAGCATCCGCCGGTCTTCCTGCGGCCACGACTTCTCCAGTGACTGCGCGTCCTGAACCTGGATGCCTCCGTCGATGGACAGGCCGTGCGCGATGCAAGCCACCAGACCGTGCGATGCCCATTGCAGGCTCGGGCGCCCGGTGTGATTGCGCAACGGGCCGATGATCAACGACGGCATACCGTCGCGCAACAAGCCAGGCGCGGACCGCTCTGGGAGCGATACCGATGCCGGTGCCGATGGCACGTCGAACATGTAGCCGACACGCGGGATCGAGCGGATGATGGGCTGCGGCCCGTCGTCTCCGATGGCCAGCCGTGCCGCGCGGATCGCCTGGCGCAGCGCGGCTTCGGATACCGCGCCCTCCGGACTCAGCGCGGCCAGCAGTTCCTCCTTCGTCACCACTCGATGGCGGAAGCGGGCCAGTTTCTCCAGCACCCGCCACGCCCGCGGTTCCAGCTTCACCGGTTCTCCGTGGCGGAGCATGCGCCGTCCGAGCAGGTCGAGCGACCCGCCGGGCAGTGTGATGAGAAGCTCGCTCATGGCGTCGGCGCGCAGCGGTCGCGGCATCGCGCCGCAGTCGACCGCAGCGCGGCATATGGGGAGGTGGTAGGGGACAGGCGTTGCATCGTCGGCTTGCGATCTTTGCGCTTCCGCGCGATGGACTCTCGGCGCACCGGCGCGGCGCCGACTTGGGCTTCGGCAGATGGCGCTCAAGCGTGAATTGTTGCGCAAAAGCGCGTCGGTGGACCTCGCGCCCGCGGTTCGTCACAAGTTCATCAAGAATGCCCGCCGACGCTCGCTGACACTGCGGCGGCCTCGCCTATGGACGGCGCTACGCCGCGGGCATGCTGTACAGCAACTCAACATGAGAGCGGCTAGCCCGAGAAAAGTCGCTCGTTCGTTTCGTGCCCAAGTTGGGCTTCAAGTTTTGCGGTCGCGTGGTTGTACGCACGCTGCCCGAGATCAGTTACTCCAATCTGGACACAAGCCATATGTCGACTTTGACTCGTACCCTTATCAGCCCTCTTGCTACCACCCTGTTTGCTGCCGTGCTTGCCGCGTGCGGTGGGGGGTCGAACGGAGGGTCAGGTAACCCTGTGGGGACAGCTCCCAGCGGGCCTCCCGCGACGCCCGCACCAGCACCAGCACCAGCACCAGCACCAGCACCAGCACCAGCACCAGCACCAGCACCAGCACCAGCACCAGCACCAGCACCAGCACCAGCACCAGCACCAGCTCCTGCTCCTGCTCCTGCTCCTGCTCCTGCTCCGGCACCTGCTCCGGCACCCGCTCCTGCACCCGCTCCTGTCCCAGCGCCCGCTCCTTCGATCACTACAGCCCTCGGCAAGCCCGGTCGGCTGCTCGTGGGCCTCGGCGGGTCCAGTCCTTTCACGGACATGAAGGCCCAGCAGATCGCTCCGGACGTCATCGAGCACTATCTCGTTGGGGTCACAGGTTTCAACTCCGGCTATAACGGGTGGCCGCAATGGCAATATGGCACTCCGGATGGCGGCTTCGTGACGGTCTTCTCCGGCGACGTCGCGGCCATGGGCGCCGTGCCGATGTTCACTCTGTTCCAGATGCCTTCCCTACGGGCTGGCGACGTCACGGTCATCAACGACGCACCGTTCATGGCCGCCTACTGGGCGCAAGTCAAGTTGATGTACCAGAAGATCGGCGCGACCGGCCAGCCGGCCCTGGTCAACCTCGAGCCTGACTTCTGGGGCTTCGCCGAGGGCAGTGCACCCGGCGGTGACCCGGCGAAGTTGCCCGCGCGCGTGAGCACGGTGCCGGAATGCGCCAGCCAACCGAATACGGCTGTTGGCGTCGTCGGTTGCCTGTTGACGCTCGGGCGGACGTATGCGCCCAAGGCGAGGATGGGCTTCCCCCCGTCGTTGTGGTCGGGGAATCCAAACGCCACCGGCACCTTCATGGCAAAACTCGGTGCAGACAAGGCCGACTTCATCGTGGCGCAAACGAGCGATCGTGATGCAGGTTGCTTTGAAGTCCCGACGCCCGTGGACGAATGTGCGGGTCGCGGCAACGGCCCGTTCTACTGGGACGAGAACAACGTCACCACACCGAATTTCAACCAGAGCCTCAACGATTGGAGCACCGTGCGGAGCCACCTGGGCAACCTGCCGATCCTGTTCTGGCAGACCCCCATGGGCGTGCCCTCGACGACTCCCGGCGGAACCTCAGGCCAGTATCGGGACAACCGCGTCCACTACATGCTGACGCATCCAACGCAGTACACGGGCAACGGCGTATTCGGGATCGTCTTCAGTCCCGGGGGAGCTCTGCAGACTTCCATCGCCACGGACGGCGGCCAGTTCGCGAACCTGTTCAAGGCCTACTTGGCAAACCCGGCTCCGTTTCCCCAGTGAGCGAATAGGGCCGGCCGCACATGGACCTTCGACTGCCTTCGCGATGCTCGAATAGTTTGTAGGGCGCCGCTGGTCAACGGCGCCGTCAACATGAACACCGAACCCAAGGCAGTAGTAATGCCGCTCATAGCGACGAAACCATCATGGTGGGCCCGCCTGTCGTTTCGTTTGCGACGGCGGCCGGCTCACCAGCGATCCGTCCAAACCATTGCAACGTCTTCGGTGCAGACCTCGGAACGTCCGATCGAGTCGACGTTGCCCACTACACCGCCACCGTTGGTAGAGACTCCACTGCCCCGCGCGGTGCCGGTGCCAGTCGGCGCGCTGACGCAGTTGCTGGACATGGACGCAACTGCGCGCTCGCGACTGCGCCACCTCGCTCTTGTCGAGTCTTCGTGCCGCCTGTCGTCGCCCGATGATCCCTTTGCGCGCCTGCCGCCTCGGGCGGCTGAGATCGCCGTCCGTCAGCTCGATACGGTGTTGCCGCAGCATCCTGCGTTGCGCGTGCTTCGCCTGCAACTCGAACGACATCTGCAAAGCCATAGAGCTCATGTCTCAGCGATGCTCGCGGTCGAAGATCGGAAATGGCAGATTGAAGGCAGTGGCGTCAGTTTCAGCGCGTCTCTCGCCCGAGATTCGATGATCGGTGGTCCTTACGGAGTTACCGACTTCCTCGAAACACAGCAGTTCGAAACAGCAACCCTTGGATGATCCTGAAGCTGAGGGGCATTCCTTGCGTGGCCGTAGACGCGTCGAAGGAACGGAACGTGTTCGAGACGTTTGCGGAGAGCCGGACAACTCGCTGCTCGATGTAAATCGAATCGGTCTGAATTTGCATCCTGTTGCATGGCGTCTCGCAGCGCCAACGCTGCTCGTGTCATTCGTCGGTTCGTCACAGTTTGATCAATTTCGCCCGATGTGGCGCCCCACAAAATCGCGCCGGGAAACGAGAGCGTGGCATGTCGAACGGCATGCACGCGCCGCACTTTGACGCATTAGGAACTTCACGATGAGCATGCCCAGCCAACGCCCGACCCGCACCACTGCAACAAGCGCGCTGCTGTGCGCACTCATGCTGTCAGCCTGCGGCGGAGGTAATGACTCGGGCACCCCAGCGCCGCCAGTGGGCTCAGCACCAGCACCAGCACCAGCACCAGCACCAGCACCAGCACCAGCACCAGCACCAGCACCAGCACCTGCACCTGCTCCTGCACCTGCTCCAGCTCCTGCTCCTGCTCCTGCTCCGGCACCTGCTCCAGCTCCAGCTCCTGCTCCTGCTCCAGCTCCAGCTCCAGCTCCAGCTCCAGCTCCAGCTCCAGCTCCAGCTCCAGCTCCAGCTCCAGCTCCAGCTCCTGCTCCTGCTCCTGCTCCTGCTCCTGCTCCTGCTCCTGCTCCTGCTCCGGCACCAGCCCAGGCCACCACCTGGAAGAGCGTGAAGTGGGGCGGTGGCGGCTACGTCACCGGCCTCGTCTTCCATCCGACCACCGCCAACCTGCTGTACGCACGCACCGACATCGGTGGCGCCTACCGCTGGAACCAGATGGGGGCGTCCTGGACGCCCATCACCGACGGTCTGGGCTTCGGTGCAGCCGAGAGCCGGTACCACGGCATCGAAAGCATCGCTGTCGATCCGAACAACGACCAGCTCGTCTACCTCGCCGCCGGCATGTACACGTCTGAAGGCAACGGCCGCCTGTACATCTCCAGCGACCGTGGCGACCACTGGACCCACGTCGGCCTGCCGTTCCCCCTGGGGGGCAACAACCCCGGCCGGGCCATCGGCGAACGCCTGACGGTCGACCCCAACAAGCCCTCGACGCTGTTCTACGGCTCGCGCACGGCCGGCCTGTGGAAGAGCACCGACTCGGGCCTCAGCTGGGCCCAGGTCACGGCGCTGTCCCCCCTCAAGTTGACCCAGGACCAGGTCAACACCTTGAGCATCGCCAGCGCGATGGGCGTCGAGCTGGTGGTGCTCGACACCGGCACCAAGGGCAGCGGCTCGGCCACGCAGACGATCTACGCGGCCATCGCCCCCGACTACGTCAGCGCGGCGGGCCTGGGATCCAACCTGTACAAGTCGAGCAACGGCGGCGCTTCGTGGACCGCGGTGTCGACCCCGGTCTCCGGCTCTCACATTCCGCACATGGTGCGCGCTGCCGACGGCATGTTCTACGTCGTCTTCACCAAGGAGACCGGGCCGGGCTCCGCGGGTCCCGCCCAGCTCTACAAATTCGACGGCAACACCTGGACCTTGCTGAAGGACCCGAACAACGGCGGGACAGGGACCGGCCTGGGCCTCGGCGGCGTGTCCGTCTCCGGCAGCGGCRCGAGCACCCGCATTGCACTGGGYGTGACCAACACCTGGGGCAACTACAGCGGCCAGCAGGTCATTCAGTGGTCCGGCGACGGCGGCAAGACCTGGCGCGAGATCGCGGCCACCATGTCGCGTACGCCGGCCGATGGKGCCTTCTGGGGCTGGCCCGACGACGTCGAGATCGATCCGCTCAACCCCGACCGCGTGCTGCACGTCCATGGCGGCGGCGTCTGGGAAACCCGCAACGCGTCCTCRTCCACGCCGAGCTGGAACGAGGCGATCGACGGCCTGGAGGAGACCGCCGTGCTGGGCCTCGCCACGCCGCCGGCYGGCGCAACGTACACCGTGATCAACAGTTCGGGCGACGTCGGCCCCTGGGTGCACACCAACCTCGCGACCAAGCCGACCCTGACGCCGGGCACSAGTTGGAGCAACGGCTTCGCCGCCGACATGGCGTGGTCCGACCCGCTCTACATCGCCAGCATCGGCGTCGTCCTCGGCACCGGTACCGCCTTCGGCACCTGGTCTGGCGACGGCGGCAAGACCTGGGCRAAGTTCGCCACCCTCGCTCCCGGCGCCGCGGCCAACACGAGCGGCGAAGCGAGCATCGCGGTCACCGCGCGCAACAAGGCGGTCTGGGCGCCCGCYTACTCSGTGCCGTCGTACACCACGGACAACGGCGCGACCTGGGTGCCGACCAATCTGCCGGCGATCAACACCATCTACCCCCGCGGCTACCACCTGGTTGCCGATCGCAAGAACCCGAACAAGGTCTATGCCTACGATTCAGGSGCCAATTGGTGGGGCACGCCGGGCAAGGCCTAYGTGTCGACGGATGGCGGCCACACGTTCACGCTGAGCCAGGGCTCGGTGAGCGCGGGGCTGGCGCCCAACTACTTCGCGAACACCTCGCTGGCGGTCAACCCCAACGCCGAGGGCGACCTCTGGCTGGCCGACGGCAACGCCGTGTACCACTCGGTGGATTCGGGGGCGAGCTGGACGAAGCTGAGCCAGTTTGCATCGATCACGGGCAGCAACGCTTGGCCCGACGTGCAGGGCGCGACGGCGGTGGCACTGGGCAAGGCCAAGTCCGGCGCTGCGTACTCGGCGGCGGTCTATGTGGTGGGCGTGGTGGGCGGCGTGTGGGGCGTCTACCGCTCGGACGACGGCGGCGCCACCTGGTCGCGCTTCAACGACGACGCGCATCAGTTCGGCGGCATCGGCGCGTTGGCGGCCGACCAGAACGTTTATGGCCGGATCTACGTCAGTGGTACCGGGCGGGGGCTGCTGTACAGCAACTGAACCCCATCTTCTTCATCCTGCATAACTCAGCTCATGACCAAGACAACTTCGATGGGCACCTTGCCCGATGAACCGGCACGCCGCGGCTTCGTGCGAGCCGTGGCGGGTGCCGGACTGGCTGCCGTGGCCGGCGGGTCAGCGGCCGCTGCCGCAGGCCCCTCTGCCAAAGTCTCCGCCGCCGGTACCCCCGAGCCCGGCCTGCCTTTTCACGCCTGGGCGCCGACGCCGCCGATGGGCTGGAACAGCTGGGACGCCTTCGGTGCCAGCGTCACCGAAGCCGAGTATCTGGCCAACGCGCGCATCCTCGCCGAGCGCTTTTTGCCCTTCGGCTACGACACCGCCACCGTCGACATCCAGTGGTACGAGGCGGGCGCCACGTCGGGGTGGTACCGGGACTTCGCGCCGCTGGTGCTCGACGCCCACGGCCGCCCGCAGCCCGCGCCCAACCGCTTCCCCAGCGCCGCTGGCGGCCGCGGCTTCGCGCCGCTCGCCGCCCAGGTGCACGCCATGGGCCTGCGCTTCGGCGTGCACATCATGCGCGGCATTCCGCGCCAGGCGGTCGGGCTGGAGCTGCCCATCGCCGGCAGCAAGTACCGCTGCAACGAAGTCGCCAACACCCATTCCACTTGCTCATGGAACACCGACATGTGCGGCGTCAAGCCCGAGCATCCCGGCGCCTTCGAGTGGTACCGCGCCTGGTTCGCCCAGCTGGCCGAATGGGGCGTGGACTTCGTCAAGGTCGACGATATCGCCGCACCCAACTACCACGCCAAGGAAGTGGAGCTGATCCGCCGCGCCATCGACGCCACCGGTCGGCCCATGGTGTTGAGCCTGTCGCCCGGCCCGTCCCAGCTGGAGCACGCGGCGCACCTGCAGGCGCACGCCAATCAATGGCGCGTGTGCAACGACTTCTGGGACACCTGGCCGCAGCTGCGCGACAACCTCGTGAATCTGGTGAAGTGGGCGCCGCACGCCCGCGCGGGCGCCTGGCCCGATGCCGACATGCTGCCCGTCGGCAAGATCGGCTTGCGCAACTACGACGAGAAAGGCCGCGGCGAGCGCGATACCGGTTTCACGCGTGACGAGCAGCTGCTGATGCTCACCGCCTGGACCTGCGCGCGCAGCCCACTCATCCTGGGAAACGACCTGCGCAAGCTCGACGACTGGACGCTGCGCCTCGTCACCAACCCCGAGGTGCTGGCGCTGCTGCGCGTACCGGGGGCACGCGAGTGGCACTCGGTTGCACAGGGTCATCGCTTCGTCTGCACGGGCCCGCAAGGCAATTGGGTGGCGTGGTTGAACACCAGCGACGAGCCGTGGCAGGCACCGCTGCCGGGGTGGCTGCCCGACGCCAGCCGCGACTGCTGGGCGCGCGCCGAGCTGCCCTCGGGCACCCGCGTGCTAACCGTGCCGCCGCACGGTGCGCGCCTCGTGCGCTGTGGGGTGGCTGCCGCGGACACCACGAAGAAGTCCCGCTGACTGGTGACGGTTACCTCAACGTTCCGCAAAAATGGTCCTGGGACTTCGTGCTGCTCACCATGAACGCTCCGTCCTTGCTCAGACTCTCATTCACCGCGCTGCTCGGCACGCTCATGCTGTCGGCCGGCGCTTCGGCCGCGCCTGAAGCGCCGGCCGTCAAGCCTCGGCTCGTCGTCCTCACCGACATCGAGAACGAGCCCGACGACACGCAGTCCCTCGTGCGACTGCTGCTCTACGCCAACGACATCGAGCTGCGCGGCCTCGTGGCCACGACCTCGGTGCACATGAAGCAGGGCGTGCATCCCGAGTCGATCAAACGGTTGATCCAGCGCTATGCCCAGGTGCTGCCCCGGCTGCGCCAGCACGACCGCGCCTACCCCAATGCCGCGCAATTGCTGGCCCGCGTGGTCCCAGGCCAGCCCGGCTACGGCCTGCAAGCCATCGGGGCAGGGCGCGACACGCCCGGCTCCGAGCTGCTGCTGCGCGAGCTTGAGCGTGCCGACCCGCGCCCGCTGTGGGTCAGCGTCTGGGGCGGGGCCAACACGCTGGCGCAGGCCCTGCACAGCCTGCGGCGCACGCACCCGAAAGAAGCCGTCGACGCGGCAGTCAGCCGCCTGCGTGTCTACGCCATTTCCGACCAGGACGACAGCGGTGCGTGGCTGCGCCGCGAGTTTCCGGGCCTCTTCTACATCGTCAGCCCCGGCAGCTATGCGCGCCCCACATGGACCGCGATACACCGCGAGGTCGAGGGCATCGACAACCAGCACGTCAGCACCGCCTGGATCGCGCGCCACATCCAGCAGGGCCACGGACCGCTGGGCGCCGCCTACCCTGACATCGCCTACGGCATGGAAGGCGACACGCCGTCCTTCCTCGGTCTCATTCCCAACGGTTTGAACGCGCCCGAGCACCCGAACTGGGGCGGCTGGGGAGGGCGCTACGAGCTTTACACGCCGCGCCGCGAGGACACCGACCCGGACGGCTTCACCGGCGGCGTGCCCGTCGAGACCGAGACGCGCCCGATCTGGACCAATGCCGTGGACCGCTACCGGCCCGCAGTTGCCTCAGCCTACGGCCGCCCGCTCAAGCCCGGGGAGCGCGAGTACAACGACGCGGCCGTGACGCTGTGGCGCTGGCGCGAAGCCATCCAGAACGACTTCGCCGCCCGCATGCTGTGGACGACGCGCGCGCCCACCGAAGCCAACCACGCGCCCGTCGTGCGCCTGGCACACGCCACCGACCTGCATGTGCGCGGCGGCGACTGGGTCACCCTCGACGCCAGCCCTACGGCCGACCCCGATGGCGACAGCCTGAGCTTCCTGTGGATCGCCTACCCCGAGGCCGGCACGCTGAAAGCCCCACTGCCGCTGGGTACCGAGGTGCAGGCCCGCATCGGCCTGCGGACACCCGCGGTGGACGCGCCTGCCACCGCCCACGTCATCGTTCAGGTCACCGACAAGGGCACGCCCGCACTGACCCGCTACCAACGCGTGATCCTGCACATCGAGCCGCGGGCACGATGAACTCGGAGCCATGGCATGCGAACACCCGCAACCTCTCACGGGACTGCCCATGAGACATGCTCGCCTCTTTCCATGGGGCCCTCGCACTGGCCCACGGCCATCGCTTCGTCTTCAACGGCCCGCAAGGTGTCCGCGCCGAAGCGCCAGGCGCCGGCGAACTCCAACATCACCATGAACCGTACGCCCTCTACCGGCAACGCGCCTGACGAGCCCCACGGTGCGCGCCGGTGCGCCGCGGCTTCCCTGACCGGCAAGAAGGGGATTTGATGAGTCCCCAAAGAATTTGAATATGAAACGCCGTGACTTCTTCGGCCTCGTGGCCTGCACCTCGGCGGGCGCGCTGGCGCGGCTTGACGCCCGAGCCGGGCAATCCTCCTCTGCCTTGAACGCCGCTGGGCAGTTGCGCGCTGTGGGCATGGAGACGAGCTTGAGCGGCTTCGCCTGGCGCCGCGTGGCCGAGGGCCTGCAGTTCCAGCTCGCTGGGATGACCAAGAGTGTGCTGTTCTACGGCTCCGGTCTGGTGCGCGTCGTCGCCCACCTGGGCGAGGCCTACACCACCCTGCCTAGCTTGGTGGTGACGGCCCGACCGCAGCCGGTCGCCTTGGAGGTCAGTGAAAGCGCTGACGTTCTTACCCTCATCGGCGCGGGCTTGCGCATCACGGTGGACAAGCACAGCGGCGCGCTCGCCTTCTTCGGCGCGGACGGCCGACTGCTGACCCGCGAGCGCGAAAAGGCGCCGACAGAGCTGCAGCGCGTGGAGATCGCCGGCAGCCCCAGCTACACCCTCACGCAGACCTTTACTCTCACGCCCGACGAATCGTTGTACGGCCTGGGCCAGTACAACGAGCCCTACATGGACTACCGCGGTCGCGACGTGCTGATGGTGCAGACCAACATCGGCATCGTGGTGCCGTTCATGGTTTCCACCCGGCGCTGGGGCCTGCTGTGGGACGTGTACTCGAAGATGAGCTTCAGCGACCGGCCCGAAGGCGCCACCTTCCGCGCCGAGAGCGCGCCGGCGGGTGCCGACTATTACCTGGTGGCGGGCGGCACCATGGACGGCGTGATCGCCGGCTACCGCCGGCTGACCGGCGCTGCGCCGATGTTCCCCAAGGCCGCCTTCGGCCTGTTCATGAGCAAGGAGCGCTACACCACGCAGCAGCAGCTGCTGGACGTGGTGCAGCGTTTCCGCTCCGATCGCTTTCCGCTCGACTACATCGTGCAGGACTGGCAGTACTGGGGCGGCGAGAAGGATGGCGTGTGGGACGGCAAATGGAGCGGCATGGTCTGGGACGCCGATCGCTTCCCCGACCCTGCCGCGATGACACGCGAACTGCACGGACCGCTCCACACCCAGCTGATGGTGTCGATCTGGCCCTCCGTGGGCAACGACACCGCGTTGGCGCGCGAGCTCGATGCCCAGGGACTGCGTTTCGAGCCGCTGCACTGGATCTCCAAGCGCGCGCGCATCTACGACGCATTCAGCCCCGAAGGCCGCCGCATCTACTTCAAGCACGTCAAGAAGGGACTGCTCGATGTGGGCGTGGACGCGCTGTGGATGGACGGCACCGAGGTCGAAGTGGGCGGCGCTGCCCACGACCCGGGCGAAGTGGAGGCCGACATCAAACGCCTGGGTCGTACCGCCATGGGTGACTCCACGCACTACCTCAACGTCTACAGCCTCCTCACCACGCGCGGCGTGTACGAAGGCCAACGTGCCGCTGCCGATGTGGGCGGCAAGCGCGTGTTCACGCTCACCCGCTCGGCCTGGGCGGGGCAGCAACGCTATGCCGCGATGCCTTGGTCCGGGGACACCACGGCCTCGTGGGCGACGCTGCGCGCACAGATCGCTGGTGGCCTGAACGTCTCGATGGCCGGGCTGCCGTACTGGACCCAAGACACCGGCGGCTTCTTCGTCAACTTCCCGGAAGGGGAGCGCAACCCGGCCTATAGGGAGCTCTATGCACGCTGGAACCAGTTCGGCATTTTCAATCCGGTCTACCGCATCCACGGCACATCTGTTGAACGCGAACCCTATCTGTTCAAGAGCTTGGACCCGGCGGCCTACGGTTCACTTTTGCGCGCCGCCCGGCTGCGGTACCAGCTGCTGCCCTATCTCTACAGCCTGGCCTGGCGCAGCAGCCAGGAGGGCTACATCATGATGCGGGGGCTGGCGATGGACTTCCCTGATCAGACCGCGCTGCGCAAGGTGGACGACACCTACATGTTCGGCCCCGCCTTCCTGGTGCAGCCGATCACGCGGCCCATGTTCCACCCGGTGAAGCCACCGCCAGCCACGGTGCCGGTGGCCCAGGTGCGAACGCCCGATGGCCAGCCCGGCCTGGTGCTCGAATACTTCGAGGGCGTCAGTTTCGACAAGGCCGCCAGCCGCACCATCGACGCGGCGATGGCCCACCACTGGCCGGGTCCGCCCCTGGCGAATGTGCCGGACGGCCTGTCGAGCCTGAACAACTTCTCGGCACGCTGGACGGGCGAGCTCATCGCCGCCGAGAACGGCGAGCACGAGATCGGCGTCGAGGGCGATGACGGCTTTCGTCTGTGGCTGGACGACAAGCTCGTTGTTGACGACTGGGCCGTGGGCGCGACGCGCTTCAAGGGCCATCGCATGACGCTGCGCCAGGGTCAGGTGGTCAAGCTGCGCATCGATTACTTCCAGGCCGGCGGTGACCGCGTCATGCGCCTGGCCTGGCACACGCCCAGCCAGCTGCGTGCGCTGGCAGAGCAGGCGAGCCGGATGGGCAAGCGCCAGGCCACGCTGCTGCCCGTCGGCTGCGACTGGTTCGACTTCTGGACCGGCCAGCGCCATGCCGGCGGCCGCAGCGTCGAGCGCGACTACGCGCTGGACGAGTTCCCGCTGTTCGTGCGCGCCGGGGCCATCGTGCCGCTTGGACCCGTGGTGGAGTACACCGGCCAGAGCCCCGACGCGCCCTGGGAGATCCGCATCTACCCCGGCGCCAACGCAAGCTTCACCCTCTACGAGGATGACGGTGAGACCTACCGCTACGAACGCGGAGAACGCTCAACCATCGCGCTGCGCTGGGACGACACCACCCGCCGCCTGCACATCAGCGCGCGGCAGGGCCGCTTTCCCGGCATGGTCGCGCGGCGAGAACTGCGCGTTCGTCTGATGGCAGCGTCAGGCCAGGCCGAAACAACAAGAACCGTTCAGTACCAAGGCCGCGCGATGACGCTGCGACTCTCACCATGAATGAAGTTGCCCTCCCAATCCTGCAGTGCCTGATGGCCGCCACCACGCAGGCGGAAGTGCGCCTGTCCGAAGTCTTCGGCGACCACATGGTGCTGCAGCGCGACCGGCCGCTGCACGCATGTGGGCACGCCAGCATTCCGCCGTGCCGGCGAACTGACAACCCTTCTGGGGAATACAGATGAGACACGCTTCCTTCTTCTCTTTGGCCTCCTGGGTCTCCTGGGGCCTTGCGCTGACCCTTTCCTTCGGCAGCGCCGGCGCGGCGGACAGCTCGCGCCAGCGCACCCGCATCGACGATGGCTGGCGCTTCGCGCTGGGCCACGCGTCGGATCCCGCGCAGGACTTCGATCACGGCGTGCGGCCGTTCTTCTTCGGCAAGGCCGGCTACGGCGACGGTCCCGCCGCAGCCGACTTTGAGGACCGGCCATGGCGCCGCGTCGACCTGCCACACGACTGGGCCGTGGAGCTGCCATTCGACGCGCGCGGCAGTTCCGCCCACGGCTCCAAGGCCATCGGCCGCGGCTTCCCGGAGAACAGCGTCGGCTGGTACCGCCGTGAGCTGGCCATTCCTGCGTCGGCGCGCGGCCAGCGCATCGCGCTGGAGTTCGACGGCGTGTTCCGCGACAGCGTGGTCTGGGTCAACGGGCACTATCTGCACCGCGAGGCCAGCGGCTATTCCGGCTTTCAGGTCGACATCAGCGACTACGTGAACTTCGGCGGCCGCAACGTCGTCGCCGTGCGCGTGGATGCGACCACCCCGGAAGGGTGGTGGTACGAAGGCGCGGGCATCTACCGCCACGTGTGGCTGACGCAGACGGCGCCGCTGCATGTTGCGCCTCAGGGCAGCTTCGTGCGCGCCACCGTCACCCGCGACCGCGCTGATGTGGCCGTCGACACCACGGTGCGCAACGTCGGCCATGCGGCTGAGTCCTTCAGCCTGGAGCACGAGCTGCGCGACCCGGCTGGCCGCATCGTCGCCCGCGTCAGCGTGCCGGCCCGGCAGGTGGGCGCCGATGCTAGCCTGGACCTGACGGCCCAAGTGAGCGTCAAGGCGCCACAGCTGTGGTCGCTGGAGACGCCACAGCGCTACACGCTGACGACGCTCGTCAAGCGCGGCACCGAGGTCGTCGACCGTGTCGACACCCCCTTCGGCATCCGCACCCTCCGCTTCGCTGCCAACGAGGGCTTCTTCCTCAACGGCCGCCACGTCAAGCTGCACGGCGTCGACAACCACCAGGACCATGCCGGCGTCGGCGTCGCGCTGCCGGACGGCATGCACGAGGCGCGGCTGAAGAAGCTCAAGGCGATGGGTGTCAATGCCATCCGCTCGGCGCACAACCCGGCCACGCCCGAGCTGCTGGAGGCCTGCGATCGGCTGGGCATGCTCGTCATCGACGAGCACCGCATGATGGGCACGGCGCCGCAGATCCGTGACGAACTCGAGCGCATGGTGCGCGGTGGCCGAAACCATCCGTCCATCATCCTGTGGTCGGTCGGCAACGAGGAATGGGCGATCGAGAACAGCGAGATCGGCACGCGCCTGACACAGCAGATGACGGCCATCGTGCGCCGCCTGGACCCGACGCGGCCGGTGACGCTGGCCGCCTCCAGCTCGGGCCAGCCGCAAGGCACGTCGGTGGGCGCAGAGGTCATCGGTTTCAACTACAAGGGCCAGCACGACATCGACGCCATGCACCGGCGCTTCCCCGACCGGCCCATGCTCGTCACCGAGGAAGGCGCGACGCATGCGACACGCGGCGTCTATGCCGACGATCCGGCGCACGCACACGTCGCCGCCTACGACAAGCGCACGGGCGCCAGCTACACCTCTTCCATCGAGGAAGGCTGGCGCTTCGTCGCGGAGCGCCCCTTCCTGGCCGGCATGTTCGTCTGGACCGGCTTCGACTACCGCGGTGAGACCACGCCCTTCGGCTGGCCGGCCGTCTCGTCGCAGTTCGGCATGCTGGACACGACCGGCGCGCTGAAGGACAGCGGGCAGTACCTGAAAGCCGCATGGACCGCCGAGCCCATGGTGCACGTGCTGCCGCACTGGAACTGGCCGGGTCGCGAAGGGCAGCCCATCGACGTGCGCGTCTACGCCAACACCGATGAGGTCGAGTTGCTGCTGAACGGCCGTTCGCTGGGCCGCAAGGCGCTGGAGCGCTACGGCCACCTGCAATGGGCCGTGCCCTATGCGCCGGGCAGCCTGACCGCGCGGGGCTACCAAGGCGGCCAGCTCGTCACCACGCAGACCGTCGCCACCACCGGCGACGGCACGGCGGTGCGGCTGACCGTGGACCGCGCGCGGCTGCGCGCCGGCAGCGACGAGGTGGCGCTGGTCACGGTGAATGTCGTCGACCGCGAGGGCCGCGTCGTCCCGACCGCCGGCCACCCCGTCGCGTTCGAGGCCAGCGGTCCGGTGCGGCTCATTGGCATGGGCAATGGTGATCCCGGTTCGCACGAGGCCGACCGGCCGGCCGAACTGCATCGCTACGCGGCCGCCACGCGCTGGCGCCACCGCAGCATCGCCCGGCCCGAGGAGGTGACGGCGTTGATGGCCGGGCCTGCGCAGGCCGCAGGCTCCGGCTGGCGTGACCCCTTCGCGTGGGTTGCACCCGAGCATCGGCCCGCCGACACCGCCTGGAACATGGTGCAGGCCACCATCGCGCGTACCGCGCCGGCCAGCGAACGCCAAGCGCTGCTGCTCGGCGAGATCACGCCGGGCGTGCAGTTCTATCTCGACGGCCGCCCAGTCTCGCCGCGGCAGGAAGCCGGCATGTTGGCCATCGACCTCGACACGACCGCGGGGGCCGAGGCCACGCTGACCGCTGTCTTCCCGACGCCGGCCGGCGGCACGCGCGCGCTGTTCGACGCCGCCCAGAGCGGCCGCCGCTGGGCGACGCTGCGCACCACCACACCGGCCGCGCCGTGGCAGCGCAGCGTGTTCAACGGCCAGGCGCAGGTGATCCTTCAGTCCACCGGCAAGACAGGCCGCGCCACGTTGCGGGCCACCAGCGACGGCCTGGACCTGGGCACCCTGGACATCGACACCTACTGAACAGAGCCGCCGAGCGACGGGCGACAAGTCCGCGGCAGACCGCGGCGCGCTGGTCGAGTACCTGCGTTCGCTCGACGGCGGCAACTGGCAATCCCATGCAACAAAAGCACCACTTCATGAAGACCACCCTCAGCACCGTCCTTCTCAGCATCTCGCTCGCCGCCTGCATGTCAGGCCCGCGCGCGCCGGCAGGCCCAGATCTCGTGATCCTTCCCGCGCCTGCCGCAGCGTGGCGCACCGTCGTCGGTTCCGGGGGCAACCAGGCCGAACTCACCGGCGACAGCATCCTCGCGCCGGGACCGAAGCCTGTCGGCGCCACCGCGCTTGGCAATAGCGACCGCCGTGAGGCCGTGCGCTTTGAGTGGAAGGACCACTGGGCGACCATGCTGCGCTTCGAGAGCCGCGAGCCGCTGGACCTGCGCCCCTACGTCGGCGGCACGCTGGAGTTCGACGTTGAGGTCGACGAGTTGGCCAAGGGTGGCGTGCGCGCGATCGTGGGCTGTGGCGAATGGTGCGAACGCTCGGTCAACCTCATCGAGCCGGCGCGCGCCTGGGCCGGCAAGGGCCGGCAGCACGTGGCGCTGGCGATGAGCTGCTTCGTCCGCGAGGGCGCCGATTTCTCCAGGGTGAGGCTGCCATTCGCGCTGGAAGGCGCCGGCAGTGGCCGCGTCAGCGTGGCCAACGTGCGGATCACGCGCGAGGCCAAGGCCGGCCTGCCATGTCCCGACTACCGCACGGAGTCGTTCACGCCGGCCAAGCAGACCGAGTCGTTCTCGAACGACTGGTGGCTGCAGCTGCACGAGCAGAAGCTGCTGGAGAAGAACCGGCTCGTCGCCGCCGGCACGCCGCCAGATGTGGTCTTCATCGGAGATTCGATCACCCAGGGCTGGGAGAACGAAGGGCGCGCGGTATGGCAGCGCCACTTCGCCCGCCACGCGCTGGCGCTGGGTTTCGGCGGAGACCGCACCGAGAACGTGTTGTGGCGGCTGGAGCAGGGCGAGGTCGACGGCATCTCGCCAAAAGTCGCGGTGCTGATGATTGGCACCAACAATGCCGGCCTGCGCGGTCCCGAGAGCACCGCCGCCGGCGTCAAGCACCTGCTCGATCAGATCCGCCAGCGCCTGCCATCGACCAAGGTGCTGCTGCTCGCCATCTTCCCTCGGGGCGAGAAGCCCGATGACTACCTGCGCAGCGTCAACGAGCGCGTCAACAAGCTCATCGCCGGTTACGCCGACGGCCGCAGCGTGCAGTACCTGGACATCAACGCCGCCCTGCTCAATCCCGACGGTTCGCTGAGCAGAGACGTCATGCCCGACCTGCTGCACCCCAACGAGAAGGGCTACGCGATCTGGCAGCGCGCGATGGCACCCACGCTGCAGACGCTGCTGGCCGGACGCCCGTGAGCTCGACCCAAAGGCATCGTCTACCGTGCTCTTGCAACCGCGCCTTGACCGAGGATGGTCGGACATGACGAACCTGGCCGGACGGTGCCCGGATCACGCTGGACGAGGACAGCTTCGACGCCTCTAGCAGGTTCGCCATGGCTGGCATGGGGCACTGGTCGGAACGCGCGGGCGCTCTCGAGGCAGGCTTGCGACGAGGCGCTCGAAGCCGTGCACGGACCCTAAGGGATCTCCGCCGCCGTGTCGCGCCTGCCGCCCACGTCGTGACATCACAGGGTGGTTCACCGTTTTCGCTTGTTTACTTCGCTGGTGAATTCATCTCAGGGTGTTTACTTGATTAGTTAATTCATTGAAATAACTAAAATGGTGCGAAACCCACAGAGGTGCATCTTTTGACAGTTCAGGTCGCCAGGAATCAACAATTACTCAAGAACATCAACCGCATGGCGTTGGTGCGTCACCTGTGTTCTAACGCAGGTTTGTCGCGTGTAGACCTGGCCATGGCCGTGGGGCTGCAGAAGTCCACGGTGAGCTCGCTGGTACGCGAACTCCTCGAGGAGGGCTGGCTGATGGAGCGCGAAGTCGTTGCCACGGGGGACCTCGGCCGGCGGCCGACACCGCTGTTCATCGACCCCACGCGCCTGCTGCTGCTGGGTGCCGAGGTCGGCATTGACTCGATCCGAGTCGTCGCCACCTCGCTGACAGGTGACGTACTGGCGACCGCTGCGGCGAACCACGACGCCACGAAGACGGACAAGGCCAGCATCGCGGGCCTCGCGGCAGCGCTCTTGGCCGTGCGCAAGCAACTGGCAAAGGGCCATCACAAGATCATCGGAATCGGCGTTGGCCTGCCGGGTGGCGTCGAAGAGGCGAGCGGCTTCCTGCACTTCGCGCCGAATCTTGGATGGCGCGACGTTCCCTTCGGAACGCTGCTAACCAAGAAACTCAAGGGAACGGCGCTGGCCGGCGTGCCGCTGTTCGTTCAGAACGACGCCGACGTCGGAGCGCTGGGGGAAATGGAGTTCAGCTCGTCGGACGCCGCGGACCCGTTGCTTTACGTCAAACTCGGCCAGGGCGTGGGCGCTGGAGTGATCGTTGGCCAGCGGCTTCTCACGGGCAACCGCGGCTTTGCCGGTGAAGTGGGTCACATCGTGCTGCAGATCGACGGCCCGCAGTGCTCGTGCGGTCGCCGCGGTTGTGCTGAGGCGCTGATCGGCCCGCGCGTGATGCTCCGTTGGCAGGAGCGACAAGAACCAACGCTGGACGATGTCCAGCGCCGCTTGGCTGAAGGTGACGCCGACACGATTCGCGCGGTCAAGAAGGCGGGCAGCTACCTCGGTGTTTTGCTGCAGAATCTGACGGCTGCCTACGATCCAGGCTGCATCGTGCTGAGCAGGTCGGTTGTCGACGTGGGCGAGACCTACCTCAACGCTGCGCGGAGCACCCTCAACGCGTACGCCAACGCGGCCGGCTTGGCGCCGCCCTCGGTTCGGACATCGCGCTTCGGAGCCGATTCCATCGCCATCGGCGCGGCGGCCCTCGTCCGCTATCGGCTGACCCGGCCATTGGCCGGCGTGGCATCCGATCGTCACCACGTTCCTCCGGAGGCGGACAGAATGATGGCGGCCAACCCTCGAGGCCAAGACAGGCGCTTGCCTCTCACGGCGTTTCGATGAAGTAGATCGAATGACCATGGTGGATTTGTTCGTCCATGGCAAGAGCCAACACTGAGCCATACCCAGCGCCGCTTGGCCGAAGTCGAGACGGTCCGCGCGCACAGGTCGGGAGCCCCGGGACGCCGCGACGCTATTCCATGTCCGGCGTGCGCGTGGACGATCTAACGACGACTGCCGAGGGCTAGGTTCTGGTCGGCAGCATCGGAGGGGGCCTCAGGGAGGTGGCTGGCGACCAGCTCGTGCCCCACCGCTTTCAACGAGTCGCCAAGGCCGACGAATGGTTCGCCGACCGCGACATCAAGGCCAACAAGCTGCTGCAAGATCGCGACGGCGGGCTGTGGATCGGAACCGACGGCCGCGGGCTCATTCACGTGAAGGATGGCCAAGCGGACGTGTTCACACGGCCGCAGGGTCTGTCGGGCAACATCGCCTGCAGCCTTTTCGAGGGTCGCGAGGGCAACGTCTGGTTCGGCAGCGAGAGAGGAGTGGACCGCTTCCGCAAGTTGGCTGTGATCACCTTCTCGATGCAACAGGGCCTGCCCGACGATGTCGTGAAGTCCGTTTTCTCCACCAGGGATGGCAGTATCTGGGTGGCCACGAACGATGGGCTGGCACGCTGGAACGACGGCAAGCTCTTCGTCTATAAGGGCCGCGACGGACTGCCCCGTTCGCAAGTGCATTCGCTGTACGAGGACGCCGACGGGCGCCTCTGGGCGAGTACCCTCGCGGGGCTCGCCTACGTTCGCGAACGACCGCTTCGTCGCGGTCAACGCGGGCCCCAGCACCGAGATCTACTCCATGACGGGCGATGCGGCCGGCAATCTCTGGCTGGCGGGCAACAAGGGCCTGGCGGCCTGTCCCGGGGTACGTTCGTCGACAACCTTCCGTGGGCTACGTTCGGTCGCCGGCAGCAAGCCTAGTTCGTCATGGCCGACCGAGGCGGGCTGTGGCTGTCGTTCTAGGACGACAGCGGTGTGTCGTACTTCAATGACGGCAAGGTCGGAGCGACCTATACGTTCGACAAAAGACCGGGTCAGGGCCATGTCACCGCTCTGCGGATGGATGCCGACGGGTCGGTGTGGGCTGCGACCGGATAAGGCGGCACCAGGCCCGGGTTCGCCCCCAGCATCATAAGTACCGTCGCCTGCTTGGGGTTGCCTGAGCGCCGAAGGGCCGGCACCTCTTCGCGGAGCTGGTAGTTGGTGCGTTGCGCGGGCGGCGCGGATCGGTCGGTATAGGTACCCGGCTATGGCTCGGTCGACGTGTCGAGGTACAGGCCTGGCGCTCCAGGCACAGCTCGATCAAGGCCTTGCTGCTGACGTCCACCGAAACGTTCAGAAGAAAGTCACCCGGTTGCAGCCGGCTCCCGAGCACGGTCTTGTAGTTGTGACGGTCAACCTTGATGGCGGTGTGCGGCGGCGTCAAGCCGGAGGGTTTAATGTCTCCATCTGATCGGCCCTTATGTCGATGTGGCGCAGCAACAAGGGAAGGACGGCTTGGCCGATGCTGCCGAAGCGAGCATCCTGATGTGTCCGTCGAACCGGGTCCGGGTCTGCGAGGAAGCCATGGCAGCAAGCGGCAAACGGGATGCCGGCTTGAAGACCTTCTACGCGGAACACTCTCCGAACTGAACGCTCAGCCGAACAGAAGCCACCCAACTAGCCCGACGCACACCAGCACCAGCGTGAGGACGCTCGTCACCAGCAGCGCTCGCTGCCGCCCGCGGTTGGCCGGCACGATTGGCGAGGGCTTGGAGCCCGCCGCACGTCCGTAACCCACGCCGTCTTGCGGCAGCGCATCCCCAGCGTCCATGGCGTCGAAGAGGCTTGTGCGCATCGGGGGCAGTGCGGGCTCGGCCTCTTCCGTCAGCGTCGGAACCGCCGGGCTTTCAAAGGGCTCGACATCTTCGGCAGCACTCGGGGAACGATCGAAGTTGGCCAGCAGGGCGAGCACGCTCTCGGATGAATTCAGCGGATATTCAGTGGGCGGGCGCGCGGGAATCGGCCGCTTGATCTTGTGCGGTCGGGGCAGCTTGACGGCTTGAGGGGAGAAGAGGGCCCGGAACTCCGCCACGCTGCACGGCCGGTCGGCTGGGGCGGCGGCGAGTGCGGTGTCGATGGCACTGAGGAACTCGGGGGCATATCCCAGAGCCGAGGCGCTGTCCTTGAGCCGCATGAGCACATCCGCCAGAGGCTCGTGGCGAACCGGCTCTTTGGCGTTGAGCGGCGACCACTGGCCACTGATCGCAAAGTGCAGCACTGCGGCAATGGCGTGCAAGTCGCCAACGAGCGTCTGTGCCGCCCGGGCTGGGTCTGAGTAGGCGTCGGCATAAGGCGTGAGGATATCGCTCTGCACCGCGTGGTGCACCGAATCGAAGTCCATCAACACCGGCTGATCGCCTTCGATCATGAAGACGTTGACGGGCTCGATCCGGCCGTGCCCCAAACCGGCAGCGTTCAAGGTTTCTAGCGCGCCGAGCAGACCGTCCAGCAGGAGCTGCAGCTGCGCCTGGCTGGCAGGTTCGCGGCTGGTTGAGCGCTTCGCCAGCAGGCTGGTTCCCAGCAGGTAGGGCATTGCCCGATAGGCGGTGCCGTTGCCTTCCCAGACACAACTCACGTGCAGCAGATTGGGATGGTTGAACTGCGAGAGTGCAAGCGCCTCACCGATGAACGATTGAAGTCCACGATGAAAGGCTTCTTCATGCGACGGATCGCTCAGCTCGATGACGTCGTCGGCATTGCGCGTTGCAATGGCCGCAGGCAGGTACTCCTTGAGCGCCACGGGCGTGCCGTCGGTCGCCTGGTTAGCAAGATAAAGCGCCCCGAAACTCGTCAGGCCAAGAACCTGGGTGATTTCGAAATCTTCCAGCATCGCGCCGGGCGCGAGCGCATGCCCTGCACCCACGGGCAGGTGACCAGGCGGCTGGAGAGGTTCGAACAGGTTCATTGCAAGGTGATGCAGCGGGGAGCTGCGTGGCCCGAATGGGCAGGAGTTGGCATTCTGCCGTGCTTTGCACGCCACAAGCCCCACAGCGGCGCTGTGGTTCTAGGTGGGACCCCAGGAACACCCCTAAGCAAGGGGGTCAACGTTTCTGGTATTGCTGCGCGCCGAAGAGAACATCTCGCGCTTGTCTGTCGACCAGAGGCTTGCGCAGATCGGCCAGCACCGCGACACCTCGCTGAACGGCCGGGCGGGCAGCGATCTCGTCGAACCAGCCCTTGAGGTGAGGGTAGTCGGCCCAGTCGATGCCTTGGTTCTTCCAGGAGCGCAACCAAGGGAAGATGGCGATGTCTGCGATGCTGTATTCGGCACCGCCGATGTACTTGCTCTTAGCCAGACGTTTGTCCATCACGCCGTAGAGCCGCTTCGCTTCGTTGGTGTAGCGGTTGACGGCGTACTCGATCTTCTCTGGTGCGTGGATGCGGAAGTGATGCGCCTGGCCCAGCATCGGCCCCACGCCGCCCATCTGGAACATCAACCATTCCAGCACTTCAAAGCGCCCCGAGACGGACTCGGGCAGCAGCTTGCCGGTCTTGCTTGCGAGGTACAGCAGGATCGCGCCGGACTCGAACAGCGAGATCGGCTTTCCTTCAGGCCCATCGGGATCGACGATCGCCGGAATCTTGTTGTTGGGGCTGATGGCCAGGAACTCCGGCTTGAACTGTTCGCCTGTCCCTATGTTGATGGGGTGGGCTCGATAAGCCAACCCGCATTCTTCGAGCATGATATGAATCTTGTGCCCGTTGGGCGTAGGCCACGAATACACTTCGATCATCGGTATGTCCTCTTTTAGCTCGGCAGATGCCGCGTGTTGATGCCATCCCATCATGCTTGACGCCTTCAAGAAGCTGATCTCTCGCCAGCCCCCCGGGCCGGATTGGCGCGAGGTGTCCGACTGGGCCAAGGCCAATAAGCTGGGCTTCAAGCGCGAACACGAAGGCGTTGGTTTCGTCATCGATGGTGGCATGGAAAGCAAGCCCTGGCGGCTTGAATGGGGGCCGCCACAGCGCCTCTACATCGAAGGACACGAGCTGCGTCTGCGCATGGAGCTGGGCCTGTCGCCCAATCTGCAGATGCTGTTGCTGTCGCAGCCCTTGCTTGAGACCCTGGAGCGGCAGACCTTCGAGCGATTCACCGAAAGCACGCAAACGGTGATCGACGGCGCAACGCCCGAAGAGATGCGCTGGCTGGCGATGTTCCCCAAGGTGCCTTACAAGGCGTCAAAAGACGTGCGCATGCGTTTCGGCCTGGTGGGCAACGTGCCGATCGAAGCAAGCCATTGGGTCGAAGGCCCGTTGGCTCGGCAGATGGACGAAGCCGCGCTCGGCTTCCTGAAGAACGAGCCGCCTTTCGTGCTGATGCTTCTGCGCGGTCGCGTCTATCTGCGCATGCAAATGCCTGAGCCGAAGGTAGAGCTCATCGCTCAGGCGGTGTCCGTGTTTGAGGTGGCCGTGCGCCAGGCTCTGCGCGTGGCCGGTGTCATGGCCGAAGGTTCGGCCGACTGGCAAAGCACGGGTTCCACGGCTTGGCAAACCCAGCTCGACCCCGAAGAGCCCAAGCCGCCCAAGGGGCGCTGACCGTCAGGCCAGGCCCGGTGGGGTCTACGGCTCAGGCGTAGCGCCCGAGCTCCAGCTTGGCGATGGCGTTGCGGTGCACTTCGTCAGGGCCGTCGGCATAACGCAGCGTGCGGGCCATGGCATAGAAGTACGCGAGCGGGAAGTCATCCGATACGCCACCGCCGCCGTGTACCTGCATGGCCCAGTCGATGACCTGGCAGGCCATGGAGGGTGCCACCACTTTGATCATCGCGATCTCGGCCTTGGCCGTCTTGTTGCCGGCCACGTCCATCATCCAGGCCGACTTCAGCGTGAGCAGGCGTGCCTGCTCGATCATGCAGCGCGCCTCGGCAATGCGCTCGCGCGTGACGCCTTGCTCGGCCACCGTGCGGCCGAATGCCACGCGCGACGAGGCGCGCCTGCACATCAGCTCAAGGGCACGCTCGGCGAGGCCGATCAACCGCATGCAGTGGTGAATGCGGCCCGGGCCGAGGCGGCCTTGCGCGATCTCGAAGCCGCGGCCTTCGCCGAGCAGAATGTTGCTGGCAGGCACGCGCACGTTCTCGAACAGGATCTCGCAGTGGCCATGTGGGGCGTCGTCGTAGCCGAACACCGGCAGCGGGCGGATCACCTTCACCCCCGGCGTGTCGGCTGGCACCAGGATCATCGACTGCTGGCTGTGGCGCGGGGCTTCCGGGTCGGTCTTGCCCATGAAGATGTAGATCGCGCAGCGCGGATCGCCGGCGCCCGAGATCCACCACTTGCGGCCGTTGATGACATAGTCGTCGCCATCGCGCTGGATGCTGGCCGAGATGTTGGTGGCGTCCGATGAGGCGACGGCTGGTTCGGTCATCGCGAAGGCGCTGCGGATCTTGCCGTCCAGCAGCGGCTCGGCCCAGCGCTTCTTGTGCTCGGCGTTGCCATAGCGAACGATGGTTTCCATGTTGCCGGTGTCGGGCGCCGAGCAGTTGAACACCTCGCTCGACCACATCACGCGGCCCATGATTTCCGCCAGCGGCGCGTACTCCTGGTTGCTCAGGCCCGGGCCGTACTCGGCCTCGCGGCTCGACCCATCGGCACTGGGCGGCAAGAACAGATTCCACAAGCCCTGCTCGCGCGCCTTGACCTTCAGTTCTTCGATCGTCTGCAGCGGTGTCCAGCGTTTGCCGGCCGCGGTGTTGGCCGCGATCTCGGCGGTGTAGCGCCCTTCAGCAGGGTAGACGTAGTCGTCCATGAAGCGCTGCAGCTTGGCTTGCAACTCTTGCGTGCGAGGTGAGAAACCGAAGTCCATGTCTGTCTCCTTGAGGTGAGGGGCGCGCGCTCAATCACCGGCCTGCGTTGCGCGGGCCGGTGCAAAGGTCTTGCGATGTGCCTAGCGCTCGGCGAGCGCCAGCAGTTTTTCTTTGGACAGCACCACCAAGCGCGTCGGTTCGATGCGCACGGCACCGTCGCGTTCGAAGCCCTTGAGCTCCTGGTTGACGCGTTGGCGCGAAGCGCCGAGAAGTTGCGCCAGGTCTTCTTGCGCAAGCTGCAAGCCGATGCGCGTTTCGTCGCCTTGCTTGACGCCGTAGCCACGCGCCAGCAGCAGGATCTGCTTGGCCAGCCGTGCCGACAGCGGGCGTGTGTTCAGGTCTTCGATCATGTCGAACATCAAGCGCAGGCGGCGGCAGTTCAATCGAAGCAGTGCTTCGTAGAGTTCCACATGATGCGAGAGCAGGTCTTGAAAGTCGGGCTTGAGTACCACCAGCAGCGTGGTCTCGCCATGCGCGTTGGAGTCGTGCGTGCGCGGGAAGTTGTCGAACAGCGAGATGTCGCCGAACCACACACCAGGCTCGACGTAGGTGAGCGTGATCTCCTTGCCCGAAAGCGACACCGAACTCACGCGCACGGCGCCCTTCGCCACGCCGCACCACGACTCCGCCGGCGCACCGCGTGACGAGAGCATGGCGCCATCGGCCAGCCGACGCACATGCGCGCGCGACAGAATGGCTTCGCGCAAGGGCTGTGAGAGTTTGGAGAACCACGAGCCTGACTCGATGTTGGACTGCTCTTCGATTGTAAGAATGGGGGGCTGCATGTTTTGTCTCTGACGCGACAGACTGAAGCGGCGCTGCAGTCATTCGAAGCGCGGTGGCCGCTTGTCCAGAAAGGACTGCAGACCCTCCGCGCCATTGGCTTGAAAAAGGTTGTCGAGAAAGTGCGTGCGCTCGGCGTCGAGTTGCTGCGCGAGGCTGCGTTCAGGCCACTGGTTGATGAGATCTTTTGCGCTCGCGATGGCGTTCGGCGCACACAGAGCAAGGCGATCGCCAATCTCCAAGGCTTGCTTCAACGCGCCACCGTGAGCGGTGACCCAGTTCACGATGCCGTGCGCATGCAATTGCTGCGAGGTAAAAGGCTCAGACAGCCACAGCATCTGCAGCGCCAGATTGCGCGGCAGGCGCTGCATCAATTGCCAGGTGGCTCCGCCATCCGGTGACAGGCCGATGCGCCCATAGGCCATGATGAACTTCGCATCGTCCGCGGCCACAATGAGATCGCAGGCGAGTGCGAGCGAGAAGCCACCGCCGGCCGCTGCGCCTTCCACGGCCGCGATCACCGGCTTGGTACAGGTACGAAGCGCTTCGACGAAATCATGAAAACCTTGCAGCATGCTGCCCTGCACCTCGGGCTCGGCCTTGCGGTTGGCCTTGAGCTTGTGCAGGTTGCCGCCCGCGCTGAAGTGCTCGCCGTCGCCGCGCAGCACGATGCAGCGCACCGTGGGATCGCTTTCGACAGTATCGATGGCCTCGATGCCCGCAGCGAACACCTGCTCCGACAGCGCGTTGCGCGACGGCGGGTCACTGATCGTCAGCACCATCGTGCCTTCGCGTCGTTCAGCGTGTAGTTCGGAGGACATGGCGGTGTAGAGAGGGCGCGCGCAAGTCGCACGAATCATTGTGTCATGCGACATGGCTAGGGTCATCCAGGGGGCGTTCTACCTCTGAAAACAGGGTGCTTCATGCTAGAGTCAAACGCTATCCGGCATGCCCTTTCGAATGCAGAGATTCCTGACGTCGATCACGCTGATTCTTGCTCTTGGGTTGAGTGCGGGAAGGGCGACGGCGCTGGGCTTCGGGAAGGTGACGGCTGCTCCCATGCTGGGCCAGCCGCTGAGCTTTGCAATAGCATTGCGTCTCGACGCCAACGAGAGCATCGAATCGTCTTGCGTGCGCGCCGATGTCAGCTTCGGCGATCGCCTTCTTCCCTCGTCGATGGTCCGTGCGCGTGTCGAGACTTCATCGAGCACCGGCGAGCGCCAGATCCGCGTGTCCACCACGATCCCTGTGGACGAACCGGTTCTGAGCATCGAACTGCATGCGGGTTGCACGGCCAGCCTGTCACGCAGCTTCACTGTGTTCGCAGATCCACCGGGGCAGGGTGCTGTCGCTTCCGGCAGCGGCCAAACGCAAGAGACCTGGGTACCTGACCGCGCCGGATCGCCGGTGGAGTCGGTCCTGTCGGCTGTTCCACCGGCCTCTGCACCTGCTGAGAGACAAGCAGCGCGGCCACGCAAGAGCCGCGCGGCGCCGGCTGTTCCCGACATGCCGAGCCGCAGCTCGATCGCGGCATCAGCCAAGGCAACCGCGCCCGGTGTACCTACTGCAGCTCGCTCGCGCAGCAAGCCGCAGGCAGCGGCTAAGCCAGCATCTCGCGGCCCCGTGTTGAGGCTCGATCCCGTCGAGGTCGATGCACTCATCTCTCCGTCGTTGCAGATGGCCACGTCGCTCGGCCAAACCAGCCCATCGCCGGAACCCGCGGCGTCAGGTGCGGCGCCGCGATTCATGGACCCGGATCAGGAGCAACGCGTTCGCGACCAGGAGCGCCTCAAGGCGATGGAGGCCACGCTGCTCAAGCTGCGCAGCGACAGCGAGGCCACCGCGAAGGTGCTGAGCGACATGCAGATGCGCGTGCGTGCTGCCGAGGCGGACCGTTACGCCAACCCTCTCGTCTATCTGCCGGTGGTTCTGTGCGCTGTGCTTGCCGCGGGCCTGGCCGCAATGTGGTGGCTGCGGCGTCGCGATCGACGGGCAGCGGCCTGGTGGAAGCCGCCAGTGGAGGCGGTCAATCCACCTCTCGCTGAGCCCGCTGACCCAGCTTCTGCTCCGATGCCTCAGGTCGAGATCACCGCAGCACCGCCGACACAGAGGTTGGAGCCAAAACCCGCGCCGATGCCGATGTTCATGCCGCCCCCGTTGGCTGCGCCGTCGCGCCCTGCCGAGTTCGATTCAGGTGGTGGCACCATCGAAGCGGAGCCTCGTCGGCCCATGTCAGCCGAAGAGTTGATCGACCTCGAACAACAGGCCGAGTTCTTCGTCGTGCTGGGGCAAGACGATGCCGCGATCGACCTGCTCATGGGCCATGTGCGCAGCACCGGCGGCGTGAGCCCGCTGCCTTACCTGAAGTTGCTCGAGATCTATCGCCGTCGTGGCGAGCGCGAGCCTTACGACCGCATTCGCGAGCGCTTCAACCGTCGCTTCAACGCCTATGCCCCGGAGTGGGATGTCGACCCCGAACTCGGCCTCAGCCTCGAGGGTTATCCGGAGGTGATGGGGCGCTTGCAGAAGGCGTGGGCCTCACCATCGCAGGCCATGGACCTGCTCGACGTGGCGCTGTTCCGCCGCGACGCCGGGCCGACCTTCGATGTGCCGGCGTACCGGGAACTGCTGTTCCTCTACAGCTTGTCGCGCGACCTGGCCGAGCGCGATACCCCTCAAGATGGCGTCGATCTGCTGCTGCCTCTGGGCGACGACGAAGGCGTCACCGCCACGTTCACCAACGTGCCGGCGACTCCGGTCGAAACCGCTGCGGTTCCGGTGCAGCAAGCTTTTTCGCTCGACCTTGACGTGTCGACCGATCAGCCCCCGCTGTCGCTCGACTTTGTCGAAGGCCCCGACTTCAAGCGAAACGTGCGTTGAGCCGGCCGAGGGCCAGCTCCAGCGTTTCATCTTTCTTGGCAAAGCAGAAGCGCGCCAGCTTCTGCTCGAAACCGCCGGGGTAGAACGCCGAGATCGGAATCGCCGCAACGCCGATCTCGGTGGCGCACCAGCGGCAGAACGCTTCTTCAGACAAGTCGCTCACCGCCGAGTAGTCGACCGTCTGGAAGTAGCTTCCCGTGGTGGGCAGCAGCTTCAGCTGGGTCGACGCGAGGCCGGCACGAAAGAGGTCGCGCTTGCGTTGGTAGAACGCACTCAGCCCAAGGTACGGCTCGGGGTCGGCCATGTAGGCCGCCAGCCCATGTTGCACCGGGGTGTTGACCGTGAAGACGTTGAACTGATGCACCTTGCGGAACTCGGCCATCAATGGCGCCGGCGCGGCCACATAACCGACCTTCCAGCCGGTCACGTGATAGGTCTTGCCGAAGCTCGACACGACGAAGCTGCGTGCGGCCAGTTCGGGGATGCGCGAGACGCTTTCGTGCTGCAGGCCGTCGTACGTCATGTGCTCGTACACCTCGTCGGCAATGACGATCACGTTGGTCGGCCGCAGCAACTCGGTGAGGCGCTGCATGTCATCGGCTGTCCAGATGGTGGCCGACGGGTTGTGCGGCGTGTTGAC
This sequence comes from Rhizobacter sp. P2_G4, assembly GCF_056403575.1. Classification (NCBI taxonomy): domain Bacteria; kingdom Pseudomonadati; phylum Pseudomonadota; class Betaproteobacteria; order Burkholderiales; family Sphaerotilaceae; genus Rhizobacter; species Rhizobacter sp. P2_G4. Next base: position 381,942 of record NZ_JBFUFG010000003.1, on the reverse strand, counting down.
CAGGATGGCACGGGTGCGCGGCGTGATCGCGGCGGCGATGCGATCGAAATCAGGCCTGAAGGTGCGGGGCGTCAGCGGCACATGAACGGCCGTGCCGCCAGCCAGCACGATGTTGGGTTCGTAGCTGTCGTAGCTCGGGTCGAGCACGATCACCTCGTCGCCCGGGTGCACGATGGCGAGGATGGTCGTGAGGATGGCCTGCGTAGCACCGGCCGTGATGGTGATCTCGGTGCCCGGGTCGTACTGGTATCCGTAGATGTTCGCGATCTTGGTGGCGACGGCTTCGCGCAGCGCCGGCACGCCGGTCATCGGCGGGTACTGATTGAAGCCGCTGCGCATCGCGTTGTTGACTGCATCGAGCAGCCGCGGGTCGCAATCGAAATCCGGAAAACCCTGGCCCAGGTTCACCGCGTTGTGCTGCTGCGCCAGCGCCGACATCACGGTGAAGATGGTGGTGCCGACCTGCGGCAGTCGGCTGGCAAGTGCGGGGGTTGTGAAGCGTGTGTTCATAGCTGGTAGTCGTGCGCGTCGCCACTCATGGCGCGTGCGATCAGGGCGCGCGTCAGGCGGTCGGAGAGCATCTCGGCGAATGAATAGACGAAGTTGCGCAGGTAAGCGCCGCGTTTGAAGGCCACGCGCGTGATGCTCTGGCCGAACAAATGACCCACCGGCCGCGACACGAGGTCGCCGCCCGGCGGGTCGTCGCGCACTGCGAGTTCGGCCACGATGCCGACGCCCAGCCCAAGGCGCACATAGGTCTTGATGACGTCGGCGTCGATGGCTTCGAGCACGATGTTGGGCTTGAGCCGGCGTGCGGCAAAGGCCTGGTCCACGCGGGTCCGTCCGCTGAAGGAAGGGTGGTACGACACCAGCGGCTGCGCTGCGAGGTCTTCGAGCGAGATGCGCTCGACCTGGGCCAGCGGGTGATTCGCCGGCATCACCAGCGCGTGCTGCCATTCATAGCAGGGCAGGGACACGAGTTCGTCGACGTCGCCGATCGCCTCAGTGGCGATCCCGATCTCGGCCACCTCTTCCATCAGCATCTGGGCCACCTGCGCCGGCGAACCCTGGTGCAGGCTGATGTTGACCTTGGGGAAGCGTTTGCGCAGCTGGGCCAGCGGCTCGGGCAGGAAGTAGCGGGCCTGGCTGTGGGTGGTGGCGATCGAGAGCGTGCCGCTGTCTTGTTTGGAGAACTCTTCGCCGATGCGCTTGAGGTTGCCCACCTCGCGCATGATGACTTCGATCGACTTCAGCACATGCTCGCCGGGCTCGGTGACGCGGCGCAAGCGCTTGCCATGACGCGCAAAGATGTCGACGCCGAGTTCGGCTTCCAGTTCGAGGATGGCCTTGGAGATGCCGGGTTGCGAGGTGAACAAGGCCTTGGCGGTCTCGGTCAGGTTCAGATCGCGCCGAACCGCTTCTTGCACAAACCGAAACTGATGCAGGTTCATATTCCAGAGCAGTATGTGGACGGCCCGGATTATTTCACTTCGCGTCTGATGAGGAAGAGGCGTCGGACAAAACCAATGCAGCCTGCGCCATGGCGAGCGCCACGCTGTCGATTTCGCCGATGGCAGGCTGCAGCTTCCATGACACGCTCGGGTGGGCCTGAGCCAGCTCCGACAGCAGCGCCGGCAGGTCCTTGCGCACATGGCCGCCCGCGCCGAGAAACAACGGCACCACATCGACTTGCGTGCAGCCCAGCGCGGCGAGTTCGTGACCCGCGTCGCGCAGGGAAGGGCTCATGAACTCGAGAAACGCCAGCCGCACCGGCATCTCCGGACGCTCCTTGCGAACGATGCCAGCCACTGCTTCGAAGGGCAGCGCCCAATTCGGGTCACGCGCGCCATGCGCAAACAACAGCAAGCCGCGCTTCATGGCAAAGCGAAGCGCACATCAAGCCACGCCCAAAGGACGGGTCTCCCGGCCCGACGGGCGGGCCTTGCAGGCCGCGCCGGGCGAGGACGCCCGGCTCCTCGCCAGGCACATCTCGTCCTCAGGACGAGATGCGTCCGGGCTCGGCCCCTCGGGGGCAGGAGCAAAGCGACTGGGGGGCTCATCTGTATCGGACCAGCCAACTAAACGCCGCAAACGACATGAGGAGGTAGATGAGGCTCGGCGTGGCCGCCACCATCCATGGCGTCCAGCCCTTGAGCAAGCCCAGGTGCGCAGAGACATTGTTGAGCAGCACGAAGCTGATGCCCAGCATGATGCCGCCGAACACCTTCAGGCTCACGCCGCCAGCCCTGGCGTGCAGGTAGGCAAAGGGAAGGGCCAGGCCGACCATCACCAGGCAGGCCAGCGGGTAGAGCGCCCGCTTCCAGAACTTGATTTCGTAGCGCTGCGCAGCCTGTTCGTTGTCCGACAGGTGGGTGATGTAGCGGAACAGCTCCAGCGTCGACATCGAGTTCTCGGGCAGCACGGCGGCAGCGACCACGTTGGCCGAGAGCGTGCTGGGCCACTGATAGGTGGCGAGTTTCTCCTCGACCACGTTCAAGCGGTCGCCCGATTGACCGGCGCCGCTCCAGTCGGTGATGCTCACGTTCGACAGGGTCCATACATCTTTGGCGCCGACGCGCCCGCTGGCCGCGCCGATGCGACGCAGGAGTTGGCCGTCGCCATTGAATTCAAAGACCCGGATATTCTGCAGCTCGCCGCCCGCGGCCGCGCGCTCCACATTGATGGAGTAGGAACGCTCACCCTGCGGGGTGACGGTGTGGTCCTTCAACCAGGCACCCGAAGCGCCCAGGTTGAAGCCCCCTTTGAAGCTCGCCTGCAGCCCCGCTGCGGCGCGCTCGCTCAACGGCGCCACGTAGTCGCCGACCACGAAGGTGACCATGCCGAACACCACGCCCAACGCTGCCAGCAGCGTCAAGGCGCGGCCGGGTGCGAGGCCGCCGGTGCGCAAGATGGTGAATTCAGACGACTGCGCCAGCCGAGACAGCGCGTAGATGGTGCCGATCAGCACCGCGATGGGTGACAGCTCGTACAGATGCCCGGGCAGCTCGAGTGCGGAGTGCAGCGCGGCGTGCAGCGCGGTGTAGCCCTTGCCGATGTCGGCCAGTTCGTCGACGAAGTCGATGAAGAAGAAGAGCGACAGGAAGGCCAGTGCGACGAAGAACACGGCCGACACGATGTCGGCATACAGCAGGCGGCGAACGGTCTTCATGCTGCCGCCTTCTGCATGCCTCGCAAGCGCGGCAGCAGCGACAGGTTGGTGCCGTTATCGCGCCACCACAAGAGTCCCAGCGCCAACGCCAGCGCGCTGCCGTGCGTCATGATCAGCGCGAAGCCCATGCTCATCTTGCCGTTCGCCACCCAGGCTTGCGAGAGATTGATGAGGTTGTAGTAGATGACGAAGGCGAGCAGGGCGAACAGCAGGTTCCAGTTGCTCGCACGGCGCGGCTGCGTGGCCGAGAGGCCGATGGCCAGCAGCAGCAGGTTCGCAGCACCGAGCGTGAGCCCGAGCCGCCAGGTGATCTCGCCCTGAGCGCGCGCATCGGGGCCACGCAGCAGCTCGATGGTGCGGCGCGCCTTGGGCGGCAGCTTGTCGACATTGCTCATCGCGCGCTCACCGGCCTGCACGCGGTAGCTCTCGAAGCGGGCCACCGTCTTTTCGTTCGTCTTGAGGTTCTGTTCGTTCTGCTGTCCCTTGTCGAGCACCAGGAAGTTCGCATCGGGCGTGTTCTCGATGTGGCCGCTGCGCGCAGACGTCACCGATTCGGAATCGCCGTTCTTCGAGAGGATGAAGACGTTGCGCCCGTCGCGACCGTCTTCGCTTGCGCGCTCGATGAAGAAGACACGCTGGCCATCGCGCGAGGTCTGGAACTGGCCCGGCGCCACGCGTGACAGGTCAGAGCGCTGCTCGAAGCGGTCACGCATCTCGGTGCTGCGCTGGTTGACCCATGGCCACACGAAGAGCGCCAGCAGCGCCACCACCAGCAGCACCGGCCAGCTCACCCGCAGCACCGGCCGCACAAAGCGCGACAAGCCCACGCCGCTGGCAAACCAGATGGCCATCTCGCTGTCTCGATACATGCGGCCGAGTGTGGCAACGACCGAGATGAAGAGAGACAGGCTCAACATCGTGGGCAGGTGGCCGAGCGCGAAGTAGCCCAGCAGCAGTACCACGTCTTGCGGCGAAATGCGGCCGACGGCAGCCTGGCCCAGCGTGCGGATCAGCATCATCGTCAGCACGATCGTCAGGATCACCACCAGCGTGGCGCCGAATGTGCGCGACAGGTCTCGTCTCAGAGAGGAATCGAATAACATCGTTGGATTCTTGAATGGGCCGCATTATGGACTTCCGACACCAGATTTCTTTGCCCGGCAACTTGTCCTCACTCGCTGCAGATGCACTGTTGCTGGTACTCGCAGGTGAAGCCGTAGATGCATCGCTCGACAGCAAGCTCGCGTCTCCGCTGAGCGACGCGCTGGCCCAGGGCGACTTCAAGCTCAAGTCCGGCCGCAGCCTCTATCTGCATCGGCTGGCCGGCGTGAAAGCGCCGCGCGTGCTGGCTGCCGCTTCAGGCGGCAACGACGTCAAGGCCTTCAAATCGGCCGTGCTGCAAGGGCTCAACCAGCTGAAGGGCCTGGGTGCTCAGCATGTGGCAGTGGCCTTCGTCGGCGGCGAACTCGACGACCGGTATGCCGAAGCCGCAGCCACCGCAGCGGCTGATGCCGTCTATCTCTATCGTCACACCAAGCCCAGCGCACCACCGGCCTCCAGTCTCAACAAGCTGACACTGGTCTGCAGCAAGGCCGAAGCGAAAGCGGTGCAGGCTGGCCTGGTCCGCGGACAAGCCATCAGCGCCGGCGTAACGCTCGCCCGCGAATGCGCCAACCGGCCCGGCAACCACTGCACGCCAACGTATCTGGCAGACCAGGCCAAGAAGCTCGGCAAGTCGCATCAACTCAAGGTCGAGGTGCTCGACCGCAACGCCGTCGAGAAGCTCGGCATGGGATCGTTCCTCGCGGTGGCTCAAGGCTCTAGCGAACCGCTGCGCTTCATCGTCGCGCGCTACGACGGCGCGTCCAAGAGCCAGGCGCCTGTCGTGCTGGTCGGCAAGGGCATCACCTTCGACACCGGTGGCATCTCGATCAAACCCGCGGCCGAGATGGACGAGATGAAGTACGACATGGGTGGCGCAGCCAGCGTGCTCGGCACCTTGCGCGCCATTGCCGAGCTCAAGCCCAAGATCAACCTGATCGGCATCATCCCTTCGTGCGAGAACATGCCCGACGGGAAGGCCGTGAAGCCTGGCGACGTGGTCACCAGCATGTCGGGCCAGACCATCGAGATCCTGAACACCGACGCCGAAGGCCGGCTCATCCTCTGCGACGCGCTCACCTACGCCGAGCGCTTCAAGCCGGCGGTGGTGGTCGACATCGCCACGCTCACCGGCGCCTGCGTGGTTGCTCTGGGCCATCACAACTCCGGCTTGTTCAGCCCAGACGATGCATTGGCCGCCGAGCTGCTGGCTGCCAGCCAGGCGTCGCTCGACCCGGCCTGGCGCATGCCGCTCGATGACGAGTACGCCGACGGCATCAAGAGCAACTTCGCCGATGTGGCGAATGTCGGTTCGCGCGCCGGTGGTGCCATCACAGCGGCGCTGTTCCTCAAGCGCTTCACCGGCAAGTACCGCTGGGCCCACCTCGACGTGGCCGGTACCGCCTGGAAGTCAGGCAGCGCGAAGGGTTCAACCGGCCGCCCGGTGCCGCTGTTGACTCACTTCGTGCTGTCGCAAGTTCGCTAGTGATTGTTGTGGCCCCCACGCCGCTTCGCTTCTGCCCCCTGAGAGGGCACCAGCCGCCTTGGGGTCGCTTGGCAGCGGCTCAGTCGGACCAGCCATGACCGAGGTCAGTTTCCACTTCAACGTGCCCGACCGCATGGGCTACGCCTGCCGCCTGCTGCGCAAGGCGGTGCGTCGCGGTGCACGTGTGGTGGTGGCTGCACCAACCCAGGTCTTGACGGCACTCGATCGCCAGTTGTGGGTGTTCGAGCCGCTCGATTTCGTACCGCATGTCCACGCCCGGCCGGGGCAGCCGCCCGCTGCGCGCCTGCAAGCCACGCCGATCTGGCTGACCGAGCAGGTGCTGGAAGCGCCGCATCACGACGTGCTGCTCAACATGGGTGACGAACTGGTTGACGGCTTCGAAACTTTTGCACGTGTCATCGAACTGGTCTCGGTTGACGGGCCCGATCGCATGGCCGGCCGGGCGCGCTGGAAGCACTACAGCGACCGCGGCTATGTGATCGCCAAGCACGACGTTGCCCAAGAGGCCACGGCATGAAGGTCAACAGCCAGCCGCCGCAAAGCGTTCCGGTGCTGACCGAAGTGGTGGTGATGCCCAAGAAGGCCACACCAGAAGTGGTCCATAACGACTACCCGCCGTTCTCACCCGACCCCGCTTACGCCGAAACCGCGCCGGCTCCGTTGGGCGATTGGCCGGGCAACCCGCCGCCGCAGCCGCCCGCCCGGGCGCAGGCCGATGCCGCCTTCATCGCGCCTCCGCTGATCGATGAGGCCATGTTGACCCAGCGCGTGCTGGCCGACCTCGACAAGCAGCTCGACCTGATGTTCGAGCACCGACTGCGGGAAACCCTGTCCCCCGTGCTGGCTCGAATGACCGACACGCTGGTACGCGAGATGCGCAACCAGGTGGCTGCGAGCCTGCGCGAGATGGTCGCTCGGGCCGTGGCGCTCGAACTCGACCGGCTGCAGCGTCGCTGAGCAATTGAGCAACACCTCTTATTGCTTTCTCGCTCCGCATTCGGGATCATGGCGGCCTGTCTGAAATTGGGCATCGGCACAAGCTTTGCTAATCAGACTTTCCAACCTTTAAGGAAACGATATGAAGAGATCGATCTACGCACTCTCCGCGACGGCTACCGTTGCGTTGATGATGCTGTCGGCATGCGGCAAGAAAGAAGAGCCTGCTGCGGCTGCACCCGCGGCGTCCGCTCCTGCAGCTTCTGCTGCATCGGCTGATTCCTCCGTCATCAAGATCGGCCACGTCGCCCCCACCAGTGGTGCCATCGCTCACCTGGGCAAGGACAACGAAAATGGCGCGCGCATGGCCATTGACGAACTCAATGCCAAGGGCCTGACCATCGGCGGCAAGAAGGTTACCTTCGAACTCGTCGCCGAAGACGACGCAGGCGATCCCAAGCAAGGTACCGCAGCCGCTCAGAAGCTGGTTGACTCCAAGGTCAACGGCGTCGTCGGCCACCTGAACTCGGGCACCTCGATCCCTGCCTCCAAGATCTACAGCGACGCCGGCATCCCGCAAATCTCGCCGTCCGCTACCAACCCGAAGTACACCCGTCAAGGCTTCAAGACCACGTTCCGCGTGGTGGCCGATGACGTGCACCTGGGCGGCACGCTGGGCAAGTACGCCATCACCGAACTCAAGGGCAAGTCGATCTCTGTCGTCGACGACCGCACGGCTTATGGCCAAGGCGTTGCCGAAGAGTTCGCCAAGGGCGTCGTCGCGGCTGGTGGCAAGGTCAACACGCCTGCTCAGTTCACCACCGACAAGGCAACCGACTTCACCGCCATCCTGACTGCCATCAAGGCGTCGAAGCCTGACGTCGTGTTCTTCGGCGGCATGGACGCTGTGGCCGGCCCGATGATCCGCCAAGCCAAGCAACTCGGCATCAAGGCCAAGTTCATGGGCGGTGACGGCATCTGCTCGGGCGAACTGCCCAAGCTGGCGGGTGGCGCAATGGCCGACGGCCAAGTGGTCTGCGCTGAAGCCGGTGGCGTCGAAGGCGAAGCCAAGGCTGGCCTGGAAGAGTTCAAGACCAAGTTCAAGGCCAAGTTCAACGCCGACGTGCAGATCTACGCACCGTACGTGTACGACGCCGTGAACGTGATGGTTGCTGCCATGGTCAAGGCCGACTCGGCCGACCCTGCCAAGTACCTGCCTGAGCTGGCCAAGACCGAAGGCTACAAGGGCGTGACCGGCACGATCGCGTTCGACGAAAAGGGCGACGTGAAGAACGGTGCCCTGACGCTGTACACCTACAAGGGTGAAAAGCGCGAACAGATCGCTGTGGTTCGCTGAGCTTCAGTCATCTGTTAAAAGAAAAGGGCGCCGCAAGGCGCCCTTTTTCATTGCGGTAACCGGCAGCGCGCCGTTGGCAACTGGCCATCGTGCGCCAGTGCCTTCAGGCCCACTCTTTGAAGTCGAGATAGCGCCCGAAACGCTTGCGAACGTCGTTCGCCTCGCTGACCGTTGGCGCCGGGCGCTTCGAAAGAGGCTTTGCCGGGTCTTGCTGCGGGATGCCCTTGGCCAACACCTCTTCGACATAGATGCCGATCTCCGGCCCGAAGAGAAAGTAGAACTTGGGCACGGCACGCTTCAGCTCCCGGGCCGCATCCTCGGCGTCATCGGCATCCGCCGAGACAAATGCCCACAGCGACTCGAACAGTGCATAGCGCTGTTCGAACAGATCGAGATCGAGCCTCGCCCTCGCGACCTTCCATTGCTGGTACGCGATGTACGCGGCAATGCTGCCGATCGTGAATGCGACGAAGGCAGCGGGCACCCCGCTCAGCATCGCGAAACTCACGCTGCCCGGCTCCCACCAGCCGGGCATGGTGGTCAAGGGGGCGGATGCAACGGACGCCATCGACGGTCTCCTGCGAGCAGAAATAAAACGGGCCGACGAGGCCCGCGTTTTCTGCATTTTCGCTGAGGTTTCTACGCTCACATTCGCTGCGGCGTGACAGAGGAAAACATCATCTCCGGTTTGGTAGGACGCAGACTACGTCCGGATGGCAAGTTGCGCGACTGACAGCGTCGGTCCCTCGGTGAAGGATGGCACTCAATGCACCATCGACGGAGGTGACGATGCGCAATCCCTGGCTGACCAAGAATCCTTTCATGAGTGCCTGGTTGAGTGCGGCCAACCGGGCCACCGGGGCTGCTCGCGGTCACGCGAGTGCCGCTGCAAACCGCGAAATCGCCAAGATGCAGGCGACAGCCGTCCGCCAGATGATGGACTTCTGGACCGGCCAGTCGTTGACCAAGCCCGTGGCGCCCAGTCGGCGGAAGAAGAAGCGGTGATGGGTTCGCGAGCCTGAACGCAGGCACAAAAAACAAACGGGCCTGAGAGGCCCGTGTTTTCTAGCGTTCTGGCGGAGAGGGCGGGATTCGAACCCGCGGGGGGTTATTAGCCCCCACACGCTTTCCAGGCGTGCGACTTAAACCGCTCATCCACCTCTCCGGAAGCCGCGGATTCTAGCCGACAGATGCAACCGGCTTGATTCAGCTCGGCGTCTTCTGCTTGATTAAGGCCATCGAGGTGGCGATCAGGCCGGCGACTTCGCTCATGTTGCCGGGCACGATCATCGTGTTGTTCTTCTGGGCGAGCTGCGCAAACGCCTCGACGGCTTTCTCGGCCACCTTCAGCTGCACGGCCTGTTCGCCGCCGGGTGAGCGGATGGATTCAGCCACCTTGCGGATGGCCTCGGCCGTGGCTTCTGCCACCGCGACGATTGCCGCGGCTTCACCTTGCGCCTTGTTGATCTCGGCTTGGCGTTGCCCCTCGGAGCGGGCGATGAACGCCTCGCGCTCGCCGGTGGCGATGTTGATCTGCTCCTGCTTGCGGCCTTCAGAGGCCGCGATCAGCGCGCGCTTCTCGCGCTCGGCGGTGATCTGTGCCTGCATCGAGTGCAGGATCGCCGCCGGCGGGGTCAGGTCCTTGATCTCGTAGCGCAGCACCTTCACGCCCCAGTTGGTGGCGGCTTCGTCGAGCGCGGCGACGACCGACATGTTGATGTGGTCGCGCTCCTCGAAAGTCTTGTCGAGCTCCATCTTGCCAATCACCGAGCGCAGCAGCGTCTGCGCAAGTTGCGTGATGGCCGAGATGTAGTTCGACGATCCGTAGCTCGCGCGCATTGGGTCGGTCACCTGGAAGTAGATGATGCCGTCGACCTGCAGCTGGGTGTTGTCCTTGGTGATGCAGACCTGGCTGGGCACGTCGAGCGGCACTTCTTTCAGCGAATGCTTGTAGGCCACGCGCTCGACGAAGGGCACGACGAACTTGAGGCCCGGCGTCAGCGTGCGGTCGTACTTGCCGAGACGCTCGACCACCCAGGCGTTTTGCTGCGGCACGATCTTGAAGGTCTGAAAGATGAAGATGGCGGCGATGACCGCGAGAACGAGTGCGATTTCCATGGGATACCTTCTGTGGGATCAGTGGGATGAGAGCGGCGCGAGAACGAGCCAATTGCCTTCCACGGCCTTGACTACGTGCTCGCCGGATGTCATGGGAGCCCCGGCCTGCAGCCTGGCCGTCCAGGTCGAGCCACGGTAAGAGACCTTCGCGGTGCGGTCGGCCGCCCAGGCTGTCACGTTGACCCGTTCGCCGATGTCGAGGTTCACGTCGCGGTTCTCGGCCACGGGCCCGGACCGCGGTTGCTGCATGCGCCGCCAGTGCCATACCGCCGTGGCACCGCCACCGACGATGGCGGCGGTGGTGATCTGCAGGCTGGTGGGCAAGCCCAGGTGCGCAGCGATGGCACCGGCCGCGAGGCCCAGCGCCACCATCAGCAGATAGAAGGTGCCGGTGGCCAACTCGGCTGCAATGGCCGCGCCGGCCAGTACCCACCAGGCAGTCGACATCGACAGCTCCATGGCTTCTCCTCAGGTTCAAGTGGCCGCAGTGTATGACGCCACGCAGGTGTAACCCAGTGGCTCTACACTTCGCGCTCTTTCGCTTTCAGCCCCGGGATTGCCATGCTGCGCTTTCGTTTTCCCATCGTGATCATCGACGAGGATTACCGCTCCGAAAACACCTCGGGGCTGGGCATTCGCGCCTTGGCAGAAGCCATCGAAAAAGAGGGCTTCGAGGTGCTTGGCGCCACCAGCTACGGCGACCTGTCGCAGTTCGCGCAGCAGCAAAGCCGGGCCAGCGCGTTCATCCTGTCGATTGACGACAACGAGTTTGCCGACGGCCCGGATCTCGACCCCGCCGTGCTCAGCCTGCGCAAGTTCATTCAGGAAATCCGCTTCAAGAACGCCGAGATTCCGATCTACCTTTACGGCGAAACGCGCACCTCGCAGCACCTGCCGAACGACGTGCTGCGCGAGCTGCACGGCTTCATCCACATGTTCGAGGACACGCCCGAGTTCGTGGCGCGCCACATCATCCGCGAGGCCAAGAGCTACCTCGATGGCCTGGCGCCACCGTTCTTCCGCGCGCTGGTCGACTACGCGCAAGACGGCTCCTACTCGTGGCACTGCCCGGGTCACTCGGGCGGCGTAGCCTTCCTGAAGAGCCCCGTCGGCCGCATGTTCCACCAGTTCTTCGGCGAGAACATGCTGCGCGCCGACGTGTGCAACAGCGTCGACGAGCTCGGCCAGCTGCTCGACCACACCGGCCCCATCGCGGCCTCGGAGCGCAACGCGGCGCGCATCTTCAACGCCGACCACTGCTTCTTCGTCACCAACGGCACCAGCACCAGCAACAAGATGGTGTGGCACCACGCCGTGGCGCCGGGCGACGTGGTGGTGGTCGACCGCAACTGCCACAAGAGCATCCTACACGCGATCATCATGACCGGCGCGGTGCCGGTGTTCCTGCGGCCCACGCGCAACCACTACGGCATCATCGGCCCCATCCCCGAGAGCGAGTTCTCGCCGGAGGCCATCAGGAAGAAGATCGCCGCCAACCCGCTGCTGAAGGGCGTGGACGCGAAGAAGGTGAAGCCGCGCATCCTCACGCTGACGCAGAGCACCTACGACGGCGTGCTCTACAACACAGAGACCATCAAGCACTCGCTCGACGGCTACATCGACACGCTGCACTTCGACGAAGCCTGGCTGCCGCACGCCGCCTTCCACGAGTTCTACGGCACCTACCACGCGATGGGCCGCAAGCGCCCGCGCCCGAAGGACCAGCTCGTGTTCGCCACCCAATCGACGCACAAGCTGCTGGCTGGCATCAGCCAGGCTTCACAGGTGCTGGTGCAAGACTCGCAGACCCGCAAGCTCGACCGCCACCTCTTCAACGAGGCCTACCTGATGCACAGCTCCACGAGCCCGCAGTACGCGATCATCGCGAGCTGCGACGTGGCCGCCGCGATGATGGAAGCGCCCGGCGGCAAGGCGCTGGTGGAAGAGAGCATTCTTGAAGCGCTCGACTTCCGCCGCGCCATGCGCAAGGTCGACAAGGAATACGGCAAGGACTGGTGGTTCAAGGTCTGGGGCCCCGAGAAGCTGGCCTCCGACGGCATCGGCAAGAGCAGCGACTGGGTGCTGAAGGCTGGCGAGAAGTGGCACGGCTTCGGCGACCTGGCTGAAGGCTTCAACCTGCTCGACCCGATCAAGAGCACCATCATCACGCCGGGGCTCGACATGTCCGGCAAGTTCGCCAAGACCGGCATCCCGGCGAGCATCGTCACCAAGTTCCTCGCAGAGCACGGCGTGGTGGTCGAGAAGACAGGGCTGTATTCCTTCTTCATCATGTTCACCATCGGCATCACCAAGGGCCGCTGGAACACGCTGCTCACGGCGCTGCAGCAGTTCAAGGACGACTACGACCGAAACGCGCCGCTGTGGCGTGTGCTGCCGGAGTTCGTGGCTTCGCACCCGCGCTACGAGCGCATGGGCCTGCGCGACCTGAGCCAGGCCATCCACGAGGCCTATGCCAAGAGCGACATCGCGCGCCTCGTGACCGAGATGTACCTGTCGGACCTGCAGCCGGCGATGAAGCCGAGCGACGCCTTCGCGCGCATCGCCCACCGCCAGACCGAGCGGGTGCCGATCGATGCCCTCGAAGGCCGCATCACCGCCTCACTGGTGACGCCGTACCCGCCGGGCATTCCGCTCTTGATCCCGGGCGAGCGCTTCAACAAGAAGATCGTCGACTACCTGCGCTTCACGCGCTCGTTCAACGCTCAGTTCCCGGGCTTCGACACCGACGTTCACGGCCTGGTGGAAGAGGTCGACATCAACCCCGAGACGCACAACTACTTCGTGGATTGCGTCAAGGACGACTGACTTGGCGTGGCGACAACACCGGCCGCACGCCGGCGCTGATATTTCGTGAGCGCCGTGCGGGCCCAGGCCGTCAGGTCGCGCGTCGAGAACGCGATGACCTTCAGTCGCAGTGTGATCGACAGCAGCACCACGACCGGCAGCACGATGGGGCCGGCGAGCACGCCGATCCACTGCCGCATGTTGTAGAACATCGCTCCGCGCCGGGGCGCGTGGAACTGCCACAGCCAAAGAGCACCACCCAGCCACGCCAGCGCCAGCAGGCCATTGCTGGACAGTGCACGAGAAGCCCGCGGAATCAACGCGATGCCCGACACCCAGGCCAGCTTCGAGATCAGCACCAGCACCAGCACGGTCAGCGCCAGCATCAGGAGCGAGGTCAGGCTGACCGCGATGGACACCGGCGAGCGCTTCTGCATGCCGGCAAAGAGCAGATGCTGGCCGCGCTCCAGGTCGTCGAGGCACGCCTCGCGGCTGTCGGCCAGCTGCAGCTTCATGTCAGGCGACAGCTGTTCGGGCTCGGCCCGGCTCATCGTTTCCCACAGCGCCAGCATGTCGTCGTGCGAGCAGTTGAGCGGGATGTCGGGCTGGCCGGTGGTGCTCTGGTAGCCGGCCAGGAACAACAGGTGCGCTTCGGTGGCGGCAAAGTCGTCGAGGTCGGTTCTCAAGGCGCGCAGGTGCGACCACCAGTCAAGCCCGCTCGGTTGCGCCACCGGGTCGCGCAACGAGATCAGCGTGCAGTTGCGCATGCGCAGCACGTCGCCACGGGTCTGCTCCATCATCAGGTCCATGGCCCGCATGGGCGTGGCCCAGCCGTCGATGGGGTTCATCGGCAAGACCGGCGCCGAGGCGTCGATGCAGACAGCCGTGCCGATGGCCGGGTCGAGCTCACGCAGGCCGTGGTTGTCGAGCACGCCACCGTCGCCCAGGTGGTACGCCCCGCAGCGGATCGGCTCGAACACGCCCGGCACTGCGCTGGATGAGGCCACGGCCTTGGCCACCGGCAGGTCCTTCATCGACAGGTAGTTGGCATCGGGCTGAAACGGCAAGCCCTTCTGGCCGATGACGACCACGCAGCGGTTGCCCTGGGCGTAGTCGGAGCACGCGATGCGCCACTCGGGCAGCGCAGCCGGCCAGGCTTCCTTTGACGTGGCGCGGTGCAGGGTGCTCAGCCAGCGGCGGGTGATGCGCGCCATGGCCAGCGAAAAGCCGAACTCATTGCGCACCAGCCCGCTGCTCAGCGCCCGCACCGACGCCAGCACCCGCAGCCGCGGGTTGTGCCGCGTCTTGCGGAACAGCGTCTGCTGTGCGCGCAGGGCGCAGCGCGCGAGTTCCTGGTCGTCGACCGTGCCTCGCTTCAACGCCCGCATCCACTCCTGGAAGAAGAAGCCGGCCGCGATCGAGCCGCCCGAGATCGTCACCAGGAGCTTCAGCTCGCGCAGCCGGCCCTGCGCCGCCAGCGCGTGCAGGGCACCCAGATGGAAGAAGGCGGCACGAAAACCGCCCCCAGACAAGGACAGCTGCTGGATCGGCTCCAGCGGCAACAACTCTGCGTCAGTCATGCGAAATTCAGTCGATGTGGGAGATCAGCACGCCGGGCGCCGGCGTCTGCTGCTTGCCGTGCGGCCCGGGGGCTTCGGCAATTGTCGGTGCACGCCGCACTGCCAGGCCGACCGCCACCATGTCCACCACGAGCAGGTGAAGAATGCGCGAGATCATCGACACGAAGATCGAGCTGTCTTCGGTGTGTTCCACCGCGATGCACACGTCGGCCTTCTTGGCCAGCGGCGACTGCTTGGACGTGATCGCGATGACCTTGGCGCCGCAATCGTGGGCCACCTGGGCGGCGCGCACCAGCTCGGCCGTCTGGCCCGAGCTGGAGATGAGCACGGCAACGTCCTTCGGCCCCAGCGCCTGGGCGGCCATGGCCAGCATCACCGGGTCGGTGTGCGTCATGACGGGGATGCGAAAGCGGAACAGCTTGTGCTGCGCATCGAGCGCCACCACCGACGAGTTGCCGATGGCGTAGAGCTCCACGCGCTGCGCCTCGCGCAGCAGGCCGATCGCGCGGTCGATCGACTCGACGTTCAGCGACTCGCGAAACTGCACGATCGACGAGATCGTGTTGTCCAGCACCTTGGCGCAGAGATCGGGCGTGGCGTCTTGCCGGCGCACCTGGGTGCGCTGCAGCGGGATGGTGCCGGTGAGCCCCGAGCCCAGCTTCAGCTTGAAATCGGCCAGCCCTTCAAAGCCCAGCGAGCGGCAGAAGCGGATGACGGTCGGCTGGCTGACGCCAGCCAGCTTGGCGATGGCGCCGATGGGGTCGTTGAGCGCGGTGCGCGGGTTCTCGAGCACCACGTTGGCCACGCGGCGCTCCGCGGGAGACAAGGTGTCGCGCGCGCTGCGAATGCGCTCCAGCAGCGGGTTGCCGCCATCGCGTTCGGGAGCGTGCTCAGGGGCATGCTCCGCCAGTAGCGTCGACACGCCGTGGAACGCCAGATTCTCTGCTGTCAGCACATAGGTCGGGATGCGCCCGAGGTAGGCCGCAAAGCGTCCCTTGGCCTCGAAGCGCTGGCGAAACGGAGAGCGGTAGAACAGCTCGCCCAGCCGCGGCAGCATGCCGCCGCCCACGTAGATGCCGCCGGTGGCGCCGAGCGTGAGCGCCAGGTTCGAGGCCACCGTGCCGAGCATCGCGCAGAAGCAGTCGATGGTGTCGACACATGCCGCGTCAGTGCCTTGCTGCGCGTGCTGCACGATCTCGGCGGTACCCAGTCCGGGGGGCGACGACGCATGGCCATCGCGCAGCGCTTCGTAGATCAGCTCGATGCCGGGGCCCGACACCAGTCGTTCGGCCGACACGTGCGGCATCGTCTTCCACAGGTGGCGCAGCACGCGCATCTCGCGCTCGTCGTTCGGCGCAAAGCTCGTGTGGCCGCCTTCGGTGGCGAGCGTGACCCAGCGGTCGTTGGTGGGGATCAGTGCCGACACGCCGAGGCCGGTGCCTGGGCCGATCAGCCCGATCACGCCGTCGGGTGCCGGCTCGCCGCCGCCGACTTGCACGCGGCCCTCAATGCCGACGCCGGGCAGCGACATCGCGAGTGCCGTGTAGTTGTTGACCACCAGGAGTGTGTGGAGCCCGAGCTGCTGCTGCACCTCTTGAATGGAGAAGGCCCAGTCGCGGTTGGTCATGCGCACCGCGTCGCCGTCGATCGGGTAGGCGATGGCCATCGCGCCGTGGTGGGGCGTCACGTCGGGCACGCTGTCGAGGTAGGCCCGCACCACCGAGATGAAGTCACCGTAGTCGGCACACGGCAGCACGGCGATGCGTTCGAACTGGCCGCGTTCCCGCTCGATGCAAAAGCGGGCGTAGGTGGCGCCGATGTCAGCCAGCAGGCGGGGTGGTGTGTCGGGCGTGTCGTCGGGCGGTGGCATGAGGGAGCCTGGAAAGTCAGGGCGGCTGGCGCTCGAGAAGCACCCAGCGGTGGGCATCGATGGTGACACGGCCGTTTCGCACCGCGGCCGTCTGGCCGGAATAGGCGTCGCGCAGGCGCTCGCCTTCGGCGAAGACGCTGCCGACAGGCAGCTGTTGTGACCCGCTTACGTTCCATGCGATGACGACGCGGTCGCCGCTGGCGGCGTCGACGCGGCTGAAGACATAGGGCGTGTCGGCCAACATCTCGTGCACACCACGCGCGAGGGCCACATGCCGCGCGCGAAAGTTGCCGAGCTTGCGCCAGTGCGCCAGCAGCGCGGTGTCGATGCTGTTCCAGTTCATGTCCGAACGCGTGGCCTGCTGCAGGTCGGACGCCGGTGCCGGCCCGGGGGCGCGAGCGCTTTCGTCGCCGTAGAAGATCTGCACGCCGCCGGGCGCGAGCAGCAGCGCGGCACCGGCCATGTCGAGCCGCTGTCGATCGAACAGCTCGGTGTCGTGCGACGAGATGTAGCTCAGCGTGTTGTAGCCCGGCTGGCCGGCGAGCAGGCGGCTGTAGCTCGCGAACAGAGCCTCGGGTCGGGCGAAGGTGCTGCCTTGTTTCTGCAAGTCGAAGTTCAGCAGCGCTTCGAAGCCGGAGTCGTGCAGCGGCGAGCGTTCGGGGCCTTGCCCCCAGTACTCACCGACCATCCAGAACGGTTCGTCGTCGATCTTCTTGCCGGGGTTTCGCGCCTTCCAATCGGCGAGTGCGCGCGTCGCAGATGTCTTCAGCTCGGCCCAGGCGGCCGGTTCGACGTGCTTCACCGTGTCGGCGCGAAACCCGTCGATGCCGTATTCGCGCACCCAGTCGCTGAGCCAGCTGACCAGGTAGCCACGCACAGTGGTGTCTGGCCGGTCTCGCGTACGCGTGTCGGGCTTGCGCCGCAGGAAACTCGGCAGCTGGACCTTCTCGGTGCTTTCTGTGCGGAAGTCCGGCAGGAAGGCGAGTTGCATCGTGAGGTCGTCCCGGCCGCCATCAAGGTAGCCGGGAAGGCCTGCGCGTACCCAAGGCCGCCCCCACCAGTCGGCAAAGGCGAAATTGTTGTAGTCGATGTAGTCGTGGTAATCGCGCAGCGTGGCGCGCTCGGCCCCCGGCCACAGCACCTTGAGGCCGACGTCTCGCGCGGTCTGGATGTCGAGGTAACCGGGGTGATTCATCACCACGTCGAACAGGATGCGGATGCCTTGTGCGTGCGCGGTGTCGACCATCTCGCGCAACTCGTCGGGCGTGCCCATGTTCTTGTCGAGCAGCGTGTAGTCGAGCGCGTAGTAGCCATGGTAGGCATAGTGCTTGAACGCCTTGTTGCCGCCGATCACCCAACCGTGGATCTGCTCGTACGGCGCGGTGATCCAGATCGCGTTGACGCCGAGTTCCTTGAACCAGCCTTCACGCAGTTTGTCGGTGAGGCCTTTGAGGTCGCCGCCGTGGAAGGTACCCACGTCGTCTTGCAGATTCGCTTCGCGCTGGCGACCGTAGCTGTGGTCATTGGCCGGGTTGCCGTTGGCGAAGCGGTCGGTGATGACGAAGTAGACGATGGGGTTGTCGGCGAAGCGGCCGGGGACGGTGGCGGGGCCGCTGACGGGGGCCGAAGCAAGAGGTGCCGATGCTGGCGGCACGCTCGCGCACCCACCAAGGCACACCAGCAAGCACAGTGCAAGAACGTGCCGCAGGCGGTGGCCGAAGAAGGTCATCCCTTCAGTCCTCCTGCCGTCAAGCCCGAAATCATCCATTTCTGGGCGAGGATGAACACCACCGTGATCGGCAGGCCCGACAGGATGGCCGCGGCCGCGAAGTCGCCCCACAGGTATTTCTGTTCGTAGAGGAACAGCTTGGAGCCGACCGCCAGCGTGAGCTTGGCCTCTTCATGCAACAGGATCGACGCGACCGGGTACTCGATGATCGCGCCGATGAACGCGAGCAGGAACACCACCATCAGGATGGGCACCGCCATCGGCAGCAGCACCAGGCGGAAAGCTTGCCACGGCGTCGCGCCGTCGACCTTGGCCGCCTCTTCGATCTCGATGGGCACGGTGTCGAGGTAGCCCTTGATCGTCCACACGTGCAACGCGATGCCGCCGGAGTACGCGAGCAGCAGCGAGGCATGGCTGTCGATGCCGACAGAGGGGAACACGCTGCCCAACCGGTCGAAGATGGCGTAGATCGCTACCAGCGCCAGCACCGACGGGAACATTTGCATCAGCATCAGCCCGGCGAGCGACGCCTGCTTGCCGCGGAACTTCATGCGAGAGAAGGCGTAGGCCGCTGTGGTCGACAGACTGAGCGTGACCAAGGCCGTGAGCGCGGCGACCTTGACCGAGTTCCACAACCACAGCAGCACCGGAAATTCGGGCCGCACGACCCGCCCGTCGGGCGCGGTGTACGAGATGCCGAGCGCGAGCTTCCAGTGCTCGAAGCTGATGTGCTCCGGGATCAGGCTGCCGGCCGCAAAGTTGCCCGGCCGCAGCGAGATCGACAGGATCATCAGGAACGGGAAGATCACCAGCAGGATCAAGCCGATCAAAAACGCGTGCGCAGCCAGCACGCGCCAGCGGTGGGATTTGTCGAGGACGATGGCCATGTTGCGTGTTGCCTTAGCGCTTGTCGTCGTGTGCGATGCGGGTGAAACGCATCTGCAGCAGCGAGATGCCGGCCACCATCACGAAGATCACCGTCGAGATGGCCGCGGCGAGGCCGTATTGCGCACCCGAATCCTGGAAGGCGATGCGGTAGGTGTACGACACCAGCAGGTCGGTGGTGCCGGCCGGCACGCTGGTGTCGAGGAAGTCGGGCCGCCCGCCGGTCAGCAGGCTCACCAGCACGAAGTTGTTGAAGTTGAAGGCGAAGGCCGAGATGAGCAGCGGCGTCAGCGGCTTCATGATCAACGGCAGCGTGATGCGCAAGACGTTGGTCAGCGGCCCCGCGCCGGCCACGGCCGAAGCTTCGTACAGGTCGGCCGGGATGGCTTTGATGAGCCCCATGCACACGACCATCATGTACGGGTAGCCGAGCCACACGTTGACGATCAGCAGCATCACTTTCGCCAGCAGCGGGTCCGAGAACCACGCCGGCCGGATGCCGAACAAGGCCTCGAGGATCAGGTTGATCTCACCGAAGTTGTTGTTGAACAAGCCCTTGAACACCAGGATCGAGATGAAGCCCGGCACGGCGTAGGGCAGGAACAGCATCGTGCGGTACAGGCCCGTGAAGCGCAGTGCGTCCCAGTTGAACAGTACGGCGAGGAACATGCCGAGCGCCGCGCCGAAGAACACCGTGAGCGCCGAGAACACCACCGTCCACACGAAGATGCGGATGAAGGGCTGCCGGAAGGCCTGGTCGGTGAAGATGCGCTGGAAGTTGGCCCAGCCCACGCCGACCTGGAAGCCCGGCTGCACGCGCTCGCCATTCGCCGTCTCGTAGAAGCCGGTGTCGAAGTTGGGCCGCAGGATCGAGCCGTCTTGCTTGTTGAGCAGACCGCCGTCGGCCTGTTTTTCGTACAGCGGTTGCACCGGGCCGAACTGGCGCAGGCCGGTCATGCGCAGCTTGCGGCCGTCGGGAAGGATGGCTGTGAGCGCCTTGAGTTGCGGCTGCCTGGCGATCACATCCTTGAGTTGGACCGGGTCGCCGAGGGCCGCCTTCAGCTGCTCGGCGGGTTCGACCTTCAGGTCTTGCGGATCAGTGTTCTTGAGTGCGATGGGCAGCGACACGTAGGCATGGCCTGCGTCCGCGTCTGCTAGCCGAACCCGGAACTCGCGGCCGTCGGCATGCAGCGTGAACGCCAGCGGCTCGCCTTCGGCCTGGTAGGTCTCGTCGAGAAAGTACTGGGTGGCCCGCGGGAACTTCAGCAGGTTCTTCGAGCTGTAGTTCGTGAAGCCGATGCTCATGGTGTAGATCATCGGGAACACCACGAAGATCAGCGCCGCCGCGATGCCGGGGAACAGGTAGCGATACGCGTAGGTGCGCGGTGAGGTGTAGACCCACAGCGCCAGCGCCGAGATGATGAGCATCGTGCCGGCCAGCAGCGTTTCGCCGGCGGCGTGCACCAGCGTCACCATGTAGAGCGCGGCCAGCAGCACCACGGCCAGCAAGACCGATGGGGACCAGCGTTTCAGGGCCGATGGCGCAGGGTTCATGAGGGCAGGGCGGAACAAGAAGACCACCGGGACGCCGTAAGCGTCTCCGGTGGCAGATCTCAGATCACTTCGCCGAGATGCGCTTGGCCGCGGCGTCGAGCGCTTCCTTGGGCGACTGGCGGCCTTCGGTCATGTTCTTCAGCGCCGATTCCATCGACGACCAGAAGCGGCCCATCTCCGGGTTGTTGGGCATGGGCGAACCGTCTTGCGCGCTGGCCATGGTGGCCTGGATGTTGGGATTGCTCTTGAGCTCGGCGAACAGCGCCTTGCTCGCGGGCGTTCCCAGCGGCACGTCGTTGTTGACGGTCTTCAGGCCATCGATGCTGAGCAGGTGGTTCTCGATGAACTCGACTGCCACGTCGCGGTTCGGCGAGGCCTTGGAGATCATCGCCCCGAGCACGCCGACGAAAGGCGCTGCCTTCTTGCCGCCCACGGTCGGGATCTTGGCGACACCGAAGTCGATGTTGGCCTTCTTCAGGTTGTCCCACGACCACGGGCCGTTGATCATCATCGCGACCTTGCCCTGTGCCATGCCGGCTTCCATCTCGGCGTAGCCGGCGCCCTTGGTCATGACGCCGTCCTTCACCATCTTGGCCAGCAGCTCGGCGCCTTTCAATGCGCCGGCGTTGTTGACACCGGTGTCGGCTGCGTCATAGCTGCCGTCGGCCTTGGGCTTGAAGGCATAGCCGCCGTTGGCGGCCAGCAGCGGCCAGGTGAAGTAGGTGTTGTTGTAGTCCCAGAGGATGGCCTTCTTGCCCTCGGCCGAGAGCTTCTTGTCGAGCGCGATCACTTCCTCGAAGGTCTTGGGCGGCGTGCTCACCAGCTTCTTGTTGTAGACCAACGAGACGGCTTCGACCGAGAGCGGGTAGCCCCAGGTCTTGCCGCCCACGGTGAAGGCCTTCCAGGCCAGCGGGTCGATGTCGGCCTGAACTTTCTTGCCGGGAGTCACCGTCTGCAGCAGGCCGCCGGCAATCCATTCGCCGATGCGGTCGTGCGGCCAGATCCAGATGTCGGGGCCCTTGCCGGCGGCTGCCGCCTGCGCGAACTTGTTGGGCGCGTCTTCCGGGTGCTCGACGGTGACCTGCACCCCGGTTTTCTTGGCGAACTCTTCGCCGATCTTGGCGATGCCGTTGTAGCCCTTGTCGCCGTTGATCCAGATCAGCAGCTTGCCGGCTTCGGCAGCGTGTGCCCAGGGGGCACCCAGGGCCAGTACCGCGGTAGCGGCGAGCAGCTTGAGTTTGTTGCGTGAGTTGATCATCGTTGTCTCCTTCGGTGGGTGCCTTGTGGGCTGTGTGTGACGAGGAATCGGATGCTTGTTGTCAGGCGAGCGGCGGCAGAGCGAGGCCCTCAGCGTCGAACAGATGGCAGCGCGTGGCCGGCACGACCAGGTAGGCGGTTTCGCCGCTCACGAGCGGGTTGTCGGGCGTGGTGCGGGCAACCAGCGGGCCGGTGGCTCCGGCCACGTCAAGGTAGAGGTGGGTGGTGTCGCCCAGGTGTTCGGCGAGCTGCACTGTGCCGTGCAGGCCGTTGGCATCGGCAGTGCGCACGGCTTCGAGGTGCTCGGGGCGCACGCCCAGCGTCACGGTGTCACCGGGCTTGAGGCGGCGAGCGTCGATGGCGGCGTTGATGGCCGTGCCGTCGGGCAGGTGGACTCGCGTGCCGCGGTCGGTCGCCGACACCAGCGTGGTGGCGATGAAGTTCATCTTCGGCGAGCCGATGAAGCCGGCGACGAACAGGTTTGCCGGCCGGTGGTACAGGTCGAGCGGCCGGCCCACCTGCTCGATGCGGCCGGCGTTGAACACCGCGATGCGATGCGCCAGCGTCATCGCCTCGACCTGGTCGTGCGTCACGTAGACCATGGTGGTCTTCAGTTCCTTGTGCAGGCGCGCGAGCTCGACTCGCATCTGCACGCGCAGCGAGGTGTCCAGGTTCGACAGCGGTTCGTCGAACAGGAAGACGCCCGGCTTGCGCACGATGGCGCGGCCAATGGCCACGCGCTGCCGCTGGCCACCCGACAGCGCCTTGGGCTTGCGGTCCAGCAAGTGCTCGATCTGCAGGATCTGCGCGCCGCGCTCGACGGCGGCCTTCATCTCGGCCTTGCTGAAGCCCGCCAGCCGCAGGCCGAAGGCCATGTTCTCGGCCACCGTCATGTGGGGGTAGAGGGCGTAGCTCTGGAACACCATTGCGATGCCGCGCTTGGCGGGCGGCGCCTCATTGACGAGTTCGTCGCCGATGAAGAGCTGCCCGGAGCTGATGTCTTCCAGCCCCGCAATGCAACGCAGCATGGTCGACTTGCCGCAACCCGAGGGGCCGACGAAGACGATGAACTCGCCGTCGGCGATCTCCAGGTCGATGCCGTGCAGGATCTCGACGTCGCCATACGCCTTGCGCAGGCCCTTGAGTTTGAGGTGCGCCATCGTGCCCCGCGCTCAGGCGACGTTGGCTTCGCCGAAATACGCACCGTGGGCCGGCAGCTCGATGCGGTTGCCATGGCGTGTGCCCTCGAGCGCACCGTCGAAGCCGTGGCCATGCAGCGCGACGCTGGGCGGTGCCGAGGCCAGGTTGAACGACACCGGCTTGCTGCCCAGGTTGAACACTGCCAGCACCGTTGGCCCGGCATCGCCGGCGATCGGCGTGCGCAGCAGGGCCAGCACCGGCTCGGGCGCGTTGAAGAAGCGGATGTCGCCGGTGACGAGCGCACGCTGCGTCTTGCGCCAGGGCATGAATCGGCGATAGAAGTGCAGCACCGAATCGGCCTGCGCTTCGTTCACGTCGACGGCGTTGGCGGCATGCTCGGGCGGCACCGGCAGCCACGGTTCCACCTTGCCCCCGTTGCTGAAACCGGCGTGCGGCTGCGTGCTGATCCACGGCATGGGGGTGCGGCAACCGTCGCGGCCCTTGRATTCGGGCCAGAAGGTGATGCCATAGGGGTCTTGCAGCTTGTCGAAGGGAATGTCGGCCTCGGTCAGCGCAAGTTCATCGCCCTGGTAGATGCAGGCGCTGCCGCGCAGGCTCAGGAGCATCGCCAGAATCACCTTCGCGTAATTCGGCGACGCACCTGGGCCGCCCCAGCGCGACTGGACGCGCGCCACATCGTGGTTGCCGAACGACCAGCAACCCCAGCCGTCGGCGATCTGTTCTTCGAGCTCTTCGACCTGCTGGCGGATGTAGGCCGCGCTGTGCTCGGCGGTGAGCAGGTTGAAGCTGTAGGCCATGTGCAGCTTGTTGCCGCCGCTGGTGTACGCGGCCATGGCCTTGATCGATTCGTCGTCGCCGATCTCGCCGACGCTCTTGGCACCGTATTCATCGAGCAGGCTGCGAATGCGCTCCAGGTATGGAATGTTCTCCGGCTGGGTCTTGTCGTACAGGTGGCGCTGGTAGCCGTAAGGGTTGCCGGCCGAGACCGTGGTGGTGTCGCGCTGGGCGGCTGGCGGGTTGTCGCGCAGCTGCTGGTCGTGGAAGTGGAAGATGCAGGCATCGAAACGGAAGCCATCGACGCCACGCTCGAGCCAGAAGCGGATGTCGTCGAGGAGCTGCTGCTGCACCTGCGTGTTGTGGAAGTTCAGGTCGGGCTGGCTGGCGAGAAAGTTGTGCAGGTAGTACTGGCGGCGGCGCGAATCCCACTGCCATGCCGAGCCGCCGAACACGCTGAGCCAGTTGTTCGGCGGTGTGCCATCCGGCTTGGGCTCCGCCCAGACGTACCAGTCGGCCAGCGGGTTGTCGCGGCTGCCGCGGCTTTGCTTGAACCAGTCGTGCTGGTCGGATGTATGCGAGAGCACTTGGTCGATCACCACCTTCAGGCCCAGCTCGTGGGCGCGGGCGATGAGGCGGTCGAAGTCGGCCAGGTTGCCGAACAGCGGGTCGACGTCACGGTAGTCGGCGATGTCGTAGCCGAAATCCCGCATCGGCGACTTGAAGAAGGGCGAGATCCAGATCGCATCGACACCCAGGCTGGCCACGTAGGGCAGCTTGTCCAGGATGCCGGGCAGGTCGCCGACGCCATCGCCATTGCTATCGGCAAAACTGCGCGGGTAGATCTGGTAGATCACGCCACCGCGCGACCAGTCGGTGGTGGAGGCTGGGAGGGTTCGTTTGTTCATGAAGTAGCTTGACTACAAATTCCGTACGCTTCTGGCGAGGCAGACGGCACTTTAGTGGCCGAGTCGCTTCAGGAATCAGCGGGTTTCCCCTGTCGTCGATCCATGTTCCGGTGCTTCTCTGATCACCTCAGTGGACGTAATTGCCTGGGCGTCGTACAGTTTTGGTTTGTAGTTTGCATACAGGATCGGTTTTGACAGTGACCCACACCTATCCCCGCCTGCTGGGCGACATTGGCGGCACCAACGCGCGCTTTGCCTGGCAGCAAGAGGCCGGCGCTGCGCTGGCCGACATCGCAACCTACCCCTGCGCCGATTACGAATCGCTGCTGCTGGCGATGCAGCACTACCTGCGCGTGCATGCCAAACCGGCGCCGCGCTGGTGCGCCATCGGCATCGCCAACCCGGTGGACGGCGATCGCATCAAGATGACGAACCACGATTGGTCGTTCTCGATCGCCGAGGTTCAAAAGGGCCTGGGCGCCGACCGTTTTCTCGTGATCAACGACTTCACCGCGCTGGCGATGGCCTTGCCGGTGCTGACCGAGGCGGACCTGATGCAAGTGGGCGGCGGAGCGCCGGTGGCTGGTGCGCCGCTCGCGTTGCTAGGCGCCGGGACCGGACTCGGCGTATCAGGACTGTTGAAGGGCAAAGTGCCTTTGGGCGGTGAAGGCGGGCACGTGACACTGTCGGGCGTGGACGACCTGGAAGATGCCATCGTCCGGGCGTTGCGCCTGCGCTTTGGCCACGCCTCTGCAGAGCGGGCGCTGTCAGGGCCGGGGCTCGTGAATCTGTACGAAGCGTCGTGTGCAGTCGCCGGGGTGGCGGTGAAGCCGCGTACCGCGGCCGAGGTGGCCTCGCTCGCCGAAGCCGGCACCGACCCGCAATGCGTTCAGGCGGAAGCGCTGTTCTTCAGCTTTCTCGGCACGCTGGCGGGCAACCTGGCCTTGTCGCTGGGCGCGCGGGGCGGCGTCTACATCGGCGGGGGCATCGTGCCGAAGATGGGCCGGCGCATCTTCGATTCCAGCTTTCGCGAGCGCTTCGAGGCCAAGGGGCGCTTTCGCGCTTACCTGGCATCGATTCCGATCTTCGTGGTCAATGCAAAAGTGCCGCCGGCGCTCGTCGGCGCCACACGGGCGCTCGACGAGCTGTGATCAGGCGTCCGACGAGCCCATCACCTGGCTGAAGCCGCCGTCGACATAGGTGATCTCGGCGCTGATGCCGGCCGCCAAGTCGGACAGCAAGAAGGCGGCGGCGTTGCCCACGTCGTCGATCGTCACGTTGCGGCGGATCGGGGCGGTGGCGGCGAACGCGGCTTGCAGCTTGCCGAAGTCCTTGATGCCTGAGGCTGCCAGCGTCTTGATCGGCCCGGCGGAGATGCCGTTCACCCGAATGCCCTTGGCGCCCAGGCTTTGCGCCAGGTAACGCACGCTGGCTTCGAGCGAGGCCTTGGCCAGGCCCATGGTGTTGTAGTTGGGCACGAAGCGCATGGCGCCGAGGTAGGTCAGCGTCAGCAGTGCAGCGCCCGGGCGCAGGTGGGGCAGGGCGGCCTTGGCCATGGCCGGGAAGCTATAGGCCGATATGTCGTGCGCAATGCGGAAGTTCTCGCGCGTCATGCCATCGAGAAAATCGCCCGCGATGGCTTCGCGCGGGGCAAAGCCGATGGAGTGCACGAAGCCGTCGAACTGCGGCCAAGCTTCGCCGAGCTGTTTGAAGGCGGCGTCGATCTGCTCGTCGCTGCCGACATCGCAATCGAGCACCAGCTTGGAGCCGAACTCGGCGGCGAAATCGATGATGCGTTCACGGAAGCGTTCGCCGACGTAGCTGAAGGCGAGCTCGGCGCCTTCACGGTGGCAGGCGCGGGCGATGCCGTAGGCGATCGAGCGATTGTTCAGAACGCCGGTGATGAGGAAGCGTTTACCGGCCAGGAATCCCATGCTGTCTCCGAGCTGTTGAAGTGAGCCGCGATTCTGGCACGGTGACGCCGCCGAAGTGCCCGGCAAAGCACTGCTGGCAGATGGTTCAACCGGCGTCGGTCAAGCCGTGCTGCACGCAGTACTTGGTCAACTCGACGTTGTTCTTCCAGCCTGTCTTCTCGAAGATGCGCGACCGGTAGGTGCCGATGGTCTTGACCGAGAGGTTCATCATGTTGGCCATCATGGCTGGCGTCTTGCCGGCGGCGATCAGCACCATGACCCGGTGCTCCTGGGTCGACAGCGCGTCGTGCGGGGCGTTTGTCGATGAGCGGCCGCCGAGAAGGTCGACCAGGTGGTCCGCCGTGGACTCGGTGACGTAGCGCTGGCCCTCGCTGATGCGCTGCAGTGCCGTGACCAGTTCATCGCCCGCCCGGTTCTTTGGCAGGTAGCCGGAAACCCCCATTTTCAGAAGGCGAGCCGCGAAGGCCGACTCCACATTGAAGCTCAGCACCAGGATGGGGACGCCGTTCGACACCTGCTGCATCCGGGCCACACCTTCGGTCCCTGAGGAGTCGGGCAGGCCCAGGTCGAGGATCACGATCTTGGGCTGGAAAGCCACGAACTTCTGGCATCCCTCTTCGAGGGTCTGCGCTTCCTCGACCTCGGAGTCGGGCCATGCGCCTTTGATCAATTGGCGAACGCCCAGTCTCATGATGGGGTGGTCATCGACGATCAGGACTCTCATGCGGCTTCCCCATGACTGGGTCGTTGATATCGAGCTGGCTTTTCGCAAGCTGGCCGGTGGCCGAGGCGACATGTTAGTGAACGCCGCGGCACATACAAGTCGCACGTCGGGGGATACCCGCCATAAAGGAAGGGCACCTATCGCTGCGGGACAAGGCGCCACATGAGAAAGGCCGAGTGCTTGTATTGCTTGGGCTAACTCAGCGCGCTACAATGCGTTTTTCGCAAGAAAACTGCATGGGCGGATTCTTCCAGCCCTTTTTTTTTGCTTGATCGACTTTGCGGTGGTGCCCCTGTCATGAGCTTTCGTGACGATCTGACGGGGGAGCAAGCAGGCCTGAGCAAGCTGATCAGGGCCTGATGCTTAGGCCAAGTGCAAAGTGGACAACAGCAAAGCGTGAACTGGCAAAACGTCGTTGAAAACACCGTGACCGGTCTCGGTTACGACCTGGTGGAGTGCGAGCGCAGCCCCAAGGGTCTGTTGCGCGTGTACATCGACCGCGTGGCCAACGATCCGTCGGGTGAGTACATCGTTGTCGAAGACTGCGAGAAGGTGACGCGGCAGCTTCAGCACGTGCTCGAAGTCGAGGGTTGCGCGTACGAGCGACTGGAAGTGTCGTCGCCCGGGCTGGACCGGCCGTTGAAGAAGCCGGCTGACTACCAGCGCTTTGCGGGGCAGGAGATCGAACTGAGTTTGAAGCTGGCTTTCCAGGGTCGCAAGCACTACCGCGGCGTTCTGGAGGCGCAGCCTGAAGGTTGGCGCCTGGTGCTGAAAAGTGACACCAAAGGCAAGGCTGACCAGGCGCTGGATTTTTCGCTCGAAGAAGTAAAGGAGGCCCGCTTGGTGCCCGTGGTGGATTTCAAAGGCCGGCGCTTCTTGCCGGCTGAGCAACCCCAAGGTGACACCGCGACGGCTGATGATGTTGACGGAGATCGCAAGCAATGAATCGTGAACTGCTGATGCTGGTAGACGCCATCTCGCGCGAAAAGAGCGTGGATCGCGAAGTCGTGTTCAACGCCGTCGAGGCAGCCCTGGCTTCGGCCAGCAAGAAGCTGCATGGCGGTGAGGTCGACATCCGCGTGACCATCGACCGAGAGAGCGGCGAATACGAGACTTTCCGCCGCTGGCACGTGGTGCCGAACGAGGCCGGGTTGCAGTTGCCCGATTCGGAGATCCTGCTGTTCGAAGCGCAGGAGCAGATTCCCGACATCGAAGTCGACGATTACATCGAAGAGCCGGTCGAGTCCGTGACGATCGGCCGCATCGGTGCGCAAGCCGCCAAGCAGGTCATCCTGCAGAAGATTCGCGACGCCGAGCGTGAACAGCTGTTGACCGATTTCCTCTCGCGTGGCGACAAGATCTTTGTTGGCACCGTCAAGCGCCTGGACAAGGGCGACGTGATCGTCGAGTCCGGCCGTGTCGAAGGTCGCCTCAAGCGCAGCGAGATGATCCCGAAGGAAAACCTGCGCTCCGGTGACCGCGTTCGCGCCTTCATCGCCGAAGTCGACCCCACACTGCGCGGCCCGCAGATCGTGCTGTCGCGCAGCGCCCCGGGGTTCATGATCGAACTCTTCGCTCAAGAAGTGCCCGAGATCGAGCAAGGCCTGCTCGAGATCAAGTCGTGTGCCCGTGACCCGGGTTCGCGCGCCAAGATCGCCGTGGTCTCGCACGACAAGCGCGTCGACCCCATCGGTACCTGCGTCGGCGTGCGAGGTTCGCGCGTCAACGCCGTGACCAACGAATTGGCAGGCGAGCGTGTCGACATCGTCTTGTGGTCTGAAGATCCGGCCCAATTTGTGATTGGTGCGCTGGCCCCGGCCAACGTGCAGTCGATCGTGGTCGATGAAGAGCGCCATGCCATGGACGTGGTGGTCGACGAGGAAAACCTCGCCATCGCCATCGGCCGCGGCGGCCAGAACGTTCGCCTTGCGTCCGAGATGACCGGCTGGCGCATCAACATCATGACGGCCGAAGAGTCGAGCGCCAAGCAGAGCGAAGAGTCCGACAGCGTGCGCAAGCTGTTCGTCGAGAAGCTCGACGTCGATGCTGAAGTGGCCGACATCCTGATTGCCGAAGGCTTCAGCAGCCTCGAAGAAGTGGCCTACGTCCCGATGCAGGAAATGCTCGAGATCGAAGGCTTCGACGAGGACACCGTCAACGAGCTGCGCACCCGCGCCAAGGACGCGCTGCTCACGATGGAAATCGTGCGCGAAGAGAAGGTCGACGACGTCTCGCAAAACCTGCGTGATCTCGAAGGCCTGAGCCCTGCGCTGATCGCCAAGCTGACCGATGGCGGCGTCAACACCCGCGATGACCTGGCCGACCTCGCCGTCGACGAGCTCACCGAAATCACCGGCGTTGGCGAAGAAGAAGCCAAGGCTTTGATCATGAAGGCTCGGGAACATTGGTTCACGACTTGAGATTGCCCAAAATTCAGTACCGCAGCAGCACCGTAAGTACCAAGCAAGGACATCCACAATGGCTGTGACCACCGTCGCCCAGTTAGCCGCCGAGCTCAACCGCTCTGCCGCGGCGCTGCTCGAGCAGCTCCAGTCGGCCGGCGTCGCCAAGAAGTCGACCGACGACGCGCTGACCGAGTCCGACAAGGAGCGGCTGCTCGACTTTCTGCGTACCGCGCACGGCACGGCTGCCGGCGGCGAGCGCAAGAAGATCACGCTCACCCGCAAGTCGACCAGCGAGATCAAGCAGGCTGACTCCAGCGGCAAGGCGCGCACCATCCAGGTGGAAGTGCGCAAGAAGCGCACCTTCGTCAAGCGCGACGAGACTGCCCCTGAAGAGCCAGCTGAACCCGCCGTGGACGAAGCCGCTCTGCAACAGCGTCAGGCCGAAGCCCAGGCTCAGGCCGAACTTCTGCGCCAGCAAGAAGCTGAACTGGCCGAGAAGCGCCGCCTGCGCGAAGAGCAGGAACAGCGCGACCGCGAAGCTGCGGAAGCCCGCCAGCGTGAAGCCGCCGAAGCGGCTGCGAAGGCGATTGCCGACGCCGCTGCTGCGGAAGCTGCTTCGGGCAGCGCCGCCAAGAAGGCCGAAGCCGCAGCTGCCGCTCAAGTTGCAGCGCCTGCCGCTACGCCCGCTGCTGCACCCGTCGAACCCGCCAAGCCCGCGTTGCGCGTGATCAAGGCGGCCGATGTGGTCGACGAAGAGAAGCAGCGCGCCG
Source organism: Rhizobacter sp. P2_G4 (assembly GCF_056403575.1). Lineage (NCBI taxonomy): Bacteria > Pseudomonadati > Pseudomonadota > Betaproteobacteria > Burkholderiales > Sphaerotilaceae > Rhizobacter > Rhizobacter sp. P2_G4. The sequence continues at coordinate 351,398 of NZ_JBFUFG010000003.1, read as the reverse complement.
CCGATCTGGCCAAGCGCCGCAAGGCGGCTGAAGACGAAGCGCAAGCCATCCGCGCGATGATGAATGCGCCCAAGCGCGTGCTCCAGGCCAAGAAGCCCGAAGAAGCGCCCAAGGCGGCCGAGGCTGGCAAGGAAGGCATCAAAGGCACGATCCACAAGCCGACCGCGGCTCCTGGCGCTCCGGCTGCACCGGGCACGGTTGCCAAACCCGGCGACAAGAAGTCGATCAAGTCCGAGAAGCTCTCATCGAGCTGGGCCGACGACGCCGCGAAGAAGCGCGCCGTCAAGGGCCGCACCGACGCCCCCGGCGGTGCGAGCGCGCGCCCGGGCTGGCGTGCACCTCGCGGTGGCCGCCGTGGCGACCGCAACGACAGCAACACCTCCACCTTCGTGGCGCCGGTCGAGCAGCAGGTGCAAGAAGTGCACGTGCCCGAGACCATCAGTGTGGCCGACCTGGCCCACAAGATGTCGGTGAAGGCCTCCGAGGTCATCAAGCAATTGATGAAGCTGGGCCAGATGGTCACCATCAACCAGCAGCTCGACCAAGAGACCGCGATGATCCTGGTCGAGGAAATGGGCCACAAGGCGTTCGCGGCCAAGCTCGACGACCCCGATGCCTTCCTGGAAGAAGACAACGCCGCCGAAGCGCAGTACGAAGTGCTGCCGCGCGCGCCGGTCGTGACCGTCATGGGCCACGTCGACCACGGAAAGACCTCGCTGCTCGACTACATCCGCCGGGCCCGTGTGGCTGCTGGTGAGGCGGGTGGTATCACGCAGCACATCGGCGCTTATCACGTTGACACGCCGCGCGGCATGATCACCTTCCTCGACACCCCGGGCCACGCGGCGTTTACCGCCATGCGTGCCCGTGGTGCCAAGGCCACCGACATCGTCATCCTGGTGGTGGCTGCCGACGACGGCGTGATGCCGCAGACCAAGGAAGCGATCCACCATGCCAAGGCGGCGGGCGTGCCCATCGTCGTGGCCATGAACAAGATCGACAAGCCCGAAGCCAATGCCGAGCGCGTGAAGAGCGAGCTGGTGGCCGAGCAGGTCGTGCCTGAAGAGTTCGGTGGTGATTCCCCCTTCGTGCCGGTGTCGGCCAAAACCGGGCAGGGCGTTGATGCGTTGCTCGAGCAGGTGCTGCTGCAAGCCGAAGTGCTGGAACTCAAGGCGGCCAAGGACGCACCGGCCAAGGGCCTGGTGATCGAGGCTCAGCTCGACAAGGGCCGCGGACCAGTCGCCACCGTGCTGGTGCAGTCAGGCACGCTCAAGCGTGGTGACGTGGTGCTGGCCGGTTCTAGCTACGGCCGCGTACGCGCCATGCTGGATGAAAACGGCAAGCCGTGTACCGAAGCCGGACCATCGTTGCCGGTCGAGATCCAGGGCCTGACCGACGTGCCGCAAGCTGGCGACGAATTCATGGTGCTGAGCGACGAACGCCGCGCCCGTGAAATCGCCACCTTCCGCCAAGGCAAGTACCGCGATGTGAAGCTGGCCAAGCAGCAGGCCGCCAAGCTGGAGAACATGTTCGAGAACATGGGCGAAGGCCAGGCGCAGACGCTGGCGCTGATCATCAAGGCCGACGTGCAAGGCTCGCAGGAAGCCTTGGTCCAGTCGCTGCTGAAGCTCAGCACCGACGAAGTCAAGGTGCAGGTCGTTCATGCTGCCGTCGGTGGCATCAGCGAATCCGACATCAACCTTGCGATTGCCTCCAAGGCCGTCATCATCGGCTTCAACACGCGGGCCGATGCCGGCGCGCGCAAGCTGGCTGAGAACAACGGCGTCGATCTGCGCTACTACAACATCATCTATGACGCCGTGGATGAAGTGAAGGCAGCGATGACCGGCATGCTGGCACCCGAGCAGCGCGAAGAGGTCATCGGCACGGCCGAGATCCGCACGGTGTTCGTGGCCTCCAAGATCGGTACGGTGGCAGGCTCCATGGTCACCGCCGGCATCGTCCGTCGCAACGCGCGCTTCCGCCTGCTGCGCGAGAACGTGGTCGTGTACACCGGTGAAGTCGAATCGGTTCGCCGCCTGAAAGACGACGTTCGTGAAGTCGCTGCCGGCTTCGAGTGCGGTATCAAGCTGAAGAACTACAACGACATCAAGGAAGGTGATCAGTTGGAATTCTTCGAATTGAAGGAAGTGGCCCGAACGCTGTAAGGCGGATTTGCCCTCGCATGCAAACCCCGCCCTCTCAAAGAAGGCGGGGTTTGTTGTTTGCAGGGCCCTGGAACAACCATGCGACACAAACGCTCCATCCCCAACCGCGGTTTCCGCATCGCCGACCAGATCCAGCGTGACTTGGCCGAGCTGATCCGCGATCTGAAGGATCCGCGCATCGGGTTGATCACGCTGCAGGCGGTGGAAGTCACGCCCGACTACGCCCATGCCAAGGTGTTCTTCTCTCTGCTGGTCGGCGACGTGCAAGAGTGCACCACAGCGTTGAACGAAGCCGCAGGCTTCTTGCGCAACGGCTTGTTCAAGCGCCTGCAGATCCACACCGTGCCGACGCTGCATTTCGAGTTCGACCGCACCACCGAGCGCGCGGCCGAACTCAGTGCGCTGATTCAGCAAGCGAACTCAACTCGCGCCAAAGAAGATTGATGAACACCGTTCGTCCTCGCATCCCCCGGCGCGCCGTTCACGGCGTGCTCTTGCTCGACAAGCCGCTCGGCCTGTCGAGCAATGATGCGTTGCAGAAGGCGAAGCGCCTGTTCCGCGCGGAGAAGGCCGGCCACACCGGCACACTCGATCCGCTGGCCACGGGGCTGCTGCCGCTGTGCTTTGGCGCGGCCACCAAGTTTTCCCAGATCAGCCTGGACGCCGACAAGACCTACCGCGCCACGCTGAAGCTGGGCGTGAAGACGAGCACCGCCGACGCCGAAGGCGATGTCGTGCAGCAGCGGGACGTAAACGTCACGCGCGAGCAGATCGAAGCGGCTTGTCGGCAGTTCACCGGCACCATCGACCAGCTGCCGCCCATGCATTCCGCCCTCAAGCGCGACGGCAAGGCGTTGTATGAATACGCCCGCGCCGGGATCGAGGTCGAACGTGAAGTCCGCCGCATCACGATTCATGACATTGCCATCATCGGCTGGCAACATGATGAATTGACCATCGATGTTCGCTGCAGCAAGGGCACCTACATCCGTACGCTGGCCGAAGACATCGGCGAGGCGCTCGCTTGCGGTGCGCACCTGAGCGCATTGCGCCGCACCGCCAGCGGCCCACTGACCCTCGATGCGACGTTCACGCTGGAGCAGTTGACCGCCATGAGCGAAGCCGAGCGCGACAACAAGCTGCTGCAGGCCGACACCTTGCTGGCCGATTGGCCGGTGGTGCGCCTGGACGACGAAGGCGCCGGCCGGTTCCTGAGCGGCGTGCGCCGCCGCCTGCCGCTTGCCGACGCACCGCGTGTGCGCGTCTATGGCCCGCAGCCGAAAGCATTCTTGGGGAGCGGCCACATCGCGGCCGGCGAACTGATTTCAACCAGGCTCTTGAGCCCGCTGGAGGTGCAAGGCCTCCTGAATACAGAAACCGCAGAGAGCAACGTATGACCCGACAGATCCGCAACATCGCCATCATCGCCCACGTCGACCATGGCAAGACCACCATGGTGGACCAACTGCTGCGCCAGAGCGGCACCTTCGCCGAGCACGAGAAGGTCGTCGATACGGTGATGGACAACAACGCCATCGAGCGTGAACGGGGCATCACGATCCTGGCCAAGAACTGCGCGGTGAGCTGGGAAGGCACGCACATCAACATCGTCGACACCCCCGGGCACGCGGACTTCGGCGGCGAAGTGGAACGTGCGCTGTCGATGGTCGACGGCGTGGTGCTGCTGATCGATGCGCAAGAAGGCCCGATGCCGCAGACGCGCTTCGTGACCAAGAAGGCGCTGGCCCTGGGCCTCAAGCCCATCGTCGTGGTCAACAAGGTCGACAAGCCCGGCGCCAAGCCCGACGCCGTCATCAACGCCGCGTTCGACTTGTTCGACAAGCTCGGCGCCAACGACGAGCAACTCGACTTCCCGGTGGTCTACGCCTCCGGCATCAACGGCTGGACCTCGCTGACCGAAGGCGCTCCGGGCGAACAGTGGGGCCCCGACATGTCGGCCCTGTTCAACACCATCCTGAAGCACGTGCCGCCGAACACTGGCGACCCGGCCGCATCGCTGCAACTGCAGATTTCGGCACTCGATTTCTCGACCTTCGTTGGCCGCATCGGTGTGGGCCGCATCAGCCAAGGCACGGTGAAGCCCTCGATGGAGGTGCTGGTGATGGAAGGCCCCGATGGCAAGTCCGTCAAGGGTCGCGTTAACCAGGTGCTGACCTTCCAGGGTCTGGACCGCGTGCAGGTCACCGAAGCCGGCCCGGGCGACATCGTGCTGATCAACGGCCTTGAAGACATCGGTATCGGCGTCACCGTCACCAGCCCCGCCAACCCGGCGCCGCTGCCGATGCTGAAGGTCGACGAGCCGACGCTGACGATGAACTTCTGCGTTAACACCAGCCCGCTGGCCGGTCGCGAAGGCAAGTACGTCACCAGCCGCCAGATCTGGGACCGTCTGCAGAAGGAACTGCAAAGCAACGTCGCGCTGCGTGTCAGTGAGACCAGCGAAGACGGCATTTTTGAAGTGATGGGTCGCGGTGAACTTCACCTGACCATCCTGCTGGAAAACATGCGCCGCGAAGGCTACGAGCTGGCCGTCAGCAAGCCGCGCGTCGTGTTCCACGACGTGGACGGCGTGAAGCACGAGCCGATCGAGCTGGTGACGGCCGACATCGAAGAAGCTCACCAGGGTGGCGTGATGCAGGCCCTCGGCGAGCGCAAGGGCGAGCTGGTGAACATGGAGCCGGACGGCCGAGGCCGCGTGCGCCTCGAGTACCGCATTCCGGCGCGTGGCCTGATCGGCTTTGCCAACGAGTTCATGAACCTGACGCGCGGTTCGGGCCTCATCAGCAACATCTTCGACGGTTACGAGGCGCACAAGGGTGAGATCGCCGGCCGCAAGAACGGCGTGCTGATCTCGATGGACGCGGGTGAAATCTTCACCTATGCCCTGGGCAAGCTGGATGACCGTGGTCGCATGTTCGTGAAGCCGAACGACCCGGTCTACGAAGGCATGATCGTCGGCATCCACAGCCGCGACAACGACCTCGTGGTCAACGCGACGCGCACCAAGCAGCTGACGAACTTCCGCGTCTCCGGCAAGGAAGACGCGATCAAGATCACACCGCCGATCGACCTCACGCTGGAATACGGCGTCGAGTTCATCGACGACGACGAGCTGGTCGAGATCACGCCGAAGAGCATCCGCGTGCGCAAGCGCCACCTGTCGGAGCACGATCGCAAGAAGGCCGCACGCGACGCGGCCTGACCTGCCGGGCATGGCCGGGCAGTCGTCGCCTGCGTCTCTGACCCATGGGCGCGCAGTCGCGCTCATGGTGCTCGTCACGCTGATGTGGAGCATCGCCGGCGTCGTCACGCGCCACCTCGACTCGGCGCGCAGCTTCGAAGTGACCTTCTGGCGCGGCGCCTTCAACGTGCTGGGCCTCGGCCTTGCACTGCATTGGATGCGCGGCCCGGCGCTGTGGCGCGGCTTGCTGCGTTCGCCTTGGCCGGTGTGGGTGTCGGGCGTCTGCTGGTCGGTGATGTTCACCGCCTTCATGGTCGCGCTGACGCTCACGAGCGTCGCCAACGTGCTGATCACCATGGCGCTGGGGCCGCTGATCACGGCCTTGTTCTCGCGCCTGTTTCTGCGGCACCGCCTTACCGCACGCACCTGGTTGGCCATCGCCGTCGCCGGGGCCGGCATCACCTGGATGTTCGGCAACGGTGCGGGCGGTGGCGATGCGAATTCGGTGCTGGGCACGGCCGTGGCGCTTGCCGTGCCGATTGCCGCAGCGATCAACTGGACGGTGCTGCAGCATGTGAACCATGGCGATGCCGATGCGCACGACATGCTGCCCGCCGTGCTGATCGGGGCCATCATCTCGGCCTTGCTGGCCTTGCCTTTGGCCTACCCGTTCCAGGCGTCGGTGCACGACATCGGGTTGCTCGCGATGCTGGGCTTTGTGCAACTCGCGTTTCCCTGCCTGCTGGCCGTGCGGTTGAGCCGGGTGCTCTCGGCGCCAGAGTTGTCCCTGCTCGGACTGCTGGAAGTCATTTTCGGTGTGCTGTGGGCATGGGTCGGTGCAGGCGAGCCTCCGGGGCCGACTGCACTCACGGGCGGCGCGTTGGTCATCGGTGCCTTGGTGGCCAACGAACTGGCAGCTCTGCGCGAGCCGCGGCCGGTGCCGCGCTGAACGGGCCGAGGCGGCGCACTCTAGACCCGCACCTCCAGCAAATCGTCACACCTGCTGAGTACCATGGGGCATTGCCACCGATGGCCTGCAGTTGAGGCCCGTGACCATGCCCGGACAACTCGCGCGACACGACAACCAGAACAGCCAGGCCAAGGCCCCGAGCGCATTGCTGATGCTGCTGGAAGGCCGGGCGCCCTGGGAACTGGCCGCCATGCTGGCCGCAACCCCATTGCTCAACAAGCTGCCTGTGGGTGATGGCCACCCCGTGCTGGTGTTTCCCGGCCTCGGTGTGCCGGACGTGACCACGCTGCCGCTGCGCAACTTTCTGCGTGCCAAGGGCTACGAACCGCACACATGGGACCAAGGCTTCAACCTGGGCCCGCGCGAAGGCGTGCTGGACCGCTGCAATGCGCGTGCCGATGCGCTCTACAAGAAGTACCAGCGGCCGGTCAGCCTCGTCGGCTGGAGCCTCGGTGGCATCTATGCCCGAGAAGTTGCGAAGGCATTACCTCAACAGACGCGCTGCGTCGTGACCCTCGGCACACCCTTTGGCGGCAACCCACGTGCCAACAATGCGTGGTGGCTCTACGAGATGGTCAGCGGCCAGAAGCTGGCCGACGAGGCCGCGATGATTCAGCAGGTGCGCCAGGCGCCACCGGTACCGACCACATCGGTGTACTCGCGAACCGATGGCGTGGTCTCGTGGCAATGCAGCCTCAACGAAGCCTCTCCGCACACCGAGAACGTGCAGGTGCACGCCAGCCACTTCGGCATGGGCATGAACCCGCTCGCGCTTTATGTGCTGGCCGATCGGCTGGCGCAAGACCCGGCGCACTGGCAGCGCTTCAGCATCGACGGCAAGCGCAAGTGGTTCTTCAAGACCACGTAGACCGCAGCACAAAGGCCCAGGCCCGATACTCGTCCGCAGTGCCTCACACCTCGAGCGCATGAGGAGCAAGCTGTGAATTCGAGTTCGAGCAAGACGCGCATGGAGCGCGACAGCATGGGCCAGCTGGCCGTGCCGGCCGACGCCCTGTATGGCGCGCAAACGCAGCGCGCCGTCGAGAACTTTCCCGTCAGTGGGCAGCGCATGCCGGTCGCGTTCATCCGTTCGCTGCTGCTCGTGAAGCAAGCCGCTGCGTTGGCGAACTTGCGTCTGAAGCAGTTGCCTCAACCGGTCGGTGAAGCCATCGTCGAAGCCTGCCGCGAGTTGCTGGCGCAGAGCGATGCCGAGCGCATGGTTCATTTCCCGCTGGACATCTTCCAGACCGGCTCAGGCACCAGCAGCAACATGAACGCCAACGAGGTCATCGCCACGATGGCCAGCAAGGCGCTTGGCGAACCGGTGAGTGCCAATGACCACGTCAACGCGGGCCAGAGCAGCAACGACGCCATTCCGACGGCTCTGCACGTCAGCGCCGCACTCGAGCTGCATGAGCACCTGCTGCCTGCGCTCGACCACCTGGTGCTGGTCACGCGCCACAAGGCCGACAGCGTTCACCGCTACGTCAAGACCGGCCGCACGCACCTGATGGATGCGATGCCCGTGCGCATGAGCCAGGTGCTCGAAGGCTGGGCCCACCAGATCGAAGCGGGTGCCAAGCACGTGCGCCTGTTGATGCCGGCCTTGCAAGGCTTGGCACAAGGCGGCACGGCAGTCGGAACGGGCGTCAACGCCCATCCGCAATTTGCCCACAGCTTTGCCACCGAGCTCAGCGCACTGACCCAACTGGAGTTCAGGCCTGCCGACAACTTCTTCGCCGCCATGGGCTCGCAAGACACGGCCGTGGCGGTGTCGGGCCAGTTGAAGACCGTGGCGGTGTCGCTGATGAAAATCGCGAACGACCTGCGTTGGATGAACTCCGGTCCGCTCGCCGGCCTGGGCGAGATCGAACTCGAGGCGTTGCAGCCCGGTTCGTCCATCATGCCGGGCAAGGTGAACCCGGTGATCCCCGAAGCCGCGGCGATGGTGGCCGCGCAGGTGATCGGCAACGACGCCGCCATCACCATCGCCGGCCAGTCGGGCAACTTCGAACTCAATGTGATGCTGCCGCTGGTCGCGCACAACCTGCTCGGCAGCCTGCAGTTGCTCGGCAACGTGAGCCGGCTCCTGGCCGACAAGGCCATCGCCACCTTCACCGTCAACGAGGCCCGGATTCAGGAAGCCTTGGCGCGCAACCCGATCCTGGTGACGGCGCTGAACCCACTGATCGGCTATGCCAAGGCCGCCGAGATTGCCAAGCAGGCGTACCGCGAAGGGCGGCCGATTCTCGATGTGGCCGATGAGCAGACTGACCTGGGCCGCGAGCGCCTGGCCGAGTTGCTCGATCCAGAGAAGCTGACCGGCCACGGCAGCTGAAACGCCGCCACGTCTCAAGGGGCTCGTTGCTCCTTGAGACGTCGGCGCTTAAACCAAAGCAACCTGTGATGGGGTTGCCTTCTGATCCATCACCGTCCATGACAAGCATCTCTCACCCGTGCCAGCGCGTAGCGTTGGCCGTGGTTCTCTTCGTCCCATGCGTTGCGCTGGCCCAGGTTGGCACCACCGGCAAGCCATACACCGAATCATTGCCGACGTCCGTGATGTTCGGCTACGAGAGCGTGCGTCTACCGCATGGCGAGCGCATGGGACTGGTGGGCGGCTCGGTGCTGTTCGACATCGGCCGTGATTGGTACGCCGGCCCTGCGGTCTATGGTGCTGCGAGGGGAGAGCGTGGCGGTCTATTCGTTGGCGGTGTCGAACTGCAGCGGCGCTGGAGTCTGGCACCGGGATGGTCGGTGGGTACCGGGCTTTATGCGGGCGGCGGTGGCGGGGCAGATGCCCCGGTTGGTGGAGGCTTGATGCTGCGGCCTGCCGTCACCCTGCTGAAAGATCTGGGGCCCATGCAATGGGGTCTGTCTCTGTCGTCCGTGCGGTTCCCGAGCGGGCAGATCACCAGCAACCAGCTGGGGCTTGTTGTCGCATGGCGTGATCGCTTCGTGCATCTCACCGAGGCGGATGGCGGTCCTGCCACTTCGCAGGACTCGTCGACGGGGTTGGGCTTCGACCGCATGGCAATGACCGGGACGAGTTACCGATTCACGGACGGCAGCGGGCGCCACATCGGTCTGGCAGGGGCGCGCGCCGAACATCGCTCAACAAGTGATGGATTGGCCTGGGGTGTCGAAACAGCCGGTGCGGTAAAGGGCGACGCAGCCGGCTACATGGAGATTCTCGCCACGGGCGCGATCAGCACGGCGCTTCTGCCTTCTTTGCGCGTCGGTGCACGTGTCGGGGCAGGACTCGCGGGCGGCGGAGCTGTGCCCACCGCCGGCGGCGCGATCGGCAAGCTCGCCGGCACGATGGAATGGAGCCTCGCCCCCGGGTGGACCTTGGGCGGGGACTATGGCTGGGTGCGTTCGGCCAGCGGCGCGTTTCAAGCGCAGCAAGCCCAGGTCTGGCTGGGCATCGACCTCGAGCCGCGTCTCCATGGGCAAAGAGTTCCCGCAGGCAGTGTCGTGCGCACGGAATGGGTCGGCGTGCTCCAGCACTACGTTCGTGCCGAGCGACGCGACGGGACCAGTCGATCACTCGACACCATCGGCCTCAAGCTCAACCGCTACCTGAGCGACTCGGTCTACCTCAGCGGCCAGGCGCACAGCGCGTACGCGGGAGGCGCTGGGGCCTATTCGGTCGGCTTGGTCGGAGCCGGGCTCGTCACCAGCGCGAAAGCCCCGCTCCGTGCCGGCGTCGAAGTACTTGCCGGGGCAGCAGGCGGAGGCGGTGTCCGGACCAGCGGCGGAGCCATCGCGCAGGGCCTTCTCTGGGCGGGCTGGCAGCAATCGCCTCAAAGCGAGTGGAGGGCAGGCATCGGCTCCGTGCGCGGGTTGCAGGGCGGGCTGAACTCGCCGCTGATCGAACTGTCTTGGAGCCGTGCCTTCGGAATGGCCGGTCAGTGAACCCGGCCGATGCTGCTTGGGATAATGCCGCCCAAGGTGCGCATGCTTCGGCACCTTGCCGAAAACCCGATGTGCACTGGAACGTGGCCTTGAATCAAGACTTGAACCCCTGGAGGCTGTCCGTCGCCCCGATGATGGACTGGACCGATCGGCACTGCCGCTACTTCCACCGCCTTCTCACGCAGCACACGCGCCTGTACACCGAGATGGTGACGACGGGCGCGCTGCTGCATGGTGACGTGCCCCGCCACCTCGACTTCAACGGCCAGGAACATCCGGTAGCGCTCCAACTGGGTGGCAGCGAACCCGACGACTTGGCCGCCTGCGCCAAGCTGGGTGAAAAATGGGGTTACGACGAGATCAACCTGAACTGTGGCTGCCCGAGCGAGCGCGTGCAGCGCGGTGCTTTCGGCGCCTGCCTGATGGCCGAGCCGCAACTGGTGGCTGATGGCGTGAAGGCGATGCGCGACGCGGTGAGCATCCCGGTGACGGTGAAGCACCGCATCGGCATCGACCACACCGAGAGCTATGCGTTCGTGCGCGACTTCGTCGGCACCGTGGCCGCTGCGGGTTGCGAGGTGTTCATCGTGCATGCCCGCAATGCGTGGCTGAAAGGCCTGAGCCCGAAAGAGAACCGCGAAGTGCCGCCACTGCGATACGAGACGGTCTACCAATTGAAGCGCGACTTCCCTGAACTCACGATCGTGTTGAACGGTGGCGTGACGACCAACGACCAAGTCGCAGAACACCAGGCCCACATCGACGGGGTGATGCTTGGCCGCGAGGCGTATCACAACCCCTGGCGCATGGCCGATTGGGACGAGCGCTTCTTCGGCGGCGAGCCGTCAGCGCTGGACCGCGCCGGCGCCGAAGCGCTGATGGTGGATTACATGGAGCGGCAGGTTGCAACCGGCGAGCCGTGGTCACATGTCTCGCGCCACATGCTGGGCCTGTGGAACGGCACACCGGGCGCACGCAAGTGGCGCCAGGTGTGGTCGGACCACAAGCTCAAGGGCGTTTCACCGCGGGAGGTCTCGCGGCTCGCCCAGCGGCGCGAGCCTGCGCTCGCCGCTTGACGGCCAGGTTGCCAGCACCACGCCCGCCAGCGCGAGCGCAAACGCCGCTGCCTGCATCGGGCTGAAGCGCTCGCCGAGAAACACCACGCCGACCAGCGCGGCACTCACCGGCAGCAGCACGGTGAACACGCCGGCCGACGAGGCTGCGACGTGCTTGAGCCCCGTCATCCACAACCACACGGTGACCATGCTGGCGGCCAGCGAATAGAAGAGCAGCATCCACCACGACGGCATGTTGACGGCCGAGAAGTCGAAGCTCAGTGCCTGCCATACGCCGAGCGGCGTCACGAGCAACAGGCCCCACAGGTTGACCAGCGCACTGATGCGCTTGGCCGAGACCTGGCCGGTGAGCTTCTTGCCGATCACCACATAGCTCGACTCGCACACCACCGCGCAGAACAGCAGCACGTTGCCCAGCAGCGAGTTGGGGGCAGCGCCATCGGCATGCTTGGTGAACGACACCAGCGCGATGCCGCCCACCGCGCAGGCGATGCCCGCCGCCACCCGCGGTGCGATGCGTTCGCGCAGCAGCACCCACGACATCACCGCCACGACCGCGGGGATGGCCGCCATGATCACGCCCGCAGCCAACGCCGACGTGAGCGACACGCCGAACAGCATGCAGATCGAGAAGAGGAAGTTGCCGAAGAAGGATTCGAGGAACAGCAGCTTGCGATCGTGTGGGCTCAAGGGCACCTCGCCCGGCGTGCGCTTCACCCAGCCGGTCATGGCGACCGCGGCAATGCCGAAACGAAGCCAGGCGAGCAAGAACACGGGGAACACCAGCACCAGCAGCTTCGAGAAACCGACGTAGCTGCCGACCAGCGCCATGCTGCTGCCGAGGCAGAGGTAAGAGATCCAGGGAGAACGAGACTGCATCAGGAATCAGAACGCTGCGGCGTAGCGCGTCATCTCCCAATCGCTCACGTGKCGGGCGTATTCGGTCCACTCGTCACGTTTCAGTCGAACGAATTCGCCGGACAGTGTGTCGCCCAGCGCAGTGCAGATCACTTCGTCGCCGGCCAAAGCGTCGACGGCCTCGCCCAGGCTTTGCGGCAGCACAGCGATGCCTCGCGCACGGATTTCGGCCAGCGTGAGCTTGAACAAGTCATCGGTGCAGGCGGGCGCGGGATCGAGCTGGCGCTGGATGCCGTCCAGGCCTGCGGCAATGAGGCCAGCCGTCGCGAGATAGGGGTTGGCAGACGCATCCGGCAAACGCCATTCGAAGCGGCCGCCCAGCGTGCGAACGAGCGCCGTGCGGTTGTTGGGCCCGTGCGCGACATAGGCCGGCGCCCACGACGTGCCCGACAGCGATTCACCGACGACCAGGCGTTTGTAGCTGTTGACCGTGGGCGCGGCCAAGGCGCACAGGGCCGCGGAGTGATGCAGCACGCCGGCGATGAAGTGCATGGCTGTCGTGGACAGATTGCGGCCGCGTTCGTCGAAGACGCAGCTAGCCTTCTCGCCGGAGCCGCCCTGGTCCTTCCACATCGAGACATGAAAGTGCATGCCGCTGCCGGGCTGGTTGGCAAACGGTTTGGGCATCATCGAGAACACGCTGCCGTGCTGCTCGGCCAGCGCGTGCGCGGCCATCTTGAACAGCATCAGGTGATCGGCGCTCGCCAGCGCATCGGCGTGGTGGAAGTTGAGCTCGTACTGGCCGTGCGCGTCTTCGTGGTCGATCTGAAAGACGTCGAGCCCACAGGCGGTGAGGCCGTCGCTCAGCTGCTTGAGGAAGTCGCGCTGGCGCGGCAGCGCCTTGAGGTCGTAGGAAGGTTTGTCGAGCGCGTCGTCGGCATCGGCTGCGGCCATGCCGCTCGCCGTGCGGCGCAGCAGGAAGAACTCGGGTTCGATGCCGGTGCGCATCGTCCAGCCCAGCTCCGCGAGACGCGCAACCTGGCGGCGCAGCACCTGGCGTGGGCAGGCATCGAACGGTTCGCCGGCCACGAAGCCGTCGCACACGATGCGCGCGTAGCCTGGCATCCAGGGCAGGGCGCGGGCTGTCTCTGCATCGCCGCGGCCGTAGTACTCCGACCGCGGCCCGGTGCGTGGCAGGCCAGTGCCCCAGATCGACGGACCGGCGAAACCCACACCCTCCTGCAGCAAACCATCGAGATGGGCCAGCGGCACGAACTTGCCCTTGGCCACCCCGTGGATGTCGGTGAATTGCGCGATCAGCGTGTGAACGCCATGCGAAGACAGCGTGTCGCGCAACTCCTTCATGCGGACACGGCGCTGCGCAACGAGACCTTCAGGATCTCGACCGCTTCGTCGAAATGAGCCGACGCGATGGTGAGCGGGAACAGGAATCGGATCACGTTGCCATCGACGCCGCAGGTCAGCAGGATCAAACGGCGCTTCAGCGCCTCGGCCTGCACGCGCCTGGCGAAGTCGGCATGCGGCTCGCCGCTTTCGCGCTGGCTGAACTCCACGGCCACCATGGCGCCCAGACCGCGGATGTCGCTGATCTGCGGCACCTCGGCGCACATGCTGTTCAGTGCGACCTTGAGCGCGTCACCCAGCTGCTGGCCGCGCTCGGGCAGGCCTTCGTCGCGCATCACGTCGACGACTGCATGCGCCGCGGCAATGGCGAGCGGGTTGCCGGCATAGGTGCCGCCCAGGCCGCCGGGCGCAGGTGCATCCATGATCTCGGCGCGGCCTGTGACGGCCGAGAGCGGCAGGCCGGCGGCGAGGGACTTGGCGCTGATCAGGATGTCGGGCAGCACGTCGTAGTGCTCCATCGCAAACAGCCTACCGGTGCGGCCGAAGCCGGTCTGCACCTCGTCGGCAATCATCACGATGCCGTGCTGGTCGCAAAGCTCGCGCAGCCATTGCACAGCCTCGGCGCGGATGACGTTGAAGCCGCCTTCGCCCTGCACCGGCTCGAACACGATGGCCGCCACTCGGCTGGGCTCGATGTCGGCTTTGAAGAGGTGGTACACGGCCTTCTTCACCTCTTCGAGCGAGGTGCGTTCGCAAGGGAAGGGCGCGTGGTAAATCTCGGGCGGGAAGGGGCCGAAGCCCGCCTTGTAGGGCTGCACCTTGCCGGTGAGCGCCACGGCGAACATGCTGCGACCATGGAAGGCACCGCCAAAGGCGATGACGCCCGAACGCTTGGTGTAGGCCCGCGCGATCTTCACCGAGTTCTCGACCGCCTCGGCACCGGTGCTGAAGAGCGCCGTCTTCTTGGCGTGGTTGCCAGGCGTCAGAGAGTTGAGCTTCTCGGCGAGCGCGATGTAGCTCTCGTAGGGCACCACCTGGTAGCAGGTGTGGGTGAATCGCTTGATCTGTGCCTCCAGCGCCGCCACGACCTTCGGGTGGCGATGGCCGGTGTTCAGCACCGCGATGCCACCGGCGAAATCGAGATAGCGATTGCCTTCCACATCCCACAGCTCGCCGTTCTCGGCGCGGTCGGCAAAGAAGGTGCCCATCACGCCCACGCCGCGCGGTGTCGCGGCCGCCTTGCGGGCCATCAGTTGTTCGTTGAGGGAATGGTTCATGGGTGGCTCCTTCTCGCTTGTGATGCCCGAAGCTTGGATGGTCGCATCACACGCACCAACGAGGCAAGATGCCTTATCAAGCCACGCCTAAGGACCGGCTTTGCCAGGTCGAGGGCATGCCCCTCGGGGCAGGAGCGCAGCGACCGGGGCGGTTAATCCAGCCTTATCCAGGTGGTCTTCAGTTCCGTGTATTTGTCGAATGCGTGCAGGGACTTGTCACGTCCGTTGCCGCTTTGCTTGAAGCCACCGAAGGGCACGGTGATGTCGTCTTCATCGTACTGGTTGACGTGCACGGTGCCTGCGCGCAATGCACGTGCCACACGGTGAGCACGGTTGATGTTGCTGCTCCACACGCTGGCCTGCAGGCCATAGCTGGAATCGTTGGCCAGCCGAATGGCTTCTTCTTCGGTCTTGAAGCGGATCACCGACATCACCGGGCCGAAGATCTCTTCGCGGGCAATCTTCATGCCGTTGTTCACGCCATCGAACACCGTGGGCTCGACGAAATAGCCACCGGTTTCCGCACGCACCTGTTTGCCGCCGGCAGCGACGCGCGCGCCTTCATTGCGGCCGGTGTCGATATAGCCGAGCACGGTCTTGAGCTGCGTGTCGTCTACCAGCGCGCCCATTTCGGTGGCGGCATCCAGTGGGTCGCCCGGCTGGTAGCCCGGCGCCTCGGCGGAAACGACCTTCACGAACTCATCCGCGATGCTCTCGTGCACAAACACGCGCGAGGGTGCATTGCACGATTCGCCCTGGTTGAAGAACATGCTGCCGGCAACGGTCTTGGCCGCACGAGGCATGTCGTCGAAATCAGGGAAGACCACAAATGCCGATTTGCCGCCGAGTTCGTTGTAAACGCGCTTCAGGTTGCTTCGGCCGGCGTATTCCAACATCTTGCGGCCCACGCGGGTGGAGCCAGTGAAGCCGATCGCGTCGACCTCCATGTGCAAGGCCAGCGCCTCGCCGGCTTCGTGGCCGTAACCCGGCACGACGTTGAACACGCCTTCGGGCAAGCCAGCCTCGAGCGCCAGCTCAGCGAGACGAAGCGCGGTGAGCGGAGACTTTTCGCTGGGCTTGAGCACCACCGAGTTGCCGGCCGCGAGCGCGGGCCCAAGCTTCCAAGCGGCCATGATCATCGGGTAGTTCCACGGCACCACCGCACCGATCACACCCATGGGTTCTCGCGTGATCAAGGCCAGGGCCGTGTGCGGGGTGGGCGCGATCTCGTCGTAGATCTTGTCGACCGCCTCGGCATACCAGGCGATGCAGCGCGCGGTCGAAGGTACGTCGACCGACTGGCTGTACTTGATGGGCTTGCCCATGTCGAGCGTCTCGAGCAGGGCCAGTTCCTCTTTGGCCGCGAGGATCTTCTCCGCAAAGCGCAGCAGCGTTTTCTTGCGCGCAGCCGGGGCTTGTCGCGCCCAACGCCCCTCGTCGAACGCCTGGCGAGACGAAGCGACTGCGRCGTTGATGTCGGCCGACTGGCCCCGCGCCACCTGGGCGATGGTGCTGCCGTCGATCGGTGAGACGCAGGCAAAGGTCTCACCGGCGCCGGCATCCACGCGCTTGCCGCCGATCACGGCGCGGCCGTCGAGTTTCAGCTTGGCAGCGCGCGCATGCCAGTCGGGTGCAGGCAGATTCATGTCGCCTCCAGCAGATGAGTCTCGGTCAGAAACTGACCACCATGCCGGCCCCCAGCAAGTGGTTCGTCTTCTTGTAGCTACCGTCCTTCACATAGTTGAAAACGGCCTGGCTGGCGCGGTCAAGCCGGTACTCGACCTTGAAGGTGGTGTTCAGGTTGAAAAGATAGCCCATGCCGAGCGACAAGGCGTAGCGGTTGGCACCGGTCTCGGGGTCGTTCTGCGTCCAGACGCCGGTTCCATCGTCGGTGAATCCGGGGCCGATGCCGTTGCGGTCGTCCGAGCCGTAACCCAGCAGACCGCCGCCGTTCTTCTTGTTGTTGATGTAGTCGAACCGGGCAATGCCTTCCAAGCGCGGATTGAACTTGTACGCGGCCAGGGTCGACAGGCCGTACCAGCTTGCCTTGCGCAGATTGCCGGTCTCGGCATCGGCGGTGATGGCGGCGTCTTTCTGCTGGCCATAGCTCACCTGGCCTTGGACCGTCCAGTCGCCGCGAATGAAATAGGCGTCGGCCTCGAACAGGTGGAGAGCGGTGTCCTTGCCTGAGTAGTCAAGGCCGGTGATCGGGTTGGCTGCCAAGCCCGATGAGGTGGTGTCGTCCAGGGCACGGAGGTTGGCGGCTTTGCCGTGCACACCAGCGAAACCGAAACCCTGGTACTCGCCCTTGGAATAGTCCACGCGGTAAGCAAAGACCGGCGTCTTTTCGCCAGAGGACCGCTTGGAGGCATTCATGTTGGCCAGCACGCCCTTGACGATCCACTTGCCGCGCGTGATCTCCATGCCGGCACCGGTGTAGGCGGTGGGCAGCGTGAAGTCGAACAGCAGGTTGTGGGTGATCAACTTGTTGAGCGTGGGCTGCAGATACTCGTAGCCTGACCAGTCGGGGATCTGCCCGGCGATCAGCCGGGTCTGCAAGTCACCCAGCGGAATCGAAACGCTGGCCTCATGCACGATCGAGCTGCCGTCGAACACCGCGCCCACGCCGCGATTGGGTGCCAGTGTCAGACGCCACTTGGTGCCCCCTTCCATTTCCTTCTGGAAGTCGATCATCGCCATGCCGAAGTAGGAGTTGTCGTAGTTGTAGCCGTCGTCATCGATCTTGTTCAGGAACTGAAAGCCAGCCCGGTCCTGCGCCTTGTTGTAGATGAACGAAGGGTCCATCTGCCCGCTGATCTTCAGGCCGCGGAAGCCCATGGACTCCTGGTTGTCTTCGAGCGCTTCAGTCTTGACGACGATGCGGTTGAGGTCTTGCTGCTGTTGCGGCGTCATGCCGCCTTCGGCTGACTTGGCTTCTGCGTCCTTGAGCTTCTTTTCGAGGGCGTCGATCTTGTCCTTGAGGGCTTTTTGCTCCTTGCGCAGATCGTCCAGGGACTGCGCTACGGACTGCGCGCTGGCGGCCAGCGGGAAGGCGGCCAGCAAGGCCAGGGTGAGGGCGGTGGGGTGCCAGAACTTCGTCATGGTTTTTCTCCTCTTGGCTGCGGTTGGTTGTCTTGGGGTGGGATTCAGTTGCGCGCGGCTTCGGCCATGTCGCGCGCGCGCTTGCGCTCATTGCGCACGATCATCAGGCTGGCCAGGATCACGCCGATGGAGACCACCAGCACGATGATGGTGGCCACGGCGTTGACGCTGGGGTTGAGCCCCAGCCTGGCACGCGAGAAGATGACCACAGGCATCGTGGTGGAGCCCGGGGCGTTCAGGAATGACGACAACACGACGTCGTCGAGCGAGATCGTGAAGGTGAGAAGCCAAGCCGACAGCAATGATTGCGAAATCATCGGCAGCGTGACCAGGTAGAACACCTCCCAGGGGCGTGCACCGAGGTCCATGGCGGCTTCTTCGAGCTGCGGGTTCAAATCGAGCAGCCGTGACTGGATCACCACGGTGGCATAGGCCATGCCGGCCAGTGCGTGAGCGAGCCAGATGGTGAACGCACCGCGGTCCGGGAAGCCCAGCGCGCGCTCGACGGCCACGAGCATCAGCAGCAACGAGATGCCCACGATCACGTCGGGCATCACCAGCGGCGCGTTGACCATGCCCGAGAACATGGTGCGCCCGAAAAAGCGCTTGTACTTGACCAGAGAAAACGCGGCCATGGTGCCGAGCAACACCGCGGCGGTGGCGCTGAAGAACGCGATCTTCAACGACAGACGCAGCGCACCGAGCAGATCGTCGTCAGAGGCGAGGCGCACATACCAGTTGAAGGTGAAGCTGCGCCACACGTTGGGAATGGGCGAATCATTGAACGAATACAGCACCAGCGCCACGATCGGCAGGTACAGGAAGACGAAGCCCGCAGTCAGCCAGCTGCGGCTGACGAGTCGCGTCATCATCATCGCGAGCCCTCCTGCGCTTCGGCTTCGTATTTGTTGAAGATGGCGATGGGCACGATGATCAGCAGCACCATCACGACGGCCACAGTCGATGCGACCGGCCAGTCGTTGTTGCTGAAGAACTCATCCCACATCACACGGCCGATCATCAGTGTCTCGGGGCCGCCCAGCAGCTCGGGGATGACGTATTCGCCGATGCAGGGAATGAACACGAGCATCGAGCCGGCGATGATGCCGGCCTTCGAGAGCGGCACGGTGACCGTCCAGAACGCCACCCACGGGTTGGCGCCCAGGTCGGCTGCGGCTTCGAGCAGGCGCAGGTCCATCTTCGAGAGGTTGGCGTAGAGCGGCAGGATCATGAACGGCAGGTAGGTGTAGACCATGCCGACCGACAGCGAGAACGAGGTGTTCATCAGCTGCCCGGGCGCTGCAATCAGCCCGCCAGCGGCCAGCACGTGGTCGAGCCGCAGGAAGACGATGATCTCGTAGACCCAGCCGTGTTCGGAGAGCAGGCCCTTCCAGGCGTAGACGCGCAACAGGAACGATGTCCAGAAGGGCAGCATCACAAGCATCAGCAGCACCGGCTGGAAACGCTTTTCGGCGCGCGCCATGAAATAGGCGAAGGGGTAGCCGATGGCCAGGCAGATCACCGTGGTGACCGCGGCGTAGCGCAGGCTGGAGAGATAGGTCTTGAAGTAGAGATCGTCCTGGACGATGTAGAGGTAGTTGCTGAACTTCAGCGTCAGCTGCATTACCCCTTCTTTCCAGGTCAGCAGGTTGCCGAAAGCCACGCCCTCCATCTCGGACAAGCTGATCTTCAGGATCACCAGGAAGGGCAGCAGGAAGAAGACGATCAGCCACAGGTAGGGCACGCCGATGACGGCGAAGCGGCCTACGCGAGACGACTTTCCTCTGATCATGACGTCAGCACCACCTGCGCAGAAGGCGACCAGCTCGCCCAAGCCGTGTCACCCCAGGTCAGCGCGTCTTCAGCATGCCGCTCGGTGTTGCTCTCGTTGACCTTCAGGATCATTCCGCTTGGCAGCTCGATGCGGTAGACCGTCCATGCGCCGAAATAGGCCTTCTCCTTGACCTTGCCCGAGGCCATGTTGTGCTCGCCTTCGGGCTTGGTGGCGCTGATGCGAATTTTCTCGGGCCGCAACGCCACGGTCACGTTCATTCCCTCGGTACCGGTGATGCCGTGGCCGACGTAATGCTTGCAGTCGGCGCAATCGATGATCACGTGGTCGGGTGCGTCGTGGGACAACACGCCATCCATCAGATTGACGTTGCCGACGAAGCCTGCGACGAAACGGTTGGCCGGCGTTTCGTACATCTCGCTCGGCGTGCCGATCTGCAGGATCTGGCCCGCGTTCATGACGCCGATGCGGGTGGACATCGTCATCGCTTCTTCCTGGTCGTGCGTCACCATCACGCAGGTCACGCCCACGTTTTCGATGATGTTGACCAGTTCGATCTGGGTCTCTTCGCGCAGCTTTTTGTCGAGCGCGCCCAGCGGCTCGTCCAGCAGCAGCAGCTGAGGCTTCTTGGCCAGGCTGCGCGCCAGCGCCACGCGCTGCTGCTGGCCGCCTGACAGCTGGTGCGGCTTGCGCTTGGCGAACTTGCCCAGCTGCGTCAGCTTGAGCATGGCCTCGACCTGCTCGGCGATCTTGTCCTTGGGCATCTTTTCGCGCCGCAAGCCGAAGGCGATGTTGTCCCACACCGTGAGGTGTGGAAAGAGCGCGTAGCTCTGGAACATCATGTTGATCGGGCAGTCGTAGGGTGGCATGTCTGCCATGTCCTTGCCATTGAGCAGGATGCGCCCCGACGTGAGTGTCTCGAAACCTCCCAACATGCGCAGCAGCGTCGACTTGCCACAGCCCGAAGGCCCGAGCAAGGCAAAGATCTCGCCCTTTTCGATGTCGATGCTGACGTTGTTGACGGCCTTGTAGCCGTCAAAGTCCTTGACTACGTTTTGTATTTGCAGGAATGAAGATGCGCCCATGAGGGGAAGGTCGATTCGATTACAAGCCGGTCTTGAAAGAGGTGTAGGTGCGCGTCATCAGGCGCCGCATGTCGTTGGAGATCGCGTCCGGTGCCGACATCTTTGCCATTTCGGCATCGGTCGGGAACACCGTCGGGTTGTTGGCAATCTCGGGCTTGATGAACTTGCGCGATTCCTTGTTGGGGTTGGCGTAGAACACCTTGTTGGTAAGCGCCGCGTCGACCTCGGGGCGCATGATGTAGTCGATGAACTTGTGCGCATTGCCGGGATGTGCGGCATCGGCGGGGATCACCATCACATCGAAGAACAGCAAGCCGCCGGTCTTGGGGACGAAGGCCTGGATGTTCTGGCCTGTCTTGCCGTCGATGGCGCGCTGGCGGGCGATGTTGATGTCACCCGACCAGCCCAATGCCAGGCAGATGGACCCGCTGGCCATGTCGTTGATGTAGCCCGAGGCACTGAACAGCGTGACGGACGGGCGCACGGTTTTCAGCAGCGCTGCGGCAGCGGCGTAGTCGCCTGGGTTCTTGCTGTAGGCCGGTTTGCCGAGGTACCACAGCGCTGCCGGGACCACCTCGGTCGGCGAGTCGAGGAAGGACACGCCGCATGACTTCATCTTCGAGATGTACTCGGGCTTGAACACCAGGTCCCAGATGTTGTCGGGCATCGGCGTGCTGCCGAGCGCGGCCTTGACCTTCTCGACATTGATGCCAACCGTGGTGTAACCCCACAGCCAGTTGACCATGTACTGGTTGCCTGGGTCGAGCCTCGCCAGCGCGGCTTGCAGTGCGGGATCGAGGTTCTTCAGGTTGGGCAACTGCGACTTGTCGAGCTTGCGCAGCAAGCCGCCGTCGGCCTGCAACTTGGCCCAGTGGCTGGACGGCACGACGATGTCATAGCCCGTCTTGCCCGCCACCAACTTGGCGTGGACGATCTCGTTGTTGTCGAAGGTGTCGTAGCGCACCTTGATGCCGGTTTCTTTTTCGAAGTTCTTCAGCGTGTCGTCGGCGATGTAGTCCGACCAGTTGTAGATGTTCAGTACCTTCTCTTCTTCCTGTGCGCCAGCGGGTGCGGCCGCGAACAGGAGCGCCGATACGGACACGGCCAAACTCAGAGCACCGAACATCTGCTTCATCACCTTCTCCTTCGTGTTGAGGTATCAGTCTAGGCAGCGCGCCCATGGGGCAGCTTGCTCGCAAACCCCGTGCCAAAGCACCGCTGCATCAGAGCCAGCCGCGCTGCTTCAGTTCGGCGTGGGTCAAATCGAGACACTGGCGGATCAGCACGACCATCTCGTCGATCTGAGCCAGGGTCATCACCAGCGGCGGCGCAATGATCATGCGGTCGCCCACGGCGCGCATGATCAGGCCGTTGCCGAAGCAGTGGGCCCGGCACAGCATGCCCACTTCGAGCGCGCTGTCGAAGACCTCGCCGGTGCCTTTGTCCTTGACGATCTGCAGGGCGCCC
Source organism: Rhizobacter sp. P2_G4 (assembly GCF_056403575.1). Classification (NCBI taxonomy): domain Bacteria; kingdom Pseudomonadati; phylum Pseudomonadota; class Betaproteobacteria; order Burkholderiales; family Sphaerotilaceae; genus Rhizobacter; species Rhizobacter sp. P2_G4. Next base: position 329,118 of record NZ_JBFUFG010000003.1, on the reverse strand, counting down.
ATGAGGCCGCACGTCTGCGCTTCACCGATCAGCGGGTGGTCAGCCAGCGCCTCGAAGTGCATCGCGAGATGGGGCCCGAGGTCTTCGCGCACACGATCGACCAGGCCTTCGCGCTGGACCAGGCGGATGTTGGCCAGCGCCACGGCGCACGCGACAGGGTGGCCCGAGTAGGTGTAGCCGTGCGCGAACTCGCCGCCCTGGTCGATAAGGACGCGTGCCACGCGATCGCCCACCATCACGCCGCCCAGCGGGATGTACCCCGAGGTCACGCCCTTGGCGAAGGTCATCAGGTCAGGCTTGAAGCCGAGCGTTTCGCAGCCGAACCAATTGCCGGTGCGGCCGAAGCCGGTGATGACCTCGTCGGCGATCAGCAGGATCTCGTACTTGTCGCAGATGCGCTGGATCTCCGGCCAGTAGGTGGCTGGCGGCACGATCACGCCGCCGGCGCCTTGCACGGGTTCGCCGATGAAGGCGGCCACCTTGTCGGCACCGATCTCCAGAATCTTGGTCTCGAGTGCTCGCGCAGCCTTGAGGCCGAAATCGTCGCGGCTCAGGTGGCGGTCGCTCTCGAACCAGAAAGGCTGTTCGATGTGCACGATGCCGGGGATCGGCAACCCGCCTTGCTCGTGCATGCCGCTCATGCCGCCGAGCGATGCGCCGGCCATCGTGGAGCCGTGGTACGCGTTGTGGCGGCTGATGATCACGCTGCGCTGCGGCTGGCCCTTGATGTCCCAGTAGCGGCGCACCATGCGCACGTTGGTGTCGTTGGCCTCCGAGCCCGAGCCGGCGAAGAACACGTGCTTGAACTGCGGCGGCGTCACCTGAGCCAGCAGCTCGGCCAGCTCGATGGCGGGCGGCGTGGCGGTCTGGAAGAAGGAGTTGTAGAACGGCAGCGTCTTCAGCTGCTGGGTGGCGGCGTCGATCAGCTCCTGCCGGCCATAGCCCACGTTGACGCACCACAGGCCTGACATCGCGTCGAGGATCTTGTGGCCGTCGCTGTCCCACAGGTAGATGTTCTCGGCGCGCGTGATGACGCGTGAGCCCTTGCCGGCGAGCGATTTGAAATCGGTGAAAGGGTGGAGGTAATGTGCCGCGTCGGCGGCTTGCCATTCTTGGGTGGTTCTTGTCATGGTGGCTCGTGTGCGATTCAGACCTGGAGCGGCAGGCCTCTGGCCACCCGCTTGCCCTGCGTTGTCACGTTTTCACGGCGTGAGTATCAGCCGTGAAGTCTACGAGCCAGCCGCCGGGCCCTCCGCGAAGAGTGTGCCCGGCTGGCAGGCGAAGTCAACCTCGAAACCGCTCACAACACAAATGGTGTGAGCCGGTCAAACGCCTGAAGGTCAGGGGATGATCATCATGCGGCCGTCGCCGAGCAGATGAGAGTGGCAGTCTTTCTGCTCGCGGTCGCACTTCTGCGTCCAGACCTTGACGATCTCGGGCTTCCAGGCCATGAAGTAGTCACCGTGGCCGCTGTAGCCGGCCGGCTTGGACACGTCGTAGTTGTCGCTCGACAGGCGCCAGTACTTCGTCTCGCCCGTGACCTTCACCTGGTAGAGGATCTGGTACGCGATCTGGGGCAACGCAACGGGGTGCGTCGTCGGGCAGTTGCCGGTGTTGTTGGCCTTCACGTTGACCGGGTTGGTCATGTGGCTCTTGTGGTCGGGTGAATCGAGGTTCACGCCGTCCCAGCACTGCGGGAAGTCGACGCCCATGATGAGCCAGCTCCCATCGCCACCGGGGCAGTTGGTCGGGATGCTGGCGCTCCATTCTGAATTGCCGCCACTCCATACGCAGGAGTACATCGCCGCGCTGCTGGGTGCGCTCGGGTTGCCTTTGGCGTCGCCGGAGATCATGCGCAAGCCCAGAGGCACTTCGCTGATGACGTTCGGCGGCAAGGCGTAGCCGGTCTTGTAATAGAAGTTCGACTCGAACATCGGCGCCAGCGGGGCACCGGTGCGGGTGTCGATCATCGACGGCACCCAGTACGAGCTGCGGTTGATCGTGCCGCCGCGGCAGGTGCTGTTGCCCGCGGTCGACAAGCTGGTCGGCGTCGAATAGGCGTCGATGCCGGTGTTGCCGAAGAAGGTGTGCAGATGGCTCTTGCCCGGCTGATTCGGGTACACGATGGGATCGTCGAAGGCGAACTTGGTCAGCTGGCAACCGGTGCGAAAGGCACCAATGTCGGACGCAGGCGCAACCTCGTCGGTGGCCTTCAGCATGTCTACCGCCCAGCCGCCCACCGGGTTCTGATGCTTGGTGACATCCGGAATCAGGCTGGTGTCGACGTAGACCGATGTGGCGGCCGGCTCAGTGGTTGAGCCTTCCGTCGCTCCGCCCGAAGACCCACCACCTCCGCAAGCGGAAACGACGAGCAAAGCCATCAGGGTCAGGCAGCCAGCGGGCATGCCTGCGCGAGTGCAGACGTTCATTTAAAAATTCCCTCCCAAACCAGATCGACTGGTACGCCCTCAAGCCGCCTGTTGTCTCGGCAGATCGTCGAAGCCCGGTCGCTCAGCGACTCTCATCGAAGCGGATGTCACGACACAAGGTCGGCATCAGCCTGCACAGCTCCGAGATTGGTTTTTGGTCCCTACCTCAAGACGCGAACATAACACCTCAAACGTGCAGCAGGAGGTGCTCCCGCTCCCACGGAGAGATGACTTTCATGAATTCTTCATGCTCGATCTCTTTGACTTCTGAGTAAACCGTGATGAAAGACTTACCAAGCACGTCGTGCAGGTCTTTTTCGTCGGCCAGCCACCCGAGCGCTTCGCTCAGCGATCGCGGCAGCTGGTACTCGGACAGGTAGGCGTCGCCCTTGCACTCGGCGGCCGGCTCGATGTGGTTCTTCATGCCGAGGTAGCCGCAGGCCAGCGTGGCAGCCATGGCCACGTACGGGTTGGCATCGGCGCCGATCACGCGGTTCTCGATGCGCCGAGCGGCCGGTGTGGCCACCGGCGAGCGAATGCCAACGGTGCGGTTGTCGGTGCCCCATTGGATGTTGATCGGCGCAGCCGTCGAGCGCGCCAGGCGCCGATACGAGTTGACGTAGGGGGCGAAGAGCGCCATCGCGGCCGGCGTGTACTTCTGCAGGCCGCCGATGTACCAGTAGAACTCCTTGCTGGGCGAGCCGTCGGGGTTGCTGAAGATGTTCTTGCCGGTGGCCTTGTTGAGGATGCTCTGGTGCACGTGCATCGCGCTGCCCGGCTCGTTGGCCATGGGCTTGGCCATGAAGGTGGCGTACATCTCGTGGCGCAGCGCTGCTTCGCGAATCGTGCGCTTGAAGAAGAAGACTTCGTCGGCCAGACCGAGCGGGTGGTCGTGGAAGAAATTGATCTCCATCTGCCCGGCGCCGACCTCGTGGATCAGCGTGTCCACGTTGAGCTCCATCTGCTCGCAGTAGGCGTAGATGTCTTCGAACAGCGGGTCGAACTCGTTCACCGCGTCAATCGAATACGCCTGGCGCGAGGTCTCGGCGCGGCCGCTGCGGCCCTTGGGCGGGCGCAGCGGCGTGTTCGGGTCGGAGTTGCGCTCGATCAGGTAGAACTCGAGCTCAGGCGCGACCACCGGCTCCCAGCCTTCGGCTGCATACAGGTCGCAGATGTTGCGCAGCACCGAGCGCGGCGCGTAGGGAATCATCTTGCCGTCGCGGTCGAAACAGTCGTGGATCACCTGCGCGGTCGGGTCGACGGCCCAGGGCACGATGCGCACGGTGCTCGGGTCGGGGCGCAGGTGCATGTCGCGATCGGTCGCGTGGATCACGTCGTAGTACGGGCCTTCTTCCGGGAATTCGCCGGTCACGCCGATGGCCACGATGGCCTCGGGCAACCGCATGCCGCGGTCTTCGGTGAATTTTTCGCGCGGAAGAATCTTGCCTCGGGCCACGCCGGTGAGGTCAGGCACCAGGCATTCGATCTCGGTCACGCGCCTGTCGTTGAGCCACTGCTCGAGATCGCTGAAGTTGAAGTTGTTCTTGTCCACCATGAGAGTCACCTGTTTGAGTTGTAGGCCGGTGTGCTTGCCGGCCGGAGCAACCGCACGTGGTGGGCGCTATCGGTCGGGCTCTGGGCGGCGGTCTCTGAACGATTGGCAGGCGGCACCGAAGGCTTTGAAAAGGCGCAGGGAGATCGGGTTCTCTGCTGCCTTCCACTCGGGGTGCCACTGCACGCAGAGGTTGAACGAGGGCGCTGTGGGCATGGAAAAGGCTTCGACCAGACCATCAGGCGCGCGCGCTTCGATGCGCAGGCCGGGTGCCAGCTGCCTGACGCCTTGGCCGTGCGCAGTGTTCACCATGAACTCGCGCGTGTCGACGATGGGCTCGAGCGCGCCGCCCGGTTCGACATGAACTTCATGCGCGAAAGCGTATTGCTCATCGGGCGTCTTGTCGGTCACGCCGCGGTGATCGCGTTGGCCGGGGATCTCTTGCACCGCCTGGTAGAGGCTGCCACCGAGCGCGACGTTGGCTTCCTGGAAACCGCGGCAGATCGCGAAGAGCGGAATGCCGCGCGTAAGGGCCCGCGGTACGAGCGGCAGCACCCACGCGTCGCGGTCACGGTCCAGCGGCAGGCTGGTGTCATGCACTTCTTCGCCGAAATGGCTGGGGTGCACGTTGGACGGCGAGCCGGTGAGCAGCACACCATCGGCGTGGTCGAGCAGCTCGTCGACTTCAGAGGCATGCACGAATGGCACGACCAGTGGCAGGCAACCGGCCAGGCGAACCGCGTCGATGTATTTTTTGCCTGCGACGTGGAAGGGGTGCAACCCGATCATGCGGTTGCAGGCGGGGATCAGGACAACCGGCTTACGCACCGGTGATGTTCGAGGAGAGGCGCTCATTGGGCTTGCTGCGCAGCGGTTGTTGGCCGCTGACGCACTGGGCTTTCTGTGGACGAAGAGTGAGCAATGAGTGTGCCCGCAACACCGGCGAAGTCAACCAGCCCGGGTTGTGCAGCAAGGCTTTCACAACATGTCCTTCAGGCGGTAGTACGCCATGCCCAGCACGAGTGCCGGTGTTCGCAGCAGGCGTCCACCCGGAAAGCGGCGATGGCGGATGCGGGCGAAGGTATCGAAGCGGCGCGCATCTCCATCGATGGCTTCGGCCACCAGCTTGCCGGCGAGCCCCGTCAACGCGAGCCCGTGGCCCGAGAAGCCTTGCAGGTAATACACGTTGCGGTAGTCGCGCGCTGCACCTGCGGAGGGCACGGAGCCATCCATCACGTCGGCAAGCCGCCCGAAATCAGGGGCGCGGTTCATCGAGATGTCGACAAAGCCGCCCCATGAAAACTCCACCGGTGTGTTGGCCAGCTGCGGAAAGGTGGTCGCCATGCGGCGTTGCATACTGGCCTCGAGATTGGGCGGCGTGGTGGCGCTGTAGCTCACGCGGCCGCCGTACAGCATGCGGTGATCAGCGGTCGGCCTGAAGTAGTCGAGCACGAAGTTGGTGTCGCACACCGCCGAGCCCGAGGGCACGAGCGACTGCGCGAGCGCCGCATCCAAGGGGGCCGAAGCAACGATGTAGGTGCCGACCGGCATGATCCGGCTCTCGATTTGCGGTGCAAGACCCTGCAGGTACACATTGCCCGCCAGCAGCACGTGCGAGGCGCGGACTTCGCCGGTGGCCGTGCGCAACCGGGCGGTGTCGCCTGGAATCAACTGCGTGACCGCCGAGTTTTCGAATACCTGCACACCGAGGCTGGCGGCAGCGCGAGCAAGGCCGAGGCTGTATTTCAGAGGGTGCAGGTGGCCAGAGCGCGATTCGTGAGTGCCGCTGTGAAAGCGCGGGCTGGCGATCCACTTCGGCATGTCTTTCGGTTCGATCCATTCGGCCTCAAAGCCGTAGGTCGCCTGCATGTGCTCGAACCAGGTGCGAAGGTCGCGTGCCTTGCGTTCGTTGACAGCAAGGCTGAGGTATCCGCTGCGCCATTCGCAGTCAATGTCGAAGCGATCGCAACGTTGGCGGATGAGATCGAGCGCCTCGAGCGTCATGCCCCATACGCGCCGGGCCTCGTCGAGCCCGAGCTGTTCTTCGATCGTGCCTTGCTCGCAGGCAAGCCCGACGATGGCCTGCCCTCCGTTGCGGCCCGAAGCACCCGACCCGACCTGCCGGGCTTCGAGCAGCACGACGCGATAGCCCCGATCGGCAAGTTCGATGGCTGCCGAGAGGCCGGCAAGCCCACCGCCGACGACGGCCACGTCGCAGTCGACCTGCGATTGCAGCGCCGGGTAGTGCTGCGTGCGCTGCACCGTGGCAGCGTAATAGGAATTGCGGGCGAGGTCGCTGTCGGCGCTCAGAAAGCTCATACCTTATGCGCCAGGCATCGTCCTTGTCGAAATGCGGTTGTGTGCCCGAAGGTCAAGCTGCGCGCTTGATCGCATCGGACAGGGTGCCGACGATCTGGTCGATGTGCTTGTTCTCGATGATGAGCGGCGGCGACAGCGCGATGGTGTCGCCCGTCGTGCGGATCAGCAGGCCCTTTTCCCAGCAGTCGAGGAAGACCGAGAACGCGCGCTTGCCCGGCTCACCGGGGATCGGTGCGAGCTCGATGCCGCCGACCAGGCCGATGTTGCGCACGTCGATGACGTTCGGCATGTCCTTCAGCGAGTGGACGGCGTTCTGAAAGGTGGGCGCCATCTGAGCGCCGCGGGTCAGCAGGTCTTCGTCGGCATAGGTGTCGAGCGTGCCCAGCGCCGCGGCGCACGCCAGCGGGTGGCCTGAATACGTGTAGCCGTGGAAGAACTCGATCACGTGCTCCGGGCCGGTCATGAAGGTGTCGTGAATTTTCTGCGTGGCGAACACAGCCCCCATGGGCACGCTGCCGTTCGTCAGGCCCTTGGCCACGGTCATCAGGTCGGGTGTGACGCCGAAGTGCGTGGCAGCGAAAGGCGAGCCCAGGCGGCCGAAACCGGTGATGACCTCGTCGAAGATCAACAGGATGCCGTGCTTGTCGCAGATGCTGCGCAAGCGCTCCAAGTACCCCTTGGGCGGAAGCAGCACGCCGGTGGAGCCGGCCACCGGCTCGACGATGACGGCCGCGATGGTCGAGGCATCATGCAACGCGACCATGCGCTCGAGGTCATCGGCAAACTCGGCGCCGTGCTCAGGCTGGCCCTTGCTGAAGACGTTGCGCGGGTCATGGGTGTGGCGGATGTGGTCGACGCCGCTGAGCAGCGTGCCGAACATCTTGCGATTGGCCACCATGCCGCCAACCGAAATGCCGCCGAAGTTGACGCCGTGGTAGCCGCGCTCCCGGCCGATGAGGCGGGTGCGCGAGCCTTCGCCGCGGGCTCGGTGGTACGCGATGGCCATCTTCAGCGCCGTCTCGACCGATTCGGAACCCGAGTTCGTATAGAACACCTTGTTCAGCGCGGCCGGCGTGAGCTTCACCAGGCGCTCGGCCAGTTCGAACTGCTTCGGGTGGCCCATGTTGAAGGGCGGTGCGAAATCCATCTCGGACGCCTGCTGACGGATGGCTTCCACGATCTTCGGCCGCTGGTGGCCAGCGTTCACGCACCACAAGCCGGCGATGCCGTCGAGCACCTGGCGCCCCTCGGGCGTCCAGTAATACATGCCTTCGGCGCGAGAGAACAGCCGCGGGGACTGCTTGAACTGCCGGTTGGCGGTGAAGGGCATCCAGTAGGCGTCGAGCTTGTCGGTCATGGTCTTTTCTCACATGAAATGGCGCTGAAGGATCCAGTCTAGTTTCTTCGCCACGAAATTTGCGTGCGCAATGCTGAGGAGCATTGCACCTCAAAGCAATATCATGCCGCCACAGCTACCTCTCTTCGAACAATATGCCAAAGACACGCCCGATCGTGCAACTCGATGCGACGGATCGCGCCATCCTGACCGTTTTGCAGGAGGAAGGAAAACTGTCGAACGTCGAGTTGGCCCAGCGAGTTCACCTGTCTCCCTCGGCCTGCCTGCGGCGCGTGAAGGCGATGGAGGACAAGGGCGTCATCGGCGGCTACGTGGCACTGCTCAACGCCCAGGCTGTGGGGCAGGCCGGCACGAGCTTCACCATCGTCAACCTGGAGAAGCTGAGGCCCGCCGACTTGGCGGCTTTCGAGCAGGCCGTGCGCGATGTGCCGGAAATCCTTGACTGCTTCTACGTGGCCGGCTCGAACGACTATCTGCTGCGCTTCACCTACAGCGACGCGTCTGACCTCGAGCGCTTTCACGTCGACGTGTTGGAGCGCCTGCCGGGCGTCGTGCGTTCGAACTCGATGCTGGTGCTGCGCACCGTCAAGAAGACCACCGCGCTGCCGCTCTGACGCGCTGAGTCTCTGAAGCTCTGAATCAGTGCTTTGCGTTGGCGATGCGGCCGCAGAGATAGGTCCACACGAAGCAGGCCGCGGCGTAGCTGGTCAGTTCGGAGTGGTCGTAGGGCGGCGCCACTTCGACGCAGTCCATGCCGACGAAGGGCAGGTCCGCCAGCTCTTCCAGCAGCGTCAGCACCTGGTTGGTCGTCATGCCACCGGGCTCAGGCGTCCCGGTGCCGGGGGCGAACGCAGGGTCCAAGCAGTCGATGTCGAGACTCAGGTAGACGGGCGGATTGCCGTGCCGCGCCAAGCGGTCGCGAATGGCGGCAATCACCGGGGCGAGTTGCGATGGGCTCTCCAGTCCGCGGAGTGACCGCGCCGTGAAGATCTGGCCGCCCTGGTTGCTGACGTACTCGCGGGCTTCGCGCTCCCCAGAGGATCGAATGCCCAGTTGGGTGAAGCACTCCTTAATGACCAGGCCTTCTTGCATCGCCTCATATACCCAGGTGCCATGGCCACTCGGCTCGCCGAAATGGTTGTCCCAGGTGTCGCAGTGCGCATCGAAGTGGATGACGGCAAGAGGCTTTCCCAGCCAGGCCTTGTAGGCGCGCAGCAAGGGCAGGGTGACCGAGTGATCGCCTCCGATCCAGGCCATGTGATGGCTGCGTATCAAACGCTCGGCCAGCGGAGCGAGTGCAGCACGCATCGACTGGAGGCTGGTGTTGGGCAAGGGCAGGTCACCGGCGTCGCCGAGCTGGCCTTCCGGCGTGAGGTTGAAGTGCGGATGTGTGCCGTCGCACAGCATGTGGCTGGCTTCGCGAATCGCACGGGGGCCGAAGCGGGCGCCTGGACGGTTGGTCACGCTGCCATCCCACGCGATGCCGGCCACGGCGTACGGCAGGTCTGCGTTGGCGGGCGGCGCCTTCAGGAAGGCGTTGTTGGAGAGGAATGCGAAGGAACTCATGGCGATGAGCTTGCCATGGACGCTGCCTTTCGCATGCAGGAAAGGCGTTTTCGCAATGTGATATTGGTGGATGCTGCGGTGCCGCATTCCGTATCATCTGAAAGGAAACGAGTTCGCATCATGAAATTGATGTCTTAACTCATTGATTTCATTGGTGAATATTTATAGTCTTATATAAGACATAAGTCTTCGCCAGAAGAACGGCTGGGACTATTCTTGAGGCACAGATTTAGTCCTTCTGCCTACCTTCTTCACCATCCTAGGAGTTCATCATGACCCAGCTGACCCGTGAACAACAGATCGCCGCCCTTGAGAAAGACTGGGCTGAAAACCCCCGCTGGAAGGGCATCAAGCGCGGCTACAGCGCCGCCGATGTGGTGCGGCTGCGGGGTTCACTGCAGGTCGAGCACACGCTGGCCAAGCGCGGCGCCGAAAAGCTGTGGAACCTGATCAACACCGAGCCCTTCGTGAACTCGCTGGGCGCGCTGACGGGCAACCAGGCCATGCAGCAGGTGAAGGCCGGCTTGAAGGCCATCTACCTGTCGGGCTGGCAAGTGGCGGGCGACGCCAACAGCAACGGCGAGATGTACCCCGACCAGTCGCTGTACTCGGTGGACTCGGTGCCGAAGTGTGTGAAGAAGATCAACGCCACCTTCGCCCGCGCCGACCAGATTCAGTGGAGCGAAGGCAAGAACGACATCGACTACTTCGCCCCGATCGTGGCTGACGCAGAAGCCGGCTTCGGCGGCGTGCTGAACGCATTCGAGCTGATGAAGGCCATGATCGAAGCGGGCGCCGCCGGCGTGCACTTCGAAGACCAGCTCGCCTCGGCCAAGAAGTGCGGCCACATGGGTGGCAAGGTGCTGGTTCCTACCCGCGAAGCCGTCAACAAGCTGGTCGCTGCGCGCCTGGCTGCCGACGTGATGGGCGTGCCGACCATCCTGCTGGCGCGTACCGATGCCGAAGCCGGCGATCTTGTGACCACCGATGTCGATGCCAACGACAAGCCCTTCCTGACCGGCGAACGCACGGTCGAAGGTTTCTACCGCACCCGCAACGGCCTCGAGCAAGCTGTCAGCCGCGGCCTGGCCTATGCCGAGTACGCCGACTTGATCTGGTGCGAAACCGGCAAGCCTGACCTGGCTTTCGCCAAGCAGTTCGCCGACGCCATCCATGCCAAGTTCCCGGGCAAGCTGCTGTCGTACAACTGCTCGCCGTCGTTCAACTGGAAGAAGAACCTCGACGACGCAACGATTGCCAAGTTCCAGCGCGAACTGGGCGCCATGGGCTACAAGTACCAATTCATCACGCTGGCCGGCTTCCACAGCCTGAACTACTCGATGTTCGAGCTGGCTCACGGCTATGCGCGCAACAACATGAGCGCCTTCGTCGAACTGCAAGAGAAGGAATTCGCAGCCGCCGAGAAGGGCTTCACCGCCGTGAAGCACCAGCGCGAAGTGGGCACCGGGTACTTCGATGCCGTCACCACGACCATCGAAGCGGACGCCTCGACCGCTGCACTGAAGGGTTCCACCGAAGACGAACAGTTCTTCGACCAGAAACACGGCTGATTCGCAGCCTTGTAAAGAAGCAAGCCCGGGAGACCACAAGTCTCCCGGGCTTTCTTTTCTTGGGTTGCCGTCGCTGGCTACATCGACGCTTCGAGCATTTCGCGGTATTCCTCGCGCGTGGCAATGCGGGGGTTGGTCTTGTGGCAGTGATCGGCCATGGCGCCGTCGATCACTTTCTCGAACAGGTCGCGCGTGACGCCCATCGCGGCCAATCCGGAGGCCAGGCCGAGTCGGGCGTTCATGCTGCGCAGGGCTTCAGCCACTTCGGTGCCTTTGCTGTCGCTGCTGCCGATGCCCATGGCGTAGGCCATGCGCTGCAGGCGACGGTCTTTCACCATCGACTCGGCACTGGCGTTGAACATCACGACCGCCGGCAGGAACATCGCGTTCAGCGTTCCGTGGTGCAGTTTGTGATTGACGCCGCCCAGGCTGTGGCTCAGCGAATGAACGCAGCCCAGCCCCTTCTGGAACGCCATCGCGCCTTGCATGCTGGCGCTCATCATCTGCCAGCGCGCCTCTCGGTCCTGGCCGTTGCGGGTGGCGCGTTCGATGTGCGCCCAGCCGCGTTCCAGGCCGTCCAGGGCGATGCCGTCTGCCGGCGGATTCACGGCCGGCGCCATGAAGGTTTCCATGCAGTGGGCGATGGCGTCCATGCCGGTGGCGGCTGTCAGCAAGGAGGGCAAGCCCAGCGTCAGTTCCGGGTCGCAGATGGCAGCCCGCGGCATCAGGTGCCAGCTGTGGAATCCGAGCTTGCGCCCGTCGTCGACGATGACGATGGCGCCACGCGCCACTTCGCTGCCGGTGCCGGCCGTCGTCGGCACGGCGATCACCGGTGCCACGGCGTCCGTGATCTTGGGGCTGCCGCCTTCGATGGTGGCGTAGGTCTTCATCGGGCCGGGGTGGGTCGCGGCAATGGCCACGCCCTTGGCGAGGTCGATGCTGGAGCCGCCGCCCACGGCGATCAAGCCATCGCAGCCATTGGCTTGGTAAACGGCGACGGCCGCGCGCACCGCCGCTTCGGTCGGGTTGAACGGCGTCTGGTCGAATACCGCATGGGGCACCTTGCCCAGGGCCGCCAAGGCCCTGTCCAACACGCCGGCCGCCTTGACGCCCGCGTCGCTCACGACCAAGGGCTTCTTCATGCCGATGCGCTCGCATTCTTGCGGCAGCAGCGCAATGGTTCCGAATTCGAGCTGGATCTGCGTCAGGTAGTTGATGAAAGCCATGGTGCAAAGGCCGTGCGAGTGGGGCAATCAGTATGCTCTGGCACACTGCCGCGTTCCATCGGTACATCCCATCGGTCCCCTGTGAGCCAAGCCCTTCTGACGCCTGCCATGCGCAGCGTGCTCAACCGAATCCGGCGCGCCGGCGTGCCCCCTCTGTATCGCCTGCCAGTGCCGGAAGCACGTGAGGCTTACACACTGCGCGCCGAAGTGCTGGAGTTGCCACGCGCGCGGCTCGAACGCGTCGAAGACCTGCGCGTGCCCACGCCCGATGGCGCTGCCTTGCCGGCGCGCCTGTACGCGCCCAGCCGGGAACGCCTGCCCGTGCTGCTGTACCTGCATGGCGGCGGCTTCACCATCGGCAACCTCGAAACACACGACAGCCTGTGCCGGCAGCTAGCAGTGCGCAGCGGTGCGGCGGTCGTCGCGCTCGACTACCGTTTGGCTCCCGAGCACCGCTTTCCAGTCGCCGTAGACGACAGCTGGGCGGCGATGCAATGGCTGGCCGCGCAGGGGGGCGAGCTGGGGCTCGATAGCACGCGCCTTGCCGTCGGTGGTGACAGTGCCGGTGGCACGCTGGCTGCCGTAGCGGCACTGCACGCTCGCGACATTGGGCTTCGCCTGGCACTTCAGTTGTTGATCACCCCCGGCACCACGGCGCACCAGGACACACCATCGCACCGCCAGTTCGCCGAGGGCTTCCTGCTGGATGCCGAGGGCATCGCCTGGTTCTTCGACCACTACATCGCTCACGAAGACCGCACCGATTGGCGTTTCGCCCCTCTCAACGCCGATGAGGTCGAAGGCGTGGCGCCGGCCTGCGTGATCCTCGCGGAATGCGACCCGCTGGTCGACGAGGGTGTGGCCTACGCCGACAAGCTGCGTGCCGCCGGCGTGCCTGTCGACCTGGAGCTCTACCGCGGCGTCACGCACGATTTCATCAAGATGGCCCGTTCTCTGCCCGAAGCCGGTATGGCGATGGACGCCGCCGCAGCAGCCCTGAAGAAAGCATTCGAGTCATGAAGAGAAGTGAGTTCCGGTTCGTTGAACGCCTGCGCGTGCGTTGGGCCGAGGTCGATATGCAGAAGATCGTGTTCAACGGCCATTACCTGATGTACTTCGACACCGCGGTCGGCGGTTATTGGCGTGCGCTGGCCATGCCGTACCACGAGACCATGGCCTATCTCGAAGGGGACTTGTTCGTGCGCAAGGCGACGGTCGAGTACGAAGGCTCGGCGCAATATGACGACGTGCTCGACATCGGCGTGCGCTGCGGCCGCATCGGCAATTCGTCGCTGGTGTTCGGCTGCGCCGTCTTTCGGAACGACCAACCCCTGGTGAGCGGCGAGCTGGTCTACGTGTTCGCCGATCCAGCGACGCAGAAGTCGAAGCCGGTGCCGCAGGAATTGCGCGACGTGCTCCAGGGCTTCGAGTCCGGCAAGCCGATGGTCGAGGTGCGCGTGGGCAACTGGGACGACTTGGGGCGCGACGCGAGCAGCATCCGCACCTCGGTCTTCATCGAAGAGCAGGGCATCCCGATGCAAATGGAGTGGGACGAGGCCGATCCCGACCCGGCGTGCATCCACGCCGTGGCCTACAACCGCTTCGGCAAGCCGCTCGCCACCGGGCGTCTGCTCGAGCACGTGCCAGGTGTCGCGAAGATCGGCCGCATGGCGGTTACCCAGGCTATGCGCGGCAGCGGAGTGGGCCGCGCGGTGCTCGATGCGTTGATGAAGAGGGCGCGCGAGTTGGGCTATCGGGAAGCCGTGCTGCACGCTCAGACATCGGCTGCGGCCTTCTACAGCCGGGTCGGCTTCGTGTCGCGAGGGGTGACGTTTGAAGAGGTCGGCATCCCGCACATCGAGATGGTGCGGTCGCTCTGAACCACCGGTCGGTGGTCGCGGTGGGCTAGGCGGCGCTGGCTGCAGGCCGCCGACGGCGCGGCCCTTCGGGTTTGAGCAGGCTGCGCACGCGTGTCTTGCGCACCAGCCCGGGCTCTGTCGGGTTCTCTTCGCTTTCGGTGACTGCAGCTTGTGTCACGTCCACCAGTGGCGTGTCTTCGGAGTACCGCGGCGGCCAGTCCTTCAGCAGCGAGCGGCGCAGCAGCGCCATGCCACCGGTCGGGCTGAAGGTGCGCTCCAGCACGTGGGTGACCAGGCGTTTGTTGACACGCTCGGTGACGATCAGGGTGCTGCAGCGCGTGCCGTAGCTCTGGTCTCCGGTGCGGATGAAGGCCGGTGACAAAGCCTTTTCCAGCTCGAGCGGAACGCCGGTGGACGGCAATTGCTCATCGGCGGCAGGTGTGCGGTCGGCCAGTGCCTCGAACAAGCGGCTGGTCAGCACGTCGAGCGAATCGCTGGTCTCGATGGCATCGCCTACCTGCTCCTTCAGTGCGGTGACCTTGGGCCAGGGTGTGTCGAGCGAAGCGTTCGAAAGACCGTACAGGCCACGCTCCAGGCGCATCGGACTGGCATCGAGATTGGAGGCCCAGAAGCATTCGCCACGCTGAAAATCGGCCGCGATCAGGTTGAAGCCGTTGTGCCCCGACAGCGCGGTGTGCATCCAGAACCGGTCGGGTGACAGGTCCCCTGCCAGCCAGCGAGGCACGATGGCGCCGCGCGAGGGCGCTGCCGGGTCTTTCTGACCGGGGTCGCGCACATTGGTGATCAGCGCCAAGCGGCCTTGCGTCGTCAGGCCGAGCCAAGTGCCGCCGGCTTCCAGATCGCGTCCACCCAGGATGTCGGGTAGGCCGGCGCCCGGCGACCACCACGCAAGGCGGGCAGCAGGGCGCTTGAAGAACTCATCGCGGTTGGTTGCAAGAACCAGTGGAAACCGCCGCGATTGATCAAGGGCAAGCGCTACGAGGCACATGCGATGAAGCTTTCAGTGTGGCGGGAGCCGCTGATGAGTGTGACCAGCCGGGCATGCGCGGCGCTCTCGATCTCACCTTGCAGTGATGCAGAGATGCCGTGGGCACTCGAAGGGGCGGCGTAAGTTTCCATCCAGGTGTGCAGTCCATCCGCCGCTTCGGGGCGGCGCAGCAGCCGGGCCTGCAGTTCAGGGTGCCGCGCCTGCAAATCAGCTTGCAGACTCAACACCGCGGCTTGCAGGACGCTGGCGTTCTCAATCGTCGCTCGATAGTAGATGAACAACTCACGTGCTGAAGCCATGCGGAACGAGGAGGTGTGAACTATCAACGGGGTGCCACGCCTTTGTGAAAGGCGCGGTAATTTTCCACCGTTTGCCGCCCGCCTGCATCCCGCGGGCTAGGCAGGATGCCGCTTAACTGCTTCGACGCAGGGCCTGGGCGACTGTTTTGCCGAGCAGCCAGACACCCGATTTGACGGCGTCGCGCACAGGCGCCATGCCCACCGGATGGGGTGTCAGCCCAAGCCGGCGGCGGAGTTTTTCGTTGAGGTGCATCGCGCGAGTGAGCGAGCGGGTCCGGTCGGTATGGAAGAAGAGCGACAGCGTGATCGACACCTCGGGCCCGTTGCGCACGTGGTGCCCCGCAACGAACGGGATGTGCAGCGCATCGCCCGGGAGGATCTGGTACGGCGTGCACAGCTTCTCCGCATCGGGGTGCCAAGTGGCCCGTTCGCCGGAATAGGCCACAACGCTTTCGCGCACGTTGCATGGCACCGAGCGCGCGTCCCACTGGGGGAAGACGCTGACTTCCTTGCTGCCCTGGATCTGCATCAGGAAGTTCGAATACCGGTCGATGTGGAACGGGGTCACGCTGTTCGGTGACGAGATGAAGAGGTAGAGCTTCGCGTCATGGGCTTCGCGGCCGGCACCGCAGTCTTGCATCACACCCTGAACGTCGCGGATCAGCTCCTTGTGCAGCGGGTGGAACGAGGCATCCGTGTTCGGCTCGCGGATCATGATGTACGAGTCAGACGTGCGGATCGTCTCGATGGTTTCTTCGATGCTCAGGCCATTGGCATGCGTGACGTTCGTGCGGCCGAAGTCGTCACTGGCATGAAGCTTTCCGCTGGAGTAGTGCACCTGCCATTCCGGCAGCGCCGGAATCATGCGGCCCAGGTTCTCGAGCGAGAGCGCGGGGTGGCCGAGCAGTTGGTGGTGAAAACGGAAGGATTGGCGATCGAGGAGTTCGCTTTGGATGTCGTCAGCGAAACATGTTTTTTTGGTTGTCAAAGCAAGCACTCCGTGCTGGTTGCTGAAGCCAGCCTGAAATGTCGCTTGATTCAAATTTTTTAAAGAAGGTTTTTGTAGGACAAATGCCCGTTTTTATGTCAGTCAACCGCGCTTGCGGCAATTTTTTGGAACCTTTCGTTCAATCCACTGCTTCCAGTGTGACCTGGTAAGGCATCTCGATCTGCTGCAATAGCGGGCCCTCGGCACTGCCGAGATGCAGCGTTCCCTGGTTCATGGCCGCCAACTTGATCTCCGCGAGCAGGCCGCTGCCTCCGGCACTGTTGGCGCGCGGAGCGGCGTTGGCCACCTTGCCAGCGGGCTGGCCCGGGTCTGCGCTGTGGAAAACTTCCTGGCCAGCGACGGCAGCGCCATCGCTCTCGAACAGAAACGTGCGCCGCTTGATCGTGCCGCGGTACTGGCTGCGCGCCACCACCTCTTGCCCGGGGTAGCAGCCTTTCTTGAAGTCGACGCCACCGAGCAGCTCGTAGTTGAGCATCTGTGGCACGAACTGGTCGACCGTCGCCGCCTCGATCGTCACCACGCCGCTCGCCACTTCGCCCCAGCGCCATGCGTCCGCATCAAGCGCGGGAAGGGCGGGCAGTGGCGCCTCGATCGGGGCCGTCCACAGATAGCGCGTGGTGCCTGCGGCATCAGGCAGGCGGATCACATCCGCGCCTTCATGTTCAGTCTTGCTCCAAACAGCGGCCGGTGCGGCCTGGCCCAAAAGCGCCGTAGCAGAAGGACCCGCCAAACCGAGCAAGCGCCACTGCGCGGAGGCATCGCTGAGCTTGCACTTGGCACGCAGAACGAACATCGACAAACGTTTCAGCGTGGGAGCCAGCAGATCGGCGCTGCACATCAGCAGCACCTCGTCGTCGGAGCGCTTCCAGCCGATAAAGCTGGCCAGCAACCGGCCCTTGGCCGAGCAATAACCTGCCAAGCGCGCGTGCGAGGTGTCGAGCAATGCGAAGTCGTTGGTCAATTGGCCATGGAGGAACCCCGCGGCATCGGCGCCTTGGGCGCGGATCACACCCCAGTGAGCCAGAGGCGCGGCGCCGTCGAGAGAGTAGGGAGTCGTCATGCGCCGATTATCATCAGACCCCATGATCCAACTGCCTTCAGGGTTGATGCGCTTCGCCGCTGACCCATACCACTCGTGAAGTTTCTGCGCCGCCTGCTGCTGCTGGCTGTGCTGGCCGCGGCAGGGGCCGGCGCGGCGGTCGTGTGGTGGCTGGAACAGCCACTGGAGCTGGCCGCCGATTCGGTCGAGGTGTCGATCGAGCCCAAGACCACGCCACGCGACGTGGCCTATGCCTGGGTGCAGGCGGGCGTGAAGGCGAACCCGATCCTCTTGTACGAATGGTTTCGATGGTCGGGCCAAGCGCGCAAGATCCGCGCAGGCAGCTATGAGGTGGAGCGCGGTGTCACGCCACGCACGCTGTTGAACAAGATGGTGCGCGGCGATGAGGTGATGGCCACGGTGCGCCTGATCGAAGGCTGGACCTTCAAGCAGTTTCGCGCCGAGCTGGCCCGCGCGCCCGACCTGAAGCAGACCACGGCAGCGATGAGCGAGACCGACGTCATGGCGGCCATCGGCGCGCCCGGCATTGCGGCCGAAGGGCGCTTTTACCCAGACACCTATGCCTTCAGCAAGGGTGCCAGCGACCTGGCGGTGCTGAAGCGCGCCTACCGTGCGATGAAGCAGCAGATCGATCTGGCGTGGGCCGAGCGCCCGCCCAACACGCCGCTCCGCAGTGCCGACGAGGCACTGACGCTGGCCTCCATCGTCGAGAAGGAGACCGGTGCGGCGAAAGACCGCGGCCTGGTGGCTGGCGTGTTCAACAACCGCCTGCGCATCGGCATGCCGCTGCAGACCGACCCGACCGTGATCTATGGCCTCGGCGATCGATTTGACGGCAACCTGCGCAAGAAAGACTTGCTGGCCGACACGCCCTACAACACTTACACCCGTGCCGGCTTGCCGCCCACACCGATCTCGATGCCGGGCCGTGCTTCTCTGCTGGCCGCCGTGAAGCCCGATGCCACCAAGGCGCTGTACTTCGTGGCCCGCGGCGACGGCAGCAGCCAGTTCAGCGAGTCGTTGACCGATCACAATCGGGCGGTCAATCAATACCAGCGCTGACGCCCTTGGCACACTTTCCAGAATGACCGGCCGTTTCATCACATTCGAAGGCATCGACGGTGCCGGCAAATCGACACACATCGATGCGCTGGTCGAGCGCCTGCGCCAAGCGGGGCACGATGTCGTCTGCACCCGCGAGCCAGGAGGCACGGCGCTCGCCGAGCAGCTCCGCGAGATGGTGCTTCATTCGCCGATGGATGCATTGACCGAAGCCTTGCTGGTGTTCGCCGCCCGGCGCGACCACATTCAGCAGGTGATTGCGCCGGCACTGGCCCAGGGCCGCACGGTGCTGTGCGATCGGTTCACGGACGCCAGCTTTGCGTACCAAGGCGCAGGCCGTGGTTTCGATATTGGCATGCTGAACACGCTTGAGGGTTGGGTCCAGCAAGGGCTGCAGCCGGACCTGACCTTTCTCTTCGACGTGTCCGCGGAAGTGGCCGCTGAGCGCCGCATGGCGGCCCGTTCGCCTGACCGTTTCGAGAAGCTCGACATCGAATTCTTCGACCGCGTGCGGCAAGGCTACGAGGCCAGGCTGCTCAAAGCGCCGCAACGTTTCGCCAAGATCGACGCAGCCCAGTCACGCGAGCAAGTCTGGGCGCAGGTGGTGGTGCACATGGAGCAACGCGGGTGGTAGGGCAGGACGGAAAATTGCCGCTGCCCTGGCTCGGCACGCCGCTACAGGAAGCCTTGCGAACCCAGCGCGGACATGCGCTGCTGATCCATGGCCCACAAGGCATCGGCCAATTCGAGCTGGCCCTGACATTGGCCCAGGCCTGGCTGTGCGAAACCAATCCGATCCAACAGCCTTGCGGCGTGTGCACCAGTTGCCGCCTCGTGCAGGCGCATTCGCATCCTGACTTGTTGGTGCTTTTGCCCGAAGCGCTGCGCGAGTCGCTCGGGTGGGGCAGTGCAGAGGACGGCGACGACGGTGAGGGAAAGGCATCCAAGGCCAAGCCCAGCAAGGAGATCAAGGTCGAGGCTGTGCGCGCGGCGGTCTCGTTCGCGCAGAGCACCTCGGCCCGTGGGCAGAGAAAGGTCGTGCTGGTCCACCCGGCCGAGCGCATGAATGCCATTGCCGCAAACACCTTGCTCAAGACACTCGAAGAGCCGCCTGGCGATGCCCGATTCGTACTGAGCTGCGGCGCGCCGGACGCTCTGTTGCCGACCATTCGCAGCCGCTGCCAGGCCGTGCCGCTCGCACTGCCGCCGGCCGATGTGGCCAGTGCTTGGCTCGCGCAGCAACAGGTCGCCCAGCCCGATGTGCTGTTGGCTGCTGCCGGTGGCCAGCCGCTGGAGGCGCTGGAGTGGGTGCGCGAAGGCGTCGACGCCGTCACCTGGGCACGCCTGCCCAAGCAACTGGCTGCGGGTGAGGTGGGCGCCTTGGCCACCTGGCCGCTGCCGCGCCTGGTCGACGCGCTGCACAAGCTTTGCCACGACGCAATGTGCCTGGCCTGCGGTGCGCCGCCGCGCTACTTCCCGCTGGCGGCCTTGCCCTCGGGCGCCGCGCTGCCGGCGCTGGTGTCCTGGTCGCGTGCGCTGCGTCAGACGATCCGCCATGACGAGCACCCGTGGAATCTGCCCGTCATGGTGGAATCTTTGGTACTTCAAGCGCAGCAAGCGCTGTCGGCACCCGCCTCAGCGAAAGTGCATTCGGTACACTCCAGCCGATGAGCGAAGCCCCCGTCCCCCCCGTCCGAACTGCAGGCAACGTGTCAGCTGGCGGGGCTACGCGTCCCAGCGTGATCCAGCTGGTCTTTCGCGAAAAGGGCGCGCTGTACGCGGCCTACATTCCACTCTTTGCAGACGGCGGGCTGTTCGTTCCCACGACACGCGAATACAAGCTGAACGAAGACATCTACCTGCTGCTCTCGCTGCCCGACGATCCGCAGCGCTACCCGGTCGCCGGCAAGGTGTCGTGGATCACGCCCATCAACGCCTCTGGCGGCCGCACGCAAGGCGTCGGCGTCAAGTTCCCGTCTGACGACAAGACGCGGCTGCTCAAGCTGAAGATCGAAGAGATCCTTGGCACCTCGATCCAGTCTGCCAAGCCCACTCAGACCATCTGAAGCTGGGGCATCTGCCCGCATGTACGTCGATTCCCACTGCCACCTGAGCTTCCCTGAGCTGCGCGAGAAGCTCGACGACATTCGCGCAGCCATGGCCGCTGCCGATGTCGACCGGGCGCTGTGCATCTGCACCACGCTCGAAGAGTTCGACGACGTTCATTCGCTCGCTACAAGCTACGACAACTTCTGGTCGACGGTGGGTGTGCACCCCGACAACGAAGACGTGCGCGAACCCAGCGTGGCCGATCTGGTGGCGCTGTCCCAGCGCCCGCGGGTCGTCGGCATTGGCGAGACCGGACTCGACTACTACCGACTCAACGGCCGCTCCATCACCGACATGGCCTGGCAGCGCGATCGATTTCGCGTGCACATCCATGCCTCGCAGGCCACGGGCCTGCCAATGGTCATCCACACGCGCAGCGCGTCTGACGACACGATCGGCATCCTGAAGGAAGAGGGCGCGTCGAACGGCGTCTTCCACTGCTTCACCGAGACCATGGAGGTGGCGCGTGCCGCGCTTGACCTCGGCTTCTACATCTCGTTCTCCGGCATCCTGACTTTCAAGAACGCGGCCGACCTGCGGGAAGTGGCGCGCTTCGTGCCGCTCGACCGCTGCCTGATCGAGACCGACAGCCCGTACCTCGCGCCCATGCCCTACCGCGGCAAGACCAACAACCCGTCCTACGTGCCCTACGTGGCGAGGCAGGTGGCGGAGTTGAAGGGCTGCAGCGCCGAACTCATCGGCGAGCACACCAGCCGCAACTTCGAGCGGCTTTTTCTGGTCAACAAAGCACCTGTAGAAGCGTGATTTCGTTCCTCATGTAACATATGAGGAATGTGGTCTAAAGCTTTGTCGGGAAAGAGATTTCTTCGGAAACCGATGCGATCTTGAGGGTGCCGCCATTGACCTGCTTGTCAGGGAAACACCGACCCTCGCTTTGGTGCCACGCCCACTGCTGCAGAAAGACGTGGCGACCTACATTGTTTGCACCCCACCACAGTTCTATGGAGCTGACATGCAAACCGCCGAGATCCTTGCGAACCCGTTCTCCCTGATGATGAACCCGGCCGAAATCTTCGAGGCACTGGAGCGCTCGCGCCCCCTGGACCGCCTGCAGCGCCGTGTCTGCCGCCCCTTGGACAAGCCGCTGATCGCTCGCAAAGGCCTGGACATGAACGACTACGACAGCGCGATCGACGCCGAAGCCGAGTCCGACGAAACCTGATTTCCGCACAGCCGGGCACCAGGTTCGCCTGACCCGGCCGTCACTTCAGCTCGACACGGCTCACGTTGTCGTCGCTGTTGCGGTCGATTCGCTTGTTGTACGGGTCGGCCCCGGCGAACTTGGGTTCGCTGTCAACAACCGCCGTCAGCGTCTGCTTGCCGCTTTTCAGCGGCTGGCGCTCGAAACGCAGCACCGACGCTGCGTTGAAGCCTGACTTGCCAGGCTCGACCGTGAACACACCCACCTCGAACGGCTCGTCGAGCGGCGCCTCGGTTTCCTTGCCGGTACCGTCCGCATACAGCTTGCGCGCCTCGACCTCGATCTTCACCTCATAGCGGCCATCGGCGCGCTTGCTCGCCTGTGCCGACGTGACCTTCACGTCGAAGAGGGTGATCTTCTCCAGCAGGTCGGTGATCAGCCCGTCGTGCTGCGGCCCGGCCTCGGCGCGCAGTATCTCGATGAAATCGCGGGTGTTCGAATACGGCGCGCCTTTGAAGGCGTAGCGCTGCAGCATCTTGGCCATGGCACGGTTCACCACGTCTTCACCCAGCGCCTCACGCAGCCAGAACATCGTTGGCGTGCCTTTGCGGTAATGGATGTAGCCCTGGTTCTCCACGCGCGCGAGTGGAAGTTCTTCCACCACCTCGCCGCCGCGGTCGCGCAGATAGCGGTCGAGCTCGTACTTCAGGAAGCGGCGCACCTGATCACGGCCGTACATCTTCTCCATCACCAGCAGCGCCGAGTACTGGGCAAAGCTCTCGACCAGCATCGAGCTGCCTTGTTGCTCGCTCGGCACCAGCTGGTGCCCCCACCACTGGTGCGCGATCTCATGCGCCGTGACGTAGGTGACCATGTCGATCTTGTCGGGGTCGGTGTGGTGGAACAGGAAGCCCAGGTTTTCGGAATAGGGGATCGTGTTGGCGAACGACTGCGCAAAGTCCGCATAGGCCGGGAACTCGAGAATCCGCGCCTGGTGGAACTGGTAGGGCGAGAAGCGTTCGCTGAACATCTCGAGCGACAGCTTCATCGCCTTCAGCATGCGTTCGACGTTGTAGGCATGCTCCGGGTGGTAGTACACGGCCAGGTCGACGTCTTTCCACTTGTCGCGCTGCACCGCGTAGCGCGCTGACTGAATGGAAAAGAAGTTGTTGACCGGCGCATCGGGCTTGAAGTGTGCGGTGCGGCGGCCGTTGGCCGTGGTGTCGCTCAGCGTGTAGCCGGGCGCGATGGGTGTCTGGTCGGCATCGGTCGTGAGGGTGATGTCGGTCGTGACCCAGTCACTGTCTGATCGCAGGCCGCCTTTTGCGCGACCCCATTCGTCTTCCAGCTTCGGCGGCCGCAGGTCGGCGGGCAAGCCGTGCTTGCGGCGCTTGGCGCGGTCGGTGAGCAGCACCCCGCGTGACATGCCGATCGCCGGCGTGAATTCGGTGTTGTCGAGAAAGCTGCCGTTCTCGACGATGCGCGTGAGCGGCTGGCCGTTCCCGAAGCCGCGCTCCTGAATCGTCGTGGTGAAGCTCAGCGTGCGTTTCTCGCTGGGCTGCAGCGCTGGCTCCAGCGCATAGATGCGGTAGCGGAACTCCGGGTAGTCCTTCTGCAGCGTGGCGCCCGGAAACTCGATCTTGTCGAGCGTCAGGAAGTCGTTGAAGGCACTCACGTGAAGCGAGGTGAGCGGCTTGTCGGTCTTGTTCTGCAGCACGTAGCTGCCGATCGTGACGGCGCGTACTTCGCGGGGGTAGATCTGCACGTCGAGCTTCACGTCGGTGATCGTTGGCTGCGGCACCTTTTCGAACGGCAGCAGCGCCTTCTCGAGGTCGGCGAGACGGTCATCACGCTCAGGCTGGGTGACGTAGCGGTTCAGGATGTTCGTGTTGTAGAAGATGAATGCACCCGCTCCCAGCCAGACCAGCGCACCGGCACCGAACAGCGCCAACGCACCACCACGCAGGCGCCGCGGCAACTGGCGCAGCCGCGGCATCAAGGCCGTGGTCGTTCCGCGCCGCCAAAGTGCGTACGCCAGCACCGACAGCATTGCGCCGAAGCCGCCCCAGTACACCTGCAGCCAGGTCTGGCCGATCCAGAAGCGGCCCGAGCGGTTCATGTCAGACAGCGGCACCGAGGTGCTGCTGCCATAGTTGTAGAGCACGTGCTCAAAGCCGGCCGTCGTCAACGCAATGGTCGCGACGATATAGACCAGCATCACCGCCCAGCCGATGAACTTCTGCGGCACGATCGCCTGCACGAACACCGCTAGCACGGCTAGCTGCAGCGCGCTGATGGTCATCGGCAACGCGAACCACACCAGGTAGCCCGGCAGGTCGAAGCCGGTGTAGCCCTTGAGCACCTGCACCACCATGCCGGTGGTCACCGCGGCCAACGCCGATGCGGCCAGCACGAGGGCAATGGCCACGATCTTGGGCAGCACGTGGACCCAGTCGGGCGCGGCGCTCGCGTCGACGATCTCGTGCATGCGGCGCTCGCGGTCACGCCACACCAGTTCACCGGCGTAGAAGATGGCGATGATGATCGGCATCAGGCTGAAGGCGCCGTTCAAGGTCTGCACCATCAGCCGCGTCACCGGCCAGGAGCCGCTGCCGTAGTACTCGCCGCTGAACCAGAGCGAGGCGCCGGAGTTGATGATGCCGATGAACAACAGCACAAAGAACGCCGGGCTGCGAAAGACAAACGCCATGTCGAAGCGGGCCATGCGCCACAGCTGCGCGCGGCGGGTGGCGGCATCGCTGCGCGGAGCGGGCAGGGCGCCTTGGCGCGCGACAGGGCGCGCTTCTTCGGCCACGGCGGCCGCAGCACTGCCCGGTTTGCCGGTCAGCTCGAAGCGGAACATCCGATACGCCCACGCGAACATCGCCAGCCCGACACCCGCCCAGATCAGGCGGTTGGCCAGCAACAAGCCGCTGAGCGGCGGCAGCAGCGTGTTGCGCTCGGCAGCCGTCCAGTACTTGGTGGTAATCGTGAAGGCCGACATGCCGAACGGATCGGCCAGCGCCACGATGCGGTCGTACTGCGGGTCACGCAGCAGCCCGCGCATCACCAGGTACAGCACCAGCGCGACCGCGGCACCGACATACGTCCACATCATCGAGCGCGTGGCGGTGGCCAGCGCGAAGAAGCTGGCCGAGACGATCAGCAGCGTGGGCAGGCCGATGGCAAACAGCGCGTAGAGGTAGTGGCTCAGGTGGAAGGCGCCCACTTTCTCGCTGTCCAGCCAGGGCATCACGGACCCGACGGCCACGGCGAACGGCACCGAGGCCAGCACCAGCAGCGCCGCTGCGGTGGCGCCGCCGAAGCGGCCGATCAGGTAGCTCGCCTTGCCGACGGAGGTGGAGCGCAGAATGGGCGCGAAGCCTGTTTCGTCGTCGCGGATCACGACGTTGGCCACCATCGCCACCACCACGAAGATCGCGAAGATGCTCATGGTCGCCAGCGTCTGCACGATGGCGAAGGGCGAGTTGATGTTGACGTTGCCCTTGGCGCCGATCTGGATCTGGTCGACCGTCACCGAGCCGAAGGTGAGCAGGAAGAACATCAGGCAGCCGACCCAGAGGACGGGGCTCTTGACCTGGTACCGCCATTCGAAGGCGGCGATGTGTCGCATCATGGCCGGTACTCCTCAGGCAGCCCGGCAGCGCGGGTGGCGTCGGCCTTGCGATCGCCGTGCAAGGTGGCGAAGTACACGTCTTCGAGGCCGGCCTCTACTGGCGCGAAGCCGGGCTCGGGTGCCTGGTCGGCCAGCACGTGGATCACCGGGCGGCCCGCCTGCAGGCGTGTCGAAATCACGGCCATGCGTTCGCGGTAGGCGGCGAGCTGAGCCTTGTCGATCGACCGCTGCCACACACGCCCGGCCAGGCCGTCGATCAGCGTCTGCGGTGCGCCACTGCTGACGATGCGGCCACCGACGAGGATGGCCATGCGCGAGCACAGGTCGGTCACGTCGTCGACGATGTGAGTCGACAGGATCACGACCACGTTCTCGCCGATCTCGGCCAGCAGGTTGTTGAAGCGGTTGCGCTCCTCGGGGTCGAGCCCGGCGGTGGGTTCATCCACGATGATGAGCCGCGGGTTACCGATCAGCGTCTGTGCAATGCCGAAGCGCTGCCGCATGCCGCCTGAAAAGCCGGCGATGGCTTTCTTGCGCACGTCCCAGAGGTTGACCTGGTGCAGCAGGGCTTCGACCGTCTCCTTGCGTTCACCACGCGCGGCCACGCCTTTGAGCACGGCCAGGTGGTCGAGCATGTCGTAGGCCGAGACGCGTGGGTACACGCCAAAGTCTTGCGGCAGGTAGCCCAGCATCGCGCGCAGGCGGGCCGGCTCGGCAAGGATGTCTGCCCCGTCGAAGGTGATGCGGCCGGCGGTGGGAATCTGCAGCGTCGCCAGGCAACGCATCAGCGACGACTTGCCCGCACCGTTGGGCCCGAGCAGGCCGAACATGCCGCGCGGCACCTCGAGCGTCACGTCGTCGAGCGCGCGCGTTCCGTTGGGATAGGTATGCGAGAGATGGGAAATCGACAACATTGTTCTTCTCCGTAGGTGGGTCGCCAGGGCGGCCGGCGGACTCTACGGGCGGCCAGGCGAGCTGGCAATGCGGTGCGGACAAACTGTCGATTTGCCGGGACGAGATGCAGCCTGCGACTGGCAGGCTGCTCGCCGTCTGCTCAGGTTCTCAGCCTTTGCGCTTGCGGGCAGGCTGCTTCTGGGATGCGGCAGCCAGCTGGACCGGGGCGGCTTCGGCAGGCAACAGCGAGGTCAGCGTCTCGGCAGGCAGGTTCTTCAGCTGGGACGAATCCAGCTTGCCGATGAACTTCCAGCCGGCTGGCAGCTTGATGAAGGCAAACGCCGTCGGCAGATCGACGTAGACGTCGTAGTCCTTGGCAATGGCCTGCTCGTCCTGGGCATGGGCTGGCGACATGGCGCAGGCAATAGCCAGTGTGCAGAGTGCAGCGAAGGTCTTGACTTGAAACTTTGACACCTTGATCTCCGATTGGTTTGTGAGTGAAGACAGTGTCGGATCGGCATGTTTCAAGCGCGCATCGCGGCGACGGCGTTTCGTATCGTTTGTTCCATCCGGCTTTCGGACCTGAAACTTTCGCGCGTTGCGGTTGCGGTTGCCGTTGCCGTGGCACGCAGCGCGACGCGTGCCGTTGACGTTATTTCGGCCGAGGCGCCGCCGGGTCGATCCTCAGTCGCACCGTGGTGCCGGCACCGGGCGCGCTTTCGATGGAAAGCGTCCCATGGAGGGCACGCGCGCGCTCTTCCATTCCAAGCAGCCCGTAGCCGTTGCGCTGCTGATCGACGTTGAAGCCCACGCCATCGTCACTGACCACCAGCTCGCAGGCGGGGCCGTCCTGGTGCAGTGTCACGGAGACCTGCGTGGCGCCGGCGTGGCGACGCACGTTGCTCAGTGACTCCTGAACGATGCGGAACACCATGGTCGCCGCATCAGGCGGCAACAGATGTGCGCTCGCGTCGAGCTCGGCTCGGCACGGTACGTCGGTGTGCCGCGTGAATTCAGCCGCCAGCCAGTCGATGGCCGCAGGCAGCCCTGCGTCCAGCGCGGGTGGGCGCAGCTGCGTGACGAGCCCACGGATGCTGGCCACCAGACCATCGACCCGATCGACGAGCATGTCGAGAGGGCCCGGTTCGGTCGCCCCCGCAACAGCCGAGCGCTTGCGCAATACCGACACCTCCATGCGGAGAGCGGCGAGCTGCTGGCCCATCTCGTCGTGCAGTTCGCGCGACACGCGCATGCGCTCCTCCTCCAGCGACCGTGCGTTGTGGACGCCCAGCATGCGCACCGCTTCGCGCGAGCGCTCCAGCTCGGACGTGCGCTCGGACACCAGCCCTTCCAGGTAACGCTGCCTCTGCGCCAGGGCACGAATGCGCCATGCGTACAGCGACCAGGCGAGAGCGATGGCCGCCAGAGTGGCTGCCGCATAGAAAGCCGACGTCCGCCACCACGGAGGCATCACGTCGAACCCGACGGATGTGACAGGTGAACGTGTCTGCGCGTCTTCGTCGATCGTCATGACCTCCAGCCGATAGCGCCCAGGCGGAAGTGTCGAGAACGTGACCTCCGGCCCGGCGCTCGCGGACCATGCGTCATCGAGCCCGACCAGGCGGTAGTGGAACCGCTGCGATCGCCGGCCTTCGAACACCAGGTTCCCAAACGCCGCCTTCAACGGCGATTGCGCCCAGGGCAGTTCGATTCGTGAGGCGACATCCAGAGCCTGCTCGCCCCGGACGAGCGAGACGATGGGCGCGTTTCGCTGCGGCACAGGGAACATCGCGTCCACCCTCTCAATGTGCTGTACCCCTCTGCTGGTACCGACCCAGATCGAGCCGTCGGTGTCTTCGTAGAACGCGTGCTCGTTGCAGTCGTTCCACACCAGGCCGCTGTCTTGGTTGATGAACCGCCAGCTGTCCTTGTTGCGAACAGCCACGCCGGCGTCCGTGGTGATCCACAGCCAACCCCTGCGGTCTTCATGCATGCCCACGATCGCCCGTCCCATGAGGCGCGGCGGCAAGATCTGTTGCAGCGTCACCGAGCCACTTGTCCCGTGCGTTTGCCAAATGCCGTCGTAGGGCCCACCGGCGAGGAGGGCATCTCCGGCGCTTGTGCAGGCGATCGTGGTGAAGCTTGACGCGCTGGGCAGCGGCTTGCCGTCGCTGCCACGCACCGCGACACGCGTCAGGCGCTCACCGTCCCACCGAGTCAGGCCAGCGTCGGTCGTGAACCAGAGAATGTGGGAGCTGGTCTCGCAGCCTGCAAAGGTGCGCGGGCCGTGGGCCGGATTCGGATTGATCTCGGTGTCGACCCTGCGCGGACGCGCCGGCCCGTCTTCAGGGTCGACCACGAAGAGACCTTGTTGTGTGGAGATCCAGATTCGTCCGGATGAGTCTGCGAGCAAGCGAAAGATCCGCGGCAATGTCGCCACCTGCGCCCGCTTGCCGGTCTTCGCTGCCACCTTGTCGAGTTGACCGGAGAAGTCGCCTATCCACACGTTGCCGTCGCGATCTTGTGCAATGGAACTGGCGGGTTGCAACGAGCGGTTCGGGTGCTCGGCGACGAGGCGCCGCTTCTCCGGCTGCATCAGAGAGATGCCGGTCGTTGTTCCGATGTGCAGGCGGTCTTGCCGGTCGCGCAGGATCGACCACACGTCATCGTCGAGCAGGCCGTCTTTCGAGGTCCAGGCAGTCAGGTGCCGGTAGCCGGACCATTGCGCAAGGCCATAGCCGGCGGTGCCCATCCACAGATTGCCATCGCGGTCGACCAGCAACGAGGTGACGCCGCTGGGCGCGGTCAGGCCATGGCGGGCATCCACCGGCTCCCATGCGGCGCCGGCCCAACGAACGATGCCCGTGCTTGAGCTCGTGACGATGCTTCCTGCGGCATCCTCGACGATCGGCGTGTCAGACAGCCCATCGCCGCGGCTGAGCTCAGGACGCGGCGGCGTGCGATCCATGAAGTCTGCCGAGCCCTTGGGCCGTTGCAGGATGCGGGTCGAACTTCGCAGCCACAGGTCGCCGCGGCTGTCTTCGTAGATGTTGCTCCATCCATCAGGGTCGGGCTCCGGAACGCTCGACACGTCGAGCTGCCCGTCGCGCCATCGGCAAAGGGACCGCGCGCAGGCCAGCCACAGCGTTCCGTCCTTTGCAACGTGAACGCGGTTGATGTCGCGCAACAGCCGGTGCTTTGCCATCTGCGCTTCGTCGAAGAATGGCCGCACCGACCAGTTGCCGGTCTCCGTTCGCCGCATCTCCAGCAAGCGTCGTCGGGAGACGGCGAACGCGCGGCCGCTTCCGTCGGAAGCCAGGTTGTTCCGTGCTTCCATGGCGATGGCGGCACTACCCATGAGCACGGGCACCAACTTGCCCTTGTGCATGCGAGACACGCCCGTCTCGGAGCCAATCCACAGGCCTCCGTCCGGGCTGACGTGGAGCGCGAGCACCTCCCGCAAAGGTGAATCTTCGGCGGCCTCCCAGCGCACGAAAGTCAGCCCGTCGTAGCGGTACAAGCCGTTCGGCGTGCCGACCCAGATGTAGCCGTCGCGGTCCTGGGCCAGCGCGTTGACCGAGAGGTTGGCGAGGCCTTCGGACTGGTTGTGGTACTGGATCGGGTACTGCTGCGCCAGGCCAGGGAAGGGCGCGCAGATCAGAGCCACGAGCAGGAGAAGCGCCAAGCGCAGCCGTCTCGCAGGCGCTCGCCGAAAGAAGCGTTCGGTGACGCCGTCATGTGCTTGCACAGGCGTTGGGTACGGGTTCAAGACAGGCACAGTGCGGTCGACCGAAGAAGTGGTGCGTGGATGCGCATTGTGTTGCCGATGAAGCCGGTGCGGTGCCGCTTGGCGTGCAACCGCGGTTGCATACGCATCCGCGGTCCTGTCGGCCAAGTAGTGCCAGTGCAGAGGACGAACGACGCGGCGCCCCCGGCCAGCTCGCAGAAACGTGCTGTTGCCATGACCTAGAATTTCTCGCGCATGCGTTCTTGCGTGCCTCTGCAACGCACGAGGTGACAACGCCGACATGACTCCCGCTGGTTCACCACGCCCCGGCGCCACGCCTTTTTCCAAGCGCTTGCTGGCGATTGCGGCTCTGCTCCTGATGGCCTTCGTTGCCTGGCGGCTGGCCGATCTTCTTGTCATCGTCTTCGGCGCAACGGTCTTGGCCGTAGCGCTGCGATTGGTGACGCAGCAGTTGGAACGGCTCGGGGTCCCGCAGCGCTGGTCGTTGCTGTTGACGGTGACCCTGATCGTTGTCGCTCTTGCTCTGGGCGCATGGTGGCTGGGCGCGCCCCTGGCAGAGCAATTGGCAAAACTGCGCGAACGACTGCCCGCAGCGGGCGAGGCGGTTCTGCGCTGGCTTCATGGGCACCGAGTGGGTCAACTGGTCTTGGACGTCTGGAACGACGCGAGCGGCAACGGCGTGCCCTGGTCCAACGTTGCGGGCATCGCCACCACCACCCTTGGAATGCTGGGCGACGCAGCGCTCATCGTCATTCTGGGCATCTACCTTGCCGCTGCGCCAGCGACATATCGCAATGGGCTGGTGCGCTTGGTGCCGGTGCCGTATCGGGAGCGGGTGGCCTCGGCTTTGCAGGCATCAGGGCAGGCCTTGCACCACTGGCTCCTGGGTCAGGCCCTGTCGATGGCATTCGTGGGCTTTTCTACGGCCCTCGGGCTTTGGTTGCTCGGCATCCCCCTCGCGCTAGCCATCGGCCTCATCTCCGGCCTCATTGCGTTCGTTCCGTTCTTTGGCGCCATCGCCGGTGGCCTGCTTGCCGTGCTGCTCGCGTTCACCGAGGGGCCTCGGGCGGCCCTGCATGTCGCGTTGCTGTGCGTTGCAATTCAGCAGATCGAAGGCCACGTGCTGATGCCGCTCGCGCAAAAGTGGGCAGTCCAACTTCCACCGGCGCTCGCCATTGCCGCGGCGGTCGTGTTTGGCATGCTGTTCGGATTCGTCGGGGTGCTCTTTGCGACGCCGCTGATGGTCGTCACCGTGGTGATGGTCCAGCGCTTGTATGTGGAGGCATTTCTCGAGCAGCGCACCGCGCCCTGAATCAACCCGTCTCGTTGTCGCCGTGCTCCGGGAGCGGTTCCGGCAGCCGGGTGGCGAGCACCTTGTCGATGGTCTTGCCATCCATGTCCAGGATCTCCAGGCGCCAGCGTTCCCACTGCACGGAGTCGGCCTCCTTCGGCAAGCGCCCGGTCAACAGCATCAACATGCCACTGAGCGTGTGGTACCGACCTCGCTCTTCTTCGGGCACGCCATGCAGTTCGAGGCGGTCCTTGAGTTCCTCCACCGGAATGTGGCCGTCCAGCAGCCAGCTCCCGTCGTCGCGTTGCACGGCCCACGCCGTGGCGGCGTCACGCGGCCTGAACTCGCCGGTGATGGCCTCGATCAGGTCTTGCAGCGTGACGATGCCCAGCACCTCGCCGTACTCGTCCACGACGAACGCCATCTGCACGTTCGATGAGCGGAAGTTCTCGAGCAACTCCATGCCCGTCAAGGTTTCAGGAACATAAAGCGGCGCCTCGAGTGGCTGCTTCGCAAGGTCTCGATCGTCTTCGCGCACCACGCTCGACAGCCAACGGCGCGCGTTCACCACGCCCATCACGTTGTTCAAGCTGGCCTGGATGACCGGGAAGCGCGTGTGGTCCGACTGTTCGATGCGTGAGAGGTTCTCTTCGAAGGGCAGGGCGGCCTCCAGCGCGATCACGTCACCGCGCGGCACCATGAGCGACCCGATCCGGCGGTCGTCCAGCCGGAACACGTTGCGCACCATGTCGTGTTCGTGTGACTCGATCACACCAGCGCTCGTGCCCTCGGCCAGCATCGCGTGGATCTCGTCCTCGGTGACGGCATTGCCGCTGTCTTGCTTCACGCCCAAAAGCCGCAGCAGCCCATGTGTCGAAAACGACAGCAGCTTCACGAACGGCTTGGTCGCAATCGCCAACCAGTTGATGGGCCTGGCCACCAGACGGGCGAGTGTCTCCGGATGCGATTGCCCGATGCGCTTCGGCACGAGCTCACCCACGACGATCGAGAAGTAGGTGATGAGCAGCACCACCACACCCGTCGCGCCATATTCGGTGTACGGCGCTGGCACCCCCAGGGTGGCGAGCCACCGCGCCAGCGGCGCAGCCAAGGCCGCCTCGCCGACGATGCCGTTCAGCACGCCGATGGAGGTGATGCCGATCTGGATGGTCGAAAGAAACCGCGTGGGATCTTCACCCAGCTTGACGGCCTTCCTGGCACCGGCGTCGCCGTCATCGATCAGCTTCTGCAGCCGGGCCTTGCGCGCGGTGACGAGGGCGATCTCCGACATCGCGAACAGTCCGTTGAGGACGATCAGGGCAAGCAATATGGCAATTTCCATGAGGGATGGGATCAGGCTTTTAGTGAGTCGAAGAGGGAGCATCTAAGCAGCGTGGCCACGTACAGCAACGCCGACGTCGTGAACGGCCGAGCGATTCAGCACCGCGTCATTGCCGCTGCAATTGAAGTGTGAGCCACACGGGTGCTCCCGACTTGTTGCTCCACATCCAGCAATATTCCTGAGCCGTCGCGGCCTTGAACAGGGCTTCGGCTTTGGCGGTGCGATCTTTGCGCACCGGCATCGTCACCTTCTTGCCCTTGTGATAGTGCACGTTGAAGTCCAGCGGTGCATCGGCCTCGTAGCGCCAATGCACTTTCGCGCCGGCTGTCAACTTCTCACAGGCCTCGACGACGCCTTGATCGGGCACCTGCAGTTCCTCGAGAAACTGCCCTTGGGCATCCCAAGGGATTGGTGACATCACGGCCGTTTCGGCGGCGTGGATCGATCCGGCCGCGCACAGCGCCATCGTGGCAAGGGACTTCAACATGCACGGCTTCATGTCGCCGGCAGCGTGGCCACGCTCATCGCAATCCACATCTTGATCATCATCAGCTCCTTTGCGGGAAGGCACTTGGAGGCGGCGCTTCCAAAGCCTTGGTTTTACACGTTCACAGTGCTCCGACTCCACCCGCGGCAAGCAGTCGCAACTAGGGGGCACGGGATAGGATCATTCCACCATGGCCGAGCGACTCTTCCTGCGCCTGGACGGCGACCCTCTCTACGCACCGGAAACCACCGTGCCCGGCGGAACGATGCGCGAGTTCGCAATCCATTCGGCGCTGCGCGGCCACGTGTCGAACCTGACCGTATATCGCGAGACCATTCCGGCGGGCCAGGAAGTGGTGGAGCGCGTGCTGCCGGACGGCGCGGTCCATCTCATCTTCGAGCAGGGTGCCGTAGCGCGCGCCGCCGGCCCTGTGGCGGCGCCCGTCATGCTGAAGTTTCGTGGGCGCATGGATGGTTTGTCAGTCACCTTGCGCCCGGGCGCGGCCGCAGCCGTGCTCGGCGTGCCGCCCGCCGAAATCGCCGGCAGTGCGGTGCCGTTGGGCGACCTGTGGGGCGACGACGTGCTGGAGCAGATCGCGCAAGCGCGGAACGAGTCGTCGCGCGCGGACTTGCTGCAGCGCGCGCTGCAACAGCGCCTGCGCATCCACGAGCCCAGCGCGGCGCAGCGACAGGCAGCGCATGCCGTGAAACTGATTGCCGAAGCGGGCGGGCAACGCGCGTTGCGCGACGTGGCCGATGCCGTCGGTGTCGGCGAGCGCCGCTTGCAGCAGATCTTCCGCGCCGAGGTGGGCTTGTCGCCTGGGGTATGGAGCCGGCTCTCGCGCTTGCACGCCTGCCTGCGTGCGCTGCGGCGGCTCGAGGCACCGCATTGGGCTGGGCTGGCGTTGGACGCGGGCTTCTACGACCAGTCGCACCTCGTGAATGAGTTTCGCTCGCTGTGTGGTCTCACACCCGGGCAGTTTGTCGCGCGGGCTGTTTCGGGTTCTTCCAATACGCAAGCTTGACGCGCGGCTTATCTTCATCGCCGTCAAGTCGAACGAACAAGGAAGGAAGACCATGCACAAGTTGAAGAGTTGCATCGCCGTCGTGACAGGCGCGAGCCGTGGCGCAGGCCGCGGCATCGCGGTGGAGTTGGGTGCGGCGGGAGCCACGGTCATCGTCACTGGCCGGAGCACGCGGGCGCAGCGCCCGCAGACCTACGACAAGCTGCTCGCGTTGTCGGACCTCGAGGCCGTGCCCGGCAGCATCGATGACACCGCCGAAGAGGTCACGCGTGCCGGCGGCCGCGGCATCGCGGTCCCATGCGACCACACGCGCGACGACGAGGTGAAGGCGCTGTTCGAGCGCGTGCAGCGCGAGCGCGGCAGGCTCGACCTGCTCGTGAACAACGCCTGGGGCGGCCACGAGAGCTTCGACGGCGTCTTCAACGCATCCTTCTGGGAGCACCCCATGGTGCATTGGGATTCGATGTTCGACCATGGCGTGCGCAACCACCTTCTCGCCAGCCGCTTCGGCGCGCCGCTCATGGTGCAACAGAGGCGGGGCCTCATCGTGACGACGACTTTCTGGGACCGCGACCGCTATCTGGCCGGCAACCTGTTCTACGACCTGGCCAAGGCGGCCATGTGCCGACTCGCGTTCGGCATGGCGCAAGAGCTTCGCCCGCACGGCGTGGCGTCGCTTGCGGTATCGCCTGGTTGGATGCGTACCGAGTTCGTTCTCAGCGGGCACAAGACCGATGAAACACACTGGCGCGAGCGGCGCGAGATTGCGCGCACCGAATCGCCGCGTTATCTCGGCCGTGCGGTGGCCGCGCTCGCCGCTGACTCGGCGGTACTCGACAAGAGCGGTGCCGTGCACCGTGTGGCAGACCTCGCAAGCGAATACGGCTTCACGGACATCGACGGGCGGCACGTGCCCGCGTTTGAAATTGACTGAGCGCGATGCTCGAGCTGAACCCAACGCAACTACAGGTCAGCTTGGCGTCGCTCTTCCCTGGCCGCCTCCCAGACTTCCTTGGCTGCATCAGCATTGACTGCGGCGATCGCCAAACCCACCACCAGATCGGGCCAGCCGGAGACCCAATAGGTTGTCAGCAAGCCCGTGGCAATGATGGCGACGTTGGCGAACGCGTCGTTGCGGGCGGAGAGGAACGCGGCACGGGTCAAGCTGCCGCTGTGCTTGCGAAACTTGGCGAGCACCAGTGCGCAAGTCAGATTCACCGCCAGGGCACCGAGGCCCGTCAGCGACAACAGCCACGGTTCAGGCGGGACGGGCGAGGCAAACTTTTGCCAGGCGGTCCACAACGTGGCTGCGGCAGGAACCAAGAGCAGCCCCGCTAAAACCATTCCGACGTAGGAGCGCCATTTCACTGACCAGCCAATGGCCAGAAGGATCAGCAAGTTGACGGCGGTGTCTTCGAGGAAGTCGACGCTGTCGGCGAACAGCGATACCGATCCGATGCGTCGTGCAACGGCAAACTCGACAAAGAAGTAGGCGAGGTTGGCAAGGGCGACGAACGCAACAGCTCGTTGCAGCGGAGATGGAGTGTTTCTGAGCATGCCGCCGCGAATCTTGCCACGCGGCCGCTCTCGGTTAGCTCGGTCGTCATCTCACCTGTACGGGACGGACCGAGGATCACGCGTTGACATCGACAACTGCGCGGCCCTGGACTGTCCCTTCGAGCATCCGGCTGGCGATGGCAGGCACGTCGGCCAGGCCGACGACATGGGTTGCGCGTGCGAGCTTGCCGAGGTCCAGATCTCGTGCCAGGCGCGACCAGGCCTCGATCCGAACCTCTTGAGGTGCATTGACGGAGTCGATTCCGGCAAGCGTCACGTTGCGCAAGATGAAGGGCAGCACCGAGGCTGGAAGATCCATGCCCTGAGCCAAGCCGCAGGCCGCGACCACGCCGCGATATCGCGTCTTCGCCAGCACATTGGCCAGCGTGGTACTGCCGACCGAGTCGATCGCGCCGGCCCATGTCTCACTACCGATAGGCGCCGTGCCTGGCTCTGACAGCGCTTTGCGATCGATGATGTCTGCCGCGCCGAGACTGCGCAGATAGTCGCTTTCTTCAGGGCGCCCAGTGGACGCGACGACTCGGTAACCGAGGCCCGACAGCAGCGCGATCGCGATGGAGCCCACGCCGCCATTGGCGCCCGTGACGAGGATCTCACCGCGCTGCGGCGTGAGACCGCCGTGTTCGAGCGCCAGCACGCACAGCATGGCCGTGTAGCCCGCCGTGCCGATGGCCATCGCGTCCTTGGTCGAGAACACGTCCGGAAGCTTCACCAGCCACTCGCCTTTGACACGGGCTTTCTGCGCGTATCCACCGTGATGGCTTTGGCTCAAGGCCCAGCCATTCAAGACAACGCGATCTCCGACAGCGATGCCCGAATAGGAAGACGCCTCAACGGTGCCGGCGAAGTCGATGCCGGGGATCAAGGGAAACTGGCGGATCACGCTGCCACGCCCGGTGACGGCCAGGGCGTCCTTGTAGTTGACGGTCGAGTAGTCGACCGCCACCGTGACGTCGCCGGGCATCAGATCTTGTTCGTTCAGCTTGACGACACTGGTTGAGACTTTGTCGCCTGTCTTGGTTGCGAGCAGCGCCTGGAATGTCATGGATGTCTCCTTGATGAGGCCTGTGGCGGCCGGTGTGAAGTGGCGGGGGCGG
The DNA here is from genome assembly GCF_056403575.1 of Rhizobacter sp. P2_G4. NCBI lineage: Bacteria > Pseudomonadati > Pseudomonadota > Betaproteobacteria > Burkholderiales > Sphaerotilaceae > Rhizobacter > Rhizobacter sp. P2_G4. Next base: position 292,431 of record NZ_JBFUFG010000003.1, on the reverse strand, counting down.
GTACGCCAGTGGGCCGCCAGCGTGCCGGACTTTCATTGCATGATGTTTGTCATACAAGAAGGCAAAAAAATAGGCGGCGCGACGCGATAGTTTCAGGTCGGCGCGAGGTGCTTCATTGCAGCTTGGCACAAGGCGTCCGACAGCGCTGGCTCGTCCACTGCACGAGCGAGCATCAACGTGCCCGTCATGGTGGCAACGGCTACGAGCGCCCGCTCATGCGCACCAGGCTGCCCCCAGTCAGGCAGCTGACGGCCGATCAGATCGGTTATTTCCTTGATGTACCGCGTGGTCACTCGTCGCACTTCAGGTGCTTGGCGCGGCGTCTCGGAGCCCAGCGCGGCCAGGGGGCATCCCAGTTCAATCTGCGCCCGATGTTCAGGGGAGAGATACACGCGGAGCAAGGTTGCCAGAGCCTGCTCGGGGGGTGCGCTCGCGACAGTATCGGCCGCGGTAGCGAGCAATTGGGTGCACGCCAGATTCGCAGCCTCGGCCAACATGGCTTCGCGTGACTCGAAGTGAGCGTAGAAGGCGCCATGGGTCAGGCCTGCCTCCTTCATGATGTCGGCGACGCCGGTCCCGTTGAAGCCGCTGCGACGGATCGCCCGTGCAGCGGCTGACACGATGCGCTCGTGTGATGCTGCCTTGCTCGCCGCTCTGACGTTGCGCTTCGATGTTTGCATGACGCTCATCATACAGAGTTTGCGAATTACGCGCTGCGGCGCCTCGAACGACGGCGCCATTCCTCAGCGATTCAGCCCGGACCTGACGGCTCCAGTGTGTGGTCCGGGCGGTGATGCTCAACCCGCGAGGGCAGGGTAGTCCGTGTAGCCCTTTGCACCCGGCGTGTAGAACGTCTCCGGGACAGGCGCGTTCAAGGGCGCATCTTTGCGCATGCGGTCGACCAGGTCCGGGTTAGCGAGGAAAGCCCTGCCCATGGCGGCCAAGTCAGCGCGACCTTCACTCAGCGCTTGCTGTGCGCTGGCTTTATCGAGTCCGCCAGCGAGGATGAAGGGGCCGTTGAACGCAGCCCTCAGATCGGTTTTCAGCTTGGGCGGGACGGGTGGGGCGCCCATGGCTGAATGATCCAGAACGTGAACGTACATGAGGCCGAGGGCAGAGAGTTTTTTCACCAGCGACAGGTACTGTTCATCCACGCCTTCGAATGCACCGGTTCCGTTGAAAACGCCGTAAGGCGACAAACGGATGCCGACGCGCTCAGCGCCGATCTCTTTCACGGCCGCACGTGCGACCTCGAGCACCAGCCGGTTGCGTCCTTCGGCCGTGCCGCCGTAGCCATCGGTGCGACGGTTGACGTTGGCATTCAGAAACTGCTCAAGAAGGTAGCCGTTGGCCGAGTGCAGTTCGACGCCATCGAAGCCGGCTTGGATGGCGAGGCGCGCAGCCGTTGCGTACTCGCCGATGGCCGCCTGGATGTCGGCCTCGGTCATGGCGCGCGGCGGCGTATGCGGCTGGCTGCCCTGCGTATCGGTCCACATCTCGCCGGGGCAGGTCTCTGCTGAAGGCCCAAGCACTTCGGCGCCGGCCGGCAGGTTGGCCTGGTGGCTCACGCGGCCGGTGTGCATCAGCTGCACGACGATCTTGCCGCCCTTGGCATGGACGGCATCCGTCACCAGCTTCCAACCTTGCACATGGGCGTCATTGAACAGGCCCGGAATGCGGGCATAGCCAAGGCCGTTGGGCGACGGTGACGTGCCTTCCGTGATGATGAGGCCGGCACTTGCGCGCTGGGCGTAGTAGGTGGCCATCAGGCTGTTGGGCGTGTTGTTGTCGGCCGCGCGGCTGCGCGTGAGCGGCGACATCACGGTGCGATTGCTGAGCTGAGTGGCACGCAGGGAGAAGGCTTCGAAGAGCATGGGCTGTCCTTGGGGAAATCGAACTGAGAAAGAAGAAGGCGAATGGCGCCAACGTTCGGTTGGCCGGATTCAAGCGACCCTGTAGCGCGGGGCCGGCTTTCCAGCCTGGGTGTTGGCGAACAGTGCGGAGCGAGCTACCTCGTACTTGTCCCACAGGCTTGCATCGGCGACTGAGGGCCACGTGATCGTTTCGCCTTGGTCGAACCCCGCGAGCGCCGCATCGACCATGTTCTCGGTCGTCATCAACGTGTCCTTGTTCAGGGCCGCCAGCGGGACGCCCGACAGATCCCAGATCTCGGTGGCTGTCGATGCCGGCAGGACCAGCTGAACCTTCACCCCGGTTTCAGCCAGTTCTTGCTGCAGGCCTCTGCTGTACTGCATCACGAAGGCCTTGGTGCCGCTGTACACGGCGCTGATCGGCAGCGAGTGGATGCCCAAGGCGGACGAGACGTTGATGACCAGGCCCTGTTTCCTCGCGACGAATGCGGGCACGACGGCTTGAGTCAGGCGCGTCAGTGCTGTGATGTTGAGGGCGATCTGGGCAGCCACGTCGTCTGCAGGCATCTGGGCAGCCGGTGCCAGACGTGCAAGACCGGCGTTGTTCACCAGGACGCGCAGGTCTTTGTTGGTGGACAGGATCGTTTCGATCCGCGTCAGGTCTTGATCCTTGGTCAGATCAGCCACGATCGCCTCGGCTTTGATACCGTGCGCCTTCGAGACCTGCGCGCAGAGTGCTTCCAGCCGGTCAGCGCGTCGCGCGACAAGGATCAGGTCATATCCGCGCGCAGCGAGGCGATCCGCATAGACAGCTCCGATGCCGGAGGAAGCCCCCGTGACAAGGGCGACTTTTTTAGGGTTGGTGTTGGTCATTGATGGCTTTCGAATAAAATTGAGCACTCAACTAAAAAGATTGAGGGCTCAAATGTAGTGTTGATCGATCGGCTCTTGCCGATGGTGCGGTACTCAACCTTTTTCAAAGTATGGGAACTTCCAAAAAGCCTGTTGACGCGGAAGACAGCCTCGCCACGCTCGCCGAGGAGCAGGACCTTTTGGGCGGACGGGTCTGCACGAACACCGCACTGCGCCTCGCGGCGCGCCGGCTTGGCCAGCTATACGACGAAGCACTGGCGCCGTTGGACCTGAAGGCCACGCAACTCGCGCTCATCGCTGAAATTGCCAAGCTCACGGGCACCGATCACCAAGGACCGGCGCTGCAGGACTTGGCCGCCCGGCTCGCCATCCAGCTATCGGCGCTAACCCATGCGCTCAGGCCGCTGGTGCGTGACGGACTCGTCGAGTTGCGCCAAGACGCCCAAGACCGGCGAACCAAACACGGCGTTCTCACGCCGCTTGGCAAGGCCCGGCTTTCGGAAGCCGTGGTGCGCTGGGCCGCAGCAAACGACCAGGTGGAGGCTGTTCTCGGCCCGGCCTCGGCTGCGAGCTTGAGGGCATTGGCCGATCAGGTGGCTTCTGACGAGTTTCTGGTCGCATACAGGGCAGAGAGCCAACTTCCGTCGCCGTCGGAGACGAAGTAGACACATCTCGGTCGGCTGTCGCACAGCTTCTGGACGGCAACAAGAACGACGAACAGGTTCGAGCGCATGAACTGCGCTATCGGGAGCCAGATTTGCTCCTTGCTGGCACAGCAACTGTTCGGAGTCCCCATGAAGACAAATGCCTTCCGCCTCGTGCTTGCACCGTCGCTTCTTATGGCTTGCGCGGCAGCCTCGTCGCAGACCTCACCTTCGAATTGCCAGCCGCTGGAGGCCAGGGCAGCCAATGCGCCGTCCCAGCGACCCGCCTTCGCGGGCCAAACGCGCGCCTGTGCTGCTCCGCGCAGTGCAGCGGTAAAGGTGACAGTGCTGGCCACCGGTCTGGTCAAGCCGTGGGCGGTGGAACCGCTGCCGGACGGCACCTTGCTGGTCACCGAAAAGCCTGGGCGCATGCGCCTCGTATCCGCCAGCGGCCAAGTGGGCGCACCGCTCGCTGGTCTACCGGCCGTCGATGCACGCGGGCAGGGCGGTCTTCTCGACGTGGCGCTCAGCCCCAGTTTCGCGTCTGATCGCACGGTCTACTGGAGCTATTCGGAACCTCGCTCGGGTGGCAACGGCACCAGTGTGGCGAAGGGCGTGCTGTCGGCAGACCGCACACGGCTGGAACAGGTCAACGTGATCCTGCGTGCGTCGCCCACCTATGACGGTGACAAGCACTTCGGCTCCCGTCTCGCATTCGGCCCGGACGGCATGCTCTACGTCACCACCGGTGAAAGGTCGGACCGGGTCACACGGCCGCAGGCGCAGCAAGCGGACAGCCATCTCGGAAAGATTCTGCGCATCCGGCCCGACGGCAGCGTGCCGCCGGACAACCCGTTTGTCGGGCGGGCAGGCTTCCGCCCGGAGATCTGGACCCTCGGGCAGCGCAACATCCAGGCTGCGGCGTTTGACCAGCGCGGCGGACTCTGGGTGGTCGAGATGGGCACTCGAGGCGGCGACGAACTGAACTACATCGAGAAAGGCAAGAACTACGGCTGGCCTCTCATCGCATATGGCGAGGAATATTCCGGCCTGGCGATCGGTGAAGGCGCCACGGCGCGCGAGGGCCTCACGCAACCCGTGTACTACTGGGACCCTGTCATCGCTCCCTCAGGCGCGCAGTGGTACACCGGTGACGCGTTTCCCGCCTGGAAAGGCAATCTGTTCGTCGGCGGGATGAAGGACAGGAAACTGGTGCGCCTCGTCGTCGAGGGCCAGCGGGTGGTTGGCGAAGAATGGTTGTTGACAGAGCGAGGAAAGCGCATTCGCGACGTCAGGCAGGACGCAGCCGGGGCGCTGTTCATCGTGACCGATGAGGAAGACGGCGAGCTGTGGAAGATCACGCCAGGGAGTTGATCAAGTCATGCGCAAACACGATCGGCTCTGGAGCTCGGGGACGTTGTCGAAAGCGGCTGGCGTGCAGCTCTCCAGACCATTAGGACCGGAGACCGAATCCACGGTCCCGGCATGTCTGGGCAGCTGCCGCGCCGGTAGCTACATATGCGCGACAATGTATATTATGTAAACTGCACCGGATCGTCTCTCTCTGGCCTCGCGGGATCAACATGCCACCTCGCTCGATCTGTCGGTAGCACGCCATCGCTCACCTCGTCGCCTTGGACTGCCTCAGTGCGACGTAAGTCCAAATTGCGCCGGCGAAGTCGGCGGCGCCAAAGAGGACCAAGACTGGACTCGCAATGCCGAGGACAGCGAATGCCGCGAATGAAGCGAGAACAAGGACTCGTGTGTATACCGATGCTTGGAAGACTTCGGTCGCTTCAGCCCTCGCTGCAAACCAGTAGTACACGCCAATGTTGATGACGAGGACTCCGACGACGCGGATCCAAACCTCTTCGGTACGAGGCATGCCAAAGACCGAGAGCAGTAAGTTTGGGATGAAAGCGAGCCCGACGCCGAGAGCCAGCAGATAGATGCCAAACGCCTTGACACTGAACGCAGCCTTGGACATGACCTCTCCATTGTTTTGTCTTTGAGGCAACCACATTCTTGCACCCCTGGAACAGCGAATCCGGGTTTCAACAACCGCTCGCCACCCCCAGGCCTTGCAGCCGGGACAACGCGCGGCTCAACTCGATCTCTACACCCGCCCGGGCCGCAAAGATGCGATAGACCGATTCGACCAACATGTCCTCGCCCATGGGTGCCGCATGAACGAATGCCAGATGGCCGATCACGTTCCCGTCGCGCGCATGGATGGGCAAACCAAGGTAACTCTCATATTCGGCCTCACGCGGAAAGAGCTGTGCCAGGCAGTCGTTGTGGAAGACGAGCGTGTCGTCCTGGATGACTCGTTCGCAGGGCGTGCCTGCGAGTTCGTACTCGAAGTTGTGGACGAACTCCCCTGAGCGCCAGAACGCGAGCGTGCGCGCCTCTGTCGCCGGGCGGTTGACACATTCGGTGATGAAGGCGCAATCGACACGCAATGCGTGAGCAAAGTTCTCGACAAGCGACTTGAAGAAAGCCTCTCCGGAGTGGCCCGCTGTGCCGTTGGCAATGGCCTCGACGATGCTTTCCACACGCTTGAGCTGGGTGATGTCGGTGTCCAGGCCAACCATGCGGTACGCCCGCCCGCTGGCGCGCCGCAGCGCGGTGCCGCGCGACAACACCCAGCGGTAGCGGCCGTCGGCGTGCAGCAAGCGGTGGGGGTGCTCGTAGCGTTCCGCCTCACCGCACACGTGGGCCTTGAGCGCACCAATGGCTGCATCACGGTCTTCCGGGTGCAACCGCTGCTGCCACTGTTCGATGGGCAGGCTGTCGCCGCAATCGTCAAAACCCAGCATGTGTTTCCATCGCGGTGAGCACAGCATGCGCCGACTGGCCAGGTCCCACTCCCACAGGCCATCGTTGGCCCCGCGCACCGCTGCCACGTAGCGCTCTTCGCTCAGGCGCAGTGCATCTTCCATCTGGCGCGAGTGCGACGCCACTTGCTCCAGCGCCCTGCTCTGCCGTGTTGACGCGTGCTGCAAGTCCGAAACGCGTGTAGCCATGTCGCACCACTCACGGGTCGACGTGGCAGCAGAAGCTTTCCCATCCAGCGCCGCCCGCAGGGCGCGGATCCCTGTCAGCACCCATCGTTCGTTCGCCAGCGCCTGCAAGCTCACCCAGCCGAGCGCTACGACGGTCAAGGCGAGCGCCGGCACGGTTGGCAGCATTCCCGGCACGAGAGCCAAGCACGCGGCCGCCAGCAGCATGGCAAAACTCGGAAGCAACAGCAGCAGGCGAATGTTCATGCAGCCTCCCTCGTGTCTGGGTCAGCAACGGGCAGATCGAAACTGAACACCGTGCCGACACCAACGGCGCTTTGAACCTGGATCTCTCCGCCGTGCAGCGCGACGATGCGCTGCGTGATCGCCAGGCCCAGACCGGCATGGTGATGCGGCGCGTCAGGTGATTCACTTTGAGGTGTGGCAACGCCTTGCGAGAACTCGATGCGTGGTGCCTGAAAGTAGCGGTCGAACACATGTGCAAGGTTGGCGTGTGCAATGCCACAGCCGTTGTCACGCACTCGCACCTGCACGCGCTGCGCTGTGCCTTCGACTTCGATGGCCACCTGGCCGCCCGCCGGCGTGTGGCGCAAGGCGTTCTCCACCAGGTTCTCGAGGGCTCGCTCGACCAGACCGATGTCTCCCACGACCGCGGGCGCTGCGGCGTCGATGCCCAGTTGAACGCTGACCCCTCGGGCGCCGGCTGTCTGCTGGAACTTCTGCGCAATGTCCTGCGCAAGTTCCGATACGGAAAAAGCCTCGCCTTGAACGCGCCCCGCCTGACCGTCGAGCTTGGTCAGCTCGAACAAGTCGGCCACCAATCGGCCCAGGCGTTCGGCATGCCGCGCGGCCACCTCGAGGCAACTTCGTTCCTCGGCCGGTGTCATCTCGCCGCGCCGCAACAGCATGGTCTCCAGGTAGCCCTGCATCAGCGTGAGCGGCGTGCGCAGGTCATGCGACACATTGGCCAGCAACTCACGGCGCTGGCTGTCCAGACGTTCCAATTGGCCGATCTGGCGGGCGATGTGGTCCGACAGCTCGCTGAACGAATAAGCCAGGCGGTCGATCTCGTCGCCTTTGGGGCAAGACCACTCGATGCGCCGAGGCTGTGTGAAGTTGCTGGCGCGAAACGATTCCATCTCTTCGGCCAACACTCGAAGCCGGCGTGTCAGCAAGTTGAACACCAACAACGCGGCCAGCAAGGCGAAGGCGATGGCTGCAGCGACCAGCTCTGCGCCCAGTTCAACGAGTTGCTGCAATTGCGGCATGCGCTGCGAAATGCCGACCAGCAGGGCACCGATGACGAGGAACATCCCCATCAACATCAGCGACAAGCGGCTCGACAGCGTGCCAGGCATGGTCTGCACCTTCACTGAATCTCGGGGCTGAGCTCGCAGCAGCGATAACCCACGCCCCACACGGTCTGGATGAACTCGGGCCGGTCGGGGTCGCGCTCGATCTTGGCGCGCAAGCGGTTGATGTGGGTGTTGACCGTGTGCTCGTAGCCGCTGTGGCCGTAGCCCCAGACTTGCTGCAGCAGCTGCGCTCGCGATGACACACGGCCCGGAGCGCGCGCAAAGTGCAGCAGAAGGTCGAATTCCTTGGCGGTCAGCTCTACCACCTCGCCACCCACCCGCACTTCGCGGCGCGGCACGTCGATGCGCAGGGCACCGAGGCGGATCGGCTGCTCGGTCTGTGCGACGGCGGGCTTGGCGGCAGCCGTGCGCCGCAGCAGCGCCTTGACCCGCGCCACGAATTCGGCCACCGAGAAGGGCTTGGTCAGGTAGTCGTCGGCGCCCAGCTCCAGCCCGAGCACGCGGTCGAGCTCGGATGACTTGGCCGTGAGCATCAGGATGGGAACGCGCGTCTCGCGCGCACTCAGGCGGCGGCAAATTTCCAGGCCGTCCATGCCCGGCAGCATCAGGTCGAGCACCACGAGCTCGTAGCTGCCCCGCTCGGCCTCGGCCAAGCCGGCCAGACCGTCGGCGACCCAGTGCACATCGCAGTTGATGGCCGCCAACTGCAGCTCGATCAACCGGCCGATGTCGGCGTTGTCCTCGATCACCAAAACGCGTCGGTTCATGGGGCGTCCTCCTGAGTGCGAAGCATAGGCAGCACGCGGCCTGCTTCCTATGCGTGCAGATGCGCAAGCGATTGCGGGGACTACGCAGAGCCCGGCTGGAATGTGATCGAAACGTGAGCCTCGTTTGACGTCGGCGTGAACCCCGGCGCCGACAGTTGATTGCAAGGCGGCGCTGATTCCCAGCAGCCGCCGAACACCCCCAACTGCCAGGAGAACCCCATGCCCTTCAATCGCAAGACTGCCATTCACGCCTTCATCGCCGCTGCCGTTGCCGCGCTCTCCGTCAGCGCATTCGCCGGCGAGTGCCCTGCTGACAAGCGCGTGCCCGATGGCCAAGGCCAGAAGCCCGGCCCCGGCGCCCCGGTCGGCGTGACCGACGTGGTGCGCAGTAGCACCGACCTGTCCAAGGAGCCGGCCAACATCAAGGGTCGCTTGTTCCGCCTGCGCGAGCTTCAGATGCAGCCGGGCGGCATCGTGCCTTGGCACAGCCACAACGAGCGGCCCGCCATGATCTACATCGTCTCCGGTGAGGTCGTCGAGTACGCCAGCAGCTGCGCAGTGCCGATCACGCACAAGGCCGGCGACGTGGCGCCCGAGAAGAACGGCACCTCGCACTGGTGGAAAAACGTGGGCGACAGCACGGCCGTGTTGATCTCGGTGGACCTGTTCCCCAACGCCTTGCACATGGACGAACACGCGATGTGACCTGCCCTCGCCCGCGCCACGCCACCACGGAGACAACAATGAAGAAACAGAGCTTTGATGCGATCGTCATCGGCAGCGGCCAAGCCGGCCCTTTTTTGGCCGCCCGCCTCGCCGCCGCTGGCAAGACGACGGCGCTGGTCGAGCGCGCACATTGGGGCGGCACCTGCGTCAACGATGGCTGCATGCCGACCAAGACGCTGGTGGCCAGCGCGCGGGCCGCGCACATTGCGCGCCGCGCCGCCGACTTCGGAGTGCTGATCCCCGGGCCGGTAGGCGTGGACATGAAGGCCGTCAAGGCCCGCAAAGACCGCGTCGTGCAGCAGGCGGTGAGCAACCTCACCGGCTGGTTGCAGGGCATGCCGAACCTCAGCCTCGTGTGGGGCCATGCGCGCTTCGTCGCACCGCATGAGGTGCAAGTCGACGAGCAGCTGCTCACCGCCCCGCACATCTTCATCAACGTGGGCGGCCGGCCTGCTGCCCCGGAGTGGCCTGGCCTCGACACGGTGCCGTTTCTCGACAGCACTTCCGTCATGGATCTCGAAGCGGTGCCCGAGCACCTGCTGATCGCAGGCGGCAGCTACATCGGTTTGGAGTTCGCGCAGATCTACCGCCGCTTCGGCGCCCGGGTCACGGTGATGGAAGCCGCGCCGCGCCTGATCGGCCGTGAAGACCCCGAGGTCTCGCGCGAGGTACAGATGATCCTGGAGCGCGAAGGCATCGAGTTCATCACCGGTGTGAGCGCGGCTCGTGTAGCACCGGCCGGGCGTGGCATCCGCGTTTCGCTGCAAGCCGGTGGCGCCGCGCACGAGCTCGAAGGCAGCCATTTGCTGGTAGCCACCGGCCGCCTGCCCAACACCGGTGACCTGGGTCTTGCGGCAGCCGGCATCGCCACCGATGCCCGCGGCTTCATCCGCGTGGACGACCAGTTGCGCACCAACGTGCCGGGCGTGTGGGCGCTGGGCGATGCGAACGGCATGGGCGCCTTCACCCACACCTCGTACAACGACTTCGAAATCGTGGCTGCCAACCTGCTCGACCGCGGTGGGCGCCGCGTCAGCGACCGCATTCCTGCCTACGCTCTCTTCACCGACCCACCTCTGGGCCGCATCGGCATGACTGAAACGCAGGTGCGCGCCAGCGGCCGCCCTGCCCTGGTGGGCGTGATGCCGATGACGCGGGTGGGGCGCGCCAAGGAACGCGGCGAAACGCAGGGCTTCATGAAAGTGCTGGTGGATGCCGAGACCCAACGCATCCTCGGCGCCGCCCTGCTGTGCATCGAGGGCGACGAGATCATCCATTCGCTGCTCGACATCATGGCCGCCGACGTGCCGTACACCGTGATCCAGCGCACGGTGCACATCCACCCGACCGTGAGCGAGCTGATCCCCACGCTGCTGGGCAGCCTGGTTCCTCTGGCCCTTGAAGCTGCGAGGTAAGCACGCATGCCTGCACTGCACCGTTCACTGTGTGCGCCCGTACGTTGTCTGCGGCTGTGGAATCCCCTCGCTGTGGACGGATCACGCCGAAGCCTCTCACTTCATCTTGTCCTCGTTCAAGCGCTCGTGCCGATCGATCGCATCGATGTGATCAAAACGTGAACCTTCGTTGAGCACTGCGTGAACCCCAACGACGAAAGTTCAGTTTCCAACTTCCCTCAACCCACTGTCGCTTCAAAGGAGTACTGACATGCAAACCACCACCAAATCCATGATCCACAACGCCCTGGCCGGCCTTGTTGCCCTGGGCCTTTCATCCACCGCCGCCACGGCCTTCGCGGCCAAGGGCGACACCGAAAAGTGCGCGGGCATCGTGAAGGCCGGGCAGAACGACTGCGGCACCAGCAAGAGCGCTTGCGCTGGCACCTCCAAGGTCGACCGCGAACCGGAAGCCTGGGTGTCGGTGCCCAAGGGCACCTGCGCCAAGATCGCTGGCGGCATGGTGACCGACAAGGCCGAGAACCAGCACGGCGGCGCAGCCGCGATGAAGAAGTAAGGCGGCATCAGGCCGCAGCGCGCCAACGTTGCGGCCTCCTCTACCTCTGCAGGAGACCACCGTGCAAACAGCTTCCCCCTCTCTCATCCCCACCGTTGCAACCACCGGCCTGCGCGCTCGCGCACTGGGGCTGGGCACGGTGGCCATTCGCTTGCTCGATCGCCTGTCACCGGTCGTCGACCTGGTGATCCGTGTCTTTGTCGCGAGCGTGTTCTTCAAGGCCGGCCTCACCAAGATCGCCAGCTGGAGCAGCACCGTCGCGCTGTTCGAGAACGAATACGCCGTGCCGCTGCTGCCGCCCGAACTGGCCGCCTTCATGGGCACTGGCGTCGAACTTATTTTCCCGGTGTTGCTGGTGCTGGGCCTGGGCTCGCGCTTTGCGGCCTTCGTGCTCTTCGTCTTCAACATCATTGCGGTGATCTCCTATCCCGACATCGGCGAGGTGGGCCTGCGCGATCACCAGATGTGGGGCTTGCTGCTCGTGGTAACGCTGCTGCACGGCCCGGGTGCCTTGTCGCTCGACCACCTGATTGCACGGCGCTTCAAGGCCCTGCGCTGAGGGGTGCCACCATGAAGAACATCGTCATCGTGGGAGGCGGCTTCGCGGGCACCACGCTCGCCAAGCGGCTGCTGCGCAACTTGCCGGCCGACCACCATGTGGTGCTGGTGAGCGAAGAGAGCTACACCACGTTCAACCCCATGCTGGCCGAGGTGGTGGGCGCGGCGGTGTTCCCCGAGCACGTGGTGGCGCCCATCCGCCAGATGCTGGGCACGGCTTCGGCCGATCGCAGCCAGTTCGTGATGGGCCGCGCCACCGGGGTCGATGTGGCACAGCGCCAGCTCAGCGTGCACACGCTGGCCGGCCCGCAGCGCATCAGCTACGAGCACCTGGTGCTCGCCTTCGGAACACGCGCCAACCTGACGCTGGTGCCGGGCCTGGCCGAGCATGCCTTGCCGCTCAAGCTGGTGGGCGATGCGATGCACATCCGCAACCGCGTGCTGCAGCGGGTGGCTCGCATCGAGCTCGAGAGCGACCCCGCCAAGCGCCGCGAGTTGGGCCACTTCATCGTCATCGGCGGCGGCTTCTCGGGCGTCGAGGTGGCCGGCGGACTGAGTGACTTCCTGCGTGACGCACGCCGCTACTACCCGCGGGTGCGCGCCGACGAGCTGAAGGTCACCGTGCTGCAAGACGCCGATCGCCTGCTGCTCGAATTGCCCGAATCCCTGGGGCTGGCTGCTGCGCGCTCTCTGCAATCGCGTGGTGTCGAGGTGCGGCTCAAGGCGCGCGCCGAAAGTGTCGCCGTCTCCGGGGTCACGCTCAGCGGCGACGAGTTCATCACCGGTGCCACCGTCATCTGCACCATCGGCACGCAGCCCAACCCCCTGGTGACTCAATTGCCTTGCGCCACGCAGCGTGGCCGCATCGAAACCCTGCCCGACATGTCGGTGGCGGGCTTGCCGGGCGTCTGGGCACTCGGCGATTGCGCGCTGGTCCGCAATGGCGAAGCCTTCGCGCCACCCACCGCGCAATTCGCCGTGGCCGAGGCACGCGCCCTGGCCGACAACATCACGGCGACCATCGCCGGTCGCGCCACCACGGCCTTCAGCCACCGCTCGCGCGGAATGATGGCCACCACAGGCCACCTGAAGGGCGTGGCCCAGGTCTTCGGCCTGCGCCTGAGCGGCCTGCCCGCCTGGATGCTGTGGCGCGCTTATTACCTGCTGCTGATGCCCACGCTCGGCCGCAAGGTGCGCATCTTCGTCGAGTGGACGTGGAGCATGTTCTTCGCCGCCGACATCACCCACCTGCGCTTCACGCGCACGGCGGAGGCCGATGCGCCATCGGCCCAGTCCATCACACAAACGCCTGCACAAACGCTCACCACCCCTTAGGAGAAATTCATCATGCAACTCACCCGGAAATCCGCCATCGTCACCGGCTCCACCAGCGGCATCGGCCTGGGCATCGCCCGAGCCTTTGCAGAGGCCGGTGCCGACGTCATGCTCAACGGCTTCGGCCATGCAGACGAGATTGAATTCACCCGCAGCGAGCTGCAGCGCGAGTTCGGCGTCAAGGTGCTGTACTCGGGCGCCGACATGAGCCAGCCGGAACAGATCCGCGCCATGGCCATGCAGGCCGCTGCACAGCTCGGCAAGGTCGACATCATCGTCAACAACGCCGGCATCCAGCATGTGGCTCCTGTGGAGGACTTCCCCGACGAGAAATGGGCCGCCATCCTGGCCATCAACCTGTCGTCGGCGTTTCACCTGATCAAGGCGGTGGTGCCCGGCATGAAGGCCCGAAAGTTCGGCCGCATCATCAACGTGGCCTCGGCGCACGGGCTGACCGCCTCGCCCTTCAAGTCGGCTTACGTGGCGGCCAAACACGGCATGGTCGGCCTGGGCAAGACGGTAGGCATCGAGCTGGCCGAATTCGGCATCACCTGCAACACCATTTGCCCCGGCTATGTGAAGACGCCGCTGGTCGACAAGCAGATCGTCGACCAGGCCAAGGCGCACGGAATCTCGCCCGAGAACGTGGTGCGCGACGTGCTGCTGGTGCACCAGGCACGCAAGGAGTTCGTGCGGGTGGAAGAGCTGGCTGCGCTCGCAGTCTTCTTGTCGTCCGACATGGCGGCCTCGATGACCGCCACGGCGATCCCCATGGACGGTGGCTGGACACAGCACTGACCTCTCACCCCTCACGAAAGCCCATCATGGACATGCGCGTCAAAGCCCGCCCTTCCCGCAGCAAAGCCGCGGCCAGCCAAGTCAAGCCCATCAACCTGGCCCTGCAAGGCGGTGGTGCTCACGGCGCCTTCGCCTGGGGCGTGCTCGACCGCCTGATCGAAGATGAGCGCATCAGCTTCGAAGGCATCAGCGCAACCAGCGCCGGTGCGATGAATGCCGCCGTGCTGGCCTACGGTTGGACGCAGGGCGGCCGCGACGGTGCTCGCGAAGCCTTGCGCAATTTCTGGAAGGCCGTGTCGGACGCCGGCACTCGGTACAGCCCCTACAAGACCTTCCCGGGCAGCTCGCAGTTCGGTGACTTCTCGCTCGACAAGTCACCCGGCTACCTGATGATGGACATGGCCACGCGCCTGATGTCGCCTTACGAGCTCAACCCGTGGAACTTCAACCCGCTGCGCGACGTGTTGGAAAAGCACGTGGACTTCGCGGCGCTGCGCGAGCATTCAGCGATCAAGCTCTTTCTGGCAGCGACGAATGTGGAGACCTGCAAAGTGCGCGTCTTCCAGTGCAGCAACATCACCGCCGACGCAGTGCTGGCCTCCGCCTGCCTGCCCAACCTCTTCCAGGCGGTCGAGATCGACGGCGAGTTCTATTGGGACGGAGGCTACGTCGGCAACCCTGCCATCTACCCGCTGATCTACAACTGCGACTCGCGCGACGTGGTGATCGTGCACCTGAACCCGATCGTGCGGCGCGGCTGCCCGCGCACCGCGGCCGAGATCATGAACCGTCTCAACGAGGTGAGCTTCAACTCCTCGCTGATGCGCGAGATGCGCGCCATCGCCTTCGTCACTTCGCTGGTCGAGCGCGGCAAGCTCTCACCGGGCGAAGCCAAGCAGATGCTGATCCATTCCATCCGCGCCGACGAAGAGATGGTGCAGCACGGGGTGTCGAGCAAGCTCAACTGCGACTGGACCTTCCTCAGTCACCTGCACACCAAGGGCCGCGCTCATGCCGAGCAATGGCTGCTCAAGCACTTCGACTCGATCGGAAACGAATCGAGCGTGGACATCCGCGACGAATTCTTGTGAACGGCGGACAGGGCCGAAGGAGAGCCGACATGATCGAACGCATTGAAGCGCTGCTGGCCAACAACAGGGCCTTCGTGACCGAGCAGTTGCGGCTCGATCCCGCCTACTTCGACAAGCTGGCCGAGGGGCAGCACCCGGAATTTCTTTGGATCGGCTGCTCCGACAGCCGTGTGCCGCCCGACCGCATCACCGGTACCCGCGAGGGTGACATGTTCGTTCACCGCAACATCGCCAACCTGGTGGTGCAGACCGACATGAACATGCTGTCGGTACTGCAGTACGCGGTGGAGGTGCTGAATGTGCAGCACGTCATCGTCTGCGGCCACTATGGCTGCGGCGGCGTGAAGGCGGCCATGGGCCACGAACACCACGGCTTGATCGACAACTGGCTGCGCCAGCTGAAAGACACGCAAGACTACTTCTGGCCGCAGCTCGCGCCGATGGACGAAGCCGCGCGCTTCAAGCGCCTCGTGGAGCTGAACGTGATCGAGCAGGTCTACAACCTGGGCAAGACCCACATCATCCAGAGCGCCTGGGCGCGTGGGCAGCGGCCCTTCATCCACGGCTGGGTGTTTGATCTGGGCAGCGGCTTGATCCACCCGCAAACCTCGATGATCAACAACAACCAATCGATCCAGGAAGTCTGCAAGTTCCATAACGGCATCGTCGGTCGGCCGGCGCAGGCCAAGGCGGCATGACATGGAACTGATGTGGTTCAGCGCCGCCGTGCTGGCCTCGGCCCTGTGTGCCGGTGTGATGGGTTTTGCCATCCAACGGGGCGCCACCTGCACGGTGGCAGCTGTGGATGAGGTCTTGAACAAGCGTCGCGCCAACCGGCTTTTGGCCATGGGCGAAGCCTCGCTGTGGGTGGCTGGCGGGCTGGCCTTGGCGAGCTTCGCCGGCTGGCATGCGGTGATGCCGGCCGCCTACCCGGTGAGCGCCTGGGTGGTGATCGGCGGTGCACTGCTGGGCCTGGGCGCCTGGGTCGAGAAGGCCTGCGTGTTCGGTGCCGTCGCGCGTTTTGGCTCCGGCGACTGGAGCTATGCAGCGACGCCGGTGGGTTTCTACGTGGGCTGCCTGAGCGTGTCGCGCGTCTTCGCGCCACCGGCCGCCCAGAAGCTGGCCGAGGCCTCCCCCGTGCTGGAGGCCGCAACCATCGTGGCGTGCATCTTCATTCTGTTTGCTGCGTGGCGCCTGCTGCCGCCGCTGTGGTCGGCGCGTTATCAAGCCAACGCGCGGCAACATCTGGCAGCCCGCGTGTGGGCGCCACATGCGGCCACCGGCGTGATCGGCGTGACCTTTGTGCTGATCCTGCTGCTGGTGGGCGTGTGGGCCTATACCGACGTGCTCGCCCAGTTGGCGCACGGCATGACGGCGCGGCTGGCGCTGGGCGTCGCCTTCCTGATGGCGCTCTACCTTGGCGCGGTGCTGGGCGGCTGGACTGCCGGTCGATTGGGCAGCACGCCAGCGACGATCCGCAGTGTGCTGCGTTGCTTCGGCGGAGGCTTGCTGATGGGTTGGGGCAGCTTGCTGATTCCCGGCAGCAACGACGGTCTGATCCTGATCGGCATGCCGCTGCTGCGGCCTTATGCCTGGATCGGCTTCGCGACGATGTGCCTGACCATCGCCGCCGCCATGCTCGCGCAACGCTCGCTGGCGCAAATGCATTGGCGCGGGAGCGCCACGTGAGCGAGCCCAAGTCGCACCGCGTGGGCAATGCCCTGGTGCTCGGTGGCGCCGTGCTGGTCGCACTGGCCGCTGTGCAGCGCTTCACCCATGCGCTGCCCGGCTCGGACGCCGAGTTCGCCTTGCAGCGTGAGCGCTGTTATGGCGTGGCACGCATTGGCCAGAACGACTGCGGCACCTCGCAACACGCCTGCGCCGGGCGGGCCACCTACGACAGATCGGCCGACGAATGGCTGAGCCTGCCGGCGGGCACTTGCGCTCGCATCGTGGGCGGTCACCTCAAGAGCGGAGGCGCTTGAGATGCTGGCGACCCTGCGCTCATGGCTTTTCACCGGTGCGCCAGCCGCTGCACCGGCCACGCTGCCACAGCGTGTGCAGCGCGAGCTGGAACACGAGCAGTTTCGCGCTGAGCTGCTCGTCACGGCCGTGCAGCTGATCCTGGTCGTGTTGCTGGCCGCACTGTATGCCTCGACGCCGGCCGGCTTTGCGCCGGACGCCCCCATCGAGGCCGCCCCGCTGGGCCTGGTTTTCTTCACCCTGCTGGCGCTGGTGCGCCTCTACACCGCTTGGACCGGCCAGCTGAGCAGGCCCGTGCTGGCCGCCGGCGTGGTGGCCGAGATGGTGGTGCTCTTGTTCGTGATCTGGGCCTACCACTTGCAGTACGAGCAGCCGCCGCAGTTCTCGTTGAAGAGCACGCAGTTCGTCTATGTGTTCGTGCTGATCGGCCTGCGGGCTCTGCGCTTCGAGCCGCTGTGGGTGGTGCTGTCGGGGCTCACCGCCGCCATCGGCTGGCTCGTGCTGGCCGTGCTGGCGGTTCAACAAGCGCCCGAAAGCCCCATCACCTGGGACTACGTGACTTCGCTGCGCTCGACACAGATCCACCCTGGCGGCGAATTCGACAAGGTGCTGGCGATCCTGGTGGTGACGGGCGTACTGGCCCTGGCGCTGGCACGGGCGCGGCATCTGCTCGAGCGCGCCGTCGCGCAACAGCGCGCGGTGGCCGATCTCTCGCTCTTCTTCGATGCGTCGGTCGCACAGCGCATCACCGGGTCCGAGGCAGAGGTGATGGCCGGCCAGGGCGAGCTGCGCGACGCGGCCATCGTCTTTCTCGACCTGCGCGGCTTCACCGCAGCGTCGATGAGCTTGTCACCCACCGAGTTGATCGCGCTGCTGGGCGAATACCAGCATCTGGCGGTTCCCATCATCAAGCGCCATCACGGCAGCATCGACAAGTTCATGGGCGACGGCATCCTGGCAAGCTTCGGTGCGGTGACGCCAGCCGCCGACTACGCCGCCAATGCGCTGCGCGCTGTCGATGACATCCTGCACGCTGTCGATGCGTGGCGTGCCCAGCGCCAGGCCAGCGGGCTGGCCGCACCTGACGTGGGTGCCGGGCTGGCGCATGGCGCGGTTGTGTTCGGCATCATCGGCGACGGCCAGCGGCTCGAATACACCGTGATCGGTGACGCGGTGAACCTGGCGGCCAAGCTGGAGAAGCACAACAAGGCCGAGCACACCCGCGCCCTCACCACGCGGGCCACCTACACGCTGGCGCAGTCGCAGGGTTACCGCGGCGACAAGCAGCTTCGCAGCGGGCGCACGGTGGGTGGCGTGGCTGTGCCGGTGGATCTGGCGGTGCTGGGCGACAACACCTGAGTGGCCGCCTGCAAGACAGCCCGGCTGAGCATGACCCGCGGTTGCGCAACTACCAGGCGCGCCGCATCAGCGGCCGCTCCGTCGTGGGCCGCACAGTCGGTCGCCAGCAGTACCCAATCAAACACGGGCAGCTCTCCAGCCTGCAAGCCGAACTGGGTGCGCAGCGTGCCCTCGTAGAGGCGGGCCGCGTCCACGGCGGAGATGTCGGCGCTGCGCGGCCGGTGCAGGTGACTGCGGGGAATGGGCAAGCTGATCAGCGCCTGTGACGAAGGCTCGTCCCAGCCGGCGTCCACAGCAAACAGTTGCACGCTGCGCCAGTCAATGCGGTGGAAGGCCGGCAGTGCATGCAACGCGACCAGCATGCCGGTGAGCGGCGGCCCGCCGCACAGCGCGGCGCGAAACTCCGCGCGTGTGGCCAGCACCTGCATGGCGGCCTCGGCGAAGCGCGCCGCCGCACGGGTCGATGGCGTGGCAATCATGACGCCCTTGCAAGGCCCACCAAAGTGCCCTCGGTGACGTGGTGCAGGATGGCGCCGGCCACGTCGAAGCCGGCCTCGTGGCCCAGCGCAGCGGCCACGGCATCACCCAAGCCGGCACCACTCGCCAGTGCTTGCAGCAAGGCGCATTCGGCCCTGCCCAGGCGTTCCAACACCACCTCGCCATGGCGGGCGGCGACGAGTACCGACTCCCCGCCGATATCGAGATCGACACCTTCCTCGGCGGCACCCGGCTGGTTGATCTGCCAGATGCGCAGCACCGGGTAAGGAGAAGTCACCAACTGCGCAGCCGGCTGCCATCGAAGGCCCACTTGCAAGCGGTCTTCGTCGGGCAGCGCTGCAATGTGGCCCAGCAGCTCGGCCGCATTGGCGGCGGGCAGCGCATCGGTGTGGAACACCTTGTGCCAGGCCCAGTCAAGGCGCGCACTGTCGGGCAGGTACGCCAGGCCACGCGCTGGCGGGAACTGGGCGAGGAACTCGGGCAGCTGACCGCCGAAGTCATGCAGGTTGCCGCTGCGCGAGGGATGCGCTGCAATGTACTCATGCGCTGCAAAGCGGAAGAAGCCTTCGCCCACGAGGTGCACGACGGTGGGGTAGACAGCGGCCAGCGCCGAGCTGAGGCTGTCGAACACGTTATGGCGGTAGATGTCCAGCCGCTGCCGTGGCGTGAGCTTGCCGCCGTGGACGTGCGTCATCGCGCGCTCGGAGCGCTCGAACAACGCGTCCATCACATCGGTTTGCAGCTCATGCAGCATGAGCCACGCTCAGGCTGGTCGCAGCGCTCAGCAGCCGGTGTTGGGCGCGGCCGGCTTCATCGAGCAGGCCGGCAAGCGGGGGCAGGTCGGCGTCCCATTCCACCAGCGTGGGCTTGGGGCCGAGGTACTGCAGCGCCGTTTCGTACAGGGCCCACACCGGCGCGCTGACCGGACGGCTGTGAGTGTCGATCAAGATCTCGGTCTCAGATCCGTCTTCGCCCTGAACGCGGTTCACGCTGTAGCCGGCCAAGTGCATCTCGCCCACCGTGTCGGCACGCATCGCCCGCAAATAGGCCAGCGGATCGAAGCCATGGTTGGTGGCGCTCACGTGAATGTTGTTGATGTCGAGCAGCACGCCGCAGCCTGCGCGCAGCGCCAGCGCGGCCAGAAAGTCCCATTCGCTCATCTCGGATGAGGTGAACTCCAGGTAGCTCGACACGTTCTCAACCAAGATGCGCCGGCCGAGGTGCTGCTGCACCTTGTCGATCCGATCGGCCACATGGTCCAGGGCTTCGCGGGTGTACGGCAGCGGCAGCAGGTCGTTGGCGTAGACGCCGCCGACGGAACTCCAGCACAGGTGGTCAGACACCAGCGCGGGCTCGACGCGATCTACCAACGACTTGAGCGCCGCGAGTTGCTGCTCGCTCAGGCGGTCGGCCGAGCCCAAAGACAGCCCCACACCGTGCAGGCTGACGGCGGTGTCCCGCCGCACATCGAGCAGTACTTCCAGATGGCGGCCGCCTGCGAAGAAGTTTTCGCTGTGCACCTCGACAAACGGCAATCGGGGCCGTGTGGCCAGGAACTCGGCGTAGTGGGCCGAGCGCAATCCAATGCCCGCACCTGTGGCGGGCAGCGGTTGTCTGTCGTCGCGATGGACAAGTTCATCCATGAAGTTCACTGTAGGCGGCACGCGCTGCGGCGACTATCCGTGCCCGCCGCAGCGCTTTTGCGGCCGCTACGGATGCCGCCGGGGTGCGGCCTCGTAGAGAATGAAAGCCCTCGCCCTGGAAGACCGGATGCGCATCGAGCCCGCCATCGAGCCTCCCCCGCCGAACCCGCACGCCTTGCTGCTTCAATCGCTGGAGCATGCGGTGGCCTGGCTCGATTTGAGCGGCCGGCTGTGCACTGTCAACCCCGCTTTGGCGAACCTCTTGGCCGGCCCAGCCGACCGCCTGCTGGGCCTGGCTTTGCGCGAATTCATTTCGGTCGATGGTCTGGCGAGCTGGGATGCCGCCTTTGGCGCTGCAAGCCGAGGTGAAACCATCTCCTGCGCGTGCAGCCTGCAAAGCCTGGATGGCCGCAGCCTGGCGGTCGAATTGGCACTGCGCCCCATTGCCGGGCCGTCAGGATCGATCCAGGGTTTCGCCTTGTCGGTGTCGCAACCCTTACGGCGCCGCGAAGACGACGACATGCTGCGCTGGATCGCGCGTGCCACGGCACCGCTCACCGGCGGCGACTTCTTCGAAACGCTGATGCGTCACCTGGCCGAGGCCTTCGGGCTGAGACGCGGCTTCATCGGCGAGTGCACCGACATTCCGGTCACGCGCGTGCGCACCCTGGCCTACTGGTTCGATGCGGCCATGCGGCCCAACTTCGAGTTCGCGGTGGCCGGCACGCCTTGCGAAAAGACACTGCGCGACGGGCACCTCGTGTGCATCCCCGAAGGCCTGAGCAAAGATTTCCCCGGTGCCGCCCGCATGAAGTTGGACGGGTACATCGGCGCTCCGATTCACGACACCGCTGGCAAGCGACTGATCGGCCATGTGGTGTTCGAAACCGAAGGCCGGCTCGACCCCGGCATCCTCGACAACCCCCTGTTCCAGATCTTCGTCTCTCGGGCCTCGGCCGAGCTGCGCCGCAAGCGTGCCGAAGACGTGTTGCGTGCGAGTGAAGAGAAATACCGGCTGCTGGTGGAGCACCAGACCGACGTGGTGGTCAAGTACGACAGTGCTCGGCGGCTGCACTTCGTCAGCCCCTCGTTCTGCCGCTTGTTCGGTCGGGAAGAAAGTACCTTGATCGAGCAGGCGTTCCGGCCGACTGTGGCCGATGAAGACAACGGGCGTTTTCTGGTGGCCTGGGAGGCGCTCGAAGCGCCGCCACACGAAACCCGCTTCGAGGAACGCGTGCTCACAGCCTTGGGCTGGCGCTGCATCGCCTGGTCCCAAAAGGCCATGCTCGACGCCGAAGGCCGTATTGAAGCCGTGGTGGCCGTGGGCCGCGATGTGACCGACCGGCTGCGCGCCGAGGAACAGGGCCGCCAGCACTTGCAGCAACTGGCCCATGTGGGCCGCATCAGCGCGATGGGTGAGATGGCCTCGGCTATCGCCCACGAGATCAACCAGCCGCTCACTGCGGTTCGCACCTATGCCCAGGCCAGCCAGCGCTTGCTGGCCCGCGGTGCGCAACCTGAAGATCTGAGCAACACGCTGGAGCGCGTAGCTGCGCAGGCCGACCGTGCGGCGGAAATCATCCGCCGCCTGCGCGGCTTCATGGCCAAGGAAGAGGTGCGCGCTGCGCCCGTCGCGCCCAACTTCATCGTGCGCGAAGTGGCCGACCTGTGCCGCCACGAGGCCCAACAAAACGGCGTGCAGATGCAGCTCGACCTCGCGGAAGGCCTGCCGCGCGTGGAGGTCGACTGCATTCAGATCGAGCAGATCGTGCTTAACCTGGTGCGCAACGCCATCGAAGCGATGCAGCAGCCGCCGCCAACCTCTGCACGCGAACTCACGGTGTCGACCCGGCGTGAAGGCGACGACGTGGTGATCTGCGTGCAAGACAGCGGGCCCGGCGTGCCGCCCGAGCTGGCGGCCAGCGTGTTCGACGCGTTTTTCTCAACCAAGCACGGCGGCATGGGTGTTGGGTTGGCCATCAGCCGCTCGATCGCCGAGGCACACCGCGGGCGGCTGTGGCTGGAAGACGGGACCACGGGCGGCGCGTGCTTCAAGCTCGCACTGCCCTTTGAACAGGAGAGACAACCATGACCGACGCCATCGTGCACGTGGTCGACGATGAAGCCGAGGTGTGCAACGCCGTGGCCATGCTGCTGCGCTCCGTCGGCCTGCAGTCGCGCACCTACGGCAGCGCGCAAGCTTTTCTCGAAGGTTACCGGCCGGGCACGCCAGGCTGCATCGTGCTCGACGTGCGCCTGCCGGGCATGAGCGGGCTGGAACTGCAAGAGCGCTTGCAGCAGTTGGGCATCACCTTGCCGGTCATCGTGATGACCGGGCATGGCGACATCCAAATGGCGGTGCGCGCCATGCGTGCCGGTGCGCTCGACTTTGTCGAAAAGCCCTTCAACGACCAGACACTGCTCGACCGGGTGCATGAAGGCGTGGCGCGCTCCATGCAATCGCACGATGCCGACGGCGAGCGCGCCCAGGTGCAAAGCCGCTACAACAGCTTGAGCGAACGGGAGCGCGAAATCCTGAAGCACGTGGTCGACGGTCGACCCAACAAGCTGATCGCCGACGAGCTGGGTCTTTCGACCCGCACCGTGGAGTCGCACCGCGCCCACATCATCGAGAAGATGCAGGCCAGTTCACTGTCCCATCTGGTGCGCATGGCGGTGATGGTGCTGCCCTCGAGCGCACGTTCCTGGCCTTGAAGCCTGGGGTACACGGCTGCTTCGATGGCTTGCTGGTGGCCGAAGGCGGCAAGACAAGTTGGGATCGGCTGAAGAAAGAGCCGGGGCGTCCATCGTGCACAACACCCGACGTATGGCGATCGCTTCCAGAAGCGGTTGGTCGTGATGACCGCAGACCAAGGTGCCTCGCCATCGATCAGCTTCGACGTCAAGGAAGTCCCTGGCATGCTGACCCGCGCGGCTCGGCGAAGTCGAAGACGACGGCGCGCATCGCGTTGAAGCCGGTCGTGCAGTAGCTCCAGAGGTAGGCCCTCATAGGCGCGGTCCGCTGGATGGCGGGATTCAACGGCTCCTTGACTTCAATAGTTCTTCGTCCAACGCGCCTTCGATTCGCCCGCAGCTAAGCCCAACCGCAGAAGGACCTGACGATCGCCTAATACGCAATTCGGTACTTCTATGACTTGGCATCGGCCGGAATTCCTCAGGAATGTTGGTTTTCTCAAGGGGCTTGTCCACTCGCCCCGCACTCAAGAGCAGCGGCAAGCGGATGAGCGTGCTGAGACCTCGAGGCACGATACGGGCGGTTTGGCCTCACGCGCCAGGCCGACCACAGCACCGTCTTCTGCAGATCTCCCGCCGCGCTCCTCGCTGCCAGGAGCCCGAGCGGCAAGCAGTTCTTCGGTCCAGAGTCTGACACCCACGCAGGCCACTTTGACGGTGGCGCAGCTGACGGCAGGTACTTCTCGGCCAGCACCTGGGCTCCGGGCGTTCCTGGATCGCCCCTATGCGCAAACTGCCCTAAGCACCGGCATCGCGGTTGACCTTGGCGCAGGCGGCGGAAGAGACACGCGCGCGCTGATCAACGCCGGTTGGCCGAACGTTCACGCCGTCGATAAGGATCCACACACCGTCGACGCATTGCGAGACGTTACCGAGGGCCAGTCTGCAACCGTGCATACCAGTACCCTGCACGATGCCGATATTCCACCGGGCTCGGCAGATATTGTGAATGCACAGCGGGTACTTCCCTTCCTCGGAGAGGACTTGACCATGACGCTGGGTCGCGCCCGTGATCTCTTGCGACCGGGAGGATTTCTCGTAGCGTCGTTCTTCGGACCGCAGCACACGTGGGCCGAGGAGAAACCGCGCCTCGCTTTTCACGATGTAGCGACGGTGCAGCGCATGCTTGAAGAAGCAGGATTTGAAGTGATCGACGTCGATGACGCGCGTGAACCGAATCACGTAGCAGCCAACGGTGCAACAGTGCCGATATGGCACGAAGTCCGCGTCAACGCACAACGCAAATAGGCCCTCGTCAGCCTGGGTGAGCGCGCAGTGCACATGGTGCGGGAGTACCGGGGAGGGTACCCCCTCCAGCGCCTCGCCGATGGCGTTCTCCGTCGTGCCTTTACGGTTGGGGTCTCGTAGGCGCGGCCGGTTGCCAAGAAGCTCAACGTAGCCGAGAGCGAGCACGCGTTTAAGGTTGGTCTACCTTCAATCAGGATGCTTTCTGCCGGGATAGCGGTCGGTGCGTCTCGGAACGACATTGAGCTTAGAGAACAACGATCACCTGGGCTTGTGCATTGTTGCCGTTCGCATCCGTCACATCCACAACCAGGCGATGTGTGCCCGACGACAGCGTTCGAGAAAACGAGTAGTGCCTCTGATCGTCCGCCCGCCCACCCACGAACTCGCCGTCGATGAAAAAATTGGTGAGAGTGATCTGCTTGTCCGACTGGATGTCGACGGTGAACGTGACGTTGCCGCCGTCCTTCGTGCTGCTGGCGATTACCTTGATGGCAGAGGACGGAACGGTGCCCTGCCCCACAGAGAAACTGACAGGCGCCGCATCGGTGGTGTTGCCCGCTGCATCACGAGCTCGCGCGACCACGCTGTGGCTGCCTGCACTGAAACCGCCGATGGGCAGGCTGGTGGAGTAGGCACTGCGGCCTTGAGAGTCGGTCACCGTTGCTTTGGTGGCCCCGCCGTCGACCAGGAATTCGACCTGTGTCACAGCCACGTTGTCGCTGACGGCGGCCGACAAGACGACCGCTTCAGTTCCCACGGCTGCAGTGGCACTGACGGTGGGAGCCGTGGTGTCGGGCTGAGATGGAGACGTTGCGCTGCCGCCTCCTCCCCCGCAGGCACCGAGAATCGAAAGAAGGACCACAGCGAAAGCTGCGACGAGTGCTTTGACAAGATGGGGCATGGACGGCAAGAAGAGTTTTTGCATGTGTAAAGAGAAGCTCCCGCCGCGTCTTCATACCCTCGCGGTCAGGAAGCGGGACGTTACCGGCTCTTGATGAGCTTGCAGCAATTCTGCCGGTGATTGTCGCGTGTCATGCCACCAACAACCCCGCACAAGTGTCTCGTCAGCCGCCGGGGCGGTCTGGTCGCGTTAGGAAGCAGTCTTCGCTCGGCGAAAGGCGCAGGCGTTGTTTGCTGCGCAACCCAGCACGAGTCGGTCACAGCCCTCATCGTCGTGCGGATCCGATCGCAGGTGTAGGCTGCGACTCGATGCGCACAAGTGAGCCATGTTGAAGACACCGGCATCCGCAAGCTGCGCGCCCACTGTCTCTCCGTCTTCGCCCAGCGCGCACAACCACAGGACTAAGACCCATGAAAGCTGCTGAACTCTTCGTCAAGTGCCTTGAGAACGAAGGCGTCGAATACATCTTCGGAATACCCGGCGAAGAAAACATCGATGTCATGGACGCGCTTCTCGACAGCCCGATCCGCTTCGTCACGACGCACCACGAACAGGGCGCTGCATTCATGGCCGACGTCTACGGCCGTCTGACGGGCCGGGCAGGAGTCTGCATGTCGACGCTCGGGCCTGGCGCGACCAATCTCATCACGGGTGTCGCCGACGCCAACATGGACCGCGCTCCCATCGTTGCCATCGCCGGTCAAGGGCCCACGACGCGGCTGCACAAGGAAAGCCATCAGATCCTCGACCTCGTGTCGATGTTCAAGCCGATCACGAAGTACGCGGCGCAGATCCTCGACCCGGGAACCGTTCCCGAGATCGTGCGCAAGGCGTTCAAGGTATCGCAAACCGAAAAGCCGGGCGGTGCGTTCATCGACTTCCCGGAAAACGTGGCAGAGATGCCGGTCGACAAGACCCCGATCCGGGTCCAGACGGCCTACACGGCCGAGGCCCCCGACCGCAAGCTCGATCAGGCGGCGGCCCTCATCGGCGCATCAAAGGCCCCGATCATCCTGGCGGGCAACGGCGTGATCCGCCAAGGCGCGGCGGATGCGCTCGTCACCTTCGCGGAAATGCTGCGCATTCCCGTGGCGAACACCTTCATGGCCAAGGGCGTAGTGCCCTTCACCAACGAGCTCTCCCTCGGAACGATAGGGATGAAGGCGCGCGACCTGCCCTGGTTCGCGTTCGAAAAGGCGGACGTGGTGATCTGCGTCGGCTATGACATGGTCGAGTACCACCCGGACATGTGGAACCCCGATGGCAACAAGACCATCATCCACATCGATGCGCTGCCTGCTGAAGTCGACGAGCGCTACATCGTCGCCGTTGGCGTGCTGGGCGACATCCGCAGCTCGCTGGGGGCCATCGCGCTGCGCGCGGCACGGCAGACGGAGAGTTCGTTCAAGGCGGTGCGCAAGGCGATCGTCGCCGATCGAGCGGAGTTCTCCGAGGACACGGCCTTTCCGATCAAGCCGCAAAAGATCGTCTGGGACCTGCGCGAGGTACTCGCTGCAGACGACATCGTCATCTCGGATGTCGGAGCCCACAAGATGTGGATGTCTCGCATGTACCGGGCCGAGCGGCCCAACACCTGCATCATCTCCAACGGGTTTGCAGCGATGGGAATCGCCTTGCCGGGCGCCCTCGCCGCCAAGCTGGCCTACCCGGATCGAAAGGTCGTCGCGGTGACCGGCGATGCCGGCTTCATGATGAACTCGCAGGAAATCGAAACGGCGATCCGGATGAAGACGCCCTTCGTCGTGTTGATCTGGAACGACTCGGAATACGGCCTCATCACCTGGCATCAGCTTCGCCACTTCGGACGACCCAGCCACATCGCGTTCCAGAACCCCGACTTCGTCAAATACGCCGAAAGCTTCGGCGCCAAGGGCTATCGCATCGAGCGGGCGGAAGACCTCGTCCCGACGTTGAAGAAGGCGCTCGCCGACGACACGGTCGCGATCATCGATTGCCCGGTGGACTACGCGGAGAACATGCTGCTCACCGCCAAGCTCAAGGCCATGAAGTCGCCTCTGTGATCAGGCGCGACAGTCATGCGCATGCGCATGCGCGTGCGGATTGGGGCCGCACAGCGTCACCGATCGAGGCTGCCCTCACCTTTCCATGCATGCTTTCAACACCTCCGCCTCGTGTCGAGCTGCGAGCGAGTCACCTCTTCTTCGGATCGCGCCGCATCAAGGCGTACCAAGCCGCGGTGCACGGCTCAAAGTGCCGACGCACTTCCACGAAGCCGAGTCTTCGATAAAAAGCTGAATTGCGGGGCGTGAAGGTTTCCAAATATCCAACGGTGCCGGTGGCGTCCATCTCGTCAAGTGTCGGCCGCAAGAGTGCTTCGCCCAGACCCTGCCCTTGCAGTTGCGGGTCGATCCCCACGATGGACAAGTACCAGGCGCCCGGCGGGATGACAGCGGCGGCCAAGGGGGCCATGAACTCCACGATGCGGTGGTAGGACGCAAGACCATTTGGCCCGAGGATCGTCTCGAGCGCCTGCGCCTTGGCCACAGCGTCTGCGGCCGCTTGGCTGGGAGTCCGCGGGACCAACCACGCTGCTGCACCGCAGACCGGGTCATCAAGGGAGGAGCAAATGCCGATCCGACCCGCTTCTGAAAGCGACATCGAGAAATACCTCGCGAGCATCGCTGATTCGGCCTGCCAATCACCTGCCACATCTGACCGGATGGCTACGTAAAAGGGGTCATCCTTCAGGGCCGCGACAAGCGCCGGGACGGCGGCGTGGGCGGACGGAGGGTCGTCGCTGCGAGCAGCGTAAGGTAAACCTTCAAAGTTCATCGAGTTCTCCATGGCGATCCGGCGCAACCGATAGCAGACGTTCACCTTCCGCCGCTTCGTTGTGGACGATCGGCACTCAGCGCCACATCGAGTCGCTCGCTCTTGAACGTGTTGACAACCAGATCGACGAACACGCGTGTCTTGGCAGACATCAGCGAACGTGACGCGTAGTAGATCGATATCGAGCCGCCATCGGCGTACCAGTCTGGCAACAGTCGGATGAGCTCTCCGCGCTCGAGCGCGGGCAGCACGGCCAGCATACCGACCAGCGCCACGCCAAAACCAAGGCGGACGGCTTCGGCCATCGCGTCCGGATCGTTCAGGACGACCGTCTCCTTCAACACCGCCGGCACTTCTATTCCTGTCTTTCGATTGCGAAGCATCCAGGAGCGAATTCGCCCTGTTCCCGCCGAACGGATGACGACGGCGTCCAGCGCGGCGAGTTGCGAGGGATCAGCCAGGGGCTTGCGTCCCTTCATGTACTCGGGCGTCGTGACCACGACCAGGTGGAGCGGAGCGAGTGTGCGCGACACGAAGCCTGGGGTCAGGTCGAAGCCGCCGCCGATGGCAGCGTCGTAACCCTCGGCGATGAGATCGACGGGGCGATTTTCAAAGTGCCATTCCGGGCGGATGTGCGGGTACCTTGCCAGGAACTCGGGGAGCAGCGGCAGCACATAGCGGACTCCGAGCGTCGGGCTCATGCTGAGCTTCAGGACGCCGGCTGGTTCGTTGCTGTCGGTCGAGGCGACCGAAATGGCGGCCTGGAGCGCCTCGAGATTGCTGTCGATCGAGACCAGGAATCGCTCGCCCGCCTCGGTAAGCGTCAGCTTGCGGGTCGAGCGGTGAAACAACCTGACGCCGAGGTTGCGCTCCAGCACTGCGACGTTCCGGCTCACTGCGGCGGCGGTCAGCCCGAGCCTGCGGCCTGCCTCGGAAAAGCTCCCCGTCTGGGCGGATCTCACGAACGCTTCGAGATTTGCCAGTGTTTCCATTGCTGTTGGTCTTCAAGCATTGCTTGAAATTAAAACAAGATATTAGCCACTTATCGAACAGCAATGAAGCAACTATCTTCCTGATTCACGACCCTGCAAGGACAACCAAGGATCCCTGACATGACCAGACTGAATGGAAAGACCGCCGTGATCACCGGCGGGGCGACCGGCATCGGCTTCGCCGCAGCAAAGCGCTTCATCGAGGAAGGCGCCTTCGTCTTCATCTACGCCCGCCGACAGGAATCGCTCGACGCCGCTGTAGCGAAGCTCGGGCCCAATGCCCGCGGGGTGAAAGGCTCGGTCTCCGATCTGGCCGACCTCGACCGGCTCTACGCGGCGGTGAAGGCCGAGCGCGGAACCCTCGATATCGTCGTCGCCAATGCCGGCGCGGGAAGCCAGGCTCGCCTCGGCGAGATCACCGCCAAGCACATCGACGAAATCTTCGACACCAATGTGAAGGGCACGATCTTCACGGTCCAGAAGGCGCTGCCGCTGATGGGCAAGGGTGGTTCGATCATCCTGACCGGATCGAGCGCCGGCACCACCGGCGCCCCCGGGATGAGCGCCTACAGCGCGAGCAAGGCAGCAGTGCGCAACCTCGCGCGAACCTGGGCGGAGGACCTCAAAGGCACCGGCATCCGGGTCAATGTGCTGTCGCCAGGAGCGACTGCCACCGAACTCGCGAAGCAAGCGCTCGGCGAAGCGGGCCAGAAGGTCTACGCCGCGATGACGCCGTTGCAGCGCATGGCCGATCCGGCAGAGATCGGAGCGGCGGCTGCCTTTCTCGCGTCGTCCGACAGCAGCTTCATGACCGCCAGCGAGGTCGCCGTCGACGGCGGCCTGGCGCAACTCTGACGCACTGCGCCCGGCCCATCGCTCCATTCGATATTCGGAGGCAGTCGGGCGTGTTCAAACCCAAGGAGAAGATATGAGCTACGCAATCATTGGCTTCGGCAAGATCGGTCACGCTCTGGCCAAGGCGTTTGCCCGCAGCGGCATCGAAGTGTCCGTTGCAACCACGCGCGACCCGGAAAGCTTTGCATCCGACGCGGCCGCAATCGGACCTAAGATCATTCCCAAAAAGCTGGCGGACGCGCTCAAGGCGGACATCATCTTTTTGGCTGTCCGTTTCGAGTCGCACCCCGATGTCGCGAAGGCGCTGCCCACCTGGAAAGGGAAGACCATCGTCGATGTCACCAATGCCTACGGCGTGCCTCCCGAGAAACTGGGAGGACAACCTTCGGCCAAGGTCGTCGCACAAGCCTTCACTGGCGGAAGAGTGGTGAAGGGCTTCAACCATCTCGTCGCTTCCGTCCTTGACAAGGATCCGGCCGTGCACGGTGGCCGGAGAGTCGTGTTCCTGGCGAGCGACGATGACGGTGCAGCAGCAGAGATTGGTGCGCTTGCGGAAAAACTCGGTTTTGCACCGATAAAACTTGGCGGACTTTCGGAAGGTGGACTGCTCGTGCAAGCGCGCGGAAACAGCTGGGGTCACCTGATCTTCAAGGACCTGGTCAAGTTCGACTGATGATCGCTCCCTCGCACGCCGTCCGCTCGTCGAATGTCCAACTGCAAAGGAGGCACTGATGTACGTGCCCATCCAAGCTATCCGAGTTGATCCAGTTCGCACGAGTCGATGCGGGCTCTACCGTCATCGACGTCTACCCAGGCGATGGCGACTGGACCCGTCTCTTCTCCGAAGCTGTGGGACCCGAAGGACGGGTTTACAGCTTCGTGCCGGCCGAAGTCGCCCACTTCAAGAACGATCCGGTCGGGGGCATGCGGACGCTTGCAAAGGAGCCGGGCCGAGAGAACGTCGAGGTTGTCTCGGCGGACGTCGTGGCGATGCCGGAGGCCATGCAAGCAGCGGATGTGCTCTGGCTGCATTTGTTCTACCACGACCTCCACACCGCGCTGATCCAGGCCAAAGGTGCGACGGCGGCCCACTTCAATCGAGCCGTCTACGAGCGGCTGAAGCCCGGGGGGTCGTACGTCATCGTGGACCACGCCGCCGCTGTCGGAACGGGCACGAGCGAAGCCCAGTCGCTGCATCGGATCGAGCCCGCATCCGTCCGCGAGGAGGTGGAGGCAGCCGGCTTCGTACTGGACGCGGAAAGCAACCTGCTCGCGAACAAGGACGATCCGCACTCGATCAAGGTGTTCGATCCGTCGATCAAGGGCGAGACCGATCGCTTCGCCTACCGGTTCGTGAAGCGCTGATTTGCGAATTCAGAGAACGTGGCGGCGAGGACATCCGCAATCTCTTCAAACGTGTTCTGCTTCTGCATCAGGGCCTTGATGCCAAGGTGATGGGCGCGATGTCGCAGCTCATCCGTCACATGCCCAGAACTGATAACGATGGGCAGGTCTGGTCGAATGGCCAGTAGGCGCTCGGCCAACTGCAGGCCCGTCAATCCAGGCATGTCGAAATCCGACAGGACCAGGTCGAACGCAGCGGGATCGCGAGCGACGGCGTCCCACGCCGTGCGAGAACATCCCAGAACGGTGGCGCGGTAGCCAAGTTTCTGCAGCAGGCGTTCCACCAGGACGATCATCGTTTCATCGTCGTCGACGTAGAGCACGTGCTGGCCCGCACCTTGCCGCCTCGGCCCGTTGGTGGTCTCTGTAGGACCGACTTCTGTCCCAGCAGCCGATATCGGCAGATAGAGGTGAAACGCACTTCCCTGCTCCGGCTTGCTTTCCACGACGATGTTGCCACCGTGGGCGCCGACGATGCCGTGCACGACAGCGAGGCCCAGCCCGGTGCCTTCGCCCTGAGGCTTGGTCGTGAAGAACGGTTCGAACACCCGGGCCACCGTCGCCTCGTCCATGCCGTGGCCCTCATCGCGGACCCACAAATGGGCGACAGGTCCGACTTTCAGGCGCAAGGGCGTTGCCGCCTGGGCATCGAGTGTCAGCGCCTCCGCCCCGATCTCCACAACGCCACATCCGCCAGGCAGTGCCTGCCATGCATTGGTGACAAGGTTCGAGATGACTTGCCCGAGCTGTGTGGGGTCTGCACCGATGCGGCAATCTGTCGTCGAGAGCTTGAGCACGAGATTGGCGTTCGCTGGCAGGGTCGACCGGAGCAAAGCCACGTTGTCCTTGATCAAGCCATTCAAATCGCAGAGCTCCAACACCTGTGGCTGGCGCCGCGCAAAACTCATGATCTGCTTGACCAGGTTGCGGCCGCGTCGGCCGCCACTTTGAATCTGCGCCAGGTATGGGTGAGCCTCGTGGCCCGGTCCGAGTTCTTCCAGCGCAAGCGCGCTGTTGCCCAAGATGCCAGCCAGCACGTTGTTGAAGTCATGCGCGATACCACCAGCGAGCGCCCCGATGGCCTCCATCTTCTGGGCGTTGCGCAACTGCAAGGCAAGCTCGTTCTGCCGGAGCTCGCCGGCCTTGCGAGCCGAGATGTCTCGCATGCAAGCTGCAAATATCCGGTGGCCATCCCACTCCATGTCACTGAAGCTGATTTCGATCGGAATTTCATGTCCGTCGGCGTGCAACCCCACGGCCTCCACCGCACGCCAGTCCAGCCGCCGCACGCCGGTGTCCAGGTATCGCTTGAAGCCCTGTCGGTGTGCATCCCGCAGCCGCGCGGGTTGCAGCATCG
This sequence comes from Rhizobacter sp. P2_G4, assembly GCF_056403575.1. Lineage (NCBI taxonomy): Bacteria > Pseudomonadati > Pseudomonadota > Betaproteobacteria > Burkholderiales > Sphaerotilaceae > Rhizobacter > Rhizobacter sp. P2_G4. The sequence continues at coordinate 259,650 of NZ_JBFUFG010000003.1, read as the reverse complement.
ACAACGGCTGCCCCACGACCGACTCAGGGCTGTGACCGAACATCTTGTGCACGGCAGGATTGACGAATTGGATCTGGCTGTTTTCGTCGAGCATCACGACCACATCCGGCGTGGTCTCCCACAGCAGGCGAAAGCGTTGTTCTACGGCTCGCAGCTGTCGATGTGCAAGCGTCGCGGCTGTGATGTCCTGCAATGTGCCAATGATGCGAGTGCCGCCGCCGGCAGCCAGAGGCATCGGTTTGCTCACCCAACTGAACCAGCTTGTTTTTCCATCGTTCCCGACAAGATCGAGTGCAAATTCAACGTGTTGATCGAGGTCGACCTTGAGCCACCACTCGGGGGTGCGAAAGAGTGCCTGGAAGTCTCGGAACCGCATCGCCGAGGTGTCTTGACCGATGAGTCGAGAGATTCCTGCGGAGAAGAGTGCTTCACCGGTCGCGGGCCGCAGTTCCCAGCTGCCCATGTTGGCCACGCGTTGAGCTTCGGCCAACCGCGCCTCTGAACCCTGAAGCGCCTCACCCAAGGCAGCAACTCTCCTCTCATGCTCGGTGCGCAGCAGATGCTCGTTCCGCTGCGCGATGAGATCCGAGGTCATAGCCGCGAGGTCCGCGAGAGTTTCCCTTTCCTTCGCGCTCAAGACGCGCACGTGACGGTCCAAAACGCAGAGAGTGCCAAGTGCGACTCCTTCGAAGAACAAAGGGTACCCAGCATAAAAACGGATTTCGTCAGGGCCTGTCACCAAGGGGTTGTTCCGAAAGCGAGCGTCGACGCTTGCATCGCTCACCTCCAGCGGTTGGCCGTGTTCCAAAGTGCAAACACAAAAGGCCTCGGGCAACGAGGTTGTGTCCCAGCCCCACCCCACCCTCGAGGGAATCCACTGCGTGTCAGCTCCGACAAAGGTGATGAGCGCGACCGATGCGCCAGTCGCGCGTGCGGCAACACGGGTCAGCCGATCAAAGGCGAGATCGGGCTCCGCGTTCAGCAGCTGCAACCGTTCCAGGATGCTGCATCGAAGGGCGTCATCGTTTTTCGCACCTCTGTCTGAGCCACGCATCAACATCCTCCGGTCCACCAAACCCATCAGTAGGAGGGTATCGCGCCTCCAACCTCAACGGCGGAGGATGCTGCGAGGCTTTTCACGGAAATCCCGGGCCCGCGTCGTCGAACCAAGTGGATGGCTGAGTTGGACTGCCTTGGATGGCGGGCGGCGCTTCACAGCGTGCCCGTTCACCTGTGAACTACGGCCGGACGGTCAGCCCGAGGACGCCCACGCGGGGATAACTGGAAATGGACTACGTAAGCCCGAACCAACACGGGTCGCTTGAATGTGACCGGCAATTTGCGACCATGTGCTCGATCGTAGTCAAGAACATGTCCTGCCGCGCCGGCTTGCGGTACTGTTCATACTGCATGTTCTGCTCAGCGGCCGTTGCAAGAGGCCGTTGTTTCATCGGATGAGCCGCAGAGGGTGCGGAGGTACGAACTTGACTAGCGTGGCCTCGGTTGGAATGGAGAAGTCATGACAGTGTTTGATGAGAGTGGTCAGGGTGCCGGACAGGAACGAGCGCTGGGCGGATCGGTCTCCAGCCGCGTGCCGATCACAGGTATCGAGAGTGCGCAGGACAGCAGTTGGCTTCGAGGGGCGTGGTTGAACGAACCTAAGGTCCATAGCGCGCTGACTGAAGGAACGCTCGAGGTAGTCACCGACCAGGAAACGGACTTCTGGCGTGAAACTCACTACGGTTTCACTCGTGACAGCGGCCACTTCCTCGGGGTCGAAACCCCATCCGGATTTACATGCCAGTTCCGTATTCGTGGCATGTTCGAGGCCTTGTACGATCAAGCCGGCATCATGGTTCGGGTCAACGAGCGGCAGTGGGTCAAAGCGGGGATTGAACTGAGCGACGGACGCGCCATGCTCAGTAGTGTCCGCACAGACGGAAATTCAGACTGGGCTACCGCCCCGTACGACGCAGACCCGACTGACTTTTGGATACGCGCTACGCTTAAAGATGGTGTGCTTCGTCTGCAGGTCTCGTCCGATGGACGCCGTTGGCCTCTCGCTCGGCTTTGCCCATTTCCCGCCACGTCAAGTTGCCTCGTCGGCCCCATGGCATGCAGCCCTAAAGGACGAGGATTGAGGGTGCTCTTTTCAGAGTGGAAGCTCGGACCCCCACTCGGCAAGGACTTGCACGATCTGTCCTGAAGTCGCCCGCCCTTGAGCGGCCATCGTCGGCTCGGCGTGCGAAGCTTCGTTCTGAAAAGACGGCATAGCAGCTCCCATCGAATTGCCCCACGGGTGGCGAGCAGGTGATGACCGCGTACGGGCATGAAGTAAACGTGAGCGCGCATGCTCTAGCTGGCCTGCAGCCGCCCACTGAAGCTCACCGAGTCGATCGAAAAGCAAGCCTGGGAAGTTCGAGCGCGCGGCACACCAGCCAGCCGCATCCGTAGGCCGCCAAGTCCCACAGATCGAAGGTGGTGCCGAGCGCGATGCGCAAGACGCGGTGCAGCGCTGTCTGCCCGTGCAGGCCCAGCGCGTCGACCATGCCCAGGCCTTGCAGGCATTCGATCGCACACGCGAATAACAGTGCCCACAGCGCCAGCCGTGCGGCGGGCTGTGCCACGCAGGCCCGCAGCAACGCGTACACCAGCACCACGACCAGCACGTCGCCGCCGAAGCCGCGCAATGCCCCTGGTGGTGCATAACGCGCGATGCTCACTTCGATCGCCAGCAGCACCACGGCGGCGAGCAGCCATTGGGGCCGGAAGATGAACGACGAGGTCATGGTGTTTCAGGCTGAGGGGCGGGATCGGCCCGCAGCCGGCCGTACCAGTCCACCTTGCGCGTCAGCATCATCACGGCGGCCAGCACGGCGAACAGGGCCAACGCACCGACCACCAACGCCGTCTGCTCCAGTTGCAGCAGCATGTAGAGCAGGCCGTACAACGCGGCGATGCCCGCGCCGAATGGCAAGCCGCGCTTCCAGCTGTGCAGCATGTGGCTCGTATAGCAGCTGAGCAGCAGCACGCAGGCGCCAGCGGCAATGGCGTAGGCGAGATGGAAGGCGAGATGTTCTGACAGGCTCACGAGCAGCAGAAAGAAGATGCTGATGGCGGCACCGACCAGGAAGTACTGAACCGGGTGCACCCGCAGCCCTTGCATGAATTCGAACAGGCCGACGGCCACGAAAGTCAGTGCGATGAACAGCAGGCCGTACTTCGTTGCCCGGTCGGACAGCGAATAGGTGTTGATCGGGTCGATGAAGCTGACGTCCAGAGTTTCCACGCAGGCGGTGTTGGGGGCTGTGGCTGTCACCGCGTCCATCGTTGCCACGAGCGGTGGCGGGTCTTCCTGGGTTCTGCTGCCATTGCACAGCCTGCCTTCATTCATAACCGATTGCTGCGCCGAACTGGCCAGCGCCGATATGCGCCAGCTGGCTTCAAAGCCCTGGTCGCTGACCTTGCGCTCCGAGGGCAAAAACTGCCCGTAGAAGCTCGGGTGCGGCCAGTTGGATGTGAGGCTGACTTGCGTGGTGTCGCCCAGAGGCACGATGCTCAGGCTCTCGGTGCCGACGAGTTCGAAGTCGATCTCGGCTTTGAATGGCGCGCCGAGGTTGATGCCCGCCGGCAGATCGACCTGCACGCCGCGCGGGTAGGCCGCATGGTGGGTGCCGGCCTGTACCACCTGCGCCGCACCGTTGATCCGCACGTCGGCCTGCCGGATGCCGCGTGCGTCGGATACCGCCAGCATCAGCACAGCGGAGCGGCACTGCACTGTGGAGCCAGCGAACTGCCGTGCGCCTTCCAGTGCTTTCAGATCGACCCATTGCGCCGTGATGTGTGACTTGAAGGTGAAGACCTGCGTTGCGTGCAGACCGCGCGCCCGCGCTTCGACCTGGCTGGTGCCGCCCACGTTCAGCACGCTTGGAGCGATTGCCATATTGAAATCACGTCGCTGCAGGACCGGACCTTTTTCGCCTTTTGCGGTCCATTTTTCAGTGCAGCTGACCTGGACCAGCGGCCCGAGCAAAGTCTGGCTGCCAGCCAGGCTTTGCGCCACGCTGGTGGCGACGTCCTGATGCAGGGACTTGCGTTCGCGGACCAGGCCGGTGATCTGCTGCAGGCCCAGCAGCAACAAGACCGCCACCAGCAACAGACCACCGAGTTTTCCAAAAATAATTGACTTCACATCGCCTCCCTTTATTGAGAGATGCGAGGCTAGMCAGTGATGGTGAGGGCGACGTGAAGTCTGTGAAGCGAAAGTGAAGTCTGGAGCTTTATGAGTTGGCGCCCGACTTCAAACCACCCACAAGAGCGTCCCCTCAACGAAGCGTGAACTTCACCGTCACAGGCGCCCTGCCCGATTGACTGACGACGGCGATAGCCTTGGTTCCAGGCGAGACGCTCAAACTGCCTTTCCCCTCCAGCTTGTCGCCCGAGGGCTGAAGCGCCAATTCCGATTTGGCCGAGGCTGACAGCAGCGTGAGCTTGGCCGTCGCGCCTTTGAGGTCGACGGCCTTGCCGTGGTCGGCCACGTAGAGGGCGGCACCGTCTGCCTTCGCGACCAGCTCGTAGTTGACGTCACTCACTACGCTGACCACGCCGCCGTGCTGGGCCTTGTCGTCGTGGCCGGCGTGGGTGCCAGTGGGCTTGTCGTGGTCATGGCCCTTGTGGTCATCGGCCGCATGGGCAGGCAGCGCGACAGCGGTGGTGAGGCAGAACAAGAGGGATGCGATTTTCACGGTGGCTCCTTGGTTGAAAAAGGTTGGGTGGTGGGTCATGAATGGGTTGGCGCTTCGAGCGGTGCACCGCCTGGCGCCTCGGCAAAGTCTTCTTCCTCGTCGCGCCGATGCACCAGGCGGTACAGCACGGGCAGCACGAGCAAGGTCAGCGCGGTGGACGACAAGATGCCGCCGATCACCACGGTGGCGAGCGGCCGTTGCACCTCAGCGCCCGTGCCGGTGGCAATGGCCATCGGCACGAAGCCGAGCGAGGCCACCAGGGCCGTCATCAGCACCGGCCGCAAGCGGGTCAGCGCGCCTTCGCGGATCGCATCGTCGAGGTGCCAGCCCTGATCTCGAAGGTTGCGTATGAACGAGATCATCACCAGGCCGTTCAACACCGCGACGCCCGACAAGGCGATGAACCCCACAGCGGCCGATATCGACAGCGGGATGTCGCGCAGCCACAGCGCCAGGATGCCGCCGGTCAGCGCGAACGGGATGCCGGTGAAGACCAGCAAGCCGTCTTTCAGGTTCCCGAACATCGCGAACAGCAAGGCGAAGACCAGCAGCAGCGACACAGGCACGACGACCTGAAGTCGCTGGGCTGCTGACTGCAGGTTCTCGAACTGCCCACCCCAGGTCGTCCAGTAGCCCGACGGCACCTTGACGGCCGCCAGAGCTTGCTCGGCCTCGGCGACGAACGAGCCCAGGTCGCGGCCGCGCACGTTGGCGCTGACGACGATGCGCCGCTTGCCATCCTCACGGCTCACCTGGTTCGGGCCAGGCGCCAGCTCCATCGCGGCCACTTCTCCCAGCGGGATGAAGCTGACGCGGCCGCTGCCATTCGAGGGCAACGCGATGGGCAGCCGCTTGATCGCCTCCAAGTCGGTGCGCAGGCTCTCCGGCAGCCGCACCCGGATCGCGAAGCGTCGATCGCCCTCGAACATCGTGCCGGCCTCACGGCCACCGACGGCGGTGGCGATCGCCTCCTGCACGTCCACCGTGTTCAGCCCGTAGCGCGACGCCTTGTCGCGGTCGATGTGGACCGTGAGCATCGGCAGCCCGGTGGTCTGTTCGACCTTCACTTCGGCAGCACCCGGCACCTTGTTGAGCACCTCGGAGATCTCGGCGGCGGTCTTGTTCAGCACATCCATGTCATCGCCGAACACCTTGACCGCCACGTCGCTGCGCACGCCCGAGATCAGCTCGTTGAATCGAAGCTGGATGGGTTGCGAGAACTCGTAGTTGTTGCCGGGCAGCTTGGCGACCTCTTCCTGCACCGCCGCGAGCAATTGCTCTCGCGTCTTGCGCGGTTGCGGCCACTGGTCCATCGGCTTGAGCATCACGTAGCCGTCGGAGATGTTGGGTGGCATCGGGTCGGAGGCGATCTCTGCCGTGCCGGTGCGCGCGAAGATGCGCTCAATCTCCGGGAACCTGGCCTTCAAGGTGCTTTCCAGCTGTTGCTGCATCTGCACCGACTGGCTGAGGCTGGTGCCGGGGATGCGCAGCGCCTGGATCGCGAAGTCGCCTTCGTTGAGGTTGGGCACGAACTCCGTTCCCAGGCGCGTGGCCAGCAGGCCCGACAGCACCACCGCCACCACGGCAACCACCACGACCAGCGGGCGCATCGACATCACGCGGCTCAGCATCGGCGCGTAGGCCTGCCGTGCCCAGCCCATCACGCGGTTCTCTTTCTCGGCCACGCGCCGGCCGATGAAGAGCGCCACTGCAGTCGGGATGAAGGTGACCGACAGGATCATCGCGCCGAGCAAGGCGATCACCACCGTGAACGCCATTGGGTGGAAGAGCTTCCCTTCGACGCCGGTGAGCGCAAAGATCGGCAGGTACACGATCATGATGATCAGCTGGCCGAAGAGCAGCGGCCGGCGCGCCTCCTGCGAGGCGGCAAACACTTCATGGAAGCGTTCGCTGCGCGTGAGCGGCCGACCGTGGTGTGCCTGCGCATGCGCCAGGCGCCGCACGCAGTTCTCGACGATCACGACCGCGCCGTCGATGATGATTCCGAAGTCGAGCGCGCCCAGGCTCATCAGGTTGGCGCTGATTTTCTGGTTCACCATGCCGGTGAAGGTGAACAGCATCGACAGCGGGATCGCGAGCGCGGTGATCAGTGCCGCGCGGATGTTTCCAAGAAACAGGAACAGCACCGCGATCACCAGCACCGCGCCTTCGAGCAGGTTTTTCTTGACCGTGGCGATGGCTTTGTCGACCAGCACGGTACGGTCGTACACGGTGACCGCATGCACGCCGGCCGGCAGCGTGCGGTTGATCTCCAGCATCTTCTTGTCGACCGCACGCGAGACGGTGCGGCTGTTCTCGCCGATCAGCATGAACACCGTGCCCAGCACCACCTCACGGCCGTTGTCGGTGGCGGCGCCGGTGCGAAGCTCCTGCCCGAGGCCGACCTCGGCGACGTCGCGCACGCGGATCGGCACGCCATCGGCGTTGCCCAGGATCACGTTGCCCAGGTCATCGGTGTTGCGCACCTGGCCGGGCGCACGGATCAGGTACTGCTCGCCGCGCTTCTCGATGTAGCCGGCACCGACGTTGGCGTTGTTGCGCTCCAGGGCAGTGACCACATCGGCCATGGTGAGCCCGTAGGCCGAGAGCTTCTCGGGGCGAGGGGCAACCTGGTACTCCTTCGCGTATCCGCCGATGGAGTTGATCTCCGTGACGCCGGGCACGTTGCGCAGCTGCGGCTTGATGATCCAGTCCTGGATCTCGCGCAGGTCGGTGGGTGTGTACGGCGTGCCGTCGGGCTTGCGCGCACCGTCCTGCGCCTCCACCGTCCAGAGGTAGATCTCGCCCAGACCGGTGGAGATGGGCCCGATCACCGGGCTGATGCCGGCAGGCAACTGGTCTCTTGCCGACTGGATGCGCTCGTTGACCAGCTGGCGGGCGAAGTAGATGTCGGTGCCGTCCTTGAAGATCACCGTCACCTGCGAGAGGCCGTAGCGAGACAGCGATCGCGTCTGCTCCAGCCCCGGCAAGCCGGCCATCACGGTCTCGATGGGATAGGAGATGCGTTGCTCCGTCTCCAGCGGCGAGTAGCCGGTGGCCGCGGTGTTGATCTGCACCTGGACATTGGTGATGTCGGGCACGGCATCGATCGGCAGCTTCTGGTAGCTGTAGATGCCGAGGCCGGCCATGCCGAGCACGGCCAGCAATACGAGCCAGCGTTGCTCGATGGCAAAACGAATGAGGCGTTCAAACATGGGTCGTGTCCTCGGCCATCAATGGGTGTGCGTGGCAGAACCCTTGCCATGCTCGGACTTGACGACGAAGCTGCCGGCCGCGGCGTACTGCGCGCCGGGGCGCAGGCCGCTCAGGATCTCGACGCGTTTGCCGTCGGCGCGCCCGAGCTGCACCGGCTGGGGAATGAAGCCGCCAGGCACCTTCAAGAACACCACCGGCTTGTCGTTGAGCGACTGGACGCCATCGGCCGACACAGTGACCGCGGCACTGGCCTCCGAGCCCAGCACCTCGACGTTCACGAACAGGCCAGGCCGCCAGGTCAACTTGGGGTTGGCGAGCGTCACGCGGGCCTTGGCCGTTCGGGTCTGCTCGCCGATCAGCGCGCCGACGTACGAGACCGTGCCGGCCACTGCCGCGTCGAAGGCCGTCGATCGAACGGTGACCTTCTCGCCGACCCGCACTTGCGGCAAGTCCTTGGCGCCGATGCTCATCTCTGCCCAGACGGTAGAGAGATCAGAGATGGTGAAGACGTTGGCGTCTTCCTTGACCGACTCGCCCAGCGCCAGGTGCTTCTCGACCACCATGCCGTTGAATGGCGCGCGCAGCTCGTAGCGACCCAGCGTGCCGGCGGAAGCGCCTGCCCCTACAGCACTCAGCTTCTGCGTGGCATTGGCCACCGCGATCTCGGCCTCGTGCAGTGCCTGCTGCGCTTGCAGCACGTCCTGCTCCGGCGAGATCTTCTGCTCCCAGAGCTTCTTTTCTCGGTCGTGGGTCGTGCGTGCCAGTGCCAGGCGCTGCTGGGCGGTGCGCAGCTCGCTGCGCTGCTCGGAGACCGTGGCGCTGGAGATCACCGCGAGCACCTGGCCTCGCTTGACCTGCTGGCCAAGATCGGCGGACACGCTTTCGACGACACCGGCAACCCGTGGCACGACGTGCGCGGTTCGGTCTTCGTTGAAGCGGATCTCGCCGGGCAGCTGCAGGCTGGATCGGATGGCCGAGGCCGATGTCGTGTCCAGCGTAATGCCGGCTGCCTTGACCTGCGCGTCGCCCATCGCCACCCGGCCTTCCTGGCGTGAGAAGGTGAAGAGGTAGGGCTCGGTCGGCGTCTGGGCACTGACTGTCGCCTCGAAGATGTGCGGCTCGGCGATGGGCTTGACGCTCTTGAGCGCGTCCTTGTCGACGGCGAAGCTGTGTTCTTCTTCCTCGCCGCCGGGGCGAACCAGCTTGACGCTGAGCTTGGCCGCGGTGGGCGGCAGCGGCTTGCCAGCCCGGAACAACCACACCTTCAGGCGCGGGTCACCGCCCTCCTCTGCCAGCTGAGCTTCCAGGCCGAAGTCGCCCTCGATGAACAGGTCGCCGCCGTGCGGGCCTTTCTTGGCGGAAGCGCTGTCCTCGTGCTCGTCGTGGCCACCATGGTCGCCATGGTCATGTTCCTTGGCTTCGCTGTGGCCGTGCTCATCGCCGGCCGGCTTGGCTGGCGCGCTTCTGAGGATGGCCGCCCCCATGACGATGCCAATGAGGACGATTGCCACGATGGCCATCGCCTGCTTTTTGCCGAGGCGTGCAACCACGGCGTCTCGATTCAGTTTCATGAGGGTCCTATCTCGTGGTCGGAGTGTTTTGGGAGGCTGCAGCGGGCTCGCCAAGCAGGCGCTCGACGTCGACCGCCGCGCGGTGCGCGCTGGACAAGGCCTGCAGGTGTTGCGTTCTGGCCTGCAGCAGGCTGCGTTGCGCATCCAGCACTTCCAGCAAGCCAAACTTCCCGAGTTCGTAGCCGGCCACCGTGGCGTCGTGAGCGCTCCGCGCCGCGGGGAGAACCTCGTCCTGCAAGGACCGTGCTTCGGCGCGTGCCGTGCGCAGCTGCTCGACGGCGGCGTGCAGCTCGGTCTGGACACGCAGTTCCGTCATCGCCAGCTCATCGCGTGCTTGGTCCAGGCGCCGATGCGATGCCAGCACCGCACCGCGGTTGGTGTCGAAAAACGGCAGCGGAATCGACAGGCCGATCACTGCCACCTGGCGCTGCGCTTCGGCGTCGCGCTTGGCGCCCACGCTGACCGTCACGTCCGGCGTTTGCCGGCCGCGCTCCACGTCGACCAGCGCTGCGGCGTGTTCCACTTCGGCACGCGCTCGTTGAGTGGCCGGAGATTGCCTGCCACGCGCGTCGCTCTGGCCAGCCTCTGGCTCCGAAGGTATGTCTGCGGCCATGCCTTGCAGCGTTGCCGTGCCCGCGGGCGAGCCCATGGCCGACGCGAGGCGTTGTCGTGCGGTGGCGAGCTCGCTGCGCGCCTTCATCTCTTCCATGCGGACATTGGCCTCGGCCAGCTTGGCACGTGTCTCTTCGACAGGTGAGACCTTGCCGGCCGTCACGCGGTTGCCCACGGCCAGGGTGCCGCGCTGGGTGAGCTTCAGCGAAGCATCGGCCAGCTGTTCGCGCTCCTGCGCAATCAGCGCATCGAAGAAAGCGGCAGTGACTGCGGCGCGGATCTCCGCACGCCGGTCTTTCAGGCTGGCCAGCGCCAGGTCGCGTGTGCGATCAGCCGCCTGAAGTCGAGAGGATCGCTTGCCGCCCAGCTCGATCGGCTGCGCGAGGAGGATGGTCGTCGTTCGCGTGGCGCGCCGGGTGTCTTCCACCTCGGCGCTCAGGGTCGGATTGGGGCGAGCGCCAGCCTGGATCTGACCGGCCTCGCTGATCTCGACCTCTCGTTGCGCAGCGAGCAGCGCGGGGTGATGGGTCAGTGCGGCAGCTTGAGCCTGCTGCAGCGTGAGTGTGGTCGCCGCGGTGGAAGGCGGAGGCGCGGCCTGTTGGGCCACGGACGAAATAGGAACAAAGATAGGAACAAGGGCGGCCCATACCAGGGCCGGCAACAGCCTGCGCATCGAATTCTCCAGAACGTTGAAAAGGCAACGAGGGAAGAATCCGGCGCGGAATCAGTCGGCAGTCAGAGGTGAGCTGAGAAGGACGAGCGACCGCGCCGGATCAGGCGCGGTGCCATTTCGGGCGTTCGATGCGCTCGAGCAGATGCGACTCGACCGCCACGGTGGCTGCGAGTGCGGGTGAAGATGCGGCGCTGCGAGGCAGCGTCATCGTCAGCGTGGAGAAGTTCTTGGCTGCGCTCAGATGGCAGTAGGCGCAGTCGGCGTGGCCGCCTGCGGCCTTCTTCGAGCCGTCTTCATCCGGGGTATCGGCCAGGGACTTGTCGACCTCCGGTTCAGCCTGGGGGTGCTGGTGTTCGTGGTGGCCGATGTGCTGGGGTGTTGCGTCTTGCTCATGCTCGCAATAGCTCGCCGCAGCCGCCCAAGAGAACTGGACCGACAGAACCATCAGCAGGAGGATCGCAACGAAGCGGCGCATCGGCAAAGTATATCGACGCGCTTTTTTCGGACCGATCCAAAAGGCTTCGGCCACTGGCGGGCTTTGGCAACGATTTGTACGAGGGCGCCTGGTGACGCTCGACGCTGAACAGGTCACGATTTGCGCCGCGCGCCGTCGACGGGAATCTTTGGCACCGCGGGGCTTCTCTCCTCAGGTCGTCATGGATTGATAAGAGTTCCGTCATGTGAGGTGCCTGGGTTCTTTCTAGACTCGTCGCTTCCGTTACACCGTTGTCCAGCTCCGCGCCTCAATGAAGCAGTCCATCGTCGCGCGAGCCCTTTACCGTACGGCGATGCGCATCGCGCTCGTCTCGGCCCTCGGCGGCGTGGTCTCCTACTGGGTGAATGACGCATCGATCAAGCAGGCCATACAGCGGCAGCTGGTGACGTCGACCGAGCAGAAGCTGCAGCGCGAATCGCTCGAGTTCAGGGAGATCAAAGCCCTGCAGAAGAACTTCCTCGACGAATTCAAATCGGCCTACGCCGACCCGCGCGAACGCGTGACGCTGGCACACGACTTCGACCTCGTCTTCTACCGCCACGACGACGGTTCGTACACCCAGCGGCCGGGCCTGTTCGAAGGCCAGGCGCTGCCCGATGGCCGGCGCTTCCCGCTGATGTCGGCCACCTACGCGCCGCAGACACCGCCCGACGACGACATCAAGGCACGGTTCATGCTGTCGTACCTGCTGTCGAACAAGTACGGTTCGAGCACGAAGGGGCGGCTCTTCAACTTCTATGGCGTGGTGCCCGAGAAAGGTTTCCCGATCTACCAAGCGGCCGACATCGCGAAGATCTTCACCTACTCAGGGCCTGAGGCGCTGAAGCTCGAGACCTACGAGTTCTACGAGCGCGGGTTCGGGTCGGCGAAGAGCGACACGCTCTTCACCCGCATGTACTGGGACTTCTCGAACAACGCCTGGATGACCACCGTTGCGACAGCCGACGCCGCCGATGCGTCGGGCCGGCACAAGATCCTTGCCTGCGTGGATGTGCTGCTCGATCAGTTGATGCAACGCACCGCCGCGCCGCTGCTCGCTGGATCGCAGAGCACCATCTTCCAGGTCGACGACAAGGGCACGCTGATCTTTCATGCAGACCACGCCGAGGCCATCAAGCTCAGCGAAGGCCAGGCCTCGATTCACTCACTGGAATTGAAAGACGACCTCCCGTTGCTCAAGGCCAGCCATTCGGCGAAGCCAGGCGAGGTGCAGTTGATCGACACGCCGCACGAGATCGTCGCGCTCGGCGTGATCCCGGAGACGCAATGGGCCCTGGCCGTTCGCTACCCCAAGGCCTTGATGCGGCCGGCCACCCTGCTCAACCTGGGCATCGTCGTCGGCCTCGGGCTGGTGATGCTGGCGGTGGAGATTCTCATCATCCGCTCGATCCTGCTGCAGCAGGTGGCGCGGCCGCTGCTGCAGCTCACCGATGCCATGAAACGTCTCGGGCTCGCCCAGCAACCGGTGGACCACAGCATGCTGCCCACGCAAGCGCAGGACGAGATCGGCGACGTTGCGCGCGAGTTCGCCGCCATGGCCAGCCGCGTGCAGGACGCGTGCGAAGAGCTCGAGCACAAGGTCCGTGCGCGCACCGCCGAGCTCGAGGCCTCGCAGCAGGCACTGCGCAAACTCGGCGAGCACAACGCCATGGCCCTCGAAGAGGAACGCAAGCGCATCTCGCGCGAGCTGCACGACGAGATGGGCCAGCAGCTCGCCGCACTGCGCATGGAGGTCTCGGTGCTGCGCGTGCGCGAAGGCACCGAGCAGTCGGCAGGCGTCAGCCCGCACGACATGCTGCTCAACCGGGTGGACCGCCTCGTCGCCAGCTTGCGTGCGCTGGTCTCGCAGCTGCGCCCGCCGGCGCTCGATGGCGGCCTGATCGCAGCGATCGAATGGCAGGCCTCCGAGTTCACCCGCGACACCGGCGTGCCTTGCCGGCTGGAGCTGGCAGCGTCGGCCCACGGCCTGCCTTCCGATGCGGCCACGATGGTGTTCCGCATCGTCCAGGAGTCGCTCACCAACGTGCGCCGGCATGCCATGTCGACGCACGTTGCACTGAGTCTGAAACCGGACGCCGATGGCTGGTCATTGACGATCGCGGACGACGGCATCGGCTTCGACACCTCGCAAAAGCATCGGGGGCACGGCCTGCTCTCGATGGATGAGCGCTCGCGTTTGCTCGGGGGCGACCTGCACATACAGAGTGCGCCCGGCATGGGCACGAAGGTACGCTTGCGCCTGGACACCAGGCGGATCAACACCCTCTACGCGGGCCCGGCATGAAACTCCATCACAACGGAAACCACAGATGGTCGTGACGATAGAACGTGAATGTGTCGTAAGCCTGGCCTGTGCCTGGGCGTGCGTGGCACCCGCGCAAAGGGCTCGCAACACATGACGACATTTCAGGAATCCTGGCCCTTGATGGCAGCGGCCGCGCTGGGTGGCGCGACAGTCGGCTTCGCTGTGGCCATTCAAATTGCGCGTTCGCACGGCAACAAACGCATGCGGCAGGCGATCAATGAGGTCGACCAGCAGTGGTCAGCCGTGGTGGCGCGGCACCGGGCCGAGCGTGTCAACTCGGAGCTGCAGCTCCAGGCAGCCCGCACCTCGCTCGGCCGGCTGGTGAAGGCGGCAATCGACCAGGCTCCATCGGCGGCCCCGCTTGCACCCCCTGCCCCACCCACACCGCCCAGCCAGCCGAAGCCTCCAGAAGTTCGTGCAGAAGGCGTGCGCATCAACGTGCTGATGTCATCGTTTCTGGGTCAGGAAAGCGATGACATCCCCTCTGCTTTCGCAGAAACCCAGCCCATGCACGACGATGACCTGATCCCGGTCATCACGCCTCGCCGCAGCCGTCAGCCCGCGTGAGAGACGTGAAGGACGACGCCGCATCTGCACCTGTGTCCGGCTTCTTCTCCGCGCTTCCATCGACGTCGGACTTGAGCACTTTGCACGCCGCGCAATCGCATGATCACGAATTGGTCAGCGCATTGGCATGTGTCTTCTTGCCCTTTCCCCCATCATTCTTTCTACATCCCGGCTCACACAAGTCGCTTCAGTGAATTTGATCTGAGACCTGCCATGCCAGCACGCTTTGCCAATCGGCGCCAACTCTGCGCCCTTCTTCCGCTTCTCTGTTTGCTGAACGCGTGGGCAGGACCGGGCCGGCCGTCGCCGGCGCGCGAAGCCAACATCGTGGATCAAGCCACGGCGCAGTCCGACGCCATCGAGTTGACGGGGCGCACGGTGCCACCAGGAAGCGTCGAGATTCGGCCCCGCGTTGGCGGGGCCGTGCTGTCTCGAAACTTCAAGGACCACAGCGAGGTCAAGGCCGGCGCGCTTCTGTATCAGATCAATCCGGCGCCCCACCGTGCGAATGTCGCGACTGCCATTGCTGCGGTCGCCAAAGCCGAGGCTGCGCTCGCTTCGGCAAAACGCAAGGCGCGCTGGCAACAAGAGCTGGCAGGCATCGGTGTAGGCGAGCCCGACAACACCACCGCGTCATTGATTGATGCGAAGTCGAAACTGGCTGCGGCGCAGTTGGCGCTTCGCAATGCTCAGGCGAGCATGTTGGCAACCCGCATCGTGGCGCCTGCAGCGGGCCGCATCGGAGCCTCGTCGGTGGACGTGGGCACGCTGGTTTCCGTGGATGGGTTGGATCCGCTCGTGACGATCCAACCTCTTGATCCGATGATGGTCGAGCTTGCGTCATCGGGCGCCGTTCATCAGTTGGTGAACGAGGGGCTCTCCCAGCAAGTCAACGATGGAGGCGCACTGCGCGTGCGCTTGTTTCTGAAGGATGGGACGGCTTATCCGATTGAAGGCAAGCTGCGCTTTTCCTCCGTGATCGTCGAGGGGTACATGGAGCAAAAGCCGCTGATGGCGGAGTTCCCGAACCCACACTTGAAGCTGCTGCCGGACATGGACGTTCGGGTGACCCTCCGTGGCGGTGAAGTTGATCAATCACGGCGCGCGTCCCAAGCCGCTGCAGTTGTTCGTGACCTTGTGGTTGTCACCAGCCAGCCTTAGCGTTCACAGCAGTGATGAAGTCGCAAGAGCTTGGTGAGGGCTTGCAGGACTCTTCTTTACCTTGAATCAGGCCAACTCAACACGCTAGCAGTTGCCGACGCTTGGCTTATGCGGCAGCTCTTAAGGGCGCACGCTTGAAGGAAGGATTGAAGCGCAATAGTCGACGACGAACGACTACCGTCAAACCTAAGAGAGATAGAAAGTGGCAGGCCGCCAGGTAGACGATTAAGGCCGTGCCGAACGGTGGAGACAGCGTACTTGGCAGTTCGAAGAGTGCACGGACCGCGAAAACGGCCGCTAGCGCGCAGGCAACGCGAATTGCCAAGTTGCTGAACGTCAAGCTCAGCAGGAACGCCATCGGTAGACCGATCGCAAGTTGGATCAGCGCGCCCTCAAGCAGCAATGCGCTCCACTTCCACGATTTCTCACTCGGCCACGGGAAGATGGAGCCGATGTAGTCCGAGACCTGGTGATGCGGAAAATTGCAAGCCCAAAGTAGCATGAGGGTGAAGAAGAGCAGTGTTCGCAGCAAGGTGACGATAGTTTTCATGCACTCGAACTTCTTCATTTTGCGGATCGGGACGGGTCTGCTCGATATTGCACCTTCAGTCTTTACGGTTCCTGAACCAGGGGCTCCGACGTGATAGGCACTGGAGCGAACCTCTTGGGCCGAGGATATTGCTTAAGCATTCCAGCGGTCTCACGGGCTAGCCTGCATTCGCCGTGCGCAAAATGATGTCTGTGGTGAGCGCACTGGCGGGAAGCCAAGCGTGAATGACGGGAATTTGTAGCTGCGTTCCGATCCATGGTGCCGAGACCTCGGATACAGAAACGACGCCGTCGTTCAACTCACCTGCGAACGGGCCGCGGTTCATCGAGATTCCGCGAGTACCGATGATGGCAGTCGTCGGAGCCGAGATGTTGCCGATTGCTTGGAGGCGATGGGCAGAGCTCAGAAGTTGACCGCAGTCGCGTGTGGCAAACCGAAAGAGAGCGTTGGCCTTGAGTCGAACAGCCAGACGCGATGTCTTGATTGGCGACCCCAGGAGGAAAACATGCCTGGGATGGGTGACGCCTGCCGGCAGGCCATTCAGCGCAGCGCGAATCAGCACGCCACCGAGTGAGTGGCCGACCAGCACATAGGGATGTGTCTCGGCCGTTTCAACCAGGCGGGCGATCAGGCGCGTCACTATCGAATCGAAGGTCTCCAAGGAAACCATGTATCCGAAGGTGCTTGTCGACATCCCGACTTTCCGCAGGCGTCGCAGCATGAGCCAACCCGATAACGGGGAGCGACCCATGCCGTGTACATACAAGACGTTCACTGAGTCTCCAGGCAGGTCGACGGTTTAAAGCTGCGCCAAGCTTAAACCGGTAAGGTACCCCGCGCGTCGCCGGGGTACCGCCAGGAGATCAAGCGCCGAGATCGCTCAGCTGTGCCGGCTTCCAGCGAACGAGACGGTTCTCGATCAAGGTGATGAGGTATTCCGCACCGAGCGCGAGCACCGCCAGGATGATCATCGCCGCGAACACGCCATTGGCATTGAAGGCGCCCTGCGCCGTCGAGATCAGCAGGCCGATGCCCTGCTTGGAGCCGAGGAACTCACCCACCACCGCGCCCACCAGCGCAAAGCCGAAGCTGACATGCAGGCTGGCCAGAATCCAGCTCATCGCTGACGGGATGACGACGGTGGTCGTCAGCTGCCATTGCGAAGCACCCAGAATCTGTGCGTTCGCGATCATCGCGCGGTCTGCCTCGCGAACACCTTGAAAGGCGTTGGCGAAGACCACGAAGAACACCATCACGACGGCCAGCGCCACCTTGGAGGCCATGCCTAGGCCGAGCGAGATGATGAAGATCGAGCCGAGCACCACGCGCGGAATCGAGTTGGCGATCTTGATGTACAGGCTGAAGACGTCGGCCAGGAAGCGGTTGCGGCCGAGCGCGATGCCGCAGACGATGCCTGCAACCGAGCCGATCAGAAAGCCCAGCACCGTCTCTTCGAGCGTGACGGCCATCTGTGCCCACAGCGAGCCTTGCGACGTGCCCTCGGTGAACCACTCATAGATCTGCCGTGCGACGCCGGAGGGTCTGCCGAAGAAGAAAGGATCGATCCAGCCGAACGCCGTGGCAGCCTCCCAAAGCCCGACCACCGCGACGAAGATCGCGATGCGCAGCGAGATGACGACGGCGTGGCGCCGCTTGTGGCGGGCGAGTGCCTGCCGTTCCAGCGTGCCGAGTGAAAAGTCGGCGGGTGCCGCCGGGGTAGCAGCGGCCAATGGGGTTGTCGTGGCTGTTGCGGTCATGCTTGTATTCGTGTTCATGCGCACCTCGTGTTCAATGTGTGGCGGACGGCAGGAGCCGTTGGCCGATCTGGACTTCTTCTCGCAGGTCGTCCCAGATGTGCCGGGCGATGTCGATGAATTTCTGCTCGTAGCGGATGTCAGACATGACGCGCGGGCGCGGCAGGTCGATGGTGTGCACTTTCTTCACCGTCGCAGGGCTGGCGGTCAGCACCACCACCTGGTCGGCGAGGGCCACCGCTTCTTCGAGGTCGTGGGTCACGAACACCACCGAAGCCTGTGTGCCGGACCACAGCTTGAGCAGTTCGTCCTGCATCACGGTACGGGTCTGCATGTCGAGCGCGCTGAAGGGCTCGTCGAGCAGCAGGATCTCCGGCTCGTTGATGAAGGTCTGGGCCAAGGCGACGCGCTTGCGCATGCCACCCGACAACTGGTGTGGATAGAGCGTCTCGAACTTGCCCAACCCCACGCGGGCGATCCAGTGCCGGGCCTTGTCGTTGGCCTCGGCCTTCGATACGCCGCGATAGCGCGGGCCGGCGGCCACGTTGTCGAGCACATTGCGCCACGGGAACAACGCATCGCTCTGGAAGACGAAGCCGACGCGTTGATCGATGCCGTTGACCGGCTGGCCCATCACCCGCACCTGCCCGGCACTCGGCGTGATCAGGCCGGTGACGAGGTTCAGCGTGGTCGACTTGCCGCAACCTGTCGGCCCGACCACGCACACGAACTCGCCTCGTTTCACCGTGAGGCTGAAGTCGTGCATGGCGGTGTGGAAGGTGCCTTCCGGTGTCAGGAAGCGGCGCGTCACGCCGGTGATCTGAATGGCTGGGGGCGAAGAGGCGTTCATCGAGGGCACCATCATTTCGGGCGTCGCTTTCATTTGAGTCCCTTGTTGGCAGCGTCGACAAACTCAACCGAGTAGGTCTTGCTGAGGTCGATCTGCTTTCCCATCACGTTCTTCGAGAACGAAGACATCACCTTCAGCACCGTCTCGGGGCCATTGGCAGGCATGCGGCCATCCACGGTGAACTGCGACTTGCCTGCAGCCAAGCCCTGCACGTACAGATCGCGGTTGCCCACCATGTACTCCTTGGGCATCTTGTCGGCGATCTCGGCGGCCGAGTGCGAGGCCATCCAGCGCATGGTCTTGACCATCGCGGTGGCGAGCTTTTGCGCCACCGGCTTGTTCTTCTCCAGCCAGCTCGACGACACGTACAGCGATGCGCCCGGGTACGGGCCGCCCAGCGCGGCCTGCGTCGTTTCCACCGAACGCAGGTCGACCAGCACCTTGGCTTCACCGGTACTCAGCAGCTGCCCGATCGTGGGCTCGGTACTCATGCCTGCGTCGATCTTGCTCTGCTTGATGGCCGCGATGAACGTACCGCCCGCACCGACGGCGATGGTCGAGTAGTCGCCGGCCTTCAGTCCGGCCTTGGATGCGAGGGCCTGGGTCAGAAAATCGGTCGACGAGCCGACACCGGTGATGCCGAGCGTGCGGCCCTTGAAGTCGGCCGGCGACTTGATTTCATTCGCCAGCTTGGTCGCCACCAGCTCCACTTCGCCCGGCGTGCGGCTGAGTTGCACGATGGAGGTGATCGACTTGCCCTTGCTCTGGATGTCGATGGTGTGGTCGTAGAAACCGACCACGGCCTGCACGTCACCCGAGATCAATTCGTTCTCGGCCTCCACGCCGGCGCGCGTGTTGATCATCTCCACTTCGAGGCCCTGCTCCTTGAAGAAGCCGAGTTGCTCGGTCAGGCGGGCAGGCAGGTAGATCTGTTTTTCCATGCCGCCAACGGCCAAGACAACCTTGTCGGCTGCCATGCCGAGCGACGGCCACGCGGTGGCGACCAATGTGGCGAGCAAGGTCGATGTTGCGAAGAGTTTTTTCATGTTCAAGCAATCTTTTGCGGGTGGAATTCGGTGGTTTGCATCGGCGCGGTCGTCCCGGTCTTCAGATCGAAGCGTTCATGCGAGAACGTGGCGTGGCAGGTGAAGAAGTGGCGAGAATCGCCATGCAGATCGCGGTCTTGTTCATACGTTCGTCTCGAGTTGGCTGATGGCTCTTTTTTTGATTGACGATCACGCAGCGATGAGCGCGACGTGATCGGTTGTGCGGTCTGCAGCGAGGCGCTTCACACCGCACGGGCGCATTCTGTTTTTGCGAACCTTTCGTGCCGCTTTACTTTGCGAGCCCCTATGGAAAACCCCGACGTGTTGCCCTTGTCGCCCCGGCCCAATGACGGGCCCTCCCCCGCCGCCRAAATCGAATCTCTCTCACCATGCGTTTGCTGCTAGTCGAAGACAGTCTCAAGTTGGCCTCCTGGCTGAGCAAGGCCCTTGAACAGCACGGTTTCGCGGTCGACCAGACACACGATGGCGCGCAGGCCGACTCGCTGCTGCTCACCGAGAACTACGACGCCGTCATCCTCGATCTCTCATTGCCGAGCATGGACGGTCTGGTCGTGCTGCAGCGGCTGCGCGAGCGAGGCAAGTCGACACCCGTGATCGTGCTGACCGCGCGTGGCGAACTCGAAGACCGCGTCAAGGGCCTGAACCTCGGCGCCGATGACTACATGCCCAAGCCCTTCGACCTGACCGAACTCGAAGCGCGCCTGCACGCGGTGATACGCCGTGCACACGGCGCGAGTGCACCGAAGCTGGCCGTCGGTCCCCTGGAATACGACAGCAGCGGCCGCGTGTTCACGCTGCAAGGCCGCAGGCTGCTGCTGCGGCCGAAGGAGCATGCAGTGCTCGAGGTGCTGCTCATGCGCGCCGGAAAAGCCGTCAGCAAGTCCGCGCTGTACGAACACGTCTTCTCGATGGACGCCACGACCGGGCAAGACGTGGTCGAGATCTACATCCATCGCCTGCGAAAGCAGCTTCACGACTCCGGTGTGGCCATCGTGACCTTGCGCGGCCTGGGCTATGTTCTCGAAGCCGGCTGACAGCCTTCGCCTTCAGCTGCTGCGTTGGTTGCTGGTTCCGCTGCTGCTGCTGTTGCTCGTCAACGCGTGGCTCAGCAACCTGGCTGCAGTCTCGACGGCCAACCTCGCCTTCGATCGCTTGCTGATGGCGTCAGCCGACGCGATCGCCGAAAACGTCGACGTGAAAGACGGCGAGATCGTGGTCGACCTGCCGTACGCCGCGCTGCAGCTGCTGGAATCGAACATCCAGGAACGCATCTTCTACCGCGTCGTTGCGCCGGGCGGCAAGACACTGACCGGCTACGACGACCTGCCCTTGCCCGGCAAGCTGTCGCCTTCCGGCGAGGGATCGGTCACCTATGCCGAGCAATACCGCGGCGAGCAGGTTCACCTGGTGGCGATGAACAAGCCGCTCTACGGCTCGGCGATGGAAGCGCCCGTCGTCGTGATCGTGGCCGAGACCGGCGAAGCACGCGCCGCGCTGTCGAACCAGATACTGGTCGAAGGTCTGATGCGGCAGGCGGCCCTGATCGTGGCGGCGGGCCTGCTCGTCTGGTTCGGCCTGATGCGCGGCTTTCGGCCCCTGTCACGCCTGCGCGACAGCATCGTCGCGCGCGACCCGTCTGACCTCGCTCCCATCGATGCATCGAGCGTCCAGAAAGAAGTGCGCCCGCTGATCGGCGCGCTGAACCAGCACACCGCCCGCATCCAGCGGTTGCTGGCGAGCCGCCAGCAATTGATTGCCGACGCTTCGCACCAGATGCGCACACCGTTGTCCGAAATGCGCACGCAGATCGAATACAGCCTTCGCCAAGACCGTGACGATCTGCTGCGCGAAACCCTGGTCGACGTGCATTCAGACATCGACCGCCTGGCGCGCCTGATCTCGCAGCTGCTGCTTCAGGCGCGCACGGACCCCGAGGTGCTGCAGAACCAGCGCAACGAAGTCGTCGACCTGAGCCAGCTGGTTCGCGCCACCGCGCTCGACTACGTGCCGGCGGCGCGCAAGCGGTCGATCGACCTGAGCTTCGACGAATCGGCCGAAGCCGCGGTCGTCATGGGGCATGGGCTGCTGCTGCGTGAACTCGTCGCGAACCTGATCGACAACGCCATCCTGCATGGCCGCGCACATGGCACGGTGACGGTTCGCGTGGCGCACGGGCCGCCGGCGGTGCTGGAGGTCGAAGACGACGGTCCCGGCATCGCGCTGGACGAGCGTGAGATGGTGTTCGAGCGGTTCTACCGGGGGACAACGGCGGCGCAGGCCGGGTCAGGCCTGGGGCTGTCGATCGTGCGCGACATCAGCGCGGCCCACCACGCGCGCATCGAGCTTGGCACCTCGGCGGCAGGCTCGGGGCTGCACGTTCGCATCGTCTTCCCGGCCATGGAGCAAGCCGCCGGCTCAGCAGCGGCCGCCGCTACTTGACGGCGCTGGTCTCGCGCCGCCAGTGCCGCAGAAAGTCCTGCTTCTTGGACTGATCGAGAAAGACCAGCAAGGCCGGCCCCACCGTGATGGCCTTCAGCGCGCCGCCCAGGGTCTCTCGGAGCGTGGCCGCGGTGAATTCGCCCGGCACGTCGCTGCGAATCGAAAACAACTCGGAGCGTGCAGACAGCAGCGCCTGCCCTCGTTTGGACAGCAGGTAGTCGAGCCACAGCTTGCCGGCATTGGGGTGTGCTGCCGTCCGGGACAGCACCGCAATGCGCGACATCACCAAGGTGTAGTCCTTCGGAAGCACCACGCCGATCAAGGGGTCTCGCCGTGCGCGGGTCAAGGCGTACGAGCCGATCAGGTTGTAGCCGAGGTAGTCCTTCCCCGAGGCGATGCGTTGGACCATCACCGAGGTGTTGGTCTCGAGCTCGACGCCATTCGTGCCGAGCTCCTTGATCAGGTCCCAGAAGCCGGTCTGCAGCCGAAGGTCCTGCGTGGCGAATAGAAAGCCGATGGCCGATTTTTCGACGTCGTAGGTAATGACGTTGCCGCCGTATTTCTCGCGCTGGGTCGAGATCAGCCTGGCAAAGTCGGCGTGCGTCTGCGGGATGTCGTTGCCGGTGACGAAGCGCTTGTTGTAGACGAACACCGCCGGCTCGAAGGTGGTGCCGAAGGCGGAATCCCGCCACACCGCCCAGTCGGGCAGCGAGCCCACTTCGGGCGACTTGTAGCGCTCGGCATAGTTGTCGTTCGCGAGCTTCATCTGCAGGTCCATCGCCGAGCTCCACAACACGTCGGCGGACGGGCGCTTGGCAGCCGTCTCTGCGAGGTAGCGGTTGTGCAACTCGGCGGTGTTGAGGTCGTTGTAGTCGACCTTCACGCCTGGATAGAGCTGCTCGAAGTCGCGAATCAGCGCGGCCACGGCCGAGGCGTCGGTGGATGAATACACCACCACCTTGCCTTCATCGCGAGCCGCCGAAATGATCTTGCCGTAGGCGGCTGGGTAACCATCGGGCGGGCCGGCAAGCGCCGGCTCGCACAGCGGGCCGAGCAAGGCGGCGACGATGACTGCAGCGCACGAGCGCAACGCTCTCCGGGCAGTTCTGTGCATCATCGAGCGCGCGTCCATGGCCTCAAGCCTATCTCATGCACGCGCTGCTCATGCGCGTGCAAAGGCGCCTGTCAGCGCCATCAAGCTGGCTTGACCGCCCCTTCGACCTGGCGCCGGCGATATCGCATCACGATCGGCAGAACAATCACCACCACGCACAGCGCGAGCACGGCCAGCGACAGAGGCCGTTCGATGAAGACGCTGAGCTTGCCTTCGCCGATCGACATGGCGTTGCGGAAGTGCGCCTCCGCCATCGGCCCGAGAATCATGCCGACGATCACTGGTGCGGTCGGGAAGTCAAAGCGCCGCATCAGCATGCCGAGCAGGCCGATGCCGAACAGCAGGTAGAGGTCGAAGGCCGATTGCCGCATGCCGTAGACGCCCACCGTCGCGAAGACGAGGATGCCGGCATAAAGCCAGTGGCGCGGAATCTTCAGCAGCTTGACCCACAGCCCGACCAGCGGCAGGTTCAGCACCAGCAGCATGATGTTGCCGATGTAGAGCGAGGCGATCAGCGCCCAGACCAGCGCGCTGGAGCTGGTGAAGAGCTGCGGGCCGGTCGTGATGCCGTAGTTCTGGAACGCCGACAGCAGCACGGCGGCGGTGGTCGAGGTCGGGATGCCGAGCGTCAGCAGCGGCACCAGCACGCCGGCGGCGGTGGCATTGTTGGCCGCCTCCGGGCCGGCCACGCCTTCGATCGCGCCGACGGTACCGAACTCTTCCTTGTGCTTGGACAGCTTCTTCTCCGTGGCGTAGGAGAGAAAGGTCGGGATCTCGGTGCCGCCGGCCGGCACGGTGCCGAACGGGAAGCCGAGAAAGGTGCCGCGCAGCCAGGCCGGCCATGAGCGCTTCCAGTCGTCTCGCGTCATGTACAGCGACGTCATCTTGTGCTGCGTCTCGACGACGCGGCCTTCGTACAGGCCGTAATACAGCGCCTCGCCGACGGCGAACAGTCCCACCGCCATCAAGGTGACCTCGACGCGGTCGACCAGCTCCGGAACACCCAGCGTGTAGCGGGCGGTGCCGGAGATCTCGTCGATGCCGATCAGCCCGACGGCGAGCCCCAGCGCCAATGAGCACATGCCGCGCAGCACACTGGCACCGAGCACCGCCGAGACAGTGATGAAGGCCAGCACCATCAGCGCGAAGTTCTCCGGCGGGCCGAACCGCAAGGCCACCTCCGCGAGCCATGGCGCGAAGAGCGTGAGCAGCACGGTGGCGATCGTGCCTGCGAAGAAGGAGCCGATGGCCGCGGTGGCCAGCGCCGCGCCAGCCCGGCCGTTCTTCGCCATGAGGTTGCCTTCCATGGCCGTCACCATCGACGCAGTCTCGCCCGGCGTGTTAAGCAGGATCGAGGTGGTGGAACCACCGTACATCGCGCCGTAGTAGATGCCGGCGAACATGATCATCGAGGCGGTCGGTTCGACCTGCGCGGTCAGCGGCAGCAGCATGGCCACTGCCAGCGCGGGGCCAATGCCGGGAAGCACGCCCACGGCGGTGCCGACCAGGCAGCCGAGGAAGGCCCACATCAAGTTGATCGGCGTGCCGGCGGTGGCGAAGCCGTTGAGAAGCGAAGTCCAGACGTCCATGACCGCTCCTTAGATCCAGGCGCCGGCCTTCACCAGCGCTGGCAGCGTCACGCCCAGCACCTTGGTGAACAGCCAGAACACCGGGGCGCTGATGGCAGCGCCGATGAACAGGTCCTGCACGAACATGCGCAGGGTCGGACGGGCATCGGAGCCCACGCGGAAGCCGCGCGCAGCAAAGGCAAAGAGCACGGCGCACGACAGGATGAAGCCCAGGTGCTCGATCAGCAAGGCGTTGAGCACCAGGCCGGCACCGATCCAGGCGACCGCTCGCCAGCGTGGAGGAAAGTCCGGTGCGCTGACCCATTCAGCGTGCGAACGGAGTGCGCCCGCGATGAGGCAGACGCCGAGAATGGCCATTGCCGCCGAAACCGTCCACGGCAGGAAGTCAGGCCCTGCGCCGGCATAGCCCGCGCTTCCCTTGATCTGCGCGGCACCCACGGCCAGCAGCGCGGCAAGCAGCAGCGCGCCGCCACCGATCCACACGAAACTCCGATTTTTCATGATCGACTCAAAGACAAAACATCAACAGGACAAAAGCCGCAACAGTGGCTGCGCGCCAGGGCGCAACGACTGTTGCAGCGGGTGAGCACGCATGCTCAGAAGGCGTTCACGCCTTTCAGAGCATGCCGAGCTTCGACATCAGGGCGCGAAGGCGAGCGTGCTCGTCATCCACGTACTTGTCGAACTCCGGGCCGATCAGCGGCAGCGGTGCCCAGCTGTTCTTGGCCAGGGTGTCCGCCCACGATTTGGCCTTGGTCGCCTTCATCACGCTGTCGGCCAGGGCCTTGCGCTGCTCGGCGCTGATGCCGGGGGCGCCGTAGACGCCGCGCCAGTTGGCGATTTCCACGTTGACGCCCTGCTCTTTCAGCGTGGCGACGTCGACGCCCTTGACGCGCGCAGGTGCGGTGATGCCAATGGCGCGCATCTTTCCGCTGCTGACGAACTCCTGCAGCTCGCCCCAGCCGCTCGTGCCCACGGTCACGTGGCCGCCGAGCACGGCCGCAGTGGCTTCGCCGCCGCCCTTGAACGGCACGTAGTTGACCTTGTTCACGTCGACACCGGCATCGCGGGCGATCATCGCCACGCTCAGGTGGTCGATCGAGCCCTTCGAGCCGCCGCCCCATTTGACGCTTGCCGGGTCTTTCTTCATCTGCTCGACCGCGTCCTTCATCGACTTGATGGGCGAGTTGGCCGGCACGACGAACACGTTGTATTCGGCCATCAGGCGGGCGATCGGTGTCGCGTCCGACAGCTTGATCGGCGGGTTGTTCTGCACGATGGCGCCGACCATGATGGCGCCGACCACGATCATCGCGTGGGGATCGCCCTTGCTGGAGTTGGCGAACTGGGCGAGCCCGATGGTGCCGCCGGCACCGCCCTTGTTCTCGTAGGTCACGCTGCCTGCCACGCCGGCTTCCTGCATGGCCTTGCCGAGCCCGCGGCCGACCTGGTCGTAGCCGCCGCCAGGGTTGGCGCCAATCATGATCTTGAAGTTGTCAGCGGCTTGTGAGGGCATTGCCAACACGAGGACGAGCGAAGCGGCGAGGGTTTTGAGCGCGAGTCGGCGCATGGTGTCTCCTTTGTTCAAACTGAGATGTCATGCTGCCACCAGCACATTTGCACGCCCTCCGGGGCGACCCTAGCCGGGCGGCCGAAGCTGTCGATTGGCTATCAATCGCCGCAAGCCTGCCTGTCATCGAGCTGTCCGCCATGCCCGTGACGCGGGCCAACCCTTGTCACAAGTCCTCTTCGCACGAGGCACACTTGCCGCCCATGAAATTGCTTTTGGTCGAAGATGATGCCGCCATGGCACAGGCACTGCAACTCGCCCTCGAGCGACGTGGCTTTGAGGTGTCGCATGTCGCTAACGGCAGCGAAGCCCTGCAGTGCCTGCGCCATGACCCGCCCGATGCCGCCTTGCTGGACCTCACGCTTCCCGGCATGGATGGCTTGCAGGTGCTTCACAAGGCTCACACCGAAGGCATCGACGTCCCGATCCTCGTGCTGACGGCGCGTGGCGCGGTGGGCGACCGGGTGCTCGGCCTGAACGCCGGCGCCGAGGACTACCTGGCCAAGCCATTTGACCTCGACGAGCTCGAAGCGCGCGTGCGCGTGCTGCTCCGCCGCCATGCGAAGAAAGACGCCCTGCTCTCGTGCGGCCCGCTGACGATGGAGGTGGATTCCGGCGCGTTCTACCTCGCCGGCAAGCCGCTCGAAGTCACGCCGCGCGAACAGGCGCTGCTCAAGGCGCTGATTGCGCGGCCGGGCCATGCGGTGGCCAAGGAGAAGCTGTTTCGGGTGGTCTTTCCGATGGAGCAGGACATCCAGTTCGAGGCCATCGAGGTGGTTGCCTACCGGCTGCGCAAGAAACTCGCCGGCAGCGGTGTCTCGCTCATCACCCTGCGGGGCCTGGGCTACCTGCTCCGCGACGATGACCTGAAACCCGCTGCGTGAAGCCGGGCCGACAACACTCGCTGCGGCGCTATCTGCTGGCAGGCATCGTCTTGCCGATCGCGCTGTTCGTGAGCATCGACGCGGTCGACGGTTACCGGCGTGCGCTCGATGCGATCAACACGGCCTATGACCGCTCGCTGCTTGCCTCGGCGCGCTACATCGGCGAGCTGCTGCAGCTGGACGAGAACGGTCTGAAGGTCGAGATCCCTTTTGCGGCCATGGAGATCTTCGAGGCGAGCACCGAGGGCGGCATGTACTACCGCATCTCGGGCTTCAACGGCGAGTTCCTGTCGGGCCACAGCGATCTGCCGGCGTACAAGGGGCCGCCGCCCAAGCGCAGCACCTATGCGGCGCTGGTCGATTTCTACGAGACCGAGTACCGCGGCCGTCGCGTCCGCATGGCAGCGCTCTACGAGCCGATGTCCAGCACCAGCCAGCGGGGCGTGGCCTTGATCCAGGTCGCCGAAACCCTCGAAGTGCGAGAACGGTTGGCGCGGGGGCTGCTCATCGACACGCTGCTGCGCGAGGCGCTGCTGATCGCCGTGGTAGCGGTCGTCGCCTGGGTGGTTGTCGGCCGCGCGCTGCGACCGGTGAACGTGCTCCGGCGCGAGGTGCTTGCTCGGGGTGAACGCGATCTATCGCCCGTTCGAACCGAAGGGCTTCCGCTCGAACTCCAGCCGGTGGTGGCGGCCACGAACGACCTGCTGCAGCGGATCACGCGCATGGTTCGCCTGCAGAAGCAGTTTGTCCGCGATGCATCGCACCAGCTGCGCACGCCGCTCGCGGTACTCAAGACACAGGCGCAGAACGGGCTGTCCGGCCACGCCGATCCGCAGGTCACGCTCGGGCAGATCCACGGCACGATCGACCGCGCCATTCGCCTGGCGAACCAGATGCTCGCAATGGCCAAGGTCGAACAGGTGCACGAGCAGGATGCAGCCGGCCCGGTCGACCTGAGCGAGGTGGCCCGCGAAGTGGCGCTCGACATGTCACCGCTGATCGCCGACAAGAACCTCGACTTCGAATTGCACGCCGAGATGCCGGTGTGGACACACGGGCACGCGTGGATGCTGCGCGAGCTGGTGCGCAACCTTTTGCACAACGCAGTGCGCGAAACGCCGCCGGGGCGGCCCTTGGCGCTCACGGTGAATGCCACCGAGCAGGCGGTGCGCCTGCTGCTGCGAGACAGTGGCCCGGGCATCGCGGAATCGATGCGGGACCACCTGTTCGAACCATTCCACACCGGCCACCCCACGAGCGGCAGCGGCCTGGGCCTCGCGATCTGCCGCGAGGTGTGCGAGCGCACGGGCGGCAGCATCGAGCTGCTCAACCGCATGGAAGCTGGGCAGGTTGCGGGCCTGGACGCGATCGTCCTGCTGCCCCGCGTGTAAAAGGCGCCGCGCTACCGATGCAGCAGCGGCGCCCTCGCCTTGCTTAGAACCGGTGCTGGATGCCGGCGGTGATGCCGGTCTGCTTGGTTCCGAAGGCTGCGTCGTCGCGCGACACGCTCACCGGGCCGGTGTCGGCCTTGCCGTAGCCCACCGCGGTGTACAGGTCCGTCCGCTTGGACAAAGCGTACTTTGCACGCAGTGCCAGCAGTGCCGGGTCATCGATGCCGCCCAGCGTCTTGCCGCTGCGGATGTCCTGCTTGTAGTAGGCCGCCGTCAAGGTCAGCGCCGGAATGGCGACGACACTGGCACCCACCCACCACGTGCGGCTCTTGTCGTGCGAACCACCGGCGCCGGCCACGGCATACGACTTGTCGTAGTCGCGAATGGCGGCAAACAGCTTGACGGTGTCGGTCACGGCGAAGTTGGCGCCGAGGTGAACGCTGCGGGTCTTGTCCTGGCCTGCGGCCACCGGAAGCGCCTCGACCTTGTCCCATGCCAGCACGAACCCGAGCGGGCCGCTGCTGTAGGCGGCAGCCGCTGCATAGACCTTGTTGCCCGTGCCCTCGCCTGCGCCGAAGGTGGCACCCAGGCTGACGGGCCCGAAAGCAATGCGGTACTTCAACATGTTGGAGACACCGGTGACCATGCCGTCCTTGCGGGCACCGCCCGTGGCGCCGCCGCCGGCCGCGCCGGCCGACGTGCCCCACGAATAGTTGGGCGCGTAGCCCATCGGGTCGAACGGCAGGACGAAGTCATAGGTGGTGCTGTACGAACGGCCGGCCACCAGGCGGCCCAGGCTGCTGCTTTCCAGCCCGACGTTGGCCTGCCGGCCCCAAAAGGCGGTGCCTCCGCCGGCGGCCTGCCCGCTGTCCATGTTGACTTCGCTCTCGAGCTGGAAGATCGCCTTCAGGCCGCCACCCAGGTCTTCGGACCCGCGAAAGCCCAGGCGCGAGGTGTTCATGCCGCCGGAGTTCAGCAGCCAGCGGCCGTCACCGTTGGCAACCATGTTCGAGCGGTGTTCGGCGAAGACGTCCATCACGCCATAGATGGTGACGCTCGACTGCGCGTGGGCAAGCGGCGTCGCTGCGGCAAACAGAAGGCCAGCCAGCCAGGGGCCCTTCGAGTTCTCGAGATAGTGATTCAAGCCAGTCTCCTTGTCGTGTTGAGGTGGCCCGAATGGTGGCGGCGCGGCCGACGCTCGCGATTAAGAGAGAACCCGAAGGCCGGCCGCGAGGCTGTCAATGCGCTGTCATCGCGCCGCTTCCAAACTGTCGTTGCGCTGTCCAGAGTGCTGGGACGCCCGATGAGGCATCGGCCACTTCGCCGCACTTAAGGGGTCGGACAGGTGGATGTCGAGCCGCGCAATACCGAGAAAGAATGGGCAGCACACCCGGGCGAACTGGGGATAAGGAGCACATACCTTCGCCGCTCATGCACGACCATTCGACTATGCTGGCAACGCCCTGGGCACACCATCAGATCTCTCGCGCCGGACCAGTTCACCGATGACCTTCAAAGCACGTGAGTTGACCCCGCCGTCGCTGCGCAGCGGCTGGTTGGCATCGATTTCACAGGTCCCGAAAGGCGGGATTGCGATTGCGTTGTTGATCCGGGTGCTGCTGTTCAGCACCGTGGTCACGCTGGTCCTGACCATCCTTCAGCTGACCTTGAGCTACCGCAGCGAGCGGGCCCGCCTCGAAAGCCGGTTCGGCGAGATCGACCAGGCCACCTCGCGCAGCCTGAGCGAAAGCCTGTGGGCGCTGGACTCGAAGCAACTGCAGGAGCAGCTTGAAGGCATCTTGCGCCTGCCGTCCATCCGCGCGGCGGAGGTGCGGGAAACCGCCTCCACGGCCCATGCCTTGACGGTCTTCCGTGGTGAGCGGCAACGTGACAGGGTCGTCGTGAAGGAATTTCCGCTGGCCTGCTGCGGCGACCAGCCACAGGTCATCGGAGTGCTCCACATCGAGGCGACCCTCACCGACATCTACCGCGACCTGGCGGCGCAGGCCATCGTCATCCTGCTCAGCAACGCGGCCAAGACCTTTCTGGTTGCGCTGTTCATCCTGTTCGTTGTGCACCGGTTGGCGACCCGCCACCTGGTGGACATCGCCTCGTCGATCGGCAGCGTCACGGCGGAGGCCTCGGTCCCGCCGCTGCAATTGCGGCGCACTCGCGCGGAGGGCGACGAGCTTGACCAGCTGGTGAATGCGCTCAACGCCATGCGCGAGAGGCTGCGGCAGCATGCGGCGGAACTCGGGAACGCCAATACACGCATGGCGGCCATCCTGGACAACATCCCGGACCTTGCGTGGGTGAAGGACGCCAATGGCCGCTACGTCGCCGTCAACCGGGCGCTCGCCACCACCAAGGGGTTTGCGCAGCCGAGCCAGATGATCGGCATGACCGACTTCGAACTTCACCCGCCCGACCTCGCGAAGAAGTACCGTCTCGACGACGCCGAAGTGATGGCATCGACCGGATCCAAGCGGATCGAGGAGACCCACGTCGATGCTGACGGAAGCCACTCGCTGGTCGAGACCATCAAGACGGCGCTGCACGACCGTGATGGTCGCTTGGCGGGCACCGTCGGCATCGCCCGTGACATCACGGAGCGACGGCAGGCCGAGACGGACCGGGTTGCCCGGCAAGCGGCCGAAGAAGCGAACCAGGCCAAGAGCGACTTCCTTGCCCACATGAGTCATGAGATCCGGACGCCGATGAATGCCATTCTTGGCATGGCGTACCTGGCCCTGCAAAGCGGGCTGACGCCGCAACAGCTGCATTACGTGCAGAAGATCCACGGCGCTGCCGAAGCGCTGCTGGGGATCCTCAACGACATCCTCGACTTCTCCAAGATCGAGGCCGGCAAGCTCGACATCGAGACCATCCCGTTCAGCCTCAACGACGTGATGGACGGCCTGGGCAACCTGATCGGCATGAACGCCGAGGAAAAAGGGCTCGAGCTGCTGTTCACCATGCCGCCGCAGTTGCCCCCGGTCCTGGTGGGCGACCCCTCGCGTTTGCGCCAGGTGCTGCTGAACCTCGGCTACAACGCTGTCAAGTTCACGCAACGCGGCGAGGTCGTCATCGCCATCGAGGTCGTCGAGCGCCAAGCCCAGTCGATTCAGCTTCGCTTCGACGTGCGCGACACCGGCATCGGCATGACGCCCGATGACCTGCAGCGCCTGTTCCAGCCCTTCACGCAGGTCGATTCGTCGACCAGCCGGCGATACGGCGGTACCGGGCTCGGGCTTTCAATCAGCCGCCACCTGGTGCGCATGATGGGCGGCGATATCGATGTGGAGAGCACGCCGGGACAAGGCAGCCGGTTTCACTTTGCCTTGCGCTTCGACGTGCAGACCGAGCACGCGACGGCGCTTTTGCCGCACGAAGGGCGCTTGCATGGCAAACGCGCACTGGTCGTGGACGACAACGCCCGCGCTCGCGAGGTGCTGGTCGGCATGGGAGCCGCACTCGGACTCCAGGCCGAGGCAGCGGCCGACGGCCAGGAGGCACTGCGCAGGGCACACCTCGCCGACACGAGCGGCATGCCGTACGACCTGCTTATGATCGACTGGAAGATGCCCGGCCTCGACGGCGTGGAATGTGCAAGCCTCTTGGGCTTGCGTGGCGGCCGGAGCCGCCCGACACCGACGGTGTTGATGGTGACGGCCTTCGCCCGCGATGAGGCGCAGAAACGCCTGGCGGAACGACAGGTCAGCGTGGATGCGCTGCTCGTGAAGCCGATCACCCCCTCGGCTCTGTTCGACGCCTGCACCCAGGCGCTGGGGCTTTCTGTGCCTCAGGCGCCGCGCACGACGAAGCGAGAAGAAACGATGCTCGGGCACCAGGCACAGCTGAGGGGCGCGCAGATCCTTCTGGTGGAAGACAACGCCATCAACCGAGAGATCGCACTGACCGTGCTGCGCCGCGCCGACATCGTCGTCAGCGTGGCCTGCGACGGCCAGGAGGCCTTGGACATGCTGGGTCGCCAGCGTTTCGACGGCGTCCTGATGGATTGCCAGATGCCCGTGTTGGACGGCTACGCCGCGACCCGGGCACTGCGCCTGCAGCCGCAGTGGCGTGATCTGCCGGTGATCGCGATGACGGCCAACGCGATGGTCGGCGACCGCGAGAAGGTCATCGCCGCCGGCATGAATGACCACGTCGCCAAGCCGATCAAGGTCGAAGAACTCTTCGCCACGCTTGCCCGCTGGGTCCACCCGGCCGTGGTGAAGCCCGAGCCTGCAGCAAGCGACGGATCACGCGCCGATGCACTGCTGGGCCTGGCAAGCATCGACCGCGAGGCGGGCCTCACCGCCACGATGGGCAACGAAGCGCTGTACCTGCGCCTGCTGCAGATGTTTCGCGATCGGGAGGCGGATTTCCCGGAGCGCTTCCGCGTCGCGCGGGTGACGGGCCAGAAGGCCACGGCGATGCGCATGGCGCACGATCTGAAGAACGTCACCGGCACCCTCGCCGTGCATGCGGTGCACGACGCGGCTGCGGAGCTCGAACGGGCTTGCAACAACGGCATCGACGATGCGGGTGCGGAGACCCTGGTCCGCAAGGTGGCTCAATTGCTGGGTCCGGTCGTCACCGAACTGCGAACGCTTGGGCCTCGCCCCACCCCTTGACTGGGTGAAACGGTTGGGTGGCCGTCACCGCCCTCGTTTGGCGTCGTACCAGAGTTCCGGTCGATCCGATGGCGTACCGGGTGTGAGCAGCGGGTTTCGCAACTCGATCACCGTGCGTGTTTCCAGGCGCGCCTTGCGCAGCCGCTCACCGAAGTACTGCTGGAATATCTTGTCGAACGAGCCGTCGGCGATGGCCTTCTCAAACCCGTCACGAAGGGCGTTGGCCAGCTTCGTGTTGTTGCGGTTCACCATGAAATAGGAGTCGTAGAAATAGTGCAGCGCGAGGTGAGGTTCCACCTCCAGTGAATCGGCGTTGTTCTCTTGCTCGTCCCAGATTTCCATGGTGCTGCGCGGAAAATAATCGAAGCGCTTGCCGGTGAGCATCTTGAACAGGCCCTCGTACTTCGGCGCGGTGATCACAGGGATGCCGTTGGCCTGGAGGATCTGCGTGTCCGGCCATTCCTGTCCCTGCGCAAGGCGTACACGTTTGAGATCGTCCAGAGTGTTGACGCCCGCGAACATGCCTTTGTCGCCTTTGCGGATCAGGCCCAGCCGCCAACCGAGCAGGCCCTTGTTCAACGGGATGCGAATGGGCAACAGGCGCGCCTCGCGTTCGGCGGAGCTGGGAATCGGGCCGACGTCGATCGTGCGCCCGGCCTCGAGCTCCTGCACCTGGCGCTCCTGGTTCATCGGGGCCCCAGCCAGTTCGATCCGGTAATCGGTACCGGTCTTCGACAGCACCAGTTGCAGCACCTGGAGGACGTAGTCGTAGCGGCGATCACCCTCGAACTCGGGCTTCGGGAAGCGGACGACTTCAGCACCGGTGGCCGCGACCTGCCAGACAAGCAGCAGGCAGGCGAACAGACGAGACACCATGGACATGATTCGCTCCTCGTTCTATGGAACCCGGATCGGCTCTGAACACCCGTGCCGGGCACGCAGAGCATGACACGCACCGACGTCGTGCCGAAGGATTCTTTGCGCTCGAGCGAGTATCCAAGACAGTCTGGATGGCGGTCAGGTGAAATGCAAACTGCCATCCCGATCGGGATGGCAGTTTTGAGCAACGAGGCTGAAGAGGGAGCGAACCCRCATCGCCCAGTTCAGCCGGCGTCAGTACCCGACGCTGTCCGTGTAGGTGAACAGCTGGGTGCCATAGGCGCCTCCCCACTGGTAGCCATAGCGCCGCTCAGGCTCGATCTCCATGATGTTGTAGCGCTTGCCCATTCCCGGTGGGTTGTCGGTGGGCAGGCGGCCGCTGAAGAAGCCGGTGTCGGCATCGAGGTCGTAGAAGCGGTACCACATCGTGCTGCCCGACTTGGCGACGATCGGGTTGTACGTGTCGTCACTGCTGCTCGACGAGCGGTTCACATAGGCCGTGTTGTCGACCTTGACTGCACTGCTGCGGTACCAGGCGATGGCCGCCTTCACGGCAGCCTTGATGGCTGGCGTCTGCGGGCGTGTCATCAGGAACGTCACGATGAGCACGGACTCCTTGCCGCTCTTGGAAGCCAACTCGAAGGCACGCGCGCCGCGCGGCACATAGGTGACCGGATCGTGCTGGGCACACCACACCGTCTTGACGCCGTTTTGCACGATCTGCGCCTTCAGGATGAAGTCCACGCCCTTTTCGATCGCGGTGGCGAGATTGTCGCGCTGCACGGTGGTGAAGACGTCACCGTCCAGCGGCGCCTTGCGCTGGGCGGCATGGTCGAGCAGCGCCAGCACACGGGCCATCGCGTCATCGTTGAAGGTGACGTAGTTCGAGTAGACCGTGCCCGTGCGGGCCGGGTAGACCTGCGGCCAGCCGCCCGACGGGTACTGCATGGTCAGCAGGAAATCGAGCGCCTTGCGTGCTGCGTCGCGGTAGGTGGCGCCACCCGAGCGGCGGTACACGTCGGCCAGGAAAAGCAGTTCGGTCACGGTGGCGTCGTTGTCGATGGTGCCGAGTTCCACGCCGTCGGCGCCGGTCCAGCCGGAGCGTTCGGCCTTGCCATCCCAGGCGGTGTCGTAGACCTTGACGGCGTTCTTGTAGAAGCCGCCATGGGGCATCTGCCACGTGATCATCGTGTCGGCTCGCGCCTTGTCGGCGGCCAGTTTCGCTGCATCCGTGGAGGCGTCACTCAACCAGGCCGTGTAGCCCGTCACCTCGCGGTAGATCGGGTTGCCTGCCTGCGACAACACCTCAGCGGATGGCGCCGGTGCGGGGCTCGGCGATGGCGCCGGACTCGGCGATGGCGCCGGTGTAGGACTCGGCGATGGCGCCGGTGCGGGACTCGGCGATGGCGCCGGTGCGGGGCTCGGCGATGGTGCCGGTGCGGGGCTCGGCGATGGTGCCGGTGCGGGGCTCGGCGATGGTGCCGGTGCGGGACTCGGCGATGGTGCCGGTGCGGGACTCGGCGATGGTGCCGGTGCAGGACTCGGCGATGGCGCCGGTGCAGGGCTGGGAGCCGGTGCCGTCGAGGAAGGCCCCGGCGCCGGGGTGGCCCCCGAATCGTTGCCGCCGCCGCAAGCCGACATCACCAGCGAGCAAAGCAGCGCGCTCACGGCCGGAACGCGCGTTGCATGTTGCCCTTGTCTTTTCATCGGGAAAACCTGTTGATGTGGCGTGCGTGCTTGGCTCATCAGTTGCAGCTCACCTGGGCCAGCGCTTTGCCTGCACCTGCCACGGCCGGCAGCTTCTGCTTGATGCAAGCCGGGTCCTGCGGGGTGTAGGTGTACGAGATGGGGACGGGGAACGTGGCGGTGCTGACCCAGTCGGTGGCATCACGCGATGGCGTTGACGGGCTGGCTACCCAGTTGATGCCATAGGTCTTGAAGTCGGCAGGGACCTTGATGTTGTTGTTGCGCAGTTCCCAGTAGCCGATGGTGTCGCTGTCGCGCGAGGTGACCGGGTTCTGCGCGTTCTCGAAGTAGTTGGCTTCGATCAGCGAATAGCCGCCCATGCGGATGTTGGCACCCGAGGTGATGATGGCGCTGTACAGGTTGTTGTAGAGGTGCGTGTAGCCACCGCGCTGCAGCGGCAGGCGGGAGCCGACGTTCTGATAGAAGTTGTGGTGGAAGGTGATGAATCGGTCGCTGGAGTCGCTGTCGCTCGATCCGATCAAACCCACCTTGTGATGATCGTGGATGTAGTTGTACGAGTAGGTCAGGTTGTGGGCGCCGGCCTTGTTGTCCAGCAGGCCGTCGAACTCCAGGTCGCCGGCGCCTGAGCACTCCTTCAGGCTGCTGAACAGTGTGTTGTGGTCGACCCACACGTAGCCGGGGAACTTGCCGCCCTGGCCTTCGATGCCGATGGCGTCGATCGAGCCCGGCAGCAGGCCGATCGTCATGTTGCGGATGATGATGTTCGTGGCACCACCCTTGACGGCCAAGCCGAAGTTCGCTCCTGAGCCGTCGGCACCTTCGATGGTGACGTCGCTCTTGTTCTTGATCTCGACGATCGCGCCGGCGGGCTTTTGCCATTGCGTGCACGCATCGGTGATCGCGGCGAAGTCGAAGGTGCCGGTGTAGCGGATCACGAGGCCGCCGGTGCCGGTGTAGGCATCGATGGCGGCCTGCATGTCAGCCGCGTTGGAGACCGTCACGGCTTTGACACTGCCGCCTCCAGTCACCGATCCGGCGAAGCCGCCGCTGGTCGCCGGTGCAGGTGCTGGCGAAGGAGACGGTGCAGGTGCAGGAGACGGTGCTGGTGCTGGAGACGGTGCTGGTGCTGGCGAGGGAGACGGCGCTGGCGCTGGTGCTGGTGCTGGCGCTGGTGCTGGTGCTGGTGCTGGTGCTGGTGCTGGTGCTGGTGCTGGTGCTGGTGCTGGTGCTGGTGCTGGCGCTGGCGCTGGCGCTGGCGCTGGCGCTGGCGCTGGCGCTGGCGCTGGCGCTGGCGCTGGCGCTGGCGCTGGCGATGAAGCGACAGGGCTACCGCCTTCACTCGATCCGTTGCCGCCGCCGCCGCAGGCTGCCAGGACGGCGGCACTGCTCAAGGTGAGGATCAACGCAAACTGCCGCCGCAACTGCGGAGACATCGTCGTTTGCGATGTGCGGGTAAGGCGATGGTGCATGTTCATGAGAATCGTGTCTTCTGCGTCTTGTGGTGGATGTCGACCGGCTGCGCCCGTGTCGTGTGTTTCGTCGTGCGGGCAGCTTGCACGCCGCCGCACGGCGGTGTGCGCGGCGACGCGGACGCAAGCGTCCAAGCGGCCCGGAGTAAAAACCTACTGAGAGACCGTCAGCTTGCCGGACCCTGCAGACGCCTTGACCGCCGCCTTGACGCTGGCCGCTGGCAGCAATGCCGAGCTGTAGGCGTACGGCACCGTCCAGCCCACGGCAGCACTGAAGCTGCATTGGCTGATGTCGAGCGCCGCGCCGTTGATCAGCGAACCGCTCTCCTTGATGGCGCCTGTCTTGCTCGACGAACCCGGGTTCTTCAGCACGCTGGTACAGCTGTTCGCGCCCTGGATGTCGAACGCGTTGTTCTCCGAGATGATCTTCGCCTTGTAGGCCACGCCGATGCTGTACTGGTGCGCATACACCGGGTGCGACTTGCTGCCTTCGTAGTAGTTGTTGTAGACGTGCACGCTGCCGAAGCGCACGCGCGGGGCACGCTCGGTCACCTGGCTGAACAAGTTGCCGTGGAAAGTGACCGTCAGGTGCGTGTCGTCGCTGGTCGTGCTGTCGGACGAGCCGATCAGGTTGTTCTTGTCGTGCTGGTCGAACACGTTGTTCGACACAGTCACGTAGTCGGAACCATTCTTCACGTCGAGCGCGCCGTCGTGGCACTGCTTGATCT
Organism: Rhizobacter sp. P2_G4; assembly: GCF_056403575.1. NCBI lineage: Bacteria > Pseudomonadati > Pseudomonadota > Betaproteobacteria > Burkholderiales > Sphaerotilaceae > Rhizobacter > Rhizobacter sp. P2_G4. The sequence continues at coordinate 221,676 of NZ_JBFUFG010000003.1, read as the reverse complement.
TTCCGTTCTCGACCGGTGACAGGTCGTCGGTCTGCGGTGCGTCGGTGAAGGTGTTGTGGTCGATCCAGACATGGTTCGATCCGTCGACCGTGATGCCGTCGTACTCGGAGTTCCAGTTGCCGGAGTCGCCGTCGTTCGGGTCCCACACCGGGCCGACGTCGCATGGGTTGACGATGTGCAGGTTGCGGATGATGACGTTCTGCGCACTGCTGACCTGCATGTACGCGTTGACCAGGCCCGCGTTGCTACCGGCACCGATGAGGGTGGTGTTGCTCTTCACCGTCAGCCTGGCACGGGCCTTCTGGTCGCTTGTGCTCTTGAACGCACCGCCGTTGTCGGCCGCGGCCATGTCGATCGTGCCGATCACCTTGACGATCGTGGCCGCGCTGCCGCCGGCCTTCAACGCCGCCAGCAGTTCGGTTGCATTCGTCACCTTGTAGACGGCAGAGTCCGCAGCCGTCGTGCCGCCGCTGGTGCCGCCCGCTTCGCTGGCCCAACCGGTCGTCGGCGCCACGTCACGCGTGTTGTCCGCTCCAGCCGGTGCAGGTGACGGCGAAGGCGCTGGTGCAGGTGACGGCGAAGGCGCCGGTGCAGGAGACGGCGATGGCGCCGGTGCGGGAGACGGCGATGGTGCAGGAGTAGGCGCGGGCGACCCCGTTGACGAGATCGGCGTCGATGTGGCGCCAGAGTCACCGCCGCCGCCACAGGCGGACATGATCAGCGAGCAAAGCAGCGCGCTCGCTGCCGTGGTGCGTGATTTGGGTTGCTGCTGCGTGCTCATGGAGAAGTCCTGTGGTGTCAATGTCGAAGTTCGAGTCTTGCCTCTTGCGACCAGGTCGGCTGGCATAGCTCACGTTCGATGTGCGGTGCACTCGAGCTTGTCGCAATTGTGTCGACCGCGACATACAAAGACTTGACGGAACCTTGACGCAGAAACGACCGGCGCATTGCGTGGGTGCATTGCGACACGGTGCAACAGATTGCAAGTAATTCCGGCGCTGAGCGGCGGCTCAAGCTCGACAGATTGCCACTGAAATGCCAAAAAAGTCCGGCACTCGGTTGACAAAGCTAACGAAGAACATGAGCGGCTTATAGATCTAAATTGATAGGTGCCGACGATCAATTTCGCGCCCTGGGGCGACTCGGCGGTGGCCCATCAGTACCGATGGGCTGCGCAAGTCGAGGCCCTGCCCCGCCCCACCAACCCGCTAACAGACCTTTCTTCAACCTGACGAAAGGATGGCTGTCGGAATCACTGCACCAGATACACAGACAACGCACGGCGATGAGATCGCCGTGCGTTCGGAGGATTTACGTCCGGGCAGGGTCCAACACGGCGTTGCGTGGCTTGAACAAGGGCGTAATGACCTGCCAAACGATGAAGACACCGATCAGCGTCAGCAGCGTGCCGCTGATGGGCCGGGTGAAGAACGAACCGAAGTTGCCGCGGCTCAGCAGCAGCGCACGCCGCAGGTTCTCTTCCAGCATCGGGCCGAGGATGAAGCCCAGCATCAGCGGCGCTGCGTCGAACTCCAGGCGCATGAAGATGTAGCCGAGGAAGCCGAATGCCGCGGTGATGAAGATGTCGTCCAGGTTGTTGTTGACGCTGTACGTCCCGATGCAGCAGAAGAAAAGAATCGACGGGAACAGCACCGCATAGGGAATCTTGAACACCGACAGCCAATAGCGCACCAGGGGCACATTGAGGGTGATCAGGAAACAGTTGCCCACCCACATGCTGGCGACCAGGCCCCAGAACAGGTCGGGGTGGCCGGCGATCATGTTGGGCCCGGGCTGGATGCCCTTGATGATGAAGGCGGCCATCATCAGCGCCATGACGGCGTTCTCCGGGATGCCGATGCTCATCAGCGGGATGAAGCTGGTGCGCGCCGCGGCTTCGTCGGCCGCTGCCTGGCCGGCCACGCCCTCGATGGCGCCGCTGCCGATCTCATGCTTGTACTTGCTGACCTTCTTGTCGATCGCGTAGGCGGCGAACTGGGCGATGACCGGGCCGCCACCCGGCAGGATCCCCAGGAACGAACCGATCACGCTGCCACGCAGGGYACTCGGGATGATGCGTTTGAACTCCGGCCACGTCGGCATGAGATTGATCTTGCCGTTGAAGGGAGTCCGCTCGTCGCGGTTGTCCAGGTTCTTGGTGATCTCGGCAATGCCGAAGCACCCCAGCGCAATGCTCACCAAACCGACGCCATCGGCGAGGAACGAGAAGTCCATCGTGAAGCGCGGCAGGCCGCTGTTGACGTCGGTGCCGATCTGCCCGAGCAGCACGCCGATGAGGCACATCGCCAGGCCGTTGAGCAGGCTGCCCGTCGTGACAAAACTCACACAGACGAAGCCGACCAGCATCAGCGCGCAGTAATCGGCCGGCCCGAACAGGAACGCCACCTCGCCAAGGCTCGGCGCCAGGAACGACAGCACGAGGATGGCCACGGTGCCGCCGATGAAGCTCGAGACGCCCGCGGTGAAGAGTGCCAGGCCGGTCTGGCCCTTGAGCGTCATCTGGTAGCCGTCGATGCAGGCCACGATGCTGCTCGCATGCGGGATCTTCATCGTGATGGCACTCACGCTGTCGCCGTACTGCGCCCCGTAGTAGATGCCGGCCAGCATGATGAGCGCGCCATTGGTGGGAATGGAATAAGTCAGCGGCAGCAGGATGCTGATGGTGGCCAGCGGGCCGAGCCCGGGCAACAGGCCCACCAGCGTGCCCACCGTGCAACCGATGGCGCAGAACAAGAGGTTCTGCCAGGTCAGTGCGTGCTCAAAACCGAACGCGAGGTTGTGCAGGACGTCCATCATTTCAGTAGAGCGGCAGGTTGAAGCCGAGCAGTTTCTGGAATGCGAAGGCCACGGCGATCAGGCCGGCCGATATCTTGAGGTTGCGCACCACCGAGTACTTCGATGTACCGGCAAACGAGGCGCAGAACACCATGAACACGATGCCGACGATCATGTTGAGATAGTGAGAAATCAATGCGAAGCCGCAGAGGCTCGCCAGGATGATGGCGATGTTCTTGCCGTTGAACTCCAGGTGCACCGGCTCGAGAAAGCGCGACCGCACCACCGTGATCAGCCCGATCAGGAAGAGCAGCGAACTCACCGTCAGCGGAAAAAAGCCGGGCCCGGGGCGACTGATGTCACCCAGCGGATAGCGCACCGCCGCCAGGCCGAAGGCCAGAGAGATCGTCAAGAGGAACAGTCCTCTGACCAGGTTTCGGTTGTTCATGCGTTGCCTTCGGAGGGGTGGAGACGCCACCACGCTGAGTGCCCGATCGAAGGTCTTGCCGGGCACCGCGGTGTGGTGAAACCAGTCTAGGAACGCCGTCTTTCAGCACCCCGTCGGTTTCCACGTACGACAGCTACACGACAGCTTCGCGGCACCCCCGGCGCTCTCGCGCAACCCGCGACGTAACATTGGTGCGCTCTCCCTCGCGTCTCCATCCATGCACGTTCTCATCGTCGAAGACGACTCACCGCTGGCCGCGTCGCTCGCCACCGCCATGCAAGCGCGCGGCTGGCGTGCAGACGTGAGCGATCGTGGCGAGCCGGTGCCGGCCTCGCTGCTGCAGGACGCGTACGACGCTCTGGTGCTGGACATCGGCCTGCCCGGCATCGATGGTCTCGAAACCCTGCGCCGCGTACGCGAGCAAGGCTCGTTGCTGCCGGTGCTGATGCTCACCGCGCGCGACGAGATCGACGACCGCGTGCGTGGCCTCGAGTGCGGTGCCGACGACTACCTGGTCAAGCCCTTCGCAATCCGTGAACTGCTCGCGCGCCTGAGTGCGCTCGTCCGCCGCCAGGACCAACGGCGCAGCGAGACGCTGATTCTTTCGGCCCTGCGCTTCGATGCTGCTGCACGGCGTGCGCATGTCAACGAGCAGCCGATCACGCTCTCGGCACGCGAGTGCATCGTGTTGCAGTACCTGATGCTGAAGACCAGCCACATCGTGACCCGCGACCAGCTCGCGGGCCTCGTGCCCGGCTGGGCGGCCGGGACGTCCGAGAACGCACTCGAGCTGCTGATCTCTCGCCTGCGCGCGAAGATCGAACCCGGCGGCGTGCGGCTGCGCACCGTGCGGGGCCTGGGCTACCTGCTGGAACCGGCCGTTCCGGAATGAAACGCCACTTCGCCGGGGTGCGCACGTGAGCTGGCTGACACGGCGCAGCCTGCGGCCCAGCCTGCGGCGTGATCTGCTGCTCTGGCTCCTGCTGCCCTTGCTGTTGCTGGTGCCGCTCACGGCGGCGCTCATCTATGGTCTGGCCCTGCGCCCTGCCCTCGATGGCCTCGACCGCGCGCTGACCGACACGGCGGTCGCCCTCGCCCAGATCGTCGACGTGAAAGACGGCCAGGCCACGCTGCCGCTCAGCGAGCAGACCGCACGTGCGCTGCAGGCCGACCTCGTCGATGAAACCTTCTTCGCCGTCGGCGACGGCAGCGGCCGGCTGCTTGGCGGCAACGCGGCACTGCTCACCTTGTCCACCTCTTTGCAGGCGGCGCAGTGGCGATTCTTCGATTCGGTGCTCGACGGCACGCCGGTTCGCGTGGCAGCGCACGCCATCCGCTGCGGGTCGGCTCCATCGCAGGTCTGCTCCATCCTGGTCGCAGAGACGCTCGGCAAACACCACGCCGCCCAACGTGCCTTGCTACTTGCCTCACTGCTCGGCGCGGTGGCGCTGGCACTGCCGATGGCCCTGATGGCGATGGTCGCGGTGAGCCGTGGGATGCGGCCGCTTCGGCTCGCCGCCACCGAGCTCGCCTTGCGCACGCCGAGCCAGCTCGAAGCCATCGACACCCGTGCCGTACCGCACGAAGTGGTCACCTTCGTCGATGCCTTGAACGACCTGTTCGGGCGGCTGCGCGACGTGGCTGCCGCGCAAAGAGCCTTCGTCGCCGATGCCGCCCACCAGCTGCGGACACCGCTTGCCGTACTGCGGGTCGAGGCGGCACAAGCACTCGACTCCCCCCACCCACCAGCGCTTCGGCCGACCTTGGAGCGCCTGCATTCCGCCGCCGAACGGGGTGCCCGCCTCGCCCAGCAATTGCTGCTGCTGGCGCGCGCCGAAGCCACGGCGATCGACCCGACACAGCCACAGCAGTTGGTCGACTTGAGCCAGCTGGTGACGGAAGCCGCTGACCGCTGGCTGCAGCCGTCCATCCAAGCCGATCAAGACCTCGGGTTCGAGCTCGCGCCCGCCTGGGTCGAGGGCAACCCGCTGTTGCTGGCAGAGCTGCTCGGCAACCTGATCCACAACGCGATCGAGCATGCGGGTGCCAAGTCGTGCATCACCATCCGGACGGGCATGCAGAACGACAACGCCCAGCTGATCGTCGAAGACGACGGTTGTGGCATCGCAGCAGACGAGCAGGCCTCGGTGTGGCAACGCTTCCGGCGCGCCCGCGGCGCCAGGGGAACCGGCAGCGGGCTGGGTCTGGCCATCGTCAAGGACATTGCCCAGCTGCACGGCGCAAGCGCCACGCTGGCTAGTGGCGAGCAAGGCCGCGGCCTTCACGTACGCATCAGCTTTCCGCCCGCGACACGCACCAGTTAGGCGGGCCACCGATGAACTCAGCATGAATCACACACTGTCGAAACGTCCGGATTTCTCGCCGACCACCGTCGTCTTCGGCGCTCCCAGTTGGCTTGTGATGGGGCTTCGCTGCGTCCTGGCAGTCATGGGTTGCGTTGTCGCAGCCCTGTCTTCCCTGCACCGGCCCGGCATGCCTTGGGCGGCACGCCTGTTGGTGGCGTTTCTCGCACCCGCCTCGGTTGCGTGGTCAATCTGGCCGCGGCCATGGCGCCGTGTGACGAAATTCATCGCCGACGATGGCGGCATGTATTTCCCTGCCCACTCGCCGCTGATGGTTTGGTCCAAGCCACGAGAGACCGAGGAATGGCTGCAAGTCCCATGGCCACACATCGACAACATCCGGCTTGCCCGCGAGGCTGGAGAAGACGGGCACTGTGTCGCCTTCGATCTTCAGGTCACCACGACTGAGCGCTCCAGATTCTTCGCAGCCGTTGGAACCCCACGTGATCGGCGCGACGTGCCGGAGGGAGGCTTCACGGCAGCGTACGGCGGGTGGCCGCCTTCGCCGGCTCAGGTGGTCGAGCAATTGAAGAGCCTCAGGCGTCGAAGCGGCCTCCCTCCCGGCCAGCCGAGCTGATGCCGTTCGGCGACCCACTCCGCCGATGCGGATCAAGGTTTTCTTGGTGGGTTCTCTCGGTTGGATGAGTCCTTCGCTATATTGGCGCGACTCACAAACGAGGCTCATCGTGGCAAGACTGCTGGACACCGTCACTGCCTGTGATCTCTGCGCTGCATGAGAACGCCGCACTCCCTGGCGGATCAGCTCGCTGCGTTTCCGGGCGACATGGCGGCTCGGGTGCGGGCCCATCCCTGGGAGTCGTCACCGCTGGGGCCGATGGAGGCCTGGCCGCAAAGCCTGACGACGGCCGTCTCGATGTTGCTCGAGTGCCAGCTCCCGATGTACCTCGCGTGGGGCGATGAGTTCACGCAGATCTACAACGACGCCTACTGCCCCATCCTCGGCAACAAGCACCTCGGCGCGTTGGGCGGCTCAGCTCGCGACACCTGGTCGGAAATCTGGCCCAAGATCGGCCCGATGTGGCAAGAGGTGCTGGCTGGCAAGCCGGTCGGGTTCGACGACTTCAAGCTCACCATCGACCGCTTCGGCTACGCCGAAGATTGCTACTTCAATTTCTCGTACAGCGCTGTTCGCAACGAGCAAGGTGGCGCGATGGGCGTGCTCGTCACCTTCGCCGAGACGACCAAGCGCGTGCTGGCCGAGCGCCGACTGCGCTTCCTCGACGAGTTGTCTCAGGCAACGCGGGGCGTGTCCGAACCGTCCGAGGTGATGAACATCGCAGCCACCCTGCTCGGGCAGCACCTCGGCGTGAACCGCTGCGCGTACGCGCGCGTGCTGGCCGATGAAGACACCTTCGATCTGATCGGCGACTACAACCAGGGCGTCAGCAGCATCGTCGGCCGCTACAAGTTCACCGACTTCGGCGCCGAGGTACAGCGGCTGATGCTGGAAGACGAGGCCTACGTCAACCACGACGTGGACACGAGCCCTGTCACGGCCGGGACCGACCTGGCTGCGTACCGCATCACGCAGATCCAATCCGTCATCTGCGTACCGCTGCACAAGGTGGGCCGCTTCGTGGCCGCGATGGCGGTGCACCAATCGGTACCGCGCCGCTGGAAGGACGATGAGATCGAGCTCGTCAGAACGGTGGTCGACCGGTGCTGGGACGCACTGGACCGCCTGCGTGCACAAGCGGCACTCCAAGAAGAGGCGCGATCGCTGGAGGTCTTGAACCGCACGGGAACGTCGCTCGCGGCTGAACTCAACCTGGACGTTGTTCTCCAGCGGGTCACCGATGCAGCCACCGAACTCACGGGCGCAAAGTACGGCGCGTTCTTCTACAACGGCGTGTCGGACACGGGTGAGGCGTACATGCTCTACACCTTGTCGGGCGCGCCTCGCCACCTGTTCGAGACGCTCGGCCACCCTCGCCCGACCGCGCTGTTCGGGCCCACCTTTCGCGGTGGACCGCCGATTCGCCTGGACGACGTGCTGAGCGACGAGCGATATGGGCAATGGGCACCTCACCACGGCATGCCGCTGAAGCACCTGCCCGTTCGCAGCTACCTGGCGGTGCCGGTCGTCGGGCGCACCGGCGAAGTGATCGGCGGTCTGTTTTTCGGCCATTCCGAGGTCGGTGTCTTCAGCGAACGGAGCGAACGCCTGGCGTTGGGGATCGCCAGCCAGGCTGCCATCGCAGTCGACAACGCCCGTCTCTACACGCAGGCCCAGCAGGCCGCCCACGAACGCGCCCTGCTGCTGGAGAGCGAACGCGCGGCACGGCACGAAGCCGAACGCTCGAGCGTGATCAAGGACGAATTCCTGTCGACGCTTTCGCATGAACTGCGAACCCCGCTGAGTGCCATCACGGGATGGGTGCACATCCTGAGGCGAAAGCTCGATGGCGCGCACCCCGATGTGTTGAAAGGCCTCGAGGTCATCCACCGCAGTGCACAGATGCAGGTGCAGCTTGTCGACGACCTGTTGGACATGAGCCGCATCACCTCGGGCAAGCTGTCCATGGAAATGAAGCCCGTGTCGCCCCGTGCGATTGTCGAAGCAGCCGTCGACGTGGTGCGTCCCAGGGCCGAGGCAGCGGGCGTCACGCTTGCCGTGGATGTGCAGGACACCGCGCCCGCTCTGGGTGACGCCAGTCGGCTGCAGCAAGCCGTCTGGAACCTGTTGTGCAACGGCGTGAAGTTCTCCGCCAAGGGTGGAACCGTGCAGGTGAAGCTGCATGAAGAGGATTCACGCGCGCTCATCCGCGTCTCGGACGACGGCGTCGGCATCAAGCCCGAATTTTTGCCGCACGTGTTCGACCGGTTTCGTCAGGCCGACAGTTCCACCACCCGCCATTTCGGCGGGCTGGGTCTGGGCCTCGCCATCGTTCGAAGCGTCGTCGATCTACATGGAGGCGAAGTGACGGCCGACAGCGCAGGTGAAGGCCGAGGAGCAAGCTTCTCCATTGCGCTTCCGCTCGCCTCGGCTGAGGCACCCGATTTGGCGGGGTTTGCCACCGGGGTGCACGAAGGCATGCCGGGGTTCGCCGATTCATCTTCGCGGCTCACAGGAACGTCGGTGCTGGTGGTGGATGACGACTTGAGTTCTCGCGAGTTACTGCGACGGGTGCTCGAAGAAGCCGGTGCGCAGGTCTCTTCGGCCGAGAACGCGTACTCGGCGCTGGAGCAGGTGAAGACGCGGCGCTTCGACGTCATCGTGTCCGACATCGGCATGCCCGGCATGGACGGATTCGCGTTGCTGCGAAGCGTCCGTCAACTCACGCCGGCTCAGGGCGGCTCAACGCCAGCCATTGCACTCACGGCCTTCGCGCGGGTTGAAGACCGCGAGCGGGCCTTGGCCAGCGGCTACACCGTTCACCTGTCGAAGCCACTGGACCCTCCCGCCATCGTGCAAGCGGTGTGGCAACTCAGAGAGCGTGGCTCGCCGCAGATTCGATAGAGAAGACCGTGGACCCTTGCGGCCCACGGCCTGAACTCGCTGCGGTCAGGGCTTGGGCGCTGAGGCCGGCTTCGGGCCAGACTGGGCCCCCGCCTTGGCCGGCTTCTTGGTGGCAACGCTCGACTGCGACGCAGCGGTGTCCACGGATGGCTTGTCTGCCTTGTTCGAGTTGTTGGTCTTGGCGCTCGATGCAGCAGCCGAGGCCGACATCGACTGGGCATGAGCAATCGGCAAGGCGACCAGCCCGGCCAGCAACGCCGGCACTGCAAACAAGGTAGCGGTTGAACGGAATTTCATCTCTGTCTCCTGTGGGTTGGCGGGTGTTCCGAACTCGTACCTTGACCAGAAACAGCAAAGCTTCAGATCGGCCACCGGCGCACACGCTCGTCAGACGGCAGAAACTTGTTTCGTAGGTGCCGGCCTACCCTTCGGCCGCCTCGACGCCGAGATCAAGGCTGCGGAGCCAGCATCTGGAAGCGCCCCGCATCGATCTTCAGCATGACCACGCCGCGCTCATCGAAGCCGACATGGTCCTGGCGCGTAAAGTTGACGATGCCGTGCGACAGAACGATCTCCTTTTCGGTCTCGAGTGCATCGCGCAGTGCCTGGCGGAACTCGGGCGTACCGGGCTTGGCCTTCTTCAAGGCCACCGGCACGATGCGCTGCAAGACCTTCAGGGCATCGTGGCCGTGAGCGCCGAACTGGGTACGCGAGTTCGGGCCGTTGGCTTTCTCGAAGGCCATCACGTAGTCGAGTGCGACAGCCTTGATCGGACTTGCGTCCGGCAGTTGCTCAGCCACCAGCACCGGGCCGGCCGGCAGGATGGCGCCGTCCATGCTCTTGCCGCCGACGCGGATCAGGTCAGGCGACGCGGCACCGTGCGTCTGGTAGATCGGGCCGGTCCAGCCGCGTTCGCGCAGGTTGATCTGCGGCATGGCCGCAGCCGAACCCGCAGCAACGATGAGCACGGCATCGGGCTTGGCGGCGATCACCTTCAGGGCCTGGGCCGTGATGGCGGTGTCGGGCGGCGCAAAGCGCTCGGTGGCGACGATCTCGAGCCCCGCCTTCTTCGCCGACACACCGAAGGCCTTGAGCCACATCTCGCCGTAGCCTTCGCTCCAGCCGAGGAACGCCACCTTCTTCACCTTGTTGGCGACCATGCGCTGCGCCACCACGTCGGACATCAACGAGACTGGCTGCGGCAGCGTGAAGGTCCAGTCGTCCGCGCCACCGGGCCGCGGCGCCGGCGCGAACGCGAGCTGCACGGTCTTCGTCTCGGCTGCCACCGGTGCCATCGCGAACACCGCCGGCACGCCCGACGAACCGAGCATCACGTCGACCTTGTCCTCGGCGACGAAGCGGCGTGCGTTCTTCACCGCGCCGGTGGGGTCGGAGGCATCGTCGAGCACGATCAGCCTGAGCTTCTCGCCACCGATGCGATCGGGCCACAGCGGCAGCGAGGCCTTGACCGGCAGCCCTAGCGACGAGAGCGGGCCTGTGAGCGAGAGGCTCACGCCAACGGTGATGTCGGCGTAGGCGGCACCCGTGAGCGCCAGCAGCCCGAAAGCGAGTGAAGCGCGAAGTGTGGATCTCATGCGTTGTCCTTGAGGTCGCGGATGGGGAAGCTCAGCGCGCCGCAAGCCCGCTGCGCAGCGCCTGCGCGAACTGCTGCTGCGCCAGCCGGGCAGCGCCGATGCCGCCGGCCATGCTGATGAAGCCGTGCGCCAGGCCGTGGTACTCCACCACGGTCACGGCATTGCCGGCGGCGAGCAGTGCTTCGCCGTAGGCCATGGCTTCGTCGCGCAGCGGGTCGTGTTGCGCCAGCATCAGCAGGCTCGGCGGCAAGTCGGCCAGGTTGGTGGCGAGCAAGGGGGCGCCGCGGTAGTCGGCCGCCTTGCCCGTTTCGCCGAAGTAGTGCCGGCCGAAGTAATCCATCGAGCGCAGCGTCAGCGTCGGGCCGGCGGCGTGGGTGGTGCGTGATGGGTAGTCGCCGTTGTGCCCGCCCGCCGCGGCCGGGTACACCAGGGCCTGGAAGCCGATGTACGGGCGCGCCTGCTCGCGCGCCATCAAGGTCATCACCGTGGCGAGCACGGCCCCAGCACTGTCGCCGGCAACGCCCATCCGCGCCGGGTCGGCGCCCAGCTCGCGCGCATGCTCGGCCACCCATTGCAGCGCGGTCCACGCGTCATCGACGGCGGCCGGAAACGGGTGCTCGGGTGCGAGCCGGTAGTCCACCGACACGACGATCGCATCGCTGTCAAAACAGAGCTGGCGCGTGACGCGGTCGTAGCCGTCCAGGTCGCCGAGCACGAAGCCGCCGCCGTGGTAGTACACGACCACCGCACGCAGGCCCGCACCCGCGTCGGTGCGTGGCGTGTAGATGCGCAGGCCGATCGTCGCGCTGCTGCCGGGCGTGGCGATGCGGCGGTTCTCCACGGCCACGTCGGCCGATGGCATGTCGGCCGCGGCAAGGATCTCTCGGTACAGCCCGCGGCACGGGCCGGGCGGCAGGTCGGCCAGGTCCGGCATGCCGGCGGCCTGGGCCTGTTTCATCATGGCGGCGAGTTGCCGGTCAAGCATGGAGGGTCTCCTTGAGGTGAGCGATGTTCAAACCGAGGCGACCAGCGCCCGCAGTGCGGCGTTGAAGACGGCGGGCTGCTCAAGCTGAGGCGTGTGGCCGCAGTCATCGACGAGCTGAAGCCGACCCGCCGGGGCCAGCCTGTGTGCGTGCTCCGAATGCACGAACGGGATCACGCTGTCTTGTCGGCCGTGCAACATGAGCACCGGCACCGAGGCGGATGCGAGTGCCGCATGCGATGCGGCCACCAGCGCGGCGCGCTGCCCGCCCAGGTCGGTCATCAGCCGCAGGGTGGCGAGGAAGGCGGCCTGGGCGCCGGGTCGCATCACGTTGCGCTCGATCGTCATGCGCAACGCGTCGGTGACGACGAACGATGAGCCGAAGAGCGCCTGGATCTGCTGCGTAACGGCCATCGGGCCGGCCCGCGTCATCAGCGTGCCCAGGACAGGCAGCGTCATCAGCCTGAAAGGCATGGGGCAGTCGCGCCCGAGGGTCGCCGCGGCCGCGAGCAGCACGCTCTGCACGCGTGACGGCTGCTGGGCCTGCATCTGCACGCAAATGGCTCCGCCCAACGAATTGCCGGCCAGATGAACTTTGTTCAGACCGAGCGCGTCAGCAAGCTTCCACACGAAGGCGGCAAAGGTCTTCGGCTCGAACGGCTGCTGGCCGAAGCCGGACAGACCGTGCCCCGGAAGGTCTAGCGCGATCAGACGCATGCCGTGGTTGGCTGCAACGAACTGCGCCGACCAGAGCTCCAGCGAGCCGCCGATGCCGTGCAGCATCAGCACCGCCGGGCCGGTGCCGCCCGAATCGCGGTACCGCACCTTGACGCCATCTGCCGAAATGAATGAATCGGTCAAACCTCTTCTCCCTCTTCTTGTTCAATGCGCTTCATCTGTTTCATGCCGTGACCCCGCGCGGGACGCTCGGCACCGTCTGTGCCGCGGCAGGCCGCAGCAGGAAGTGCGCGAGCGCGGGCAGCAACACCAGTGCGCCGACCATGTTCCAGACGAACATGAACGCGAGCAGGGTGCCCATGTCGGCCTGGAACTTGATGGGCGAGAAGGCCCAGGTGCCGACGGCCAGTGCGAGCGTGATGCCGGTCAGCATCACGACACGGCCGGTGAACTGGAGCGCGTGGTGGTAGGCGGCCGAGAGGCTGTCACCGGCACGAAGGCGCGCCAGCATCACGCTCAGCACGTAGAGCGCGTAGTCGACGCCGATGCCGACACCGAGCGCGATCACCGGCAGCGTTGCGACCTTCACGCCCATGTTCAGGCCGACCATCAGCGCCTCGCACAGGATGGATGTCAGCACCAGCGGCAGCACCGCGCAGACCACGGCGCGCCATGAGCGGAAGGTCACCCAGCACAGCAGCACGACCGCGCCGTAGACCCACAGCAGCATCTCGCGCATCGCCTGCTTGACGACGATGTTGGTCGCCGCGTCAATGCCGGCGCTGCCGGCGGCGAGCATGAAGCGCTCGTCCGGGTTGCTGTTCGCCTTGATGAAGGCTTCGGCCGTGTCAATCACCCGCGTCAGCGTCTCAGCCTTGTGGTCCTTCAGGTAGACGTAGAGCGACAGGAACGAACAGCCCTGGTTGAACAGCTCTCGTGGTGCGCGCGTCTGCACGCCGCCGAGCGCACTGGCGTTCGGGATCAGCTCGAACCACTTCAGGTTGCCCTCGTTGTAGCCCACCATCGCCAGTTTCGAGAGCGCCGCCATCGAGTTCGTCGACTCGACGCCGGGCAATTGCTCCAGGCGCCACGCCAGCTGGTCGACCTTGGCCAGCGTGCCGTAGCGGGTGCACTGGTCTTCGGGCGTCGCGACCATCACGACCAGGATGTCGCTGCTGGCTGCGTAGTGGCTCGCCATGAAGTCGTTGTCGCGGTTGTAGCGCGAGTCGGCGCGCAGTTCGGGTGCACCAGGGTCGAGGTCGCCGATGTTGAGCTGCAGGCTGATCGCATAGCCCAGCACTGCCAGCACAACGCTCACCGCGATCGCCGTGATGGCCGGGCCGCGTTGCGTGAAGCGGTCGAGCTGCGTCCACAACCAGGGCCGCTGAGCCGCACCGTTGTCGGCCGATTCCAGCCGCAAGCTGCGCTGCGCCGCCACCGGGCTGACGCCCACGTACGACAGCAGAATCGGCAGCAGCACCAGGTTCGTGAAGATCAGCACGGCAACGCCGATGCTCGCCACCGCGGCCAGGTCTTGAATGACCTGGATCTTGATCAGCGCCAGCACCGCGAAGCCGACCGCATCGCACAGCAGCGCGGTGAGGCCGGCGACGAACAGGCGCCGGAAGGTGTAGCGCGCGGCCACCACGCGGTGCGTGCCGCGGCCGATGTCCTGCATGATGCCGTTCATCTTCTGCGCGCCATGGCTCATGCCGATCGCGAACACGAGAAACGGCACCAGCACCGAGTACGGGTCGAGCTCGTAGTGCAGCAGCGCCAGCAGCCCGAACTGCCACACCACCGCGATCACCGAGCAGGCCACCACCAGCGAGGTGCTGCGCGAGCAGCGCGTGTAGCCGAACAGCACCGCGGCGCAGATGGCCAATGCCAGGCCGAAGAACATCAGCACCTGTTGCAGGCCCTCGATGAGGTCGCCGACAACTTTGGCGAAGCCGGTGACATGGATGCGGATGTGGTCGTTCTGGTACTTGTTGCGCAGCGCTTCGACTTGGCGCGAGAGCTCGCCGTAGTCCAGCGCCTCTCCGGTCTTGGGGTTCTTGTCGAGCAGCGGCACGAAGATGATGCTGGACTTGAAGTCGCCCGCGACCAGCTGGCCGATCTCGCCCGAGCGCTCGACGTTCGTGCGCACCTCGGCCAACGCCGCGGGCGAGCCGTCATAGCTGTCGCCCATCACGGTGTTGCCGTCCAGGCCGTCTTCGGTGACGGCGACCCAGCGCGTGTTAGAGGTCCACAGCGACTTCATGAACGGCCGGTCGACACCGGGCAACAGGAAGATCTCGTCGCTGAGCTTCTGCAGCGTCTCGAGGTAGGCCTTGTCGAAGATCGACGACCCGGTTGTCTCGACCGCGATGCGCATCGCGTTCGTCTGGCCCGCGAGGTTCGGCTTGTTGGCAAAGTAGTTGACGATGTAGGCGTGCGCGGTCGGAATGGTCTTCTCGAAGCTCGCATTGAGCTTGAGCTTGGTGGCCTGCCAGCCGAGCAGCAGCGTAAGCAGCAGGCAGACGACCATCACCCACACGCGGTGGTTGAAGAAGGCGCGCTCAACGCTCGAGCCCGAGGCGGTGTCGAAGTCTTCGAGGCGGGCGACGACCGGCTGGGCGTCTAGGGAGGTGTCGGCGTGCATGCTGTGCAGTCCAGAATTCAAGGAGCAGAGGGTCGGCCAGCGCTCGGCCGCTCCGGAGTGGCCGGCCCGCCCACTTGGGGGGCGGCCGCGGTATTCCCGTGGCCAGGGGCTCCATCCAGTCGGCGCATGCCGCGCAGGCTGGCGATCACAAGGGCTCCATCGGTTGAGGCAAGGCCTGCAGCCGGTAGTGGGCCGCCGGTCGGCAGCGTCTTCGTGAAGCTGCGGCCGTCGTCACGGCTGCGCAGCAGCTCGCCGGTCTGGGCAAGCAGCGCAAATTCACCGCCGTCGAGTTCGAGCGCGGCGCTGATGGAGGTCTGCAGGCCGGTGTCGAGCCGTGTCCAGCTCGCGCCCTGGTCGGCGCTGCGCCAGGCATTGCCGCGCAAGCCATAGGCGATCAAGGCACCCGAGCGCGCCGCCAGCAATCCGAAGTAGCTGCCTTTGTAGGCGACGGGCAGCGCGCTGAAACTCGTGCCGCCGTCAGCCGACGACATCAGCAGCCCTTGTTCGCCAGCGATGTAGACATGGCCGCCGGCCGCGCGCACGCCGTACAGATGCAGGCTCTTTGGATTCGGCAAGCGGCTCAGCATCGGCGTCCAGTGCTGGCCGCCGTCGCGGGTCTCGAATGCGAGGTTGTAGGCGCCGACGGCGAAGCCGCGCTGTGCGTCGATGAAGTCGAGGTCGAAGAACGGTTTGTCCGGCCCCTCCTCCGCGAAGCGCTTCGCGTGTTCGTCTCCGCCCGCGGCCACGAGCTTCGCGGCTTGCACGCCGTCGAGCTGCTTGACCCAGCTCTCGCCGCCGTCGTCGCTCTTCAGGATCACGCCGAGGTGGCCCACAGCCCAGCCTGTGCGATCACCGACGAAGCGCACCGCAGTCAGCGTGACCTGCACCGGCACCTTGGCCTGGCGCCAGCTCTTCGCGCCGTCATCCGACAGCAGCACCGTGCCGCGCTCGCCGACCGCCACCAGCCGTGGCCCCGCCTGCGTGATGGCGAGCATGGCCGCGTTCAGCGCCTTCGGGCTGTGCAGCGCCGGCTCGGCGAGTGCCGCCGGCGGCAACACCGGCGCACCCTGTGCCGACACCGCCGCGGCAGCGGCGAGCAGCACGCATGCCGCTGCCCGGACGACGGTCTGGCTCATCAGCGCGTGCCCTCGTTGGCCAGCTCTTCAGGGCTGAAGAACGACCGAGGGATCGGCGGCACCGGCTTGTACTGCGTCGCCAGTTCGTTCGACGCCATGTTCAGGAAGTACGCGCCGGTCTGCAGGTCGTAGCCGCCCCACACCATGTTGCCGATGATCGCGGGGATGTCGGGTGCGAGCAGCGTCAGCGTGTAGTTGGTGCGCCAGAGTTCGCCCTTCGCGTCCCAGCCGTCGAACAGGATGATCTGCCAGCTGTCTTCGTCGATGTAGTACTTGCGCTTGGGCACGACGTGGCGCTTGCCGGCCGCCAGCGTGGCCTCGACTTCCCACACGCGGTGCAGCTCCCAGCGCACCTGCGACGGGTTCAGCGTGTTCGGTGTCACGAGGTCGGCGACCTTCGCGCTCGCGGCCTTGTTGTTGTTGTACGGGATGTAGATTTCCTTCTTGCCGACCAGCTTGAGCTCGTGCTTGTCGATCGGGCCGAACAGATTGAAGGCTTCGTCGAACAGGCCGATGCCGGAGGTCACCGAGTCGGGCGTGTCATAGGCCACCGACGGCGCCTTGCGCACGCGGCGCTGGCCCACCAGGTACTGCCACAGGCCGCGCGGGTTGGTCGCGTTGATGTTGTCGTGCGCGAGGATGGCCTCGCCCGCCTTCGAGCCCGGCTCGCTGACCACGAACTTGCCGAGCGCGTAGTAGCCGTCGAACTTCTCGAGGCTGCCTTCGGGGTCGTAATACTGCCTGCGGAAGCTCTGCGTTCCGCCCGAGGCCATGGCGCGCTTGCCGTCGGCCGTGACGACCCAGACGCGAACCGGCGCCTGCACGTACGTGCCCGTCCAGGCCAGGCGGTGGTTCTGGAACACCTCGTAGCCGTCCTTCGGGATCGGGAACGGCGTGCCGCCGTAGGCGCCTTCGGTGCCCTGCCCGTTGTCGACGAGCTTGGCGCGCGTCGCGTTCTTGAAGGTGTTGTCGTAGACCCATTGCGGCGCCGCGGCGGTGCGGTGAGTCGGGTAGACGTCGATGCGGAAGTCGGGGTACTTCTTCATCAGCGCCTTGACGCCGTCGGTCAATTGCGCGGCATGCTGGTCCATGTTCTTCGCGTTGATCGAGAGCACGGACTTCTCGCTTGCGAACGGGTCGGGCCGCGGGTCGCCGTTCTTGTAGCCGGCGGGTGCCTTGGTCATGCCGCCGTCCCAGGCGGGGATGCTGGCGTCCTTGTTGCCGGCGCGTTCGGCGCCCAGCGGTGTCAGCGTGGTCTTGAGCTTGGCGGCCTCTTCGGCCGAGACCGCGGCCTGGGCCAGCGGGGTCATGGACAAGCCGGTGAACAGGCCGGCGATCAACGCGGCGAGCAGGTGTTTGCGATGCATGGTGTGACTCCGGTTCAGAAGGTGCGCGAAACGCTGAAGGCCATGTACGCACGGTCCTTGAGCGATTGGGCAAAGGTGAGCTGGCGCGGCGTGCCGGCGCCTGCGACCGTCGTTTCGGTGAAGGTCTTCTCTTTGCCGAAATAGTCGGTGTAGGTCAGCGCGACGTTCCAGGCGTTCTGGTACTTGCCCTTCAGGCCGATGCTGTAGTCGCCGGCGTTCGAGGCGCCACCGGCAAAGTTGAAGATCGCCGAGGAGCGGCCGCCGAAGTTGTAGCCCACGCCCACCGGCACCGACAGGTCGAGACCCGGCAGCACCTGGAAGTACTGCGGCTCGAAGATCATGCGGTAGGCGAACGCGCCCTTCGTCGTGTTCGGATCGGCGCCACCGAGGCCCGATCCGGCGTAGGGCGCGAAGATGTCCTTCGTCACCTTGAGCGTGCGGTTGTAGGCCAGCTCGCCCACCAGCGCCCCGCCCTGCCACAGGCCATTCGGCTGCAGCACGTAGATGCCGGAGAGTTGCAGGTGCGCGGTGCGGCCCACGGCATAACACGGGTCGTCGTCGGAGTTGCCGCAGGTGAGGATCGGCCCGAGGCCGAGCACGGCCGGGTCGCTGGTCAGCGGTGCGTTGGTGCGCATCGAGCCTTCGATTGCCCAGTTCAGCTGGCCGACGGACGACGTCACGCTCGCGCCGAAGGTGCGGATGTTGCTCGCATAGGCCAGGTGCACGTTGCCGTTGACGAAGTCGAACACCGGCACCTCCGGCGTCTTGTCGTGGTACTGCGCGGCGTAGAAGCCGAACTCGAAGTCGCTGCCGGTGGGGCTCCAGCGCAGCTGCACGCCGCCCTGCCCTGAGTCCTTGGGCTTCAGGTCCTTGGACTCGTCGTAGGCGAGGTTGCCGCCCGCGCCGAAGTTGACGATGCCGGTGCCCACGTAGTCCTGGTTCGAGAAGTAGCTGCCGACGCCGGGGATCTTGCTCGGCCGCCACTTGAGCTGGTAGTACGCACCGAGCGACACGCCTTCGGCCACCTGCAGCGAACCCGAGACCTGCTCGACCGGCAACAGCACTTCCTTGAACTGCCAACCCGGCACCGAGACGATCTTCGCCACGTCGACCGGACCTTGCGCATTGGCGATGCCGTTCTGGCCGAAGAACAGGCTCTCGCCCCATTGCAGCGTGTGCTTGCCCAGGCGCAGCGTGCCCTTCATGTCGCCCACGTCGCCTTTCAGGTAGACGAAGGCATCGAGCAGTTCGCTGCCCTCGCCGTGCTGGCGGCGGGTCGACGGCAGAAACTCGTTGGGGGCCTGCCCCGGGTTGTTGTTGGCGGTGGAGATCACCGTGCCGGTGGGCACACCGCCTGCGTGGATCTCGGTGCCCTGGTAGTCGTTGCTGTGCAGGTAGACGCTGTCGTGCCAGCCGTTGCCGCTGATGCGGGCGCCGAAGTTCTTGGCCGACACGTCGAATTCGGCCAGCAGGTCGAGCCGGTTGGAGATCAGCCCACGCTTGAAGTTGTGGTCGCCATCGTCTTCGTTGAGCGTGCCGGGGTCGGCGGCGACGTCGAACTGCGTCAGCGCGGCCGACGGGTTCTTCAATCGGTAGCCGAGGCTGTACTTCGGCGTCAGGTCGAGCCGGACTTTCAGGTCGGGGTTGGGCGTGTCGATTTCGACGGCGTGGGCAGCCGGCAGCAGCGCGAGCGCGGCCGCCACCGCCACCCAGGTACGGTGGTGTTGCATGGTTGTCTCCTCATTGAGGCGGGTTGTGGAGCGCCTCTGGCGGGCGCGTCGAACGGGTCAGTTGGTCAGTTGGGTCAGATGTAGGTGGACGCGAGCCCTCCGTCGACCGGCAGGTTGACGCCGCTGACCCAGCGCGAGGCATCGCTGCACAGGAAGGCGATCACCGGTGCCACTTCGTCGCTGAACGCGGGCCGCTTCATGCGGTGCGCGTCGGCCTGCACGCGCTGCTCGCCGAGCATCTGCACGAAGTCGCCGAGGATGGGCGTGAACACCGGGCCGGGCGCCACGCAGTTCATGCGCACCGAACGCTCGAGGAATATCTTCTGCGACTGCGTGAGCGTCCACGCGATCAGCGCTTCCTTGAAGTACTGGTAGCAGGTCTCTTGCGGCACAGGGTGGTCGCGCAGCCACTGCGCGCCTTCGGCGAAGCTCGTCGTCGCCGCGAGTTCGCGGTGCAGTTCGAGTCGCAGCGGCCACTCGGCGCCGAGGATGGACGAAATGTTGACGATGCTGCCGCCCGCCGGCATGCGATCGAGCACGCGGCTGGTGAAGTGGCGCAGGCCGAGGTAGTTCACGCGCGCCACCAGGTCGACCGGCGAAGTGCCCGGCACGCCAGCGATGTTAGCCAGCGCGTCGATGCGCTCGGGCAGTTGGGCGACTGCGGCATCGATGGCCGCGACGTCGCCGAGGTCTGCCTTCACGAAGCCGTCCAGCGTCAGCGTCGGCTCGTTGCGGTCGACGCCGATCACGCGGGCGCCTTGCAGGCGGGCGAGCTTGGCGAAGTCGGCCCCGATGCCTGAACAGGCGCCGGTCACGACGATGGTTTTATTCAAGAGAGTCATGCATGTCTCCGTGTCAGAAGGGGAATTGCGGCGGCGTGTCTTTCACGGTGATCCACTGCCACTGCGTGTACTCGTCCATGTCGGCCGGGCCGCCGACACTGCCGCCGTTGCCACCGATGCCAGGGCCGCCAAACGGGTTGGTGCACTCGTCGTTGACGGTCTGGTCGTTGATGTGGACCATGCCGGCCTTGAGCCGC
Source organism: Rhizobacter sp. P2_G4 (assembly GCF_056403575.1). Lineage (NCBI taxonomy): Bacteria > Pseudomonadati > Pseudomonadota > Betaproteobacteria > Burkholderiales > Sphaerotilaceae > Rhizobacter > Rhizobacter sp. P2_G4. The sequence continues at coordinate 201,417 of NZ_JBFUFG010000003.1, read as the reverse complement.
TGGCCGATCGCCATCGCACGGCCGACCGACTTGCCGATCACCGCGGCGGCAAGGCCACCCTGGCTGTTGTTGGCCAGCGCCACGGCCTCGTCGTCGGTTCGGAAGACGATCAGGTTGGCGACCGGGCCGAAGGTCTCCTCGTCGAACACGCGCATGCCGGGCTTCACGTTCGACAGCACGGTCGGCTTGTAGAAGAGGCCCTCGTGCGTGCCGCCGGCTTCGAGCTTGGCACCCGCGGCCACGCTGTCCTGCACCATCGCGTGCACATGGTTCAGCTGCTTCGCATCGATCATCGGGCCGAGCGCCACCTGGCCGCTCGCACCGTTGCCCACCGGCATGTGCGTGGCTTTGCCGATCAGCCGCTCCTTGATCGCGCCGTAGATCGCCTCGTGCACGAGGATGCGGTTGGCGGCCATGCAGATCTGGCCCTGGTGCAGCCACGCGCCCCAGGCGGCGTTGCTGGCCGCGAGGTCGAGGTCGGCGTCGTCCAGGATGATCAGCGAGTTGGCGCCGCCGAGCTCCAGCGAAACCTTCTTCAGATGCCGGCCCGCGAGCTCGCCGATGCGACGGCCCACGCCGGGCGAACCAGTGAACGCGATCATCGGGACGCGCACGTCGGTCACCAGCGCTTCACCCGCTGGCGCATCACCTGGCAGCACTTGCAGCAGACCCGCCGGCAGGCCCGCGGCTTCGAACACACGTGTCATCAAGAAGCCGCCCGAGACCGGCGTGCGCGTGTCAGGCTTGAGCACGACGGCGTTGCCGAGCGCCAGGGCCGGTGCCACCGAACGCAAGCCGAGGATCAGCGGAAAGTTGAACGGCGAGATCACGCCGACCACGCCGTGCGGCACACGACGCGCGAAGCTCAGCCGCCCCGGCACGCTGGGCAGCACCTGACCTTGCGCCGCGAGCGGCAGGCCGGCGGCAATCTGGCACAGCGTGATGGCTTCGCGGATCTCGTGCTGGCCCTTCGGCAGGATGGAGCCGGTCTCGCGCGTCACCGCCATCGCCAGCTCGTCGAAGTGCTGCTGCAGGATGGCTGCGGCGCGGTGGAACACGGCCGCGCGGTCGCGCGGCGGCATCGCTGCCCACGCGGTCTGCGCCGCAACCGCACCGCCGATTGCGGCCGTCACGTCGGCGGCATCGGCCACGCCGGTGGTCGTGAGGCGCTCGCCGGTCGCCGGCTCCATCACGTCGCGCGACCCGCCTTGCGGCTGCAGCCACTGGCCGTTCACATGGATGCGGCCGTCCCAGGCTGCGGGGTTGAGCAGATTCGTTGTCTCGGGGGCACCCATGCCGTCTCCTTCAAGGCTGTGTCGAAAACATTCAGCGTTTTTGCTGTGGGGCTGTTATCGCAACGCATGTGCCGCAACGAGTTCGCGGCGGCCGGATGCACAGCTCGACGAGCCGTTGCCACCGAGGCAAATCTCGGGACTTTCCCGGGGTACCGAACGCTCGCTGTGCGCACAGCTTTCGTCGGTGTTTACCTGGGGAGGGGCTTGCTCAAATGATCACTGGCTGACCACACTGCGGTTCGCCACTTGATCAAATCGACACATGACCACCGCCCCCTCGTCGCGCATCTCGCTGGCCGAAGCCTCGCGAACCACCGGCGCGTTGATGCGCCGCGGCGAACCATCGCCGCTCGACGGTGCCGACTCGCCGCGGCTCGAAGACATCGCCGAGTGCCTGTTCTTCTCGCCGGGCGATGGCCGCATCTGGCTCAACGACCAGCGCATGGTGTTGCTGCACAGCTCATCGCTGGGCAACCTGCGCCGCGAGCTGATCGACAGCCTGGGGCTGGAGCGCGCACGCGGCCTGCTCACGCGCGCCGGCTACGAGTCAGGCGCGCGCGATGCGCAGCTGGTGCGCCAGCGCTGGCCCGACGGCGAGCTGCGCTCCACCTTCATGGCCGGCACACGGCTGCATGCGCTCGAAGGCGTGGTCAAGGTCGAGCCGATCGAGTTCGAGTTCGACCTCGAACGCGGGACCTACAGCGGCGAATTTCTGTGGCACCACTCGAGCGAAGACGACGAGCACATCGACGCCTACGGCATCGGCACCGAGCCGGCGTGCTGGTCGCAGCTCGGCTACGCGATGGGCTACGTGACCGGCATGCTGGGCCGGCCGGTGATCTTTAGAGAAGTCGAGTGCCGCTCGATGGGCAGCGCGGTGTGCCGCGTGATCGGCAAGACCGCCGAGCAATGGGGCGACGTCAGCGACGACCTGCGCTACCTGAATGCGCAAGACTTTCTCAGCGCCAAATCGTTCGGCGTGCCGCAGGCCACCACACCGCGGCCGGTGCTGGGTGGCAGTGCGCTGGTCGATGCGACGGGCGAGCGCGAGATGGTCGGTGTGTCGTCGGCGTTCAAGTCGGCCTGCCACATGCTCTCTCGTGTGGCGCCGACGCGTGCGACGGTGCTCTTCACCGGCGAATCGGGTGTCGGCAAGGAGCTCTTCGCGGCCATGCTCCACCGCATCAGCCCGCGCAAGGACAAGCCCTTCATCGCGCTGAACTGCGCCGCCATTCCCGAGAACCTGATCGAGTCGGAGCTGTTCGGTGTGGAGCGTGGCGCGTACACCGGCGCGAGCACCTCGCGACCTGGCCGCTTCGAGCGTGCTGACGGTGGCACGTTGTTCCTCGACGAGGTCGGCACCCTGAGCCTGGTCGGCCAGGGCAAGCTGCTGCGCGCACTGCAAGAAGGCGAGATCGAGCGCGTGGGCGGCGTGCGCACCATCAAGCTCGACGTACGCGTGGTTGCCGCCACCAACGTCGACCTGCAGGCCGAGGTGCGCGCCGGTCGCTTCCGAGAAGACCTGTACTTCCGGCTCGAAGTGTTCCCGATCCACCTGCCGCCGCTGCGCGAGCGGCGCGAAGACATCCCGCTGCTGATGAACTATTTCCTGCACCGCTACGTGCGCCTGCACGGCCGCACGGTGCACGGCTACACCGCGCGTGCGGTGAAGGCACTGCTCAACTACGACTTCCCCGGCAACATTCGCGAGCTGCAGAACCTGGTCGAGCGCGGCGTGATCAGCGCCGAAGAAGGCGGCGTGATCGACGTGCCACACATGCTGCGGCGCGAGCAGCTGCGCGACGCGGCTATGTACTCCGTCGATGCCGCCGGCACGCTGTCGACGCAACACGAACCGGCCGGACAGTCAGCGCAACCGGCCGGCGACCATGCAGGCACGGCGGCCGCGTCGGGGAGCCTGCTCGACCGCCTGGCCGAGTCGGGCACCGTCTCGCTGCCCGCACTGGAACATCGCCTGATGGATGAAGCGGTGGCGCGCGCCGGCGGCAACCTCGCCGCCGCAGCGCGCCTGCTCGGGCTCACGCGCGCGCAGCTTGCCTATCGGCTCAAGGCAGCGCAGTCGGGCTGATCACGAGCCCGTGCGGCGCGTCAGAGCAGCAGACCGCCAGACGCTTCGATGCGTTGGCCATTGACCCAACTGGCGCCTTCAGAAAGCAGTGCGGCAACGACACCACCAATGTCATCTGGGCGTCCGTTGCGACGCAGCGCGGTCATGCTGGCCAGTTGGGCGTTCATACCGGGGTCATCGCGCAGCGCACCGCCGCCAAAGTCGGTTTCGGTCGCGCCTGGTGCAATCGTGTTGACGCTGATGTTGCGCGAACCCAGTTCCGCGGCCATGTAGCGCGTCAACACTTCGACGCCACCCTTGGCTGCGGCATAGGCGGCGTAGCCGCTGGAGGTGAATCGAGTCAGGCCGGATGAGGTGTTGAGGATGCGTCCGCCGTCCTCGATGAAGGGCAGCATCTTCTGGGTCAAGAAGAATGTTCCCTTCAGATGGATGTTGATCATCAGGTCGAACTCTTGCTCCGACGTGTCGGCAACGGTCGCGTACACACCGGTGCCGGCGTTGTTGACGAGGTAGTCGAAGCGGCTGCGCTGCCAGGTGTTTTGCAGCGTGGTCCGGAGATCTCGGGCGAAGTCGGCAAACGTGTTGGCAGCGCCGACATCGAGGCGCAGTGCGACGGCACGGCGACCCATGGCCTCGATCTGCGTGACAACGGTGGCCGCTTCCTCCGCACTGCTCAGGTACGTGACGATGATGTCAACGCCATGCGCGGCAAGGTTCAGGGCGCTACTGCGTCCGATCCCCCGGCTACCTCCCGTGACAAGGGCGATGCGGTTCGGTCTTGTGGTCGTGTTCATGAAGTTCTTCCAACGGTGATGGGATGCGAGAACTTTATAGTTCCGCAAATCGCAGATAAAGTCGCCCCAGACGAACTGACTGTTCCTTCCAAAAGAACAGAGACCGATGGAACTGAACGATCTGAGAATCTTTTGCCGCGTGGCCGAACTGGCCAGCTTCACCAAGTCGGCTGAACAGCTGAGCATGGCGAAAGGCCGGGTATCGACGATCGTTCAGTTGCTGGAAGCAGAAGTGGGTGCCCGGCTCCTGCAACGCACCACGCGCAGTGTTCGGCTCACGCCCGACGGCGAAATCTTCCTCGAACGCTGCAAGCGCTTGCTGGCTGAATCGGACCAGTTGCAGGGGATGTTCCGGCCCATCACCGGCGACTTGGTCGGCAGTGTGCGCATCGACATGCCTGCCCTGTTCGCGCAGGAACTGGTGTTGCCCAAGTTGCATGAACTGCTCGCTGCTCATCCGCAGCTTGACCTCGGCATCAGCATCAACGACCGCCGGGTCGACATGGTGCGGGAGGGCGTTGACTTCCTCATCCGGATCGGCCCGCTGCCCGACTCGGATCTGGTGGCACGAACGATCGGAATGATGGAGATGTGCACCCTGGCCAGCCCGGCGTATCTGCGGCAGTACGGCGTGCCGCTTTTGCTCGACGACCTGGCCCGCCATCGCCTCGTTCACTACACGATCAGCCTGCGCAACGAAGATGCCGTCTTGCGTTTTACCGACGACGGCAAGGTCCGGTCGGTTCCGATGCGGAGTGCGCTCGCCCTCAACAGTGGCCCCTGCCTTCAGGCAGCCTGTCTTCAAGGCCTGGGGATCGCGCAGATGTCTCGCCCCGTATGCCGGCGCCTGATCGACAGCGGCGAGCTGATCGAGCTCCTGCCGGATTTCAGCCCACCGCCGCTGCAGCTTTCCTTGCTCCTTCCTCACCGCAGGCACATCGCTCCGCGCGTGGAAGCAGTGGTCAACTGGACCATTCAAGTTGCCCGGCCACACATGCTGGAGCGAGTCTGAGAACACATGGGCGTCGCGTGATCACACGGCGTCAACCTCGCACAACTCGCCTATCGGCTTGAAGAGCTAGAGCGAGTTAGAGCGCGCTTTTCTGCCAGCACGCACACCCCTAAAAACAAGGTAGGAACCAAACATGCAGAAGATGAGGCCGGTCAGCAAGCCAAGGTACGTGGTAGAGCCAATGGCTTCTGGAAGAAGAACAGATTCGTTCGGCTCTTGCGGTGAATAGAAAACCCGGACCGGACCCACTGGAAACTGCGCTACGACGCCCTCAGCCCACCCTCTTGATCCATTGACATTGCCAAAGAGAACTCTATTGCCGCTGTAGGCGTGATTCGCAACGACGTAGACGTACTCGACCCTTGGAACGGTACCTCGCGACCGCGGTCCAAGCGTGGCCTGAGATGTGCCGACATATCCAGCAACACTCGGCCACAGCGCACTCTGCCGCGCGAGCACTACGTCGTGTACGAACCGCCACGACAAGGAATGCGCCACTACAAACATGAGCGATGCGCCGAGCAAAAGCAGACTCGCTCTGATGGCGGCTGCGGCTCGACTGTTGGACTGAAGTGCCATGCGCTCTAACGAGACTGTGTAGGAACTTGATTGTTCCAGTTCAGCCGGGGCGGAAGTCAGCTCGCTGGGACGATGGGGCGAGACCGGGGCACGGTGGCATACGGATCGATGCAAGCGACAAGCGCATGCCGGAGACTTCCATAGTCAAGTCCCTTCGGTTTACGCAGTGGTCTCTCTGGCAGTTCTCGCACGATGGCCTCACAAAGAATCGCGAGATAGTTCGACGCTTCTTCTGTAAGAGATCCAGGATCAAGCGCGACATGCAAGGCGAGCGTTGGACCACTTTGGTCGTTGCTGACGAGTCGGCTCACAGCGGGTGCCAGTGGCAAGCACGAGGTCGCAAACACAACAATCATGATGCAGCCCTTAGTGCACCCGAAGTCGCCGTCCCCGATTGCTCCATTCAACCAGCCTTCCAGCCACACTTGCGCATCAGAAAAACCTTGCGGAATGCCCGAATCCTGGATTGCAATTACGCGGAAGCGCATGGTGTGCGGTCTAGCGTTTGATATGAGGGGTAAAAGGGTTAGTCCTCACCTTGCCGGCGTTGGCGAGATGAACGGCGCAGACATCGTCGTGCTCCCACCACCGCCCAAGGCATCTATCGTGATTCCGTGAGGAGCCGCGCCGCCGCTCGGACTAGTCGCCACGCCAGGAAACTTTCTGGCAACAACGTTCATGTCTCTCACTTCATGGTCTGTGAAGCTGACCTTAACTCCAGTAACAGTGAGTCCCATGCTGCGTGTTTGTTCAAAGTGGAAGCTTCCGAGATATACCTTCTTGCCAGGCTCGACTGTGAAGCGGACTTGTACGGGACTCGCTGGACCAATGTTCGCGTAGCCACTCGAAACACGCCAGCCGTTTATCTCGTATTGCCCAGCCGGCAGCTCTGCGACAACTACGTCCCCTTTCATTTCCTTCTCCTCGAAATCCATGTCGGGAAAGTACGGAATCAAAACCATGCCTTTGCCAACCATGAACTTGCCAGTTGTCCTTCCGTCGCTGCTTGCATACATCACGCTATAGCCCGCGTACCTTCCGCTATAGGTAATAGACGTGACAACCACGCCCTTCCCCGAAGTTCCTGATGGCGTGTAGCTCGCGGGAACGCTGGTCGTGGCGCAACCTGCTAGAGCCAGCGTTTGCAGAGCCAAGAAGTAGTTCGATGGACGCATATGTGGACCTTGTTCTGAATGGTGAGATCTACGTTTTGAGATTGCCGGCATGACCGTCTTGCCCGACTGATTGAAGGCCTCACTGACCGCGTTTCAACCGATAGGCCCGATTTGAAATGCTCACGGAATTCTTGTCTGGGTCTTTTGCATTGGCGAAGTGATAGCCGTTGGCCTCATGAACGACGCCAAACTTGAGCCCATTCCTTTGTGCTTCAGTGGTGAACGTCTCCACGTCTTGAACGTGAAATGACAGCTTCACACCGACCTGGCCCAGCTTCACCGACTTTGCTGCCTGATGAATGAGTATTCCAGCGCCGCCATCTGGAGCGAGCAACTCGATCAAGCCATCCACAACCTCACCTGTAGTTTTGAACCCGAAGTGCTTGCTGTAGAACAGAGCGGTCTTCTTCACGTCTCTCGCGTAGATGATGACAGTACCGAGTTCTGCGTTCATTAGCGTTTCCATCGCATGGGCACCAAAAGTACGCGGGACGAAAATAGTTCTTCGGTTCGCGTGACGTTGATAAAAGAAGCGTAACCCGGCTTGCCGGGGGCTGGTCCCATCACGTTGGCCGCTCAGTTCACCCGCATCAGCCATGCGTGCGGCGCACTATCAGCTCAAAGCGGCGCAGGCGCTGGGCGCATCACCCCACGTACAGGTTCGATGGCGCACAGCATCACCCCGTCGCATCACCGCCATCATCTTCACCGGTTGGCAAGCGAATGACACCGGTCGTGTAGTCGTATTCAAAGACCTCGCCATGCCGGCCCCAGGCGATCACGGTGCCCAGCACTCGCTCGGCGACGGAGCTTTCGAGGTGCTCGTTCAAGAGGCGCAGGAAGGGCTTGTCGGCCAGCTGACCCGTCGGTTCCTGCTCGAGGCTGTGGCGGATGTGCGCGGCCAGGGGCACGTGCGCCAGCAGCTGCTGGCCGAAGATCTCCTGGCGCAGGTTGCGCGCGCCGTCTGCATAGCGCTGACCGAGCGGCGTGAGCTGCAGGTCGCCGCTGTCGAGCTGGGCCAGGCCCAGCAGCGCGAGGGCATGCGCCACGGGCAGCAACTCGGCGTCGGTGAGCTCGGTTTCTTCTGCAAGTTGCGGCAGGTCGGCGCGGCCGTTGAACGGGTCGTTGGTGAGCAGCTCCAGCAGACCATCCATGCGGGCCACGTCGGCCTCGGGCAGGCGCTCGCCGAGCAAGGGCCGCACCGGCTCCTCGGCCAGCGGTCCGGCGCGCCGGCTGGCACCTGCGGTCATCAAGGCGTAGACCTCGTCGATTAGTGCGCGAACGCCCGGGCTGTCCGGATCGCGCGGCCTGGGCAGCTGCACCGACAGCTGGCAGCGGATGCGCCCCGGGTCGCTGGCGAAGACGAGCACGCGGTCGGCCATCAACACGGCTTCTTCGATGTTGTGTGACACGACGAGCATGGCCTTGGTCGGCATCGTGCCGCTGCCCCACATGTCGAGAATGTCTTCGCGCAGACGCTCGCCAGTCAGCACATCCAGTGCCGAGAAGGCCTCGTCCATCAACAGCACCTCGGGCTCGGTGACGAGCGCGCGCGCGATGCCCACACGTTGCCGCATGCCGCCCGACAGCTCGCGCGGCAGCGCGCCTTCGAAGCCGGCCAGGCCGATCAGCTCGATCGCCGATTCGGCTTTCGCAGCACGCTCGACCGCCGGCATGCCGCGCGCCTCGAGACCCAGCTCGACGTTCTGCTGCACCGTGAGCCACGGAAAGAGCGCGAAAGACTGGAATACCATGCTGATCGCCCGCGCCGGGCCGTGCAGCGGTTGGCCGCGGTACTGCACCCGGCCTTTGTCGGCACTGATGAGCCCGGCCATGATGCGCAGCAGCGTGCTCTTGCCCGAGCCCGACTGCCCGAGCAGCGCGACGATCTCGCCCTCGCGCAATGTGAAGTCGACGGCGTCGAGCACCGGGCGGACGTGGCCGTCGGCCGACCGAAAGGTCTTGCCGACTTCTTGCAATTCGATGATGGCGGTTCCCACGATCGATCCTTCAGGAATGCATGCGGTCTTCGGCCAGGCGGTACAGCCGGCGCCAGACGAAGTGGTTGAGTCCCATCACGAACACGCACATCACGCCGATGCCCAGCGCGATGCGCGGGAAGTCGCCGATGGCGGTCATGTGGGCGATGTAGCTGCCGAGCCCCTGCGCCTGCAAGGTCGTGTCGCCCCAGGTCACGTACTCGGCGACGATGCTCGCGTTCCAGGAGCCGCCGCTTGCAGTGATGGCACCCGTCACGAAACTCGGGAACACGGCCGGCAGCAAGTAGCGCTTCCACTTCAGCCAGCCGCTGAGGCCCAGGTTCTGCGCGGCATAGCGCAGCTCGGTGGGCACGCTCGACGCACCGGCGATCACGTTGAAGAGGATGTACCACTGTGTGCCGAACACCATCAGCGGCGACAGCCAGATGTCTGGGTTCAGGCGCCAGTGCACGATGAGGATCACGACGATCGGGAACAGCAGGTTCGCAGGGAATGCTGCCGCGAACTGCGCCACCGCTTGCAGCCGCCCGGCCCAGCGCGGGTTCATGCCGATCCACACGCCGATGGGAACCCACACGATCGCAGCCAGTGCGATCAGCGCCAGCACGCGGGCCAGCGTGTAGAGCCCGAGAACGAAGACGTGCCCTGCCTCGTGCCAACCGACCTCGGCGTGCACGAAGCTCACCAGCCGCCAGATGGCGAAGAGCACCGCAGCGGCCAGCACTGCATCCCAGACGCGCTGCAACGATTGCGGCGTCGCGCGCGGGCGCGCACGGATCGACGTGCCATCGAAAGAGCGGCGAAAGACGATCAGGCTGCGCTCGAGCTGCCCTACCGCCCACTGGCCCATGCTCTGCACCCGCTGCGTGCGGCGAAGCCATGACAGCAGCCACGATTGCGGCGCCGCCTCGGAGCCGCTTTCCTCGAACCGGAACTTGTCGGCCCAGGCCACCAGCGGCCGGAACAGAAGTTGGTCGTACAGCAGGATGCCCACCAGCATGCAGCCGATGGCCCAGCCGATGGCACCCATGTCCTTGGCCTCGATGGCGACAGCGATGTACGAGCCCACGCCCGGCAGCTTGATGCTCTGGTTCGACACCGAGATGGCCTCGGAGGCGACCACGAAGAACCAGCCGCCCGACATCGACATCATCATGTTCCACAGCAGCCCGGGCATGGCGAACGGCAGCTCGAGGCGCCAGAAGCGCTGCCAGCCGGAGAGCTGGAACACGCGAGCTGCCTCCTGCAGCTCGGCCGGCACCGTGCGCAGCGACTGGTAGAGGCTGAAGGCCATGTTCCAAGCCTGCGAGGTGAAGATCGCGAAGATGGCCGCGCACTCCACGCCGATCAGGTTGCCAGGGAATAGCGCGATGAAGCCGGTGACGGTGATCGACAGAAAGCCGAGGATGGGGATCGATTGGAGGATGTCTAGCATCGGCACCAGCACGCGCTCGGCCGCACGGTACTTGGCGGCCAGCACCGCGAACACGCAGCTGAAGACGAGCGACGCGGCGAGCGCCATGAACATGCGCAGCGTCGTGCGCAACAGGTAGTACGGCAGGTGCCAGGGGTCCAGCGTCAGCGGCAGCGCATCGCCCACCTGGAAGGGCCGGGCCATCTGCGAGGCAGCGAACCCGAGCAGCACGAGCGCAGCCAGCACCAGGGGCAGCAAAGCCCAGTCCCACCGGTTGACACCGGCCTCGACCGTTTGCCGAGGGAAGAATTCGTTGTTGTTCTGCATGCAGGAGCCCGAGCGCGAGGCGCGATGATCCCACGGACACCCGTGGGATGAGGGCCTGCGATGTCAGTCCCTGTTCAGCCCGTGAATGAGCCCCGCGCCGGAAGGCGTGGCATGCCTGCGCAGATCAGCTTGTCATGGCACGGGCAGCGCCCATCTGGCGGCGAGTCGCCAGCAGCAACAACGCCGCGGCCACCGCGAAGCCGGCGCTGAGCAGCGGCACCGAGCCCGCGTTCTCGCCCTCGACGATGAACGAGGCCGTCAACGGCCCGAACGCGCTGCCCAGCAATTGAGCCGCCGGCACCAACCCGGCCAGGCGGCCGCTGGGGTCGGCCCGGAAGGCGAGGCCGATGTGGAACGGCAGCATGAACAGCCACACGAAGCCGAACAGCGCACAGCCGAGCGCGAAGTTCAGCGTGCTGCCAGAGGGCAGCTGGTACACGGTTGTCGTGACAGCCGCGAGCGCCACCGAGCACGCCACCAACGTGGGCACGACCGCGAGGCGCCGCACCGCGAACGAAGCCACGCTGCCACCCACCACCTGCATGGCCAGCACGCCGGCGATTAGCGTTTGCGCGGCACGGGCATCGAAGCCGGCTGCCTTGCCCAGCGGTTCGAGGTAAGCCCAGAACGAGCCGAGCGTGGCCAGCTGCAGGAACACAACTGCCAGTGGCAGCAGCGTGGCCGCCGACCAGCGGAAGCCCGACACCGCTGGCGGCGCCAAGGGCGTCAGCTTGCCCGGCTGCATGAAGGCCAGCAGGCACGGCAGCAGCGTGAGCGCGCTCAGCGCGGCAAAGCCGCCCTTCCAGCCCGACTGCGGGATGACCTCATTGGCGAGCACCGCGCCGAACGCCGCCTGCCCAAGCGTCTGCACGACGAAGAAGATGCCGGCGACACGGGCCGGGTTGGCGGTGCGCACGACGACGCCGGTCGTGCCCCAAACCAGCACCCCTTCGGCAAGGCCGGCGGCCGCGCGCACGGCGGTCATCGCGCCGTCACCAGTGGCCGTCAGCGTGAGCATGTCGAGGCAGGCTGCGAGCAGCGCCGCGGCGATGGTGATCAGCCGCAGCTTCGACAAGGGCAGCAGCGTGTCGCCGAGCACCACGCCGAGGCCGATGGTCACGATCTCGGCCATCGCGACGATGCCCACGCCTTCGAGGCCGACCTGCTTCGCTTCGACGAGCTCCCCGAGCAGGATGGGCTGCACGCCGACCATCAGCACGGCGATGCTGCCGATGGCCAGCGCGGCGGCGACCTGGCGAGGCGATGTATCCGGAGCGTGGTTCGTCGGCATGTGATGCTCTCCTGTGCAGGCGGGTCGGTGTTCAGTAGCCCTTGGTTTCTTCGGGCAGCAGGCCTTGTGCGAAGCGCTGGGTGGCGCGCTGCTCGTCCTTGTGCAGCCTGCCGTTGGCCACGCGGCGCACGATCCACGGCAAGGCACGCACGCGGCCGCCGGTGGCCACGGCCAGCACGTAGGCCTTGGCGCATTTCTCGAACAGCTCGGCATTCAGCGCCAGGCGCATCGCGGTCATGCCCAGGCACACCGGGCGGCCTTGCACCAGCAGCACGTTGCCGCCTTCATGCAATGACGGTGCCAGCTGGCGCAATTCCGCGGCGGCGTGGCCCATGGCACCGAGGTGCCGTGCCTGCTCGTCGAAGGCCTGCGGCATCGTGCCGCCGAACTCCGCGAGGCAGCGGCCGAACTCGGCGCCGCCGACGGCGATGGCCCCCACGTCGCTGCGTACGGCGTAGGCCGTGGCATGGATCCCACCGTCGCCCGATGCCGTGCCGAACAGCACCTGTTGCGGTACCTCATCGGTTGCGAGGCCGAACCACATCGCCTCGCTGCCCGGAATGCGCAGCGACAGGCTCGCGCCATCGGCCGACCGCAACTGCTTGGCCTGCAGGCGTTCGCGCAATTGCAGCCATTGCTCGCGCAGAGTCTCTTCCGTCGTCATCGGGTCACACCAGCTTGAAGACTTCTTCGAATCGGTTGAGCGCATCATCGATCACCTCGTCGGTGTCTGCCAGGCTCGTGTAGATGCGGCTGCCGGCCAGCGTGATGAGGCCGTGCGCGGTGTAGGCGGCACCCATCTCCTCCATCATGTGCTTGCGCTGCTTGGCTTCGTTCTTCACGCGGATCAGCTTGAAGATGTTGCTCGTGTCGAGCAGCAGCACGCCCGAGGTCTGCAGGTGCACGATCGAGCCCATGTTGTAGGTGACGTAGGGCAAGCCGAGCCGGTCGATGATCGATTCGAGGCCCTTGCGCAAGCGGTCTCCCGCGCGCCCTGCCACGCCAGCCGCATCCGTGCGCTGCGCTTCCAGCAGCGCGTGGTAGCCGGCCACGCACGACAGCGGGTTGGCCGACAGCGTGCCGCCGACGAAGGCGCGCCGCGCGGTGGTGCCGATACCGCCGACGAGCAGCATCATCACGTCCCTGCGGCCGCCGATGGCACCGGCCATCGGGTAGCCGCCGGTCAGGCACTTGCCGAGCACGGTGAGATCGGGCTTCACGTCGAAGTAACCCTGTGCGCCGCCCATGCCGACGCGGAACCCGGTGACCACCTCGTCGAAGATCATCAACGCGCCGAACTCGTCGCACAGCGCCCTCACCTGCCGGTTGTAGTCGGGATGCACGGGCCGCGTGCCGCTCTCGGGCCCGAGCGGCTCCAGCAGCACCGCCGCCGTGCCGCCGCGCAGGCGGTTCAGTTGCAGCTTGCGGCGCAATGCGTCGAGGTCGTTCGGGTTGCACTCCTGCGTGTTGCCGGTAGCCCCGCGCGGAATGCCCACTGCCTCCATGCGGCCGGTGCCGGGCAGGCGCATGCCGTAGACGAGCTGGTCGCTCCAGCCGTGGTACGCGCCACCCACCTTGATGATCCAGCGCTTCTTCGTGTAGGCCCGCGCCAGGCGCACCGCGCCCATCACCGCCTCGCTGCCCGAGCCGAGCAGCCGCACCATCTCGACCGAGGGCATGGACTGGCACACCAGCTCCGCCAGCTTCACCTCGTACTCGTGCAGCAGCCCGGTGACGGGGCCGCATTCATCGAGCACCTCGTTGACCGCGCGGCGCACGGCCGGGTGGCTGGAGCCGAGCAGCGTCGGGCCACCGGCTTGCAGGAAGTCGGTGTAGCGGTTGCCGTCGACGTCGGTCAGGTACGCGCCCTCGGCCTTGGCAATGGCCAGCGAGAACGGGTGGTTGAACGCGAGGTTGTGCTGCACGCCGCCGGGAATCACCTGCTTGGCGCGCTCGGCCAGTTGTTTGGAGCCTTTGCAGCGCTCGTCGAAGTAGCGCATCACGCGCGCCATGTTCTCGGGCTTGATCGGGCGCATCGGCTGCTTCACCAATGTGTCGAAGCGGCGGTAGAGGCTGTCGACGTCGGGCCAGGCCGAGATGGCAGGTTGCGGGGCCGTCGCGGCGGTGTGGATGGGGGCGAGGTTGCTCATGGGGTGCGTGTGTTCAAAGCTTGAATCAGCTGGCCAGCGCGTCGGTGACGCGTCGCAAGGCCGCTTGCATGAAAGGCTCTCTCTCGGCGCGAGCCGCGATCAACCACATCAGGTGCGCGCGTGCCAGGGTTTCGAGGTCCTCGACTGCCTGCAACGCGGCCGAGGTGCTGGTGCCGCAGCACAGCGCCCCGTGGTTCAGCATCAGGTAGGCGTTGGTGTCGCTGCGCAACTTGCGCGCCAGCTTGGACGAGAGCCAGCTGGAGCCCGAAGGCGCGTAGCCGACCATCGGCACGCGGACGCCAAGCGACTGCTGCAGCGGGCCGGCCGGAACATCGAGCGCCCGACCCAGCAAAGCGCAGGCGCTGGCGACCGGCTGGTGGGTATGGATGCTCGCCTGCACGTCCGACCGGGCGCGCAGCACGCGCGCATGCAAGCCGCTTTCGACCGACGGCACGCGCTCGCCTTCGACCTGTGCCAGGTCGGAGAGTCGCAGCACGCAGACGTCGGTCGCCGTCATCGTGAGGTAGTCGGTCGCCGAGGGCGTGACGGCGATGTGCGTGGCATCCACGCGCAGCGCGATGTTGCCGCCGGTGCCGGAGAAGTGGCCACGGGTCGACAGCTCGATGCACAGGTCGACCACGGTCTGGCGGATGGCCAAGGTGTTCATGCTCATACGGCAGCCCCCTGCGGCGCATTGATCCGGTGGTACAGCGGCGCCAGCCGCGTGCGCACTTCCTTGAAGGTCTCGAACTTGTCGCTGTACAGGCGGCGCAGAGCACGCGACGGCTCGTAGGTTTGGCGTGTACGCCGCAGCTGGGCGAGGTCGCTGAACTTCAGCGCACCGACACCCACTGCCGCAATGAAAGTCGCGCCGACGGCGTTGGTCTGGATCGGGTTCTCGAGCTGGCGGATCGGCTGGCCGGTGATGTCGGCCATGATCTGGCACCACACATCCGACTGCGCACCGCCGCCGACTGCGGTGATGGTGCCCACGTCGCGCCGCAGAAAACGTGCGAAGGGTTCGAGCATCCAGCGTGTGTTCAGCGCCACGCCTTCGAGGAAGGCGCGGAAGATGTCCTCGCGCGAATGCTCGAGCGACATGTTGAGCAGCCCGGCGCGCAGGCGCGGGTCGTCGACCGGCGTGCGCTCGCCGAGCAGCCACGGCGTGTAGATGAGACCGCGCGCACCCGGCGGCACGCGCGCTGCGATCTTGTTCAGCATCTCGTAGACGGCGGGGTGCTCTTCGTCGCTGGCTAACTCGTCGGGGTGGTAGAGGATGCGGTCACGCAGGAACGAGAGGTTGGCGCCTGCCGTCGACTGCAGCGCCATCGCGAGGTAGCGCTCGTCCACCGCACAGGGCACGGCGGCGATCTTGTGGCGCACGTCGGTCTTCATGAACGGCACGTGCGCGCCGAGCCATGACGAGGTGCCGAGGTACAGATGCGTCTCGAAATCGGCGACGGCCGCGCCCACCGCCACGGCCGAGTTGTCGACCGCGCCCGCGATGACGACCGTCTTCGGACTCAGCCCCAGGGCTTGCACCACCTCGGGCAGCAAAAGGCCGAGCGTCTCGGTGGAACGCACGATTTCCGGCAGCTTGGCTGCGTCGATGCCGAGCCTGCGGATGAGGCCCGCGTCGTAGCGAAGTTGCCGCAGGTCGCGGTTGTTGGTGACCCAGGCGGTGAGCATCGAATCCTGCGTCGCGCAGAAGCGGCCGGCGAGGCGCAGGTTCAGGTAGTCGAGCACGTTCAGGAACTTGTGGGTGCGCTCGTAGCGCTCGGGTTCCTGGTCGCGGATGTAGGCCATGTGCCCGGCCGAGTCCCGCCCCGACAGCGAAGGTGCGCCACCGGTCAGGCGCAACCAGCGCCACAGCTTCAGCGGGCCGTAGCCTTCGATGTTGAAGAGGCGGCCACGCACGCGGCGCGCCATGGCGGTTGCGCCGCGCGAGTCGAGCCAGGTCATCGCGCGGCCGATGGGTTCGCCGCCCTCGTCGACGCAGACCGTGCCCTCGGTTTGGGTGGAGCAGCACACGGCGACCACGCGCTGGCGCAGCCCGCTGTCTTCAGCCAGGATCTCGCTGGCGCTCGCGAGAAAGGCCGTCCACCAGTCGTGCGGGTCCTGCTCGGCCATGGCGCCCTGCACGTGCAGCTTGACCGCACGGAACGCCCACGCGTGCACGGTGCCGTCGAGCGACACCAGGGCGCACTTGCAGCCCGAGGTGCCGAGGTCGACGGCGAGCACCAGGCGCGCGTCGGCCGCGCGTGCAGGCGTGGCGCTCGCAGAGGAACCGGTCATGTCGGAAGTGGTCAGAAGTGGCGCGAGACCGATACGAAGAACTTGTTGCCGTCGGTGGCGCGCTGCTTGTCGCCGTCCTGTGCGATGTACAGCTCCTTGACGCGCGTGTTCGTGGTCACCCAGTCGGCGTTCCAGTCGAAGCCCCAGCGCTTGTGAGTGACGCCGACGCGGAAGTCGGAGAAGTTCGCCTCGCGGAAGTTCGCGATCTTCTGGTAGCCGCCGTGCAGGTTCAGTGTGGTCGTCGGCGTGAGGTTGAACTTGTAGTCGAGGTCGAAGAGCCAGCTGCCGCGCGAGCCATGGTCACCGCGTGAGTAGCACTCCAGCCCCTGCGTCGGGTCGGCCATCAGCAACAGCATGGTTCCGCAGACGCCGCCAGTGTCTGCGCCGCGGTAGGTCTTGGAGATGACGTTGAGGATGCGGCCTTCGAGCGCGCCGTAGCTGATCTCGGCCACGGCGAAGGTGCTGTCGTACTTGGTGGTCTTGAAGTCCGTCGGCGTGAAGGTGTTGAAGTCGAAGCCGTGCGGCGCTTCGAATTTGGCGCCCGGGAACAACTCGGTCGCGATGCCCGCGCCGAAGTGCCAGCCCTCCGGGTCGCCGAAGCGGTAGCCGCCCGCCAGCAAGACGCCCAGCCCGTCGCCATCGAGAAACTGCTTCTTGCTCACCGACGCGAATTCGGCCAGCGCGATGAGGCCGGTCTCGTGCGCTGCCTGCACGCTGAGCTTCACGCCCGGCTTGTTCAGCGAATCGGAGATGCCGCGTGTTCGCTGGTCCGACGTGACCTTGATTTCGGTGTCGATGGCGAAGCTCGCGGTCTCGGCGGCGAGCGCCGGTGCGGCGATGCCGGCCAGCAGCGTGAAGACGGCAAGCGAGATGGGGCGTAGCAAAGGCATGAGTCTCTCCGTGAAGGGTGGTTGGACGGGATCAGGGTTTGCAGGCCGGTGCCGCCGGAACGGCAGCCACACGCTTGAGTTGTTCGGTCTGGCCGAGCACCTCCACGCCAACGAAGGCGCGGATGTACAGGTCACCCGACTTCACGCGGATGACGGACTTGTATTTCTTCTTGTCGCGCGGGTCGTAGGCCCAGCCGTCGCGCCACGCGTCGTTGTCATAGCGTTCGAGCCGGGCGATCTGCACGCCGCAGGTGTCGGCCGGCGTGCCGGCGTCCTTGTCCCAGACGATGCGCCCGCACAGCGCGCCCGGTGCATCGCCGCAGGGCTTGAACTCGATCACCGCGTCGCTCTGCGCGGTCATCCACAAGCCCTTGGCGTCATCGGGCCCGGCGGCAAAGGCCGGGGCGCAAGACAGGGCTGCAGTCAACATCAGGCCGGTTTGAATCTTCATGGTGCGGCGCCTTTTCTGTGTTGCGACAAGGACGGTGACAAGGGTCATCGATTCAGTAGTCATGGCTAGTATATAGTCATGACTACCGTCTTGCGACGCCGAGTTTCCCCGGACAATCCCGAATGCCGCTCTCCCTTTCCCCGATGCCCTCGACCCGCAAGCACCAGCCTTCCCTGGCGACCAAGAAGCAGCCCGCGCAGCAGCGCGCGACCGAGACTTTCGAGCGCATCCTCGAAGTGACGGCGCAGACGCTGGCCGACGTCGGTATCGAGCGCTTGTCGACCAACTTGGTCTGCGAACGCGCGGGGCTCTCGCCACCGGCGCTGTACCGCTACTTCCCGAACAAATACGCGTTGCTGTCGGAGCTCGGCAAGCGCCTGATGCAGCGGCAGAACGAACGTGTGGACCACTGGATCACGCTCGATGTCTTCAGCGGCGGGGTCGAGAGCGTGGAGCGCGCGGTCGAGGGGTTGATCATCGACACCTACAAGGTCACGGTGGACACCGTGGGTGGCGTGTGGATCATGCGTGCGCTGCGTGCGGTGCCCGCGCTGCAGCAGGTGCGGCTGGCCTCGCACGCGGCCGTCACGCACGAGCAGGCCATGCTGCTGGCCAAGGCCCTGCCGGAGGCGAACGCTGCCGAGCTGAAGCTCGTGAGCCGCATCGTGGTGGAGCTGATCTACGCGACGGTCGAGATGATCTTCGACGAGCCGCTCGACGTGAAGGCCGTGGCGCGAACCGTGGCGGGCATGTTGACCAGCCACCTCACACGCATCAGGCCGGAGGCTGCCACGCCGAGCAAGCGCGCAGCGAGCACGCCCAAACCCCGCCGCTGATCGCCTGCGGCGACCCGCTCCCCACACGCATCGGGAATGCCGATGGAGTGGCTGCATTGCGCCGCAGCGAGCTGGCCTGCGGAACTGAAACACATCGTGAGCGCTGAATCACGTCACCGGCGTGCAGCCACGCGGTGTGCCACGGGCGTGGCATCACGATCGCACACGGTCGAACACACACATCCACTGCACTCCCTTACCGATCTGCACAGAAAGGTTACGCGGACGGGCACGTTCCATCGCGAAGATGACGCCGCTCTGAACAGGTTCTGAAAACCAGAAGTCGCGCTCGGCGGTCATGAGCCCCGATTGCGCGTCAGCCCGTTCATTGCGATGAACCATTAATCGATGTCGAACAAAGGGAGACCACGGTGGAACTGGACTTGCAGCAGACGATGAACAGAGTGGCGGCGCTCAGCCTTGCAACAACGCTGGCCGCATGCGGCGGCAGCCAGCAAGCGGGAGATGACAGCGCGGCGGGTGCCGAAACAGCGCAGGCGACAACCGGCGCCACCGTGTGCTTCTTCGAGCACATCAACTACCAAGGGCAAAGCTTCTGCGCCAGCGCCGACACCGCCTGGATCGGCTCGCAGTGGAACGACCGCGTCTCCTCCGTCAAGGTGCCCACCGGCTACAAGGTTCAGCTGTTCCAGCACAGCAACTACGGCGGCCGCTCGCTGAGCCTCAGTGCCGACACGGCCACCCTGGTGCCGTCGGGCTTCAATGACTTTGCTTCATCGCTGAAGATCACCGCGCCGGTGGCGCCCCCGCCTCCACCGCCGCCCGCCGGCACATCGCCGATCGGCAGCATCCAGGTGGCGCAGTCGATGCTGTTCAACAGCGACGACAGCGCGCTGGTGCTGGTCGCCGGCAAGGCCGCGCTGGTGAAAGTCAACGTGACCAGCTCGACGGCAGGCGCCACCAAGCCCAGCGCCACGCTGCGCGTTGCAAACAGCAACGGCGGCGCGACGGTCGACCTGTTGCTCACACCACCGACCGCCAGCCTGCCAAGCACCGTGCCCCAGGTGCCGAGCTTCACCGATTCGTACACCGTGATGGTGCCGGCCGAACTGGTGAAGGCCGGGCTCACCCTGACCGCACAGGTCGGCAGCAACCCAGCAACGACGATAACCCCACGCGTGGGCGGCGGCGTGCCGATGAAGCTGGTTCCGATCTCGATCCAGATCGCCGGCGTGGCAGGCAAGCTGCCCGTGAGCCAAGGCGCCCACGTGCAGGCGCTGTTCCCGGTCTCGAGCGTGGCCGTGCAGTCGCATGCCACCTACGTGTCGAGCCGCGTCACGACACTGCCCACCACCGATGCCGGGTGGAGCGATGCCTTCGGCAAGGTGCTGGGCGAGCTGGCCGACCTGCACACGATGGAAGGCGCTGCCAAGCACGACCACTACTTCGGCTTCATCCCGAAGCGCACCTGGGGGCTGGCCGGCCTGGCCTACCTGCGCGGCAACGCAGGCGTCGGCTTCGACATGCCCGACCAGCCGACCACCGTGCGCGACGTGGTGGCGCATGAGCTGGGCCACAACTTCTCGCTGCCGCATGCGGCTTGCGGTGGCGCAGGCAACCCGGACCCGAACTACCCGTACCCCGATGCCAACCTCGGTAAGCCGGGCCGCTACGTGTGGCCGTTCCTCGCGGACTCGAACAGCTTCTACGACCCGCGCCCGACCGATCGCCACGACATCATGAGCTACTGCGGCGGCCAGGTCTTCTCCGACTACAACTACCGGCAGATGCAGATCTACCTGACGCCCGCCGACAAGCTGGTGCTGACCGAGAGCGCCGCGTCGGCAACACCGGCCACGCCGCAAGACCTGCTGCTGATCAGCGGCGAGATCGGTGCGACGAGTGCCGAACTGAACCCGGTGAAGTCGCTTCTGGGCACGGCCAACATTCCGGAAGCCGGGGCCTACACGCTGCGCATCGTGACCGCAACGAGCACCATCGACTACCCATTCGCACCACGCGTGCTGGACCACAACGCCACTCTGCAGCACTTCGGCTTCACGATCCCGAACCCGGGTGCGATCCAGAGCATCACCATCCTGCAGAACGGCAAGACCTTGCTGAACACTCAGGCCAAGGCGGCAAGCCTCGAACGTGCGCAGTCGGCCACCACGCCGCAGGTGCAGATTCAAGAAGCTGCTGGCAGCGCGCGCTTGAGCTGGGATGCCACGCGGCACCCCTACCTCACGGTCACCTGGGTCGGCAGCGGCCAGCGCCGCACGCTGGCGCAAGACCTGCGCGGCGGCAGCGCAACCTTGTCGACGGCCGACCTGCCGGCCGGCGGCAGCTTCGAGCTGGTGTTGTCCGACGGGCTGAACCCGGTGCGCAGCACGCACAACCGGTAATCCCACCGGCGATGTGAGCAGACGGGTTCGCCCGTCTGCTCAGGTCGGCCAGTCCAGCTTGCGTGCGGACTCGATGAGAAAGTCGATCAGCAGGCGCACCTTCGGCGACAGGTGTTTGCGCGTCGGGTAGACGGCGTAGATGCCCAGTGCGAGCGACAGGTATTCCGGCAGCACCTGCACCAGCGCGCCTGATTTCAGATCGCCGCCGACCAGGAACGAGGGCTGAAGAATGATGCCCTGGTGCTGCAGCGCCACCGCTCGGCAGGTGTCGCCGCTGTTCGTGTGAAGCGAGGGCGAGACCTTGACCGAGACAGGGCCCTCCGGGCCGTCGAACTCCCAGGTGTCGCCCCACGATGCGAGCGTGTAGCCCAGCACGGTGTGGTCGACGAGCTCTCTCGGGTGCTTCGGCGTGCCGTGCTTCTTGAGGTAGGCCGGCGACGCACACACCACGATGCGTGTCAGCGCGATCTTGCGGCTGATGAGCGACGAACTTGGCAGCCGTGCGATGCGCACCGCCATGTCGAAGCCCTCTTCCACCAGGTCGACAACACGGTCAGACAACGTGACCTCGAGCCTCACCTTCGGGTGACGCGTCATGAACTCGGCCCACAGGGGCGCCAAGTGCAGGATGCCAAAGCTCAGCGGAGCGCTGACCTTCAGCAGCCCCGAGGCCTCGCCAGCGCGTGAGGTGATCTCGGCCTCGGCTTCGTCGACGTTGGAGAGCAGTTCCTTGCAGCGCGCATGAAAAGTGGCGCCCTCCTCCGTCAGCGAGAGCTTGCGCGTCGTGCGGTGCAACAGCCTCACGCCGAGGCGCGCTTCGAGGTCTTGCACGTAGCGCGTCACCGCCGCCTTGGACATCTCGATCGCGTTCGACGCGCCGATGAAGCTGCCGGCGTCGACCACCGCGGCGAAGACCCGCATCTCCTGGAACTTGTCCATTTGTTTCACTTCAAGGAACAGTTGATCCCATTGAAGCATGTTTATCTCGTGGCGAACAACTTCTAAATTCCTTCCATGCCGTAGCGACTCCGCAGCGGCCCACTCCAGAAGGATTCGACATGAAGGTTCTCGTCATCGGCGCCGGCAACATGGGCTCGGCATTCGTCAAGCAACTCCACACTGCCGGCCACCACGTCAGCGTCACGGCGCGCGACAGCGCCAAGGCTTCGGCACTTGCCGAGCAATACAAGGGCGTGCGCGCCATCACGGCCGCCAACGCTGCGAACGACGCCGAGGCCATCGTCGTCGCGACTGCGGCAGGGGATGCCGCTGCGGCACTGACGGCCGTGGGTGCGCTCACCGGCAAGGTGGTGATCGATATCTCCAACCCGCTCACCGCCGACTACATGGGCCTGACCCTCGGGCACAGCACGTCGGCAAGTGAAGAACTGGCCAAGGCCGTGCCGGGTGCCGAGGTGGTGAAGGCCTTCAACACCGTGTTCGCACAGGTGCTGGCGGGTGGTGCCGACTTCGGCAACGGCCGCAAGGTCAGCGTCTTCGTCGCTTCGGACAGCGCACACGCCAAGCAAACCGCCATCACATTGGCCACGAGCATGGGCTTCGAGACCATCGATGCAGGTGGCCTGAAGAACGCGCGCTACCTGGAGCCGCTGGGTGGGTTGAACGTCTACTTCGGCTACGGTGCCGGTCTGGGCACGGCCATCGCGCCGACCTGGATCCACAAGGCCTGAGGCACGACGATCTGACGTACGACGACCAGGGCGGCGGCCTCACATCGATGAGGCCGCCTGCTCAGAGCCACCGCCACACGCGCTCAAGCCACGCGGGAACACGGGGGGCGGGACGGTAGTTCTGGCGGCGGTAGCTGTTCATGGGGCTTCCTTATCGGATACTGTGCATTTATACAGTATCCAGGAAGCCCCCGCAAGAAGGATCAGCTCAGCCCGGCCTTGTCGAGCCCGAACGCAGCGTCACTGGAACCCGGCACGGTCTTGAAGCCGACGTTGAGGCGGTTCCACGCGTTGATCGTCATCACAGCGAAGGTGAGGTCCGAGATTTCTTTGTCCGATAGCTGCGTGCGCACGCGGTCGTAGACGTCGTCGGGCACGCCGTGTTCCGGCAGCTTGGTCAGCGCCTCGGTCCACGCCAGCGCAGCGCGCTCGCGCGGGCTGAACAGGGTCGACTCGCGCCACACCGCCACGTGGTGAAGGCGCAGTTCCCGCTCGCCGTGCATCTTGGCCTGCTTCACGTGCATGTCGAGGCAGAAACCGCAGCCGTTGATCTGCGAGGCGCGGATGTCGACGAGGTCGAGCGTCTTCTCCTCGATCGAGCCGGCTTTCGACAGCATGCTGAACTCGACGAACTTCTTGAACAGCACCGGTGATTGCTGCAGGGGGTTGAGGCGCTGGGTCATGGCGTTTCCTTGTTGCGTGAGTTTTTGACGAACACGCCGATCGACGTGTCGGAACGAATCGGGACCTGCCAGGTCATCCTAGGCATGCGCAGGTGGCTGCGCTGTAGCCTTCATGACACTGTCGAGCCGATCCCATGCAAACAAGACGTTCGACGACACTCGTTTGTGACGTCGCGGCGAGCAGAAAGCCGAGCCCGCACAGCGTTGACTGACTTCAGCTCCCGAACAGTTCCGTCAGGCGAGCCAGCTTGTCCGGGTTGCGCTGCACGTGGATGCGCACGATCCGCTCGCCGTCCGTCTCGAACGATTGCGCCGACTCCAGCGCACCCTCGATGAAGCGCAGCAAACCCCACTGGCCGTTGATGTTGACCAGCTGAACGCGCACTGCATCACCGTAGCGCCGGTTCGCGGCGAAGAACAGCTGCGCGATGCGCTGCCCGCCCACCAGCGGTTTCGGGAAGGTCGTGACCTTGCCACCGCCATCGCCGATCAGCTCCGCACCGTCGGCCAGCATCGATCTCAATGCAGCGAAGTCACCACCCGTCATGGCCTGCGCAAAGCTGCTCAGCAGGCGGTGATGGGTTTCGGGCGGCACGACGTAGCGCGGCTGCTCTTCGCGCAACTGAGCCTTGGCGCGATGCACGAGCTGGCGGCAGGCCGCCTCGCTCTTGCCGATCGTCCGCGCCACCTCGTCGTAGTCGGCGTCGAAGACCTCGCGCAGCAGGAACGCCGCGCGCGCCTCCGGAGACAGTCGCTCCAGCAGCAAGAGGAACGCGAGCGACAGCTGGTCGGCGCGCTCCAGCATCTGTTCAGGCGAGGCTGGTGTGTCCGTCAGCACGGGCTCGGGCAGCCACATGCCGACGTAGTGCTCGCGCTGTACCTTGGCCGCACGAAGCCGGTCGATCGACAGGCGCGTGGTGGTGGTGACGAGCCAGGCCTCGGCGCTCTCGAGCGTGTCCTTCGCAGCCTCGTTCCAGCGCATCCACACGTCTTGCACCAGCTCTTCGGCTTCAGCCATCGAAGCGAGCATGCGATAGGCAATGCCCTGCAGGCGCGGGCGAAGGCGGTTGAAGGTGCGGGTCGAATCGTCCATGTGGCTGGCCGGGTGGCTGCAAAGTGAATGAGGTCTGCGATGGTGCAGCAAGCACCGTCTCGCCCGACCTTCTTCTTCAGTGCAACTCCCAACGAGCCGCCACACGACGAAAAAGGCGAGCGAGACGCCTCACCCCTCTAGACGTTTGAGGCCTTCGTTTTGTGACACGGGGGACGTGGATCACACCCCAGAGCTCAAGCGAATCGGCAGATTCGCGCCCGGCCATGCAGGCGGGCCAGCACGCCGACCCGCGTACCACGCAGGTCGGCGTTCAATATCTCTACAGGCTTACTTGACGGTTTCCTTGGCGGCTTCCTTGGCGTTCTCGCCATGGTGCTTGGCCTTGGCCTTGTGCACCTTGGCCTTCGCCTTGTGCACCGTCTTCTCTGGCTGGGACGACGCCATGGCCTTGGTGTTCTCCACACCCTGCTTGGTCGTCTCGGCCGTAGCCTTGCCAGCCTCCTTGACAGCGGTGCCCGCCTGAGCAAAAGCAACATTTGCAAGAACCAGCGCGGCAACAGCAGCAATCAGTTTTTTCATCTCATCTCTCCATATGTTTCGAAGTTGCCGCATGCCTTGCGCGAATTTCGAACCGGCAAGCGACGTGCCGTGATTCTTCCCTGCCGGTGCACAAAGCAAGAGTCAGCGCCCAGGTGATGCGTGTGTAGGAGTTCGTCCCGTCATGGATACGGGCGGTGCAATGCCGAACGCCACAGCCTCACTTGATGCAGTCGCGCAAGCAACCAGTGTTGCGCACATCAGGTCGTGGGTCGAACACAAAGCCATCGCGGTTGGGCATCTTCAGTTCGGTGAGCGTCTTCGCGCTGACGACCGCGTCTTCGGGCAGCAGGCCGTTGAGATGCAGCACATAGCCCGACACCGCGTACACGTCTTCGTTCGACAGCGACTGTGGCGCGTTCAAGGGCATGGCGCGCCGCACATAGTCGAACAGCGTCGTCGCATACGGCCAGTAGCTGCCCACGGTGCGAACCGGCGTCGGCGTGGCGAGCGTGCCCTGCCCGCCTGCGAGCTTGTCGCCCAGGCTGCCACCTTCGCCGCGCGCGCCATGGCAGGCAGCGCACTGGTTGGCAAAGACCTCGCGCCCACGCAGCACGCTGCCTTGACCGGCGGGCAGGTTGCGTCCGTCGGGCGAGACATCGAGGTTCCACGCCGCCACCTGCGCCGGCGTGGCCCCATGGCCGATGCCGTAACGCGACTGCGCCGAAGCAGGTGCGCAGAGCGCGCCCATCGACAGCGCGAAGGCGATGCTCCCCACGCGCAAGCAGGCTTGCATGCGATCACGCGTTGCCATTGGTCACCTCGCCGTCGGCCGCGATGCGCCAGGGCTGCACCGAGTTGTTGTGGTACAGCGAGTTGTCGCCTCGCTCGCCGAGCAGCTGGCTGAACACAGGCTGCACATAACCGGTCTCGTCGACCGCGCGGCTCTGGATCACGGCCGGCTGGCCATCCCACCGCCACGCGTGCCGGAAGCGCGTCAGCGCGCGTGACAGCACCGGCTCTTGCAAGCTCGATGGCGCCCAGTTCCTGCCGCCGTCGACCGACACATCGACGCGCGCGATCTTGCCGTGCCCGCTCCAGGCCAGCCCGCGGATTTCGACGAACCCGGGGCTCGGGACGCGTTGCCCGCCCGAAGGCGAGGTGATGATCGACTTGGCCTCCATGTAGAACGTGAACTGCCGCGCACGACCGTCGGGCATGAGGTCGGTGTACTTCGAGGTCTCTTCGCGCGAGTGCACTGGCGCGTCGAGCACATGCAGGCGGCGCAGCCACTTCACGCTCATGTTGCCTTCATAACCCGGCAGCAGCAGGCGGATCGGGTAGCCTTGCTCGGGCCGCAGCCGCTCGCCGTTCTGGCTGTAGACGACTAGCGCATCCTCGAGGCACTTCTCGATGGGGATGCTGCGCGTCATGCCGGCCGCATCGGCACCTTCGGCAACCACCCATTTCGCCGAGGGCAACAGCCCGGCTTCATCGAGCAGCGTTTTCAGCGCCACGCCGGTCCATTCGGCGCAGCTCACCAAGCCCATCAGGTCGGAGGCGGTCTTGCCGTACGGCTTCTTGTAGCTGGGGTTGCCCGAGCATTCGAGAAAGTGGATGCGCGACTCCGATGGAAAGCGCCGCAACTCGTCCACCGTGAAGAGCAGCGGTGTCTTCACCAGCCCGTGCAGCATCAGCCGGTGCTGCGCCGGGTCGATGGCCGGCACGCCACCGTGGTGCCGCTCATAGAACAGCCCGCTCGGCGTGATGATGCCGTCGAGCTCGCCCAGTGGCGTGCGGCTCGACGCCGAGATGTATTGCGGCAGGTTCGGGTTGACGTTGCGGATCGCCTTGCGCTCGAACGGCGATGGCTCGCCATACAGCTTGCCACCCACCGGTGCACCGGGTGCCTTCATCGACTCGGGCACCGGCAGCGCGCTCTCGGCTTGCGGCACCGCGGTCTGTGCGAGTGCTGGTGCGCTGCCTGCAGCCGCACCGATCAGCGCAGTCGTCGAGCGCAGAAAGCGCCGGCGCGGGTTGGGCGATTCGGCCACAGGCGATTCATTCGTTTCGCGAGACATCACAAGCTTTCATGGACATGGAACGGGACCGCGAACGTAGCCCACCGATGTCGCCGAACCAAGCAACCGAATCGCATGTGCATATCCGGTTTGTGCGCGTGACGCTCGTGTCGTGAAGCTCGCGATCAATCACATAAGCAAACGCGAAATGCTCAGTTCACAGCGTTGACACGCACTTCTATGGTCTCGACCTCATCGCAACTTTTGCGCAGTTCTTGTCGAGATCACCATGAACCTGAAACACTGGCTTCGCTTCGGCTCGCTCATCGCCCTGCTCACCGCGTCCACGCTCGCGCTGGCACAAACACCTGCGGCGATCCGCATCGGCGTGGCCACCGGCGGTGTCGGCACACCGCCTCGCACCGGCAGCTCGACCGTCGGCCTCGTCAATGCACAGGGCTTGCTGGAGCAGGAGTTCGCGAAGGACGGCATCAAGGTCGAGTGGATCTACTTCAAGGGCGCCGGCCCCGCCGTCAACGAAGCACTCGTCAACAAGCAGCTCGACTTCGCGTGGCAAGGCGACCTGCCCTCCATCGTGCACCGCGCCGGTGGCGTGAAGACCCGCATCATCGTCGGCAGCGGCGTGCGCAATGGCCTGTACCTCGGCGTGCCACCCGACTCCACCATCACGAAACTCGAAGACCTGAAAGGCAAGCGCGTTGCGGTCTTCAAGGGC
This sequence comes from Rhizobacter sp. P2_G4, assembly GCF_056403575.1. Lineage (NCBI taxonomy): Bacteria > Pseudomonadati > Pseudomonadota > Betaproteobacteria > Burkholderiales > Sphaerotilaceae > Rhizobacter > Rhizobacter sp. P2_G4. The sequence continues at coordinate 173,731 of NZ_JBFUFG010000003.1, read as the reverse complement.
ACCAACCTGCACCTCGCGGCGGTGCGCGCACTCGCCGACAAAGGCATCAAGGAGAGCGACCTCAAGCTGATCAACCTCGACACCGCCGCGGCCCAGGCCGCGCTCACCACCAAGGACATCGATGCGGCCTTCGGCTACGTCGAGCTCTTCATGCTGCGCGAGAAGGGGTCGGCCAAGGTCGGCTGGTCGGCCGCTCAGGATTCGTTCCGCTACACGCGCCAGACGGCCCTGCTCGTCAGCGACGAGTTCGCGACGCGGCAGCCGCAGATCGTGCAGCGTGTGGTCGACACGGTGGTGAAGACCGCGCGCGCCTATTCCGATGAGTCACAGCGCGGCGAGCTGTTCGCGCAGTGGGGCAAGGCCGAATATCCGGAGAGGTTCTGGCGTGAAGACTTCGTCGGCCAGCCGCTGCGCGTGCGCCTGTCGCCGCTGCTCGACCCCTTCCTCGTCGCACGCTACAAGGATGCGGCGGCCGAGGCCTTCACCCTGAAGCTGATCCGCAGCAAGCCCGAGATCGACACCTGGTTCGACCCGCGCTTCGTGAACGCAGCGCTGAAGTCGCAGAAGCTCGAAGGCTACTGGCCCGAATACGCGGCCGATGGCAAGCTGGTCGGCAGCAACGTGGCGGCCGCACGATGAGCGAACGGCACTTCACCCGCCGCCGCGCCTTGCAGCTGGTGGCCGCAGGCGCAACCGGGTCGGCCGTGGGCCTGCCCGCGTTCGCTGCGACGGACCCGGCCGCGCGCACCATCCGCATCGGCGTGGCGCAGCCGGCCATCGGCAGCCCACCCGGCTTCGGCGGCAGCTCGATCGCCATCGCGCACGCCAAGGGCTGGTTCGAAGAGGAGTTCAAGGCCGACGGCATCCAGGTCGAGTGGTTCTTCTTCAAGGGCGCCGGCCCTGCCGTCAACGAGGCGCTGACCAACAACCAACTCGACTTCACCGTGCAGGGCGACCTGCCAGCCATCATCGCCAGGTCTGCCGGGCTGAAGACGCGGCTGGTGGTGGCCAACGGCGTGCGCTCCAACATCTACATCGGCGTGCCGCCCGATTCGCCGCTGAAGACCGTGGCCGACCTGCGCGGCAAGCGCGTCTCGCTGTTCCGCGGCACCAACATGCACCTGCCGGCGCTGCGCCTGCTGGAGGCACACGGCCTGACCGAGAAGGACCTCAAGATCCTCAACCTCGACACCGCCGGCTACCTCACCGCCTTGTCGACCAAAGACATCGACGCTGCGATCGGCTCGATGGACATCCTGCGGCTGCGCGACAAGGGCCAGGTGCGGGTGCTGTATTCGAGCAAGAACGACTCGCCGATCTTCACGCGGCAAGGCCACGTTCTGGTGACCGACCGCTTTGCCGAAGCCAACCCGCAGCTGGTGCAGCGTGTTGTCAACGTGGCGGTGCACACCGCGAAATGGGCCTCCGACGAAGCCAACCGCGAAGAGGTGCTGCGCCTGTGGGCGCGTGCCGGCACGCCCTTCGAGCACTGGAAGGAAGACTACGCCGGCGAGCCGCTTCGCGTGCGGCTTAACCCGAACTTCGACCCCTTCCTCGTCGGCCGCTACAAGGACGCGATCGAGCAGGCCCAGCGCTTCAAGCTCAGCCGCGCCCGCTTCGACGCGACGCCTTGGATCGATACGCGCTACCTGCAAGCCGCTTTGCGCGAGCAGAAGCTCGAGAACTTCTGGCCGATCTACCAGGCCAACGGCAAGATCCTCGGAGCCTGACGATGAAGCGAGACCTGCTCATCACTGCCGACGGCATCGCACCGCCTTCTCTTGGGACAACCTCGCTTGCGCCACACCCGCAAGCGAGCCAGGCGGCAACTCTTCGCACGACTCAAGCGACGCCTTGGCCACACCTCCGAGACTGGCTGCTGGGCTGGCCCTTGCCGCTGACGGTACTCGCCGTGTGGGCACTGGCCGCGCACTTCGAATGGGTTGCACCGCAGGTGCTGCCCGCGCCTGAAGCGGTCGCCCTCACCTTCAAGGATTCAGTGCTGAGCGGCGAGCTCTGGGCCAACCTGCAGATCAGCCTGCTGCGCGTGCTGGCCGGCTTCTCGGTCGGCCTGGTGGGCGGGCTCACGCTGGGCGTGGCGATGGGCTTGTCGCCCACGTTCAAGGACTACGTTTACCCCACCTTCAAGGCCTTCGCGCAGGTGCCGGTGCTCGGCTGGCTGCCGCTGCTGATGCTGCTGGTGGGCATCGACGAGGCGCTGAAGATCATCCTCATCAGCAAGGCCGCGCTGGTGCCGATCACGCTCAACACCTACAAGGGCATCCAGGGCGTGCCCACGCGCTACATCGAGGTGGCGCGAGCGCTCGAGTTCACGCGCTGGCAGATGCTGTCGAAGGTGGTGTTCCCTGCCGCGCTGGCCCCCATCTGGAACGGCGTGCGCTATGGCCTCACGCATGCATGGCTGGCCTTGGTGGTGGTGGAGCTGCTCGCCAGCAGCGAGGGCCTGGGCTACATGATCGTCTACGGCCGCCAGCTGTTCCAGCTCGACGTGGTGCTCGCCGCGGTGGTCGTCGTCGGTGCCGTCGGCTATGCGCTCGACAAACTGCTGGCACTCGCCGAGCGGCGCCTGCTCGGCTGGCGCAAGGAGGCCTTCTGATGGCCACCACATTCGTGCCCAAGCCGCTGCGCGGCACATTCATACCCAAGCCGCTGCGCGGCTTCGTGATCCCGGTGCTCATCGTCGTCACCTGGTGGGCGGCGGCGCGCTTCGGCTGGTCGAGCTCACCGCTGCTGGTTGCGCCCGCCAAGGTCTGGCTGACGGCTGTCGAGCAGGTGACGAGCGGCCATGTGTTCTGGGCGCTCGCAGCAAGCCTGCGGCGCGACCTGATCGGCTTTGCGATCGGCGCCTTCGGTGGGCTGGCCTTCGGTGCCGCACTCGGTGCCTCCCGGCTGTTCGAGAAGCTGGCCGGGCCGAGCTTTCACACGCTGAAGCAGATTTCGCTGTTCGCGTGGATTCCGCTGCTGTCGGTGTGGTTCGGCTTGGGCGACGCAGCCAAGGTGGCATTCCTGTCGCTGGCTGCGTTCTTCCCGGTGGTGCTCAACACCTTCGAAGGCATTCGCAGCGTGCCGGCTGACCTGCTCGAGGTGGCACGTGTGCTCAAGTTCAACCGCGTGCAGACCTGGGCCAAGGTGATCCTGCCGGCCGCTTCGCCGTCGATCTTCGCGGGCATTCACCTCGGGCTCATCTACGCGTGGCTCGCCACGCTGGGCGCGGAGTACCTGCTGGTCTCGGGCGAAGGCATCGGCAACACCATGGTCGACGGCCGCGAGCACTTCCTGATGGACCTGGTGCTGTTCGGCGTGATCGTGGTGGGCGTCGTCGGCTTTTCACTCAACTGGGTCGCCAGTCGCATCGAAGCGCGCGCGCTGGCCTGGCGCGGCCGCTCCGTCGCGCAGTTCTGAATCTCTTTTCACGCGAATCAAGAGGACACACCCCATGGCCCATGCCGGCACATTGCAGATCGACCACCTGAGCAAGCAGTACGAGGTGAAGGGCGAAGCCCTGCCCGTGCTCAACGACATCACGCTCACCGTCAACCCGGGCGAGTTCGTCAGCATCGTGGGCAGCAGCGGCTGCGGCAAGTCGACGCTGCTGCGCCTGATCGTCGGGCTCGAAGACAACTACCAGGGCGAGGTGCGGCTCGATGGCCAGCGCATCGTCGGCACCAGCCTGAACCGCGGCATCGTGTTCCAGGAGCACCGGCTCTTCCCGTGGCTCACGGTGTCGCAGAACATCGCACTCGGCCTGCTGAATGCCAAGCTGGGCGAAGACGAGAAGGCGGCCTCGGTGCGCGAGCACATCGAGCTGGTCGGCCTGGGTGGATTCGAAGCGGCCTACCCGCACCAGCTCTCGGGCGGCATGTCGCAACGCGTGGCGATTGCCCGCGCGCTCGTCAACCGGCCTGAAGTGCTACTGCTCGACGAACCCTTCGGCGCGCTGGACGCACTGACGCGCGCTCACTTGCAGCAGGAGCTGCACCGCATCTGGCAAGCCGAGGGCATCACGATGATCCTCGTGACGCATGACGTCGAAGAAGCGGTGTACCTCGGCGACAAGGTGGTCGTGATGGAGCCGAGGCCGGGCCGCATCCGCCGCATCGTGCCGGTGGAGCTGGCGCACCCGCGCGACCGCGTCGGCCTGCCGTTCTCGCGCATCAAGGAAGACGTGCTCGCCGAGTTCGCCGGTGAAGCCGAAGCCGCGGCGAACGCCCGCCACGCCAGCCGCGACGATTTCGACAACGAACGCGCGGGCATCCGGTTCCCCTTGCCCGCCGGGCTGCGCTTCGCCCTTTGACGCCTTTTTGACGCCCCTCCTGACACACGCACCTCACCCCACGAAAGAGCCCACCATGTCCGACAAGAAACTGCGCCTCGGCGCCTTCATCATGGCCACCGGCCACCATGTGGCCGCCTGGCGGCACCCCGGTTCGCAGGTCGACTCGGGTGTCAACATCGACCACTACATCGAGGTGGCGCAAACCGCCGAGCGCGGCCTCTTCGACCAGGTGTTCGTGGCCGACAGTCCGGGCGTGCAGCACCGCGGGGACGACGAGTCGCTGAGCCGGCAAGGCCGTGTCTCGCATTTCGAGCCGGTGACGCTGTGGGCCGCGTTGTCGGCGGTGACGAAGCACATCGGCTTCGTCGCCACCGCGTCGACGACTTACGAAGACCCGTATCTGCTGGCGCGCAAGTTCGCGTCGCTCGACCACCTCAGCAAGGGCCGTGCGGCGTGGAACGTGGTGACGACTGCCGCCGAGAACGTGTTCGGCAACTTCGGCCTGGAGGCCCACCCTGACCCCGCGCTGCGCTACGAGCGCGCGCATGAATTCGTGGAGGTGGTGAAGGGCCTGTGGGACAGCTATGACGACGACGCGTTCTCGCGCGACGCCGCTTCGGGGGTCTACTTCGACCCCAAGAAGCTGCACGCGCTGAACCACGTCGGCAAGCACTTCAAGGTGAAGGGTCCGCTGAACATCGAGCGTTCGCCGCAAGGCCACCCGGTGATCGTGCAGGCCGGCTCGTCGGAAGACGGCAAGGAGCTCGCTGCCGCCACCGCCGAGGCCATCTTCACCGCCTGGACCAGCGAGGCCGAGGCCCGCAACTTCTACGCGGACGTGAAGGGCCGCATGGCGAAGTACGGCCGCCGCCCCGAGCAGCTGCTGGTGCTGCCTGGCATCTCGCCGGTGATCGGCCGCACCGAGGCCGAGGCCAAGGCCAAGTGGGCCGAGTTGCAGAAGCTGATCCACCCCTCGGTGGGCCTCAACACCATCGCGCAGTTCTGGCCGAACGACGACCTGCGGCGCTGGGACCTGGATGCGCCGCCGCCCTACTACCCCGAGCCGCCGAAAGGCATCAACAGCCGTGCCCATGTGGTGATCGAACTCGCGCGCCGCGAGAAGCTCACCGTGCGCCAGCTCTACGAGTACCTCGCCGGTGCGCGCGGCCACTGGGTCGTGATCGGCACGCCGAAGACCATCGCCGACCAGATGCAGTCGTGGTTCGAGAACGGCGCGGCCGATGGCTTCAACGTGATGCCGCCGGTGCTGCCGCAGTCGCTCAACGAGTTCGTCGACCTGGTGGTGCCGGAGCTGCAACGCCGCGGCCTGTTCCGCACTGCTTACGAAGGCAAGACCTTGCGCGAGAACCTCGGCCTGGAGCGCCCCGCCAGCCGCTATGCAAGCGCGCCTGCCGCGCGTGCCGCCTGACCACCCAACGGGAAACACCATGACCACCACCTTGGATGAACCCACCCGCACGGTTGCTGAACCGCCAGCGGCCCGAACATCGCCACCGCACTGGGCCGTTCACGACCTCGACGCAGCCCTCGGCGCCGTGGTCACCGACCTGGACGCCCGCCAGCCGCTGCGCGCCGACCAGGCCCTGGCGCTGAAGAAGGCGCTGCGCGACCGCCACATCCTGCTGTTGCGCGGGCAGCAGCTCGACGACGCGCAGTTCCTGCGCCTGGCCCGCAGCTTCGGCGATGTGTTCCAGCCGCCCCAAGATGTGCCGGTGCTGGCCTCCGACCCGTACGGCGGCAACACACCGGCCATCGTGAAGGTGTCCAACGTCGAGAACGGCGTGCTGGGGAATCACGAGCTGAGCGCACATTCCGATCACCACTGGACGCCGGTGCCGTCGTCGGGCTCGTTGCTTTACGCATTGGAGGTTCCGCAGTCGGGGGGCGACACCACCTGGATCAACCTGGCCGCGGCCTACAACGCGCTCGACGCCGCCACCAAGCTTCTGATCGACGGCCTTCAGCTCATCACCTACAACCCCTTCCTGCGCCGGCTCAAGCCGCTGGCGTCGGGTGTCTTCCCGCGCTACCGCACGCCTGACATCGAGCCCCTGACCCCGTTCGAAGCGCACCCGCTGGTGCGCACGCATCCCGACTCGGGCCGCAAGATCCTCTACCTCGACGAGTCCACCGAAGTCGAGGTAGTTGGCGTGCCGCCATCGCAAGGCGCCGACCTGGTCGAGCGGCTGCGCGCGCACCTGCTGCAACCCCGCTTTGCCTACACGCACCGCTGGCAGGTGGGCGACATCGTTTACTGGGACAACCAGGCCACGCTGCATTCGCGCAGCGCGTTCGATGCTGCAGACCGGCGCGTGCTCAAGCGCATCAGCCTGTCTGGCAGCCGGCCGTTCTGAGCGGCGGCGCAAGCCGCAAACATCAATCAACACCTTGAAGGAGTCTGTGATGAGCGCTGTCCTGAACCAACCGGCCGACACGGCCGAACTTGATCTCGTGCCCTTGTCCGGCCGCATCGGCGCCGAGGTGCACGGCCTGCGCCTCTCGGGCCGGCTGTCTGCGTCGACCTTCGCGTCAATCAAGCAGGCGCTGTACCAGAACAAGGTGCTCTTCTTCCGCGGCCAGCAGCACCTGGACGATGCCGAGCAGCAGGCCTTCGGCCGACTCTGGGGCGAGCTGGTCGAGCACCCGACCGTGCCATCGAAAGACGGCACGCAGATCCTCGAGCTCGATTCGCGCCACGGCGGGCGAGCGAATTCGTGGCACACCGACGTGACCTTCGAGGTCGACTATCCGCAGGTGTCGATCTTGCGGGCGGTGACCATCCCACCACGCGGCGGTGACACGGTGTGGGCCAACACCGCGGCCGCCTACGACGAGCTGACGCCGGCACTCAAGACCTTGGCCGAGAACCTGTGGGCCGTGCACGGTAACGACTACGACTACGCCGCCACCCGCGTCACGCCCGACAACCATGGTGCCAAGCACTACCGGGAGGTCTTCACCTCGCGCCTCGTCCAGGCCGAGCACCCGCTGGTGCGCGTTCATCCCGAGACCGGTGAATGCACGCTGGTGTCGGGCCACTTCATCAAGAACTTCATCGGCTACAACACGCAAGACAGCGACCACCTGCTGACGATCTTCCAGAACCACATCACGCGGCACGAGAACACCGTGCGCTGGCGCTGGGCCGCTGGCGACGTGGCGATCTGGGACAACCGCGCCACGCAGCACTACGCCATCAACGACTACGGCGACGAGCACCGCGTGATGCGCCGCATCACCGTCGCTGGCGACGTGCCGGTGTCAGTGGACGGCCAGCGCAGCCGCGTGCGTGTCGACCAACCTAGGACCTCGGCATGACAGCCGGCCTCGCCACGGTGGCCGCGCCCGACGTGCGGCTCGACCACGACACCGCCGCCCTGGCCGCCACCTACGACCGCGTTGGATTCCGACAGTTCGAGCACGGCAAGCAGCTGGTGGCCTTGCTCAACCTGAAGAAAGGCGACCGTGTGCTCGACGTCGGCTGTGGAACCGGCCTGCTCGGCGCCTGGGTGGCCGATCAGGTGGGCGACCGCGGCGAGGTGATCGGCATCGACCCGCTGCCGCTGCGCGTCGTGATTGCCGCGCGCAAGCACACCCGCCTGCACACCAAGGTCGGCCGCGCGGAAGACCTGTCCGAATTTGCCGACGAGAGCTTCGACGCGGTTTACCTCAACAGCGTCTTCCATTGGGTGCCCGACCAGCCCAAGGCACTGGCCGAGGCGCTGCGCGTGTTGCGGCCCGGTGGACGCATTGCGCTCAACAGCGCCGATGCGCTGCGGCCGCACGACTCGAACGTGCTGCTGCGCCAGGCACTCGACGAGGTGGGCCTGCGCAGCGTAGGCCAACCAGCCGGCGCACACAATCACCGCGTGGATGCCGCCCGCCTGGCCGAGCTACTGGCGCAGGCCGGTTTCAGCGGCATCGAGGTGGCCTCGCACACCTTCGTCGACCAGCTGCAAGACGTGGACGAGCTGATTGCCTGGAGCCGCAGCAGCTCGTTCGGCAACTGGCTCAGCGACTTCGAGCCCGACCAACGCGGGCGGGTGCGCGACCGGCTGGCCGAGCTGCTGGAACTTCGGAGGCGGGGCGCCACCATTCCCCTGCAGCGGCACCTGGTGTTCGCGAGCGCACGGCGCCATCGGCCCAGCGCTTAAGCCCACACACAAGCCCATAGGCGCTGAGCGAGAAAGCACAGCAGGTTTTCGTTCTTCCCATGCGGTGGCCAGGCTGCCTAGACTGCAGCTTTGCCTCGCATGACAGCATGAGCCTTGCCCTGCACGACACCGCGGCTCGCACCGCGCCCGCGTCGACGATCGAAATCCGCCGCTTCGACGCGCCCGTCGGCGCCGAAGTGATCGGCCTCGACCTTCATCGGCCGCTGCCCGATGCCGATTTCTCGCGCATCCACCGCGCCCACCTCGACCACCACGTGCTGGTGTTCCGCGACCAACGCATCACCCCGCAGCAGCAGATCGACTTCAGCCGCCGCTTCGGGCCGCTGCAGATCCACGTGCTGCACCAGTTTTTGCTGGCGGGTCACCCGGAGATCCTGGTCGTCTCCAACATCGTCGAGAACGGCAAGCCAATCGGCCTGGGCGATGCCGGCCACTACTGGCACTCGGACCTGTCGTACAAGGAGAAGCCCAGTCTCGGTTCGCTGCTACACGCGCAAGAGTTGCCTGAAGAGGGCGGCGACACCCTATTCGCCAACATGCATCTCGCGTGGGACACCCTGCCCGACGTGCTGAGGCGCCAGGTGAGCGGCCTGCGCGCCGAGCACTCGTACCTCGCCAAATACGAAGAGCTGCGCGCGCGCAGCCCGTGGCGGCCCAAGCTCAGCGACGAACAGGTGGCGCAGGTGAAGCCGGTGGAGCAGCCGGTCGTGCGCACGCACCCCGAGACCGGCCGCAAGGCCCTGTTCGTCAGCGAGCATTTCACGACCCGCATCGTCGGCCTGCCCGAAGATGAAAGCCGCGACCTGCTGGCCCAGCTGTTTGCCCACAGCGTGAAACCCGAGCACCTGTACCGCCACCAATGGCAACCACACGACATGGTGTTCTGGGACAACCGCTCGCTGATGCACCTGGCCGCCGGCTGCCCCGACCACATGCGCCGCCGCCTGAACCGCACCACGATCGAAGGCGACCTGCCCTTCTGATCCCTGACACCTCATCCTTGAACCCGGAGTTCCGCATGTTTCCCCGTTTGAATGGCCGCCCGTGCCGCGGCCTCGCTGCCCTGGGCATGGCCTTGATTTCCCTGACGGCCCTGCCCGCCCGCGCCGAGGGCCAGCTGCGCATTGCCGAGCAGTTCGGCATCGTGTACCTGCTGCTCAACGTGGCACAAGACCAAGGCCTGATAGAGAAACAGGGCAAGGCCCAGGGCATCGACATCAAGGTCGAGTTCGTCAAGCTCTCGGGCGGCGCTGCCGTCAACGAGGCGCTGCTGTCGGGTTCCATCGACGTGGGCGGCGCCGGCGTCGGCCCCTTGCTCACGCTGTGGGACCGCACGGTGGGCAAGCAGAACGTGCGCGGCATCGCGTCGCTCGGCAACTTCCCGTACTACCTGACCAGCATCAACCCAGCCGTCAAGACGATTGCCGACTTCAGCGACAAGGACCGCATTGCGCTGCCCGCGGTAGGTGTGTCGGTGCAATCGCGCATCCTGCAGCTCGCCTCGGCGCGGCAGTGGGGCGATGCGCAGTACAACAAGCTCGACAAGCTGCAGGTGGCCGTGCCGCACCCCGAGGCCACGGCGGCTATCGTCAAGGGCGGCACCGAGATCACCGCGCACTTCGGCAATCCGCCGTTCCAGGAACAAGGACTCGCCGGCAACCCCAACGCGCACATCGTTCTCAGCAGCTACCAGGTGCTGGGCGGCCCGGCCTCGGCCACCGTGCTCTACGCCACCGAGAAGTATCGCCGCGACAACCCGAAGACCTACAAGGCCTTCGTCGATGCGCTGGCCGAAGCGGCGAAGCTTGTGAAGGCCGACCCCGAGAAGGCGGCCGACATCTTCATCCGCACCAACAAGTCGGGCATCGACCGCGCGCTGCTGCTGAAGATCATCAAGAACCCCGAGGTCGAGTTCAAGCTCGCACCGCAGAACACCTTCGCACTGGCCGAGTTCATGCACCGAGTGGGCGCGATCAAGAACAAGCCGACACGTGCGCTCGACTACTTCTTCGACGACGCGCAGAACACCGCGGCCAACTGAGATGAATGCCGCCGCCACTGCTCTGTTGCGCGAGTCCGACGCTGGCAGCGCCACGCCCGCGCCGCGCGGCACGGCCACGTCCATTGCACCAGCACTTCACAGCCATGCGCTGCTGCAGGTCGACGGCGTGACGCTGGAGTACGCCACGCAAGACCGCGTGGTGCGCGCCACGCACCGCGTGAGCTTCGACGTGCACCGCGCCGACCGCTTCGTGCTGCTCGGCGCCTCGGGCTGCGGCAAGTCGTCTCTGCTGAAAGCCATCGCCGGCTTTCTGCCGCTGCGAGAAGGCGAGATCCGACTCGACGGCCAAGCCGTGCGCGAACCGGGGCCCGATCGCATCGTCGTGTTCCAGGAGTTCGACCAATTGCCGCCATGGAAGACGGTGATCGCGAACGTGGCTTTCCCGCTGCTGGCCGCGCGCCGCTGCAGCAAGAAAGAGGCTCGCGAGCGGGCCTTCGATGCACTTGCCAAGGTCGGCCTGGCGGACTTTGCGAACGCTTATCCGCATGAATTGTCGGGCGGCATGAAGCAGCGCGTGGCCATCGCACGTGCACTCGCCATGCAACCCAAGGTGCTGCTGATGGACGAGCCGTTTGCCGCGCTGGATGCGCTCACGCGCCGGCGCATGCAGGAAGAGCTGCTCGCACTGTGGGACGACGTGCGCTTCACACTGCTCTTCGTCACACACTCGATCGAAGAGGCGCTGGTGGTCGGCAACCGCATCCTCGTGTTGTCACCGCGGCCTGGCCGTGTGCGGGCTGAACTGAACGCGCACAACTTCGGGCTGCACAGCCTGGGCGGTGCAGACTTCCAGGCGCAAGCCCAGCGCATCCACGGCCTGCTGTTCGATGAGCCTGCGCAGGGGACGGCGCCATGACGGCCGCGAACCCACCCGTTCGCCCCGAGTACGAGCGCACGCTCGAACCGCTGGCCGACGCGCCGCCCGAACGCCTGCTGCCTTGGCCGCAACGCCTGTGGCAACACGCCGCCTTGCGCAAGACCGTGATCGTGGCGCTGCTCGCGCTGCTGTGGGAAGTGGCCGCGCGTCTCGCAGACAATGAACTGCTGTTGCCCACCTTCACCCAGTCGGCACAGGCCTTCATCGCGGGCGTGGCGAGCGGCGAGCTGATCGACAAGGCGGCTGTCTCGCTCTCCATGCTTTTGCAGGGTTACGCGCTAGGCATCGTGGCGGCCTTTGCATTGACGTCGCTGGCGGCATCCACCCGTATCGGGCGAGACCTGTTGTCGACGCTGACATCCATGTTCAACCCGCTGCCGGCCATCGCTCTGCTGCCGCTGGCCCTGCTGTGGTTCGGCCTCGGCAAGGCGAGCCTGCTGTTCGTGCTCGTGCATTCGGTGCTGTGGCCGCTCGCCCTGGCCACCTACGCCGGCTTCCAGGGTGTGCCGGAGACGCTGCGCATGGCCGGGCGCAACTACGGCCTGCGTGGGTTGCGCTACGTGGTCGCCATCCTCGTGCCGTCGGCGCTGCCGGCGATCCTGTCTGGCCTGCGCATCGGCTGGGCATTCGCCTGGCGCACGCTGATCGCGGCCGAGCTGTTCTTCGGCGCATCGTCCGGCAAGGGTGGTTTGGGCTGGTACATCTTCCAGAACCGCAACGAGCTCTACACCGACAAGGTGTTCGCCGGCCTCGCCAGCGTCATCCTGATCGGGCTGCTGGTCGAGAGCCTGGGCTTCGACACACTCGAGCGCCTGACAGTGCGGCGATGGGGTGTGCAGCGCTGAAGGGTTTGTGTGCGGCCGTGTCGAGTCTCATGGCAGCGTCTGCGGGAGGTTGCGTTCTGCCGCAGTCAAGTGACGCTTCGTCCCCTGCGGCGTCCATGCGCTCGGGTGTATTACCGCCATACATCGGATGCTGGCGGTCGCCGGCGCCGGGCGAGCTCACGCTGACTGCCAACAAGCTGTCCTTCACTCCTGCGTTCCCTCGCTGGCCCGAGCGACAGCAATGAACGCACAGCGGTCTCTGGAACCCTCAACGCCAGTAGGTCGATCGGGTTACCTCTTGAATGACTGCTGTTCCTCGCAGTCAACTGGAGCTCTCGGACCCTAAGCGGCCAGGCACCTGTTTCAGCAAAATGTCGGCAAGCAGTCGTTGGACGACGTCTTAGTCGCAAAGCTGAAACGGCCTCGGGCTCTTGCCACCTGGATTGGGGGGTTAGCCAGGGCCTGTCCGTATCACTCCGATGAGATGATCTCCTAGGACAAGGGACTCCCGAGACACATCTGGGGCAATCGAGGACAACATGAATTCAAAACTTGTGGCAGCCCTTATGGCATGCCTACTCACGGCCTGCGGCGGTGGGGGCGGCGGCGCACCTGCTGACGTTGGGAATGGAAATGGCAATGGCGCCACAACTGGACTCGTACCGATAGCCTCAGCGGCGGGTGTCACGCTGTACGCTAACGCAGCCGATCTGCGACCTTTGATCGACGGCGCCCGGTGGCAGTACCGTGGCGTTCGGAAGGATGTCGATGGCAGCACGCTCACTCGCTACACGTCGTCCGTCAGTCAGAACTCGGCCAGTGGCACTGTCCAAGAAGCCGAGAACCAAGTATTTCTAGATGGGGACGAAACGACGGCAATTGCGCTGAGCGCGGGGAACGTCATCGTCCGGGCCAGGGATCCACTGGGTGTGGGCAGCGACGATGTCGTGGCGATGACGGAGTTGCGTTCGCCGGTTCGGGTCAACGATCAATACACGCAGTACGAGCACATCGATCTGCCGACGGGCGTCGATGTCGATGGTGACGGCAGGGCTGACGTTGCAGATGTGGCGATCTATTCTCGGGTGCAGGGCGATGAAAGCGTCGACCTGAGTGAGCTGGGCCGCACGGTGACGGCGTTGAAGGTAGAAACGACCCTCCTTGTGCGTGTGAAGAACTCGTCGAACGGCGCGGCGAGGCCAGTCATATCGCAGGTGCAGACTCAGTGGTACGTTGCCGGCGTCGGCATCGTTCGCCGCACTCTGAGCGCTGTCGCCACCAGCGGCATCGGTCCAGTCGCTTACGACGAACTGCTTTTCAGTTGGGACGGTGTCACGCAGGGCATTGGCTCAATAGGGCCGAGGGCCGCGATAGTGCCTGGCGCTTCGCCCCTCTTGCTACTGCCACGCCCCCTTGCGGCCACGACGCTGGGTGATCGGGCGCTGCTGCTGTCCGAGAGCCTGCAGGCCAGCGATCCAGGGGCTTTGACCTTTGGCGTCTTCGACAAGCGCGGCATCCTGCAATCGACTAGACAGGTGGCGGGCCTGGGCGACTCGCGCTCTGTCTTTGCCTCGCCGAACTTGTTCGGAGTCGACAGCAACACCGCCTTGCTTGTGATGCCAGTGAGCACGAATCCGGGCGCACTGAAACTGCAACGCGTCGATGCCAGCGGTACTCTGCAGGGGAGCTCGAGCACGGTGAACTTGCTCACCAACAACGTCAATGTGGGGATGGCCTGGGATGGCCAGGTGCTCTGGCTTAGCTGGCTCAGCGCGGGTAGCCAAGTCAGCGACTACGGCAAGCTGATGCTGCAACCCTTTGATCCAGACGGGCTGCCATTGGCCGCGGCGCAGGTTCTGGATACTCCGAGCATGGGCGGCCAGATCAGCGGCGTAGGGCTGAGCGCGGCAGCAGGTCGGTTGCTGATAAGTTGGACCCACGTCGAGTTCAACACGATCGGCTATCACTACGCGATCGTGCTCGGAAGCGGTGGGGTAGCGGACGTGCGAACGTTGGGCACAGTGCCAGCCTCCGGGATTGCGCGGGTCGTCGAACCCGTGCTGGGCAGCGGTGTCGCCGCTCTGCGGTGGAACGGGCCCGTCTTCACGTACTCAGGCTACGGTCCGCTACCGGATTCGCTGCCGCGAGGCGTGACGCTGGACGCGGGATGGAATTCTCAGCGTGGCAACTCGGGCAGCCTCGACAACGAGTTGTTGCCTGCGTCCTGGGTCGGCAGCAACACGCCCGTGCTGACGCGGGCGATCGGTGACCGGCTCGTTGTGAGCAGTTTCATCTACCAGGTAGCGTCTCCGCATTCGGGCCTCACCAGGGACTTCATCCTCACGTCGTTCGTCCAGCCAGGCAGTAGTCCCTTTGCGATGGCCGCAGCTTCGACTTCGGCAATGTCCTTAAGCACAGAGAGTGGGGGCCTAACCAATATCGACCAGTTCGGGCTGCCCGCCTTTGTTTTGCTGTGGGATGACCGGGCGTTAATCATTGGCAGCGACTCGGCAAGAACGATGACGAGTCTGGTCTGGCTGCGATGAGGTTCTGCGGGAGACTGATCCTTGGGATGCATGGTCAGTTCCCGTCGTGCGGCAAGGAATGGTCGATGCGGCGCTCGACGTGTTTTGAGATTGCGCACTCATTCCATCCCTTGGATTTCGGGAGAGCCCGCGATTTTTTGACGAGTTCATCGCCTCAAATGAAACCCGAGAGTCGGTCATTCGCCAACGACCGGTTGTGGCCAGGACTGCGCGTTCGAGGTCGCGCTCTCAAGCTTGCTGGCGTCTTAATAAACCCGCAGCACCTCAAACTGCTGTCGGATTGGAGCGCCCTGTATCGACACCTCATCACCCTCGCATTTACCCAGCATGGCCCTGCCCAACGGGGCTTCGCTGCTGATGACCTGAACGAGTTGGGCGCCGCTGATCAACTTCATGCTGCCCCCATCCGGGCCGAGAAAGAGCTGTTGCTGCTTGCCGTCGGAATCGACCAGGCAGACCAGCGCGCCGAGCTGTATACCTTTGCTGGCGTCGTAGGGGCGCGGGCGGAATTGGCGCCAATTGGCCATCGCCTGGCGAATGGCGTCGGCGCGACGAGCTTGGCCGGTGGCCAGGTAGGCAGCTTCGAGACCCAATGTGTCGTATTTGTTTTCGGCGACGCTTTCTTCGTGAGTCGCCGTTTCATGGGCCGCCCGGGCTGCCTGTTCGGCTTGCAGCAGGTCTTCGGCGAGCCGTCCCAGCACCTGTTGCTGAAGCAATGATTTATCCATGATGAAAGGTTAGGCATCTCGAACAAGCGGGGTCTGATCTTGATTATCAAGGGCTCCACCAATCTAGCGAATGGGTCACGGCGCCACGAACGGTGGCGCCGCTCACGCGGGTCTAACGGCTTGTTTTCGACACGCTGGCTTCGCTGGTAGCCTTCAATCGTGTCAGCCAGTCCTGAAGCGCACCGTCCAGGAGGGGTTGGAGCGATGCCGCGTTGGCCCGCACGACCTCGCCACTCCATGATTCCTCGGTGCTCACCTTGACGCCCTGTGCAGTCTCGGTGAACTGCCAGACGTGGACGGCGTCGATGCCTTGCGCGGGGCCTGTCCAGACGATGCGGCGCAGCGGTGCGAGTTCCTGCACGGTCGAGGTGATCTGCAGGCCACCTTCTTCCCACTTGAAGGCCGAGCCGACGGCCAGTTCGCCGTCGAAGCGAGCTGCCGTGACGGTTGGCCGCCACGTGGTCCAGGACGAGATGTCGGTCTGAATCTTCCAGATCGTCGCGAGCGGAGCATTGATCATGATCTCCTGACGGGAGATGACCGGTGCCTCCGGGTCGATCCCCCTGACCTGTGCCGCGCGCGCATCGCCGATCTGCAGAAATATGCTGAGTGCCGCAGCGAGCACAGCTCCGGCCGCGGTGCGTGCGGCCAGACTCCAGCGGACCCACATCGAGCCATTGAGGCCCGAACCTTCCACCATGCTGTTGTTTCCCATGTTGACTCTCCAAAGAAGTTGCGATGGAGGAAGTCTGGGCGTGGCTGAGTTCCAATGGAATTGCTCAAAGGTGCTGAGCGTCCATGCATTTTTGTATGGCTAGGCTTATCGTGAAACTGCCGACTCGTTGCCGCGGCCTGAGTACCTCGTCAGGCAGCCGAGCAGCGGACACTGCCGCACACAGTCAACCCTGCTCGGGGCGCGTCACCCGGTTCGTCCACCCGAGCTTCTTAGCAAGCTAACGGCTCCGCCGGCCAATGCAGCCAACGCCGCGAGCGCCAAACCCCAGTGCACAGCGTGCGGTGGTGCCCACAGCGCGAACAGAAGTCCCATCAGCAGGCTGCCGAGCGTCAACCCGGTCAGCCGCGCAGTCCCCTGCGCACCTCCGGCCGCTCCGCTGCGTTCTTTCGGCGCGGCGAGCAGCATGTTCTGGTTGTTCGGTGTCTGAAAGAATCCGAAGCCGAGACCTGCCAGGCTTGTGAAGATCGCCATCGGCAGCTGAGCGTCCCCCTCGATAGGCCAGACCGCGCACAACGCCAGGCCGATCGAGAGGCACCCACCTCCGAAGGCGCAAAGCCACGCGGTCGGCACTCGTTTGGCCAGGCGCGCCGACAACGGCGCAGCCAACATCACTGCCAGGGGCCACGGTGTCATCAAGGCACCGGTGGCCATCGTGCTCAGGCCCAGCTCGTGCTGGAAGTAGAACGGCAGCGCCAAATAGCCGATCATCTGCCCGGTGAAGCAGCACACCGACGCGACGATCGACAACCGAAACGATCGCACCCGCAGCAGATCCAGCGGGATCAGCGGTGCCGCCTTCGGTTTCTCGCGCCGTACCAGCAGAACCATGGAGCCGGCCGACACGGCGAGCAACACACCGCCGGACCACGGTGACGACGGCAGCCAATCGCTGCCTAGCACGAAGGCGGCGAACATGATCGCGTTGAGCGCGATGCTCCCGAGGTCAAGGCGAAGCCCGGTGCCTTGCGGGCTCGGCAACCTGGCACAGGCGGCCAGTACCAGAGCGCCGACGGGCAGATTCACCGCGAAGAGCCACGGCCAGCTCGCGACCGACAGCAAGCCGGCGCCGACGGCCGGCCCCGCCGCTGTAGCGCCAGCGACTGCCAGCGCGTTCCATGCGATCGCCTGACCCAGCAATCGACGCGGATAGGTGAAGCGCAACAGCGCAAGACCCAGCGGCATGACCGCCGCGCCGCCCAGCCCCTGAAGGCATCTTGCCGCCACCAGCCAAGGCAACGACGGCGCCAGCGCGCACAGCACCGACGCCGCGGTGAACAGTGCGACGCCGCCGGCGAACACACGGCGATAGCCCAATCTCTCGCCGACAGCGGACGCGGGCAGCAGGAACATCACGACGGCAAGCTGATAAGCGGTGACGATCCAGACAGCGTCGGCCGGCGCGGCCTGCAACTGCTGAGCAATGCTCGGCAGCGCGACGTTGGCGATGGCGCCGTCGAGCACCACGAGCACGCCCGCGCCGAGGATCGCGGCGACGGCTGCGTAGCGCCGCGGCAGTGGCAGACCATCAAGCTCGTTCGCCGCGCCGGGCTCGGTGCGGCGAGAGCCCATGGGAGAGTTGGATTCGAGGACAGGTGACAGCATGGTGTGGACCAGAGGGCACGCTCGATCGCGCCACATCAGCATAGGTCGACGATATCGGCCCAGACAGAGCGCGGTGCGCATCTTGTTCATGCATGCGACGCCTGCCCTGCTTCACCAAACCGTGCTAGCTTCAGCGCATGCCCACTGACGCAGACCTCAACCTTCTCATTGCGTTGAACGCCCTGCTCTCCGAGGGCAGCGTCTCCAGAGCAGCCGAGCGTTTGGGTCTGAGCGAATCAGCCATAAGCCGCACGCTGGCGAGACTGCGTGAAGCGACGGGCGACGAGCTCCTGGTGCGTGCAGGCCGGGCCATGGTTCCCACACCGCGTGCGCTGGCGCTGCGCGAGGGAGTCAAGAAGTTGGTCGAGGAGGCAAGTGCTGTACTTCGGCCCGCCGGCCCCAACCTGAACTTGAGCGCGCTCGAGCGCATGTTCACCGTGCGGGCCAATGACGGCTTCATCGAGGCCTTTGCGCATCTGCTCGCGGCACGCACCGCACGCGAAGCGCCCGGTGTGCGCCTGCGATTCGCGCCCAAGCCCGACAAGGACGTGCGCCCGCTGCGGGAGGGATTGATCGATCTCGACGTCGGCGTTCTCGACGAGTCTGGCCCCGAGGTGCGCGTTCAAACACTCTACCGGGACCACTTCATCGCCGTCGTGCGACAGGGGCATCCGCTACTGGCCGACGGCGAGATAACACCCGAGCGATATGCCGCCTGTGACCATGTGGTCACGTCGCGCCGGGGACGGATCACAGGCCCGGTGGACGACGCGCTCGCCGCCACTGGATTGACGCGCAATGTCGCAGTCGTCGTTCCCAGCTTCGGCACCGCGCTGTCGACTGCGGCCGCCACCGACATGGTGGCGCTGATACCCGCGTCGTACTTCGAACACCAGAGAGCAAGCAGCGCCATGCGCTCGTTCGAGCTCCCGGTACCGACGGAGCACATCACCATATCGCAGATGTGGCACCCGCGACTGGATCGAGATTCAGCACACCGATGGTTGCGCAGCGTCGTGCTCGAGGTGTGCCGGCAACGCCTCGCGACAATATCTTGAAGTGCGATCGCCGCCGCGAGCGGTGCAGCACGCGTTCAGCTCAGCTTCAGGCCTCGCCGCGGTATGGGGCCTGCACTTCCCGCTGACCGCGCGATCGTGTAGGACGATCACGCAACCCGCCCTTCTGCCCCCGCGAACGGAACACCTCTTGCCAGTTTGATGCGCCGGCCTCGATCAGACCTTGATCGATGGGCGACGAATTGTTCACATCAAACTGAAGGAGATTCGCACATGCAAAAGCTACTCAAGCAGACCCTCGTGGCCGCAGGAGCCGTGGCCGCCACCGTGGCCATCGGGTTGAGCTATGCCCAGTCGGGTGGCACCACTTCGGGCGATGCGGCCGCACCGGCGACCACCGCGCCCGGCACCACTGACAGCTCAAGCACGAGCACCACCCCTGCGACCAGCGGAGCGCCTGACAGCAGCACTACTGCGGCTCCTGCTGCAACGATGGACAGCAGCACAAGCGGCAGCACGACTGCAGCCCCTGCCAATGACAGCAGCACGAGCAGCGGTACATCCTCCAGTGATTCCGCACCAGCGGCAGCTCTGGCTCCACGCGCCGACCGCAACTGACGCTTGAAACGGTTCAGGTGGGGCAGCGCGACGGTTCGCGCTCCCTGCCGGTTCCGCGCATCAGTTCGCTTCGGGTGCCGCACCTGAGCTGATGGTCATCGAGAAAATCTCACACGAGATCATGCTCACTGCTTTACCGATGTAGAGGATTTACCGGTGCCGAGCGCTGCTCAATGCGCAGCAGTCGCTTCGACCAACGAAGCATCGATGCGATAGCCCGTCGTGCCCATCGACGATTCGCCTCTAGCCACACTCAAACGGCCGCTGACCGAGACGATGTCCATCGACTGCACGCCGCTCAGTGACCGCGTAGCCCGGACCTCGACGATCTGGTTTGCAGGCGGCGGTGGCGAATGGATGCAGGCTCCGAAGTAAGGCACCAGCAGAAACTCTTTCAGCTCGCCTTCGCTTTCTTCGAGCGGGACGACATAGCCGGTGAGACGAATGTCGCGCTCGTCCATCGCGTCCACCGTGGGCGCGTGGTCCCAGATGGCGCGCATGAGGCGTTGCCCGTTGGCGTCGGAGTCGTCCATCACTCCTTTGTTGCTGGCAAGAAAGCGCTTCATCGGGTCCCAGTCTGGCGGGATCAGGGCCTCCCAGCGAATCTCGGCATAGACGCGCGGTGTTGAATCGGCTTGCTGCCGAGACCTCAGCATGTGAGTCGCCACCGTGGCCCCGAGCGCCACTGCTGCAACGCACGACGCGGCAAGCAGCGCAAGGACCACGCGGCGTTTCATGGCTACGGCGCCCGCACCTGCAAAGCGGCCAGCAGCGTGGATGCGTTGTGATCGAACATGCGCAGGTAGGTGTCGCCGGCGGTGCCGGGTGGCGACAAGGCATCCGAGTACAGCGTGCCGCCGACACGCGCACCGGCCTCGTGGGCAATGCGCTGCACCAGCCGCGGATCGCTGATGTTCTCGACGAACACCGCGCGCACGTTCTGCGCCCTGAGCTGCCGCACGATGCGCGACACATCGGCGGCAGATGCCTCGGAGCCGGTCGACCAGCCAACCGCCGAGATGAAGGTCACGCCGTACGCCTCGGCGAAGTATCCGAAGGCATCGTGCGAGGTCACCACGCGCCGGTCGGCAGGCGCGACCTGGCCCAGTCGCTTGCGCACTGACGCGTCAAGCGCATCCACACGCCGGAGGTAGTTGGCACTGCGCTGTTCGATGTGCGCCGTGTGAGACGGCCGCGCCGCCACGAAGGCCGCGCGAATGTTGTCGACATAGCGCCGTGCATTCGCGAGGCTCTGCCAAGCGTGCGGATCGGGCGCGGGACCGAGCAGGCGCGTCGTGATGCCCTTGCTCGCCACGACCACCGGACCGCGGTAGCCCGACACTTGGATCAGCCGTTCGATCCAGCCCTCGAAGCGCAGTCCGTTGACGATCACGAGATCGGCATTGGACAGGCGCTTCACGTCGGCAGGGGTCGGCTCGAAGACATGGGCATCGCCGTCCGGGCCCACCAGCGCGGTCACGTCGACGGCGTCACCGCCGACCTCGCGTGCCATGTCGGCGAGGATCGAGAAGCTGGCGACCACGCGGAGCTTGCGAGCCGGCGCTTGCGCGTGCGCCGATGACATGAGCCACGGGAAAGAGGCAACGGATGAGGCAACAGCGGCAGCGCCCTGCAGCCAACGTCTACGCGATGTGATTACACGAGAACTCATCACGCCACCCGATGCCTGCGCACACCGGACCAGCGGCTGCGCAGGCTGTCACGCGAGCCCAGGCACAGCGACGCGAGGTAGATGCCGCCAGCCACCAACACGATGGCCGGGCCCGATGGCAGGTGCGCGTGGTACGAGAGCAGCAAGCCGGCGTAGCTGCTGGCCATGGCGAACGCGGTTGCGATCGCGCACAGCCTGCCGATGTCATGCGCCCAGAAGCGCGCGGCAATGGCGGGCAGCATCAAGAGGCCGACGGCCATCAGCGTGCCCAGCGCCTGAAAACCACCGACGAGGTTGGCCACCAGCAGCACCAGAAAGATCTGGTGATGCCAACCACCGCGCCCGCCGACGGCGCGCAGAAAGCCCGGGTCGAAGCACTCGATGATCAAGGGCCGCGCCACCAGTGCCAGGGCCAGCAGCGACACGCTCGCAACGCTGGCAATCAGGAACAGAGATGCATCATCGACCGCCAGGATGCTGCCGAACAGCACGTGCATCAGGTCGACGCTGGTGCCGCGCAGCGAGATCAGCATCACGCCGGCGGCCAATGCGATCAGGTAGAAGGCGGCGAAGCTCGCGTCTTCCTTCTGCGAGGTCCAGCGCGTCACGCCGGCGGCCAGCGCCGCCACCAGCAGCGCGGCGATGAAGCCACCCAGGCTCATCGCGGGCAACGACAGGCCCGCGAAGATGAAGCCGATCGCCGCGCCCGGCAGCAGTGCATGCGCCATCGCATCACCCACCAGGCTCATGCGGCGCACCACCAGCAAGGTGCCCAGTGAGCCACCGCTGAGCGCGAGAGCAAGGCAGGCCACCAACGCGCGGCGCATGAAGCCGAACTCGGCGAACGGCTGGATGAACGCCGAGTGAAGCTCCACGGCGAGCGTCATGCCGCAACCTTGTCTTGCGTGTCGCGGCACCATGCGGCGTCGTCATTCCAGGCCTCGGCCATCTGCCGCGCGCGAAACAGGTTCTGTGCCGAAAGCGTCTCGGCAGTCGGCCCCCACGCCACCGGCTCGCGCGCCAGCAGCAAGGTGCGCGGGAAATGCGCCCGGACCTGCTCGAGGTCGTGCAGCACCGCCACCACGGTGCGCGCTTCGCCGTGCCAGCGCCGCACCACGCCCAGCAGGTCTGCGGTGGTGCGGGCGTCGATGGCGTTGAAGGGTTCATCGAGCAGGATCACCGAGGCGTCCTGCAACAACACCCGCGCGAACAACACCCGCTGAAACTGGCCCACCGACAGCTCGCCGATCGAACGCCGCTCGAAGCCAGCGAGGCCCACCGCGTCGAGCGCGGCCTGCGCCTCGGCCCGGTGCTGGCGCGTGGCTTCGCGCCAGCTGCCGAGCCGGCCCCAGTGGCCGAGCATCACGACGTCGAGCACGCGGATCGGAAAGCCGCGATCGATCTCGGCTTGCTGTGGCAGGTAGGCGATGCGCCCGGCGGCGACATCAGGCAGAGAGATGCGCCCGCCTGCCGACTTGAGGCGCCCGATCAGCGCGGCCAGCAGGCTGCTCTTGCCGGCACCGTTCGGACCGACCACGGCAGTCAGCGAGCCGGCCTCGAAGGTGCCCGACAAATGGTGCACGGCCGGGTGCCCGCCGTAGGCCAATGTGAGGTCGTCGATGTGGATGGCGGCACTCATTGCAACATCAGCGAAGTGGGTTCACCGATGGCCCAAACCACGGCCAGCCAGAGCAGGCCCACCAGCACGGCGGCCCCGAGCAGGCGGCGAACGACGCCCGACATCAACAGGCTGCGAAAGTTGGCGGACGTCATCGGTTCGGCTAAAAAATGTAAAGGGCGTTAATGAAAACGGCTTCTCATTATCGTAACATGGGATGATCGCGACTTCAGCGACGCAAAGCCCTTCTCGCCTCCACTCTCCGACATGGAACGCTCCACCCGCCAACGCGCAGCCATCCGCGCCGTGATCGACGCGGCGAAGCGACCCTTGTCACCGCAAGAGGTACTGGCTGCTGCTCAGGCCGATGTGTCGGCGCTCGGGCAGGCCACGGTTTACCGCAACCTGAAGCTGCTGCTGGAAGCGGGCGAGATCCAGGTGGTGAACCTGCCGGGCGACAGCGCGCGCTACGAATCGGCGCAGCACGAGCACCACCACCACTTCCAGTGCAGCGTGTGCGACCGGGTGTTCGACGTGCACCAGTGCCCCGGCAACCTGGCCAAGCTCGCACCCGCGGGCTTCACTGTCGAAAGCCACGAACTCACGCTCTACGGCTGCTGCGCAGACTGCCAGCAGCCGGCCAAGCGGTCCCGCAGCGCACGCGCGCCGCACGGCCACGCCTGATGAATAACACGCTGAACCTGCGCAGGCTGCTCGCCCATGTGGCGCTGGGCCTCCTGCTGCTGTTCTCTCAGCAGCACGCAGTTCAGCACTGGCTGTCGCATGCCGTCGAAGCCACGAAGAACCAGAGCGCGCCCGCCGCCGAACATTGCGAAGCCTGCGATGGCCTGGTGGCCTTTGGTGCCGCACTGCCAGCGCCGCCACCCGCATTCACTGTTTTCGACGGGTTCGAGCACGTTCAGCCGGTCATTCGGCTGACGCAGCCTGTCCTGGCCACCTCCCCGGTGGCCTATCTGTCGCGCGCACCGCCCACCTTGGGTTGAGTCATCGCCCGCCGGCCTGAGCGCCGACTGGCTCTGCACAGCACATCGGCCGTCCAGGCCGCAAATCCGTCCGCATTCACGGCGGCTGCATCGATGTGTTGCTCGACCCCAGGCTTGGCGCCCAGCGCCATGGCCGCCCGCCATTCACAGATTCCCGCAACATGACCTTCCCCTCACGTCCCCACGCGCTGCAGCCCATTGCTGCGGCCATCGCACTCGTGCTCGGCGCCACCGGAGCGTATGCCGACGATGCAACGCCCGCAGCCGATGCAGCCGCGGCTGCTGCCCCAACCCCAGCCACGGCCCAGCAACTCGACCGAGTCGAAGTGATCAGCACCCGCCAGAAGCTCGATGCAGCGCGCAGCTCGTTGTCTCCCGAGACGGGGAGCACCATCTACCGCTTCAGCGACACCGACATCGCCAACATGCCGCTCGGCAACGCCACGCCGCTGAACCAGGTGATCCTGCGCGCACCCGGCGTGGTGGGCGACTCGTACGGTCAACTGCATGTGCGCGGCGACCACGCCAACCTGCAGTACCGGCTGAACGGCGTCGTGATCCCCGAGTCGATCAGCGGCTTCGGCCAGGTGCTCGACACGCGCTTCGCCAACCAGATCAGCGTGCTGACCGGCGCCCTGCCCGCGCAATACGGCTACCGCACGGCCGGCATCGTCGACATCCACAGCAAGGGTGCCGACATGGCCAATGGCGGCAGCATCGACGTGACCGTCGGCAGCCGTGGCCACCGCGAAACCAGCGCCAACGTGGGTGGCACGAGCGGCAACCTGTCGTACTTCGTGACCGGCTCCTACCTGCAGAACGACACCGGCATCGAGAACCCGATGTCGACCAAAAACGCACTGCACGACGAAACCAAGCAGGGCAAGGGCTTCGCCTACCTGAGCTACCTCCTCGACAACGACAGCCGCGTGAGCGTCATGCTCGGCAAATCGCAGAGCAAGTTCCAGATTCCGAACGTGACCGGCGAGTCGCCCACCTTCACGATGGCCGGGGCCGCACCGGTCGCCTCCGAAGACCTGAACGCCAACCAGCGTGAGCGCAACGACTTCCAGGTGGTTTCGTTCCAGTCCAGCTTCGACAAGAACGTCGACTACCAGGTCTCGCTGTTCCGCCGCTACAGCGACGTGCACTACCAGCCCGACCCGGTCGGCGACCTCACCTACAACGGCGTGGCCGCCGACGTGCTTCGCAAGAACACCGCCACCGGCATGCAGTTCGACTTGAGCGACCGCCTCAACGCGCAGCACACTCTGCGCGCGGGCCTCTTCCTGCAGCACGAGCGCGGCACGGTCGCCAACGAATCGACGGTGTTCCCGGCCGATGCCGACGGCAACCAGACCAGCACCACGCCGGTCACGATCAGCGACAACGGCTCGCTGAGCGGCAACCTCTACGGCATCTACTTGCAAGACGAATGGCAGCCGAGCAAGGCGCTCACGGTGAACTACGGCGTGCGCTATGACAAGGTGTCGACCGTGGTCGACGAATCACAGCTCAGCCCGCGCATGGGCCTCACCTACCAGCTGGGTGACGACACCCGCGTGCACGCCGGCTACGCCCGCTACTTCACGCCGCCGCCCACCGAGAAGATCGACATCACCTCGATCGATAAATTCCAGGGCACGACCAACGCCCTGCCCTCGGATGCGAACACTGCCGTTCGCTCGGAACGGTCCGACTACCTGGACGCCGGCATCTCGCACCAGCTCACGCCGCGCGTGACGCTGGGTCTCGATGGCTATTACCGCAAGGTCCGCCACCTGCAGGACGAAGGCCAGTTCGGCAACGCCCTAATCTACTCGGCCTTCAACTTCGAGAAGGCCAAGGTCTACGGCGTCGAGTTGTCGGCCTCCTACAAGGACGAACGCCTTTCCGGCTACGCCAACCTCACGGTCTCGCGCGCGCTCGGCAAGGGCGTCGAGACGGGTCAGTTCAACTTCGAACAGGACGAGCTCGACTACATCGCCAGCAACTGGGTCCACCTCGACCACGACCAGACCGTGGCCGTCTCGACCGGCGTGTCGTACCGCTTCGGCGACAGCACCGTGGTCGGCGGCGACGTGCTCTACGGCAGCGGCCTGCGCAACGGCTTCGCCAACTCGGAGCACCTGCCCAGCTACACGCAGGTGAACGCCTCGGTGGCCCGGCCGTTCGATCTCGGCTCGTTCGGCAAGGTCGACACGCGGGTGTCGGTGCTCAACCTGTTCGACCGCAGCTACCAGCTGCGCGACGGCAGCGGCATCGGCGTTGGCGCACCGCAGTACGGCCCGCGCCGCACGCTGTACGTCACCCTGAGCAAACCGTTCTCGTTCTGACCCGCGATCGACTGGAGTCCATTGCCATGCATCGTTCATTGCAAATCTCATGGGCGGCTGCGGCACTCGCCGCGTGCTTCGCGGCGTCTGCCGCCGAGCCCGGCGCTCATGTCCATGGCGCCGCCGAACTGCGTGTCACCGTCGATGGCAACCAGCTCGACATCGCGCTGGAAAGCCCGCTCGACAACGTGCTCGGCTTCGAACACGCGCCGCGAACCGACAAGGAACGCGGCGCCGTTCGGGCAATGGCCGCGAAGCTTCGCCAGGCGCAGAGCCTCTTCGTGCCCACGGCCGCAGCGCAGTGCAGCTTGTCGTCGGTCCAGCTCGAATCGGGTGCGCTGGCGCCCGAGCTGCTCGGCGAACCCAAGCCGGCTCAGCCCGAGGCCAGGAAGGATGAAGATGGCCACGCCGACCTCGACGCCAGCTTCGGTTGGCGTTGCGCAGCCCCCGAGAAGCTGACCGGCATGGACGTTCGCCTGCTGCAGGCCTTCCCGGGCTTTCGCAAGCTGAACGTGCAGGTCGTCGGGCCGAGAGGCCAGTCGTCCACCGTGCTGTCGCCGAGCGAGCGCACAGTCAAGTGGTAGGCCCCGCGATGCCGCAGCCGCTGGTGAGCGTCGACCAATTGCGGTTCCGCTGGAACCGCAACCAGCCACCGTGCGTGGACATCGAGCACTTCGAGGTCCACGCCGGCGAACGCATCTTCCTGCACGGGCCCAGCGGCAGCGGCAAGAGCACGCTGCTGGGCCTGCTCGGTGGCGTGCTGGTGGCAGAGCATGGCCAGGTCAGCATCGCCATCGATGGCCAGCCCACCGATCTCGAAGCCCTGGGCAGCGCCGCGCGAGACCGCTTTCGCGTCGACCACATTGGGTTCGTCTTCCAGCAGTTCAACCTGATCCCGTACCTCAGCGTGCTCGACAACGTGTTGCTGCCCTGCCGGTTCTCGGCACGGCGCAACCAGAAAGCCGGCCCAGCGCCGCAAGCCGAAGCACGCCGCCTGCTGCGGGCGCTCGACCTAGCGCCTGAGCTGACGGAGCGGCCAGTGACGCAGCTGTCCGTCGGCCAGCAGCAGCGAGTGGCCGTGGCGCGTGCGCTGATCGGCCGACCCGAGATCGTGATCGCCGACGAGCCCACCTCGGCGCTCGACGCGCAGCGCCAAGACCGGTTTCTCGACCTGCTGCTGCAGGAGTGCGCGGCCTCCAACGCCAGCCTGCTCTTCGTCAGCCACGACCGGCGGCTGGCATCGCACTTCACGCGCGAGGTGGCGCTGCATGAACTCAACCGCGCAGCCAGCGTGGTCGAGGAGGCGGCGTCATGAGGTACCTCTTCCGGCTGGCGCTGGCCAGTGCCTGGAACCGCCGCGCCACGCTCGGCCTCACGGTGATGGCGATCGCGCTGTCGGTGACGATGCTGCTCGGCGTGGAACGCGCACGCGTTGCAGCGCGAGAAGGCTTCGAGCAGTCCGTCTCCGGCACCGACCTCGTGATCGGCGCGCGCACGAGCCCCGTGCAGCTGATGCTCTACGCCGTGTTCCGCCTCGGCGAGGCGACGAACAACGTGCGCTGGAGCAGCTTCGAAGCCATTGCCGCCAACCCCGCCGTGGCCTGGGCGGTGCCGGTGTCGCTGGGCGATTCACACAAGGGCTTTGCCGTGCTGGGCACGAGCACCGGCTACTTCGAGCACTTTCGATACGGCTACCGCAAGCCGCTGACGCTGAGCGCCGGCCGCGCGTTCAGCGGCACGCTCGACGGCGTGTTCGAAGCCGTGATCGGTGCCGACGTGGCCGACTCGCTTCACTACGGCTTGGGCCAGCACATCACGCTCAGCCATGGCGCCGGCGGGCCAGGCTTGGCCGAGCACGCAGACAAGCCGTTCACGGTGGTCGGCATCCTTGCGCGCACCGGCACGCCGGTGGACCGCACGGTGCACATCAGCCTCGAAGCGATCGAGGCGATCCACCTCGACTGGCAGGCCGGTGCGCCGATCCCGGGCCTGGTGATCCCGCCCGAGTACGTGCGCAAGTTCGACCTCAAGCCCAAGACCATCACCGCGATGCTGGTCGGCCTGAAGAGCCGCGGCGCCGTGTTCAAGGTGCAGCGCGACGTCAACCAGTTTGCCGCCGAGCCGCTGCTGGCCGTGTTGCCCGGTGTGGCGCTCGACCAGCTGTGGCGTGTGGTCGGCGTGGCCGAGCGGACGATGCTGGCGGTGTCCGCGATGATCGTCGTTATCGGGTTGGCCGGCATGGTGGCCGTGGTGCTCGCAAGCTTGAACGAGCGCCGCCGCGAGCTGGCGATTCTTCGCTCGGTGGGTGCCGGGCCGCGGCACATCGCCACGCTGGTGGTGGCCGAGAGCGTGGCCGCCACCGTGGCGGGCTCGGCGATCGGGCTGGCGCTGCTCGCCGTGATCGCGCTGTTTGCCGGCCCCTGGCTGGAGTCGAATTTCGGCATGACGATCCACGCGTGGGTCGCATCGTCCGGCGAATGGCCGCTGCTCGGCGGCGTGTTGTTGGCCGGCCTGCTGGCCGGCGCGATCCCCGCGTGGCGTGCGTGCCGGTTGGCGCTCGCCGATGGTCTGTCTCCCCGCTTGTAGGAGTTGCACGATGAAGCACTGGACCCTTCTGCTCGCCGCCGCGATCGCGGCTCACACCGTTTTGCCGACGCCGGTCTTCGCGGCCGACAAGGCGGCCTCGTCACCCGGCTACCGCGTCGGCGACAAGCTCGCGCCGGCCGCCAAGGCCAACGCCAAGGCGGGCGACTTCAAGGTCACCGAATGGGACTCGCTGATGCCCAAGGACTGGGACCCGATGAAAGGCGTCAGCGTGCTCAGCCTCGGCCGCATGCAGGACGGCGACCCGCAAGCCATTGCTGCACTCGAACGCCTGAAACGCTCGTGGGACACCGCGCCCACCGAGCCGGCAATGGACAACACGCGCATCCGCATCGCCGGCTTCGTGGTCCCGCTCGACGCCGAAGGCGAGACCCTCCACGAGTTTCTCCTTGTGCCGTATTTCGGCGCCTGCATCCACACCCCGCCGCCGCCCGCCAACCAGGTCATCCACGTGACCTTGGCCACGCCGGCCAAGGGCATTCGCATGATGGACGCGATCTGGGTCAGCGGCCAGCTGCACACCGGCATCAGCGACACGGCGATGGGCACCTCGGGCTACCGCATGGATGGGCAGGCCGTGTCGCTCTACCAGGGCAAGCGTTGACCCGGTGACCGGCGTGGTGCCCCTGAATTGCGCATGAACACCACCCGGCGCTTCTGGCTGACGCGCGCGGTGCCTGCAGTGGCCGCGCTCGCGGTGCTGGCCGTGCTCCCCGGTGATCTACGGCATCGGCATGCGCAAGCCAACGCAGCACGCAGCTACCGGCTCATCCGCTGGTGGGAGCTGACGCCCAAGGAGTGGGACCCGACCAAGCGCTTGCGCGAGCTGGACCTCAACGCGATGAAAGACGGCGACCCACGGTCGCAGCGCTTTCTGCAGGACATGCGCGCCACCTGGGACAACGCACCCACCGTCAGCGCACTGAACGGCGAGGCCGTGCGGCTCGTCGGCTACATCGTGCCGCTGGATGGGCCCACTGCCGAACTGCGCGAGTTTCTGCTCGTACCGTACTTCGGCGCCTGCATCCATTCGCCACCGCCTGCGGCCAACCAGATCGTGCACGTGACCCTGCCCGAGGCCGTGAAGGGCTTCGAAGCGATGGACATGGCGCAGGTCAGCGGCATCATGAAGACGATGCGCCAGGATTCGCGCATGGGCGTCAGCGGGTACCACATCGCCGCGGTGGACATGGAGCGCTACGTGCCGCGCCAGTGAGTTGGGGAATGCCACCCGCCACTACACTCGCTCGTCGCAAGCAACCGGAAGAACGCATGACGAGTTATGTGGAAGGCGCCTTGGTCAAGGACGAGAAGATCGTGCACCTCGGGCACATCAGCCTCTGGTCCTTGTGGCACCTGATCGCGTTGGGGCTCGTGCTGCTACCGGCCTTTGGCCTCGGGCTCATCTTCTTGATCATGGCCTACGTGCGCTACAAGACCACCGAGTTGGCTATCACGACGCGGCGCGTCATCGTCAAGCACGGCTTCGTTCGCCGGCGCACGGTCGAGATCAACATCAACAAGGTCGAAAGCATCCAGGTCGACCAGGAGATCCTCGGCCGCCTGTTCAACTTCGGCACGCTGGTGATCGCCGGTGCCGGCGAGCCACAAGCGCCCATCACCGGCATCTCGTCGCCGATGGAGTTCCGCAAGGCCTTCATCGAAGCGCAGGACCAGGCCAAGGGCGGCACGCTGTAATCCAGAGGCCATCGCGCCACCATGGCACTGCATCGATGGAATGGGATCACAATCCTCCATTGCGCTCTGCGCCCTCTGGTGAAGTCGAATGCCACAAGAACCGTTTTTCCACGTCGAGTCGGGCGCCGTCCGATTCTGGATTCCGATCAACGGCGAGATCATGGGTGCGAGCATCAGCCGCGAGACGCTGCACCGCCGCTTCAGGCCGACCGCCAAGGACGACGACCCGCTCGAGACTTACACCGCCAACGCGGCCGACATCGCCGCTGCGGTGGCGCGCCGGGTGGCGCAAGGCTCCATCGAGCCGGTGATGCTTCGCGAGTACGACCTGCGCGAGCCGGGTGAGCCACTCCGGTAGGCACGCCCTGCTTGCCAGCGCTGAATAAATCATTCAGCGCCTTGGTGGCGGCGGCGCTTTAAGCTGTCGCCACATGAACACTCCCAAGATCATCGGGCTGGATGCGGACGACACGCTCTGGCACAACGAAACCCTGTTTCGCCTCACCCACGACCGCTTCAACACGCTGCTCGCGCCCTGGGCCGATGCGGCGCAGGTGGAAGACGCGCTGGCCGCTGTCGAGCGGCGCAACCTCGGCACCTACGGCTACGGTGCCAAGGGCTTCACGCTGTCGATGCTGGAGACAGCGCTCGAGCTGAGCGATGCGCGGGTGCCTGCCTCCGTGCTGGCTGAAATCCTGAGTTCGGGGCGTGAGCTGATGCGCCACCCGGTCGAGCCGTTGCCCGGCGTGCCGGAGGCCCTGGAGAGGCTGGCCACCGTCGCACCGCTGGTGCTCATCACCAAGGGCGACATGTTCCACCAGGAAAGCAAGCTCGCCGCGTCAGGCCTGGGCGCCTTTTTCTCTGGCGTGGAAGTGGTGAGCGAAAAGACCACCGACACCTACCGGCGAGCATTTTCACGCCATGGAGTGGCGCCGCACGATGCGTTGATGGCCGGCAACTCGGTGCGCTCCGACATCCTGCCCGCCCTCGACGCCGGTTGCGCCGCGGTGCTCATCCCCTACCCGCTCGTCTGGGCTCACGAGGCGGCGCAGGCACCGGCGGATCACCCGCGTTATCGCCAGTGCGACTCGCTGGCCGAGATGGCCGACTGGCTGGCCGGTGACGCTGCGTGAGTGATGTTCGGCCTCTCCTGCTTCGAGATGCTTTCCACCAGCCGCACGAAGCTCCCGTCCGACAGCTGAAAGCGCACCCAGCGCATGTCGCAGGCGAAGATCGCCAGCTCGTCGCTCTCGCGGGCTCCGGTGTGGAACTCGATCGCCGGCGGAGTGGGGCCGAACCAGCCGTGGTCGGCCAATTGGCCTTCGGCCCGGACGATGTCTTCGCTGGCGTAGCGCCACAGCGAGGTGCCCATCAGCCGGCTCGTCGGCACCTTGAACTGCGCCTCGCGCGCGCGCGACGCCGCGAGCAGGCGGTGCGTCAGGTCGCAGATCAGGTGAACCGGTGCGGCAGATTGCTGCACCAGCCTCGCCAGCACGCGGTCGGCGTCACTGTCCAGACGCGCGGCCATCAGGGAGCGCAGGCGCTCGGCTTCTTCGAGCGACGGGGGAGTCTGGCCGTTTTCCCAGCGCGAGACGGTGGCCTGCGACACCCCCAGCAACTGCGCCGCGTGCAACTGCTTGATGCGCCGCAACGTGCGCCAGGTGCGCAGAGAGCGCCCCAACGCACGTTCGTCGCCACTGCGGATCTGAAGAGGCGTGGACATGCTGGCGGTGATGTTACCGCCGTGAATCCGGCCCTCGGCCGCGCGCGGGCGGCCTCATGACGAAAGCGCCCTCGCCCTGGCCGGTGGTCGTGCTGCTGTACCTGTGCGGCCTGCTGGCGGCGGCGCAGCTCGGCAAGTTGTCGGCGTTGGCGCCGCTGATCGCAAGCTCGCTCGACCTGAGCCTGCCGGTGGTGGCGATTGCGATCTCGCTGATCGAGGTGGGCGGCGCCACGCTCGGTGCAGTGGCCGGCCTGTTGGCGCACCGGCTCGGCCTGCGGCGCACCTTGTACGGCGGCGTGGCTTGCCTCGCGCTGGCGGGCCTCGGCGGCGCCTGGGCACAAGGTGTCACCGGTCTCTTTGGCTGGCGGCTGCTGGAGGCTGCGGGCTACCTCGGCGTGATCGTCAGCGCGCCCGTGTTGATCGCCCACCATGCCGAGGCCTTCGGCGCGCGCGTGCAAGGGCTGGCTTTGACCTTGTGGAGCACCTTCGTGCCGGCCGGCCTCGCACTCGGCGCCTGGGCCAGCGCCCGCATGGCCGCCGCATGGGGTTGGCGCGGCGCGATGACGGCAGGCGGCATCGTCGTCGTGGCCTTGTGGGCCGTGTTGTGGCGCGCGCACCTGCCCGACCACGCGGAAGCGCCGGTCGCCACCCGGCGTGCCACCATCAAACTCCCCCCGGCGATGTGGTGCCTGGCCCTCGGCTTCGGTGCCTTCGCGCTGTTCGAGATCGGCGCGCTCGCGCTGCTGCCGACACTGCTGGTGCGCGAGGTCGGCCTCAGCGCCAAAGCCGCTGGGCAGTGGGCGGCGGTCGCGTCCGTGTCGGGCATCGCCGGCAGCGCCATGGCGGCCTGGCTGCTGCGCCATGGTGCGGGCGTGCGCTGGCCGGTCATGGCATCGCTGGGGCTGCCGCCGCTGCTACTGTTCGGCGTCTTCACCACGGCACCGCAAGCCCACGTGGCCATCGGCCTGGCGGTGTTGCTCAACATGCTGGGTGGCGTGTTCGCCAGCCTCGCCTTCGCCCTGCTGCCTCGCCTGGCCAGCGAACCGGGGCAGATGGTGCGAGCCAACGGCATGCTGGCGCAATGCGGCGCTTCGGGCTCCCTGCTCGGACCGCCGATCATGGCCGCCTGCGTGCAGGCCGGTGGCTGGACGGCAGCGGCGGTCTTCGGGCTCATCGCCTCGTTGGCGGCCCTGCCGCTGGCCTGGCACGCCGCATCGCACCGCGCCGATCGGCTCGCGCTGGATGCAAGCTAGGGTTCAGTTTTGGCCGACGATCCCCGCTACTACGGACTATTCCTACAGCCACGGGTAACCCACGCCGATAGGCCGCAGCATCGGTCTCGACAAAACTTCTGCGAAGGCAACTGAAAGGGAACGACGTGGCAGACGATCTCGGTTCCAGCGGCGGTTCAGCAGACAACCAGGGCGGCTCGCCAGAGGCCGTGCAGGCGCTTCGCGAACGCGCCGAGCAACTCAACGCGACGGCGGAAGAACTCGAAGCTGCACTCGAACAACTCGCGCTTCAAGTCGAGGTGGTTCTGCGACGCTTGCGTGGCGAGGCGATGCATTGAGCCGACGCGCGGTCGCCGCACCGCGCCTCATCGGTAGAAGTGCGACCACCCGAGCAGGAGCACCGCTGCAGCAACGATCCATGCTCCCGTGGCCGCCAGCAAGGTGCCCGTCAGCGAGAACCGCGTGCTGAGCCAATAGACCGCGAGCAGGTAGACCGCGTACGGGATCAGCGACCAGAGACCGAACAACGCCGTGGTCCGCAGATCGGCCGCCGAGCGCTCGGAACCGACGATGTAGTGCGCGATCAGCGCAAAGGTCGGAAATAGCGGCACCAACCCGGCGATGAAGAAGCTCTTGGAGCGCGACAGCAGCGCGATGACCAGCACGGCGGCAGCGCCGAGAAGGCATTTGAGGAACAGCGAGATCAACGGCGCTCTTCCTCGCTTCAGAACGACACGCAGGTACCCGTCCTCACTCGAAGAACGGCCTCCTGCTGAAACTTCATCTTGTACGAGGTGATGATCCCTGCCACCTTCTTGTCGCTGGGTGCGTCGTCCGGATGCACGAGCTGCAGCACGTGCGTCGCCTCGCGAACGATCACGCCGTCTGCGCCGAGCCACTGGCCTGATGCTTCATGCACGGTCAAGCCGTGCGGGAAACGCGGTGTCACCTCGGTCCGGAGAAAGTCCGTCCACTCCTCCGTGGTGACGACGCCATTCGGTTTGCCCATTCCGAAGTACAGCGAGTCTTGAATGGCGAGCTGTTCGCCGCTTTTGCAGTCGAGCCCATGTAGCGTTGTGCACGCGCTGAGCGAGACGCAAAAGATAAGAGCAAGAGAGAAGGCTCAGGCCGCCGCAGGGTTGCCGCCATTCGGCGCCTCGAGAACAGGGCTCGCACCATGATCGCCACGATCACGAGGTTGAGCATAAGGAAGGCCAGCCCTTGCCAACCGGGCCGGCGGAACAGTTCGATGAGCTCGATGGGAACGTAGAGGGCACCGCTGGCGGCCGCAAGCAGCTTCGCCCAAGGCCGCTCGAAGAACAAGCCGTAAGCCTCGACCAGGCGAAGCGAGGCATACGCCGCGCCACCGAGCGCCAGCAGCAGGAGCTTGCTGTCCGCCAGGTTGCTTGCCGCATCGAGAAAGATCTGTGGGTAGCGTGACGCCGGGTTCAGGCGGGCATGTTCGATAAGCATGGTGGCGATGGCACAGATATCTCTGTGCATCAGAGACAGCAAACCCGTGGCCGCGAGCAGCACAGCGACGCCCTTGATTGCCTCGAGTGAAGCCACGACCTGGGATTGTTCTCGTCTGTGCCATTTTGGTAGATGAAAGCCTGAAGACGATTGCCTGGTCAGCGGCCGGTCGCTGCAACTGCTTGAGGCTCAACGTTCGAGATGAGAGGCGTGACCCGGTTTGCCGGGCGACATACTCTCGATTGAAGGGTGTGCACCCAGCATGGGCGCGAACTTATGGAGTGGAAGTCCCCTGTGGGAGTACCGACTTGGGCTCATCATGATGAGCAAGGATAACCACGAGCCGAAGGCAAGGGCAAGGCCGCGAGGGCTTGTCTGGAGGAAGCCGGAGCGCAAGAGGTGCGAGGCGACGGACAGAAACCGCATAGACAAGGCCGAGGGCTGCCAGGCAAGCTGGCACATGACAGCGAAGCCCACCGGTACGCAGCCTGCGGCAAATGCGGCGCTTGTGCACCGACAGTTCGCGTTCTTACCTGGGGAGATCTGCATGGCATGCGGTGCTTGTTGACGGATGACAGACCCGGCACGGACCACACCGGGATGTCAAGGTCCAGGCGCTGCGGCGAGCTGCCCGCTGCATGCGATGAACTGGCAGCAACCATCCCCAACAGCACAGCGCGACGCGCGGTAACGCGCGCCGTGACGACGCAGAAGTCAGCAGAGGTCATAGTAGGTCCACAAGGACTGAAGGACCGAACATCGCAACCACATGGAGGAGCCAAGCGGACCTTGGCATGCCGTTGAACCCGACAGGGTGAGGTATTGCCAGCGGCGAGCGCGTAACCAGCCATGAGTATTGCCGCGATGAACCGCCCACTGCGGACCCGCATGGTGGGTGGTGTGGGGCTGGGGGCTAGAAACCCCCGGCTACCCGATTAGGCATTACGCGCGCCTATGCGGACGAAGCTTTGGCGGCAGGCTTCGGCGGTGGAACAAAGAGATGGTTCTCGACCAACTTGGCTCTCGAATCCACTGGGAGTTTTAGATACGCTTCATAGAGTCGCTGAAAGTATGCGAGCTCGACTTGCTGTAGCTTGGTAAGTGAACCCGTGAGCTTGGCGACGACTCGTTCTGAATACGTGAGACTCAACGACGGTGTGCCGTCGTCTTCTTTGCCCTCGGATAGCTCAAAAAAGCCGTAGTCGACAAAGAATGCATACCAGTCGGGTGGCGGGCTTTGAGGCGCGCGCTTCTGAGTATGGCTATACAGATAAAGGCGATCCGATGTCCTTGCCGCCATGGTGACAAAGAGCTCTCGCGCCTGTGCTTCCAGATCGATGGTGTCTAGTGCAGAGCCGGCACCAGCTGCATCGATATTCTTGTAGATGCCTCGGACGATCTCTTCAATCTTCTCGGACGCGGCGGTGAGCGTTGCGAGCGTTTCGTTGGTAGTAGCTAGCTGCCGGGCCAGCGTGCGACTTTGAAGGTACTCGAAGAACATCCCAGCCCACTGCTTTTTCAGATACTCGAAGATCTCCTTGGTGAGCTTGAACCCGAAGAAGCCATTGTTCGTCGGAGCTTGGCGTACGTGGTCGATGAAGTTGAAGATGTCGATCGCGTTTTCCTGCTTTTCTATCGAGGGGTAGAAGATTTCATTAGCAAAGGGCTTGTCCTTGTTTCGTTGCCAGATGTGATGGTCGTTTAGGACATCCTGCTTTACGAAAGTGAAGATGGGGAGACCTTGCTCTCTAGCTGAGATGTACTCGGCATTTGTTATTGACTTGGTTTTGTCTATCACATACTTGCCTCCGAACCTTCCTCCGATGACGAGGACGAAAAGCTGGCAACTCGAAGTCTCGCGAACGCACGCGACATGTGTGTGGAGGTCTGGGTGGTAGAAGACATCTCCTCGTTCGCTAAGGGCGACCTCGAAGCCGAACGCATTGCAAAAACCGAGTAAACCATCCCGTTCGTCGGCTAGGTCATAGCATGTCGAACTGACAAAGACTCGTGGCGAAGCCATTGATAACCTCCCTCTTGTGCAAATTGCTTGTGTAATGCCTAACGTGTCGTAGGCATAGATACTACGCGCCAGGTTGAGCTTCAAATGCCTGCATACACCCCTTTGTGGATGGATGCAGATGCCCCCGGATGCAATCACTTTTCAGGTGAAATTTCCTGGCTCAGTGCGGCACGTCAAACAGACGAAGCAT
The DNA here is from genome assembly GCF_056403575.1 of Rhizobacter sp. P2_G4. Taxonomy (NCBI): domain Bacteria; kingdom Pseudomonadati; phylum Pseudomonadota; class Betaproteobacteria; order Burkholderiales; family Sphaerotilaceae; genus Rhizobacter; species Rhizobacter sp. P2_G4. The sequence goes on along the minus strand of NZ_JBFUFG010000003.1, from coordinate 136,656 downwards.
CCAGCCACATCACCCGCCCTCAACCCCAATCCCCGCCTGCATCCTCGCCAAAGTGTCGCGAATCAAATGCCCCGCGATCGAGAAGCGCGGCGGAATGTTCGGCAGCGCATCCAGCGTAAACCACTGCGCATGCTCGATCTCGCCGGGCTGCGGCACGATCTCGCCGCCCGTCCAGCGTGCGGTGAAAGCGACCATCAGGCTGTTCGGGAAGGGCCAGCTCTGGCTGCCGTAGTAGCGCAGGCCGTCCACGGTCACCGCCACCTCTTCGGCGACCTCGCGGTGCACGCACTCTTCCAGTGACTCGCCGGCTTCGACAAAGCCTGCCAACGCGCTGTACATGCCCGCCGTGTAGTGCGGTGAACGTGCGAGCAGCAGCTCGCCGGGCCGCCACACCAGCGCCATCATCGCGGGGCTCAAGCGTGGGTAGGCGGTGTGGCCGCAGGCGGGGCAGATGCGCGCTCGCTCGCCGGGTTGCAGCGTGGTGGGCGTGGCGCAGACGCCGCAGTACCGATGGGTGCGGTCCCACTCGAGCACCTGTGTTGCGCGCCCGGCCAACGCGCCCAGCGTCGGGTCGAGCGACATCATCGCGGCGCGCAGCGGCATGCGGCGCCAGCCGGGTGGCGACTCGGGCAAGGTCAGCGCCCAGCAGTCCACCGCGGCCAACCTGCCGAGGTAATGGCGCACTGTGGCTTGCGCGATCAGCGCGGTGGCGTCCATCGGCGCGAGCGTGGGCGCCTCGGTGTCCAGGAGCAGCAACTCACGCTGCACGAAGGCAAAGCACCAGGCCTGCGGCGAGCCCGGCTCCACGGGCTGGCTGGCGGGAATGAAGCTCATTCGGTGGCTGTGGCAGTGGACGAGTTCGCCATCATCGCCGAAGGCTGAATGTTCAGCGCGTGCTCGCGCTGGCGCCTCACTGCATGGATCTCTCTCTTGCCCTGCGGGAGGGAAAGACCACGCTCTTCTCCACCCAGCTCCTGAACTTCACCGACTCCAGGTTCGTCGCCTTGTCGAGATAGGCGAGCAATGCGTCTTCACGAATTCGCGGATAGCTTTCGGAGCCAAAGGTTTTGACGTCCTGGGCGAGCATTCTGCGGATCGAGTCGTCCCGCGGAAGGCTGGGGAGGACCTTGCGAACATCGCGCAGAAGAAGCCACCTGTATCGATGATCGTCCTCGGCGACGTCGATGAGCGTTCCCCGGTAAGAAAACTGACGCCCTTCGATGTCGCGGTACGCAAGCGCTCGCAGTGAGCGATATGCGTCGATGGCCAGATCCACGATCGGCCTCGCAAAAGCCAGCGAGAGAACAAGCGAGCTGTAGACCAACCCTTCCGGACCCTGGGTGACCCACGCCCAATAGGTCACAACTGCGCACGCCAGCACGCGAATCAGGATGGACTTCATGGGGCTGAGTCGTACCAACGCACGGAAACTTACTTCGTACATCAGCGACCGTAGCGCGGTCAGCTCTTCTTGCTACCGATCATGAGGGCAGCACTCAGGGCACTCAGCACGCCGAGCACCGCGCAGCACCCCATCACCCAGCGAAAGCCATCGACGAAGGCCAGGCCGATGGCGTGCTTGATGGCCGCCGCGGTCGCCTTGTCGACGCCCTGCGGAATCTCGATCGCGGCCAGCCGGTGCCGCTGCTGCTCGATCGCGTTGAAGAGCTTGGGCGGCAACTGCAGCTCGCGCAGGCCCGAGCGCAGGGTCTCGTCGAAGGCATGCGCCATCAGGATGCCGAACACGGCAATCGCGAGCAGCCCAGCCACGCGCGATGCGGCGTTGTTGATGCCCGACGCGATGCCGGCCTGGTCGGTGGCGACGGCATTCATCACCGTCGTGGTGAGCGGCGTCACCGTGATGACCATGCCGAGCCCGAGTGCGAAGACGGCGGGAAAGAACGTGACCCAGTAGCTGCCGCCGATCGACGGCCAGGCGAACAGTGCAAAGCCCAGCGCGGCGATGAGCGGCCCCACGACGAGCGGCAGCTTCGGCCCCACCTTGTCGACCAGCTTGCCCGACCAGCGCGAGAGCAGGAACATGATCGCGATGAAGGGCAGCAAGGCCGCGCCGGCCGCGGCCGCGTCGTAGCCCTGCACCTGGATGAGGTTGAGCGGCAGGTAATAAAGCCCGCCGCCCAGCGCCGCGTACAGCAGCAAGGTGAGCAGGTTCGCCCCCGCAAATTCGGCGCTGCGAAACAGGCCCAGCGGCAGCATCGGTGCAGCCACGTGGGCTTCTTCGCGAACGAAGAACGCGAGACCCAGCGCGCCGATCAGCAGCGCCCCCAGCACCTCGATCGACGACCAGCCGAGGTTCGGTGCCTGGATGAAGGCATAGACCACGCCCGCCAGGCCCACCGTCACGAGCGACGCGCCGCGCACGTCCACACCGCCTGCCTGGTGGCTGCGGCTCTCGGGCACCTTGAGCGCGGTCATCACCAGCAGCGCCACGCCGAACGGCAGGTTGACCAGAAAGGCCCAGGCCCACGAGTAGTGGTCGATGAGCCAGCCGCCAATCACCGGGCCGAGCGCGGCCGTCACGCCACTGAAGGCCGACCAGGTGCCAATGGCGCGCCCGCGTTCGCCTTCGGGGAACACGGCGCTGATCAGCGAGAGGCTGCCCGGCACCAGCAGCGCCGCACCGATGCCCTGCACCGCGCGGGCCACGATCAGGCTCGTGGCCGTGGGTGACAAGGCGCACGCCAGCGACGTGAGCGAGAAGATCACTGCGCCGACCATGAAGACCCGTCGCCGACCGAATCGATCGCCGAGCACCCCACCGACCAGCAGCAACGCCGCGAGGAAGAGCGCATACGACTCGATCACCCACTGCGCTTCGGAGGCGCTGGCACCGAGGTCACGCTGGATGGCCGGGATGCCGACGTTGACGACCGAGCCGTCGATGAAGGCCATGCTCGAGCCGAGGATCGCAGCCGCCAGCGTCCAGCGCTTGGCGGACGCCGTGCAATCCGCCGCCTCGCTGCCGCGCAAGACAACGCCCGCGTCGCATGGGAGGCGCCCAAGCGGATTCAATCAAGCCACCTTCGGAATGTCATGTCGAGCAGCTCCGCGTGTTGCCAGAAGCCGGAGTATCCCGTCCAGATGCAGACGAGACGGCTTCGAGCTTTCGAGAACCTTGCACAGCGCAATGGTGTTCGGACTGCCATGGCCCATCGGGTTCTTCCCTGTAGAAGTTTTGGCGTTTACTAAACAGGATCGGCTTCCTACACTCGCCGCGCCATTCGCGTTCTCCGCACTCTCTTCACGCTCTCTGGGTGGACACCGTGACTTCATCGCCCTCTTCTTCCAACCTTTCTCGCCGCCTGCGCTGGCCGCATGGCGAGGCCGAGTTGCAGGCGCTCGGCGGCATGTTGGCGCCGGTGGTGTTTCGCTCGCCGGGCTCGCCAGACTTCTCACCGTTGCAAATCGCACCCTGGGCCGACGAACCCGGCGCCGATGCCTGGCCCGGCGCGCTGGGGCGGCTGCGCGGCGAATGGCCTTGCGTGCCCTTTGGCCGTTGCGATCGGCCAGCCGATCTGGCCCCTGGCTGGCTGCCTCTGGACCCGGGCGACACCTGGGGCCACGGCTATTCATCAAACCACAGCTGGCAGTGGCTCGACTTGACCGACCCGCTCGCCCTCGGCATGCAGATCGACATGCCGCCCGGGCAGCCTGTGCAGCGGCTGACGCGAATCGTGCGTGCCGTGAATGACGAGCCCTCGTTGGACATTGAGCTACATATCACCACCGGGCGTCATTGCACCTTGCCGATTGCACTGCACCCCACGCTGAGCCTGACTGCGGGTCGCGTCACGCTCAGCGTGGCGCACGACGGCCCGGGGCTGAGCTACCCGGTGCCCGCCGAGCCCGGCCACTCGCGCATCGAACCGAACGTCCGCTTCGACGCGCTCCAAGCCGTTCCGCTCGCCGATGGAACGACGGGTGACTTCGGCCATTACCCGCAGCCCGCCGACAGCGAAGACCTGATGCAGCTCATGAACGTCCGCGGCCCCGTCACCGCACACTACCTCGACGCCGGCTGGTCACTGACGATCGACTGGGACCGTTCACTGCTGCCCGACGTGATGCTGTGGGTCAGCCATGGCGGGCGCCTTTATGCGCCGTGGAACGGACGCCACCGTGCGCTCGGCATCGAGCCGCTGAACGGCGCGTTTGACCTGGGCCGGGTGGCGCAGCCGCCCAGCGACAACCCGCTCGCCGGGCGCGTCGGCGTGCAGCTCGCGCCCGGCAAACCGTGCGTGATCCGGTCGCGGCTGTCGGCCCGGCCAGAGAAGGCATCGCCATGAGCCTCAAACCCGACGACTTGCGCCTGCCCGGCGGCGTGACCATCCGCGACATTGCCCAGGCGGCCGGCGTCTCGATCGGCACCGTGTCGCGCGCGCTGAAGAACCAGCGCGGTCTCTCCGACGAAACACGCCGCGAGGTGCGCGAAGTGGCCCGCAAGCTCGGCTACGACCCCGCGCGGCTGCGCTCGGCCAAGGCGCGGCGGCTGGTGTTCATGATCCACCGCCACCACAGCAGCTTTTCGCTCAACCCGTTCTTCTCGCAGGTGATGCACGGCGTGGAAGAGGCCAGCCGCGAGTTCGGCGTGGTGCCCACCGTGCTGAGCGCCGGCCCTGCCGACCCGGTACGCAACCTGCTGCGCATGCACGAGCCTGACGCGCTGATGGCCGCCGGCTTCTTCGAGACCGAGGTGATTGACCTGCTGCGGGCCATGGACCTGCCGCTCGCGCTGGTCGACTTCTGGATGCCCGGCTGCCGCAGCGTGAACCCCGACAACCTGCAAGGCGGCTACCTCGCCACCAAGCACCTGCTCGACCGTGGCTACCGGCGCGTCGCCTTCCTGGCCGGCTCGTTGGCGCACTTCAGCATCCGCGAGCGCGAGCGGGGCTATCGCCGAGCGCTGTTCGAAGCCGGCGTGCTGGCCGACCCCGACCTCGAAGTCACCGCGCCGCCCGGCATGGACACGCAAAGCGGCGCCGAAGCCGCGATGCGCGCGCTGCTCAAGCTGCGCCCGCGGCCCGATGCCGTGTTCGCCTACAACGACATGGCCGCGCTGGTCGCCATGCGCGTGTGCGAGGCAGCCGGCCTGCGAGTTCCCGACGACATCGCCTTCGTCGGCTTCGACGACATCCCCGCCGCGGCCTATGGCTCCATGGGCCTGACGACCCTGCGTGTCGACAAGGAGATGCTCGGCCGCACCGGCGTCGAGATGGTGATGCACGGCGACGACATGCCGCAGGACATCGTTCAGCCTGTCGAACTGGTGGTGCGAGACAGCTCCGGCGGCGCCGGCAATGCGAACTAAACAGTGGTTTTGTTTCGCTGACTGCGATGGATCCAGAGCGGGATAGTCCCGTCAAGATTATCGGAGGCTGAATTTATTCTTAACGTTGTGACAACGATCGTCCGTTCGTCACTCCAACAAATCCGTAGGAGACAAACCAAATGACAAGCCCCCATTCGTACATCCGCCCGTTGCGCAGAACGCTGATCGTCGCTGCCTGCGGACTGGCCCTGAGCGGCATGGCCGCCGCACAGCAGAGCGTCGAGGTGCTGCACTGGTGGACATCGGGAGGTGAAGCCGCTGCGCTGAACGTGCTGAAGGGCAACCTCGAGAAGCAAGGCGTGACCTGGAACGACATGCCCGTCGCCGGTGGCGGTGGTGAAGCCGCGATGACCGCGGTGCGCGCGCGTGTGACCTCGGGCAACCCGCCCACCGCCGTGCAGCTGCTCGGCTTCGACATCCAGGACTGGGCCAAGCAAGGCGTGCTGGCCGACCTGAACGCCGTGGCCGCCAAGGAAGGCTGGGACAAGTCGGTCCCGACCGCCCTGCAGGCCTTCTCCAAGTACAACGGCAAGTGGATCGCCGCCCCGGTGAACGTGCACTCGACCAACTGGGTCTGGGCCAACAAAGAGGTGCTGACCAAGGCTGGCGTGACGACCATGCCGACCAGCTTCGACGAGTTCATCGCCGCGGCCGAGAAGGTGCAGAAGGCCGGCTTCATCGCGCTGGCCCACGGCGGCCAGCCGTGGCAAGACGCCACCTTGTTCGACAGCATCGTGCTCACCACCGGCGGCATCGACTTCTACAAGAAGTCCATGGTGCAGAAGGACAAGGCGGCGCTGGGCTCGCCCACCATGCTGAAGGTGTTCGACCGCATGAGCCAGCTGCGCAAGCTGGTCGACAAGGACTTCTCCAACCGCGACTGGAACCTCGCCTCAGCGATGGTCATCAGCGGCAAGGCGGGCTTCCAGATGATGGGCGACTGGGCCAAGGGCGAGTTCATCAACGCCAAGAAGAAGCCGGGTGTGGACTTCATCTGCATGCGCTTCCCCGGCACGCAGGGCATGGTCAGCTTCAACTCCGACCAGTTCGCGATGTTCAAGGTCGGCGCCGACAAGTCGGCCGCCCAGGTCAAGATGGCCAGCGCGGTGATGGACCCGTCGTTCCAGTCGGCCTTCAACGTGGTGAAGGGCTCCGTGCCGGCACGCACCGACGTGCCCGACACCGCCTTCGACGACTGCGGCAAGAAGGGCATCAAGGACCTCGCCGAAGCCAACAGCAAGGGCACCCTGGTCGGCTCCATGGCCCACGGCCATGCCGTGCCAGCCGGCATCAAGAACGCCTTCTACGACGTGATCACGCGCCACTTCAATGGCCAGATCGACAGCAAGGCGGCGGTGAAGGAAATGGTGGCTGCGGTCGACAACTGAAAGACCGTCCCCCCCAGATTCCGTTCGGGCTGAGCCCGTCGAAGCCGGCGCATGTTGCGGTGCCGGCACTTCGACAAGCTCAGTGCGAACGGGATCGGGCGCGGGGTGACGTGGGACGGCTCACAAGGCCAGCCCGTGTTCACCCTGCTCCTTCGCCCTGATGCGTCACACCAATGCTTCGACTCCTCAGCCCGAACGGCCCGTGGCTCATGCCTGTCCTGATTGAACTTCCCGCATGAAAGCTCCCCTCATCGCCAAGGCCGTGCTGTCACCCAGCGTGCTGCTGATCGGTGCCTGCGTCTACGGCTACATCGCCTTTACCGGCTGGCTCTCGTTCACCGCGTCGACCATGATGACGACGCTCACCTATTCCGGCCCCGAAGCGTACGTGCGCCTGATGGGGCTGAACAACTGGATCCTGTCGGTCAAGAACCTCGGCATCTTCGCCACGCTCTACATCGTGGGCTGCGGCATCCTTGGCCTGCTGCTCGCCGTGCTGATCGACCAGAAAATCCGCGCCGAGTCCGGCTTCCGCTCGATCTTTCTCTACCCGATGGCGTTGTCGTTCATCGTCACCGGCACCGCCTGGAAGTGGCTGATGGACCCAAGCATCGGCCTCGAGCGCTCCATGCATGCCATCGGCTGGGACAGCTTCGCCTTCGGCTGGGTGAAAGACAGCGACCTCGCCATCTACTGCGTGGTGATCGCCGCGGTGTGGCAGACCTCGGGCTTCGTGATGGCGCTCTTTCTCGCCGGGCTGCGCGGTGTCGATGCCGAGGTGGTCAACGCCGCGCGGCTCGATGGCGCACGCCCCTGGCGCATCTACCAGCGCGTGATCTTTCCGCAGCTCGGTGCGAGCTTCATCTCGGCCTTCGTGATCCTGGCGCACATGTCGATCAAGTCCTACGACCTCGTCATCGCGCTCACCAACGGTGGGCCGGGCCGGGCCAGCTGGTTGCCGTCTCTCTTCATGTACCAGTACACCTTTACCCGCAACGAGATGGCAGTCGGTGCGGCCAGCGCCGTGCTGATGCTGATCGCCATCGCGATCGTCGTGATCCCGTACATCCTGCGCGAAACGCGCGGCGAGGGCCGCCATGTCTGAACGCAGCTTCTCCGCCGTGTGGCCACGCGTGCTGCTCTACACGCTGCTGGTCTTCTTCGCACTGCTCTTCGCGATGCCGCTGTACGTGATGCTCGTCAACTCGGTGAAGCCGCTCGACGAGATTCGTGCCGGCGACATGATGGCCTGGCCGCACGAACTCACCTTCCAGCCTTGGCACGACGCCTGGAGCTTGGCGCAGATAGGCGTGCAGGCCACCGGCCTCAAGCCATATTTCATCAACAGCTTCCTGATGGCGATCCCGGGCGTGGCCATCTCCACCGCCATCGGTGCGCTGAACGGCTACGTGCTCACGCAGTTCCGCTTTCGCGGTTCACACGTGGTGTTTGCTCTGCTGATGTTCTCGGTGTTCATTCCGTTCCAGATCGTGCTGATTCCGATGGCGCACACGCTCGGCATGCTGCACCTGGCTGGCACGGTGCCCGGGCTGATCCTGGTGCACGTGGTCTACGGCATCGGCTTCACCACCCTCTTCTTCCGCAACTACTACGCCGCCTTCCCGGGTGAGCTGGTGCGCTCAGCACGCATGGACGGTGCGGGCTTCTGGCGCCTGTTCTGGCGGCTGCTGCTGCCCAACAGCGGGCCGATCATCGTCGTGTCGATCATCTGGCAGTTCACCAACATCTGGAACGACTTCCTGTTCGGTGCTTCGTTCAGCGACTACAGCAGCTTCCCGATCACCGTGGCGCTGAACAACCTCGTGAATTCGAGCACCGGGGTCAAGGAATACAACGTGCACTTCGCAGCGGCCTTCATCGCCGGAGCGCCCACGTTGGCCGTCTACATCCTTTCCGGCAAATATTTCGTTCGTGGCCTCATGGCCGGCTCCGTCAAAGGCTAAAACAACATGGCAGACCTGGCCCTTCGCGGCATCCACAAACTCTTCGGCACCGTGCGCGTGCTGCACGAGATCGACATTCACCTGCCCGACGGCGAGTTCCTCGTGCTGGTTGGCCCGTCCGGCTGCGGCAAGAGCACGCTGATGAATTTGATCGCCGGGCTCGAAGAGCCCAGCGGCGGCAGCATCGAACTCGGTGGCAAGAACATCACCAACGTCGGCCCCGCCGACCGCAACATCTCGATGGTGTTCCAGTCGTACGCGCTCTACCCGAACATGACGGTCGCGGCCAACATCGCCTTCCCGCTCGAGATGCGCGGCGTGCCCAAGGCCGAGCGCGACAAGACGGTGGCCTCGGTGTCGTCCACGCTGCAGATCGGCCACCTGCTCGACCGCCGGCCGCGCCAGCTCTCAGGTGGACAGCGCCAGCGGGTCGCAATCGGCCGCGCACTGGCACGCGAGCCGCAGCTCTTCCTGTTCGACGAGCCGCTTTCCAACCTCGACGCCAAGCTGCGCGTCGACATGCGCGCTGAGATCAAGCGCCTGCACATGCGCACCGGCGTGACGACCATCTACGTGACGCACGACCAGGTCGAGGCCATGACGCTCGGCTCGCGCATCGCCGTGCTCAACGGCGGTCGCATCCAGCAGCTCGCCACGCCGCTCGAGATCTACACCCGGCCGGCCAACCGCTTCGTGGCCGAATTCATCGGCTCGCCGTCGATCAATATGTTCGAGGCCACGCGAGACGCCTCCGGTGCGATGCGCTTGCCCGATGGCGCGGTGATCGGCGAGCTGGCGCAGGGGCCGACGGGCAAGGTGGCCGTCGGCGTGCGGCCTGAAGACCTGTCGATCCGCGACGACGGCCAGCTGCAGGGCCGCATCTCGCTCGTCGAGCCCACCGGGCCGGAAACCTATGCGCTGATCGACCTGGGCCACACCGAGATCACGGTGCGCATGAGCGGCCTGCCGAATGTGGAGCTAGGCGCCGCCGTGCGGGTGCACGTGCCGCCGGCTTCCATCCACGTGTTCGCGGCCGATACCGGCCTGCGCCTGAACTGAAGGAGCCGCCATGCGTTGGGGATTCATCGGAGCCAGCAACATCGCCGAGCGCGTCATCGCCTCGCTGCGCAAGCTGCCGGGCCAGGAGCTGGTCGGCGTGGTGTCGCGCGGCGCCGAGCGCGCCAAGGAGTTCGCGGCAGCGCAAGGCCTGGCGCAGGCGCACACCGACCTCGCAACCTTTTTACGTGAAGGCCGCTTCGACGCCGTCTACATCAGCTCGACCAATGAGCAGCACTGTGCGCAGACACTGGCCTCGCTCGAAGCCGGCTGCCACGTGATGTGCGAAAAGCCGCTCGCGATGAGCGTGGACGACGCGAACCGCATGGTGGCCGAAGCAGCCGCGCGCAAACTCGTGCTGGCCACCAACCACCACCTGCGTGCCTCCGACTGCCACCGCCAGATGCGCGAGCTGATCGCCAATGGTGCGATTGGCCGGGTGCACGGCGCGCAGGTGTCGCACGCGGTCTACCTGCCGCCGCACCTGCAAGGCTGGCGGCTCGACAAACCCGATGCCGGCGGCGGCGTGGTGCTCGACATCCTGGTGCACGACGTCGACGTGCTGCGCTTCCTGCTGCAGGCCGAGCCGCGTCGCATTCACACCAGCGTGTCGCAGATCGGCCTCGGCCAGGGCGAGGTCGAAGACAGCGCGATGAGCGTGATCGAGTTCGATGGTGGCCTGCTCGCGCAAGCCCACCAATCCTTCGTCGCCAAGCACGCCATCACGAGGCTGCATGTGCTGGGCACCGAAGGCAACCTGTACGCCGAAGCCTCGATGACCTCGGCCGGCTCCGGCCGCCTATGGATTCGCGATGCGCAAGGCGAACGCGAATTGCCGGTGCAGACCGTCGACCTGTATGGCGAAGGCTTCGCCGCCTTCATCCGCGCCTGTGCCGGCCAGGGCGCCCCGCTCGCCACCGGCACCGACGGCGCACGTTCGATGGCCGCCGCATTGGCCGGCCTGGCCAGTGCCCGCAGCGGGTGCCGCGAAACCATCACCTGACAACCCACCCACCTCGATGTTGGAGGACAGAACCATGGAAGCCTGGATGAACGATGTGCCCGCCGCCGTGCGGGCCACCCAACGCCAACTCAGGGCCGAGGTGCCCGACCTGGCCGGCCGCTACGCGCTGCTCAGCGAAGCACTGAACGACGAGGTGAGCGCGGTGCGCGCCGAGCAGGCGCAGGGCGGCGCGGTGCCCGAGCTGCGTTATGCCGACGTGATCAACGGCATGGTGTCGCCCGCGCAGAGCGCCCGCATCAAGCGGCGCGGCTGCGTGGTGATCCGCGGCGTGTTCGACCCGGCCCAGGTGAACGAATGGAACGACTCCATCGTGCGCTACATCGACGAGGTGCGTTACCTGGAGCGCATGCCCGAGAAAGCCGGGCTCGACAAATACTTCAGCGCACTCGGCTCCAGCAAGCCGCAGATCTTCAGCCTCTACTGGTCGCGCGCGCAGATGGAGGCGCGGCAGCACCCGAACCTCGCCGCCACGCGGGCCTGGCTCAACCACCTGTGGACCTTCGAGAAGAACGGCAAGCGCTACTTCGACCCCGACCGCCAGTTCAACTACGCCGACCGCATCCGTCGCCGCCAGCCGGGCGATTCGACGCTTGGGCTCTCACCGCACTCCGATGGTGGCTCTGTGGAGCGCTGGTGCGAGCCGACCTTCCGCCACGTTTACCGCGAGGTGTTCAAGGGCGACCCGCTGGCCTTCGACCCCTTCGATGCCGAAGGCCGCACCACCACGCGCGAGATCCCGTCGCCGGCGGTGTGCTCGGCCTTCCGCACCTTCCAGGGCTGGACGGCCCTGACCAAGCAAGGCCCGGGCGATGGCACGCTCCGGCTCATTCCCATCGCGAAGACCACGCCGTGGATGCTGCTGCGCGCACTGCAACCCGACGTGCCCGAGGGCGACCTCTGCGGCGCGCAACCGGGCCGTGCACTCGGTGCCTCGCCGCAATGGCACCCCGAGCTACTGGCCGGCCTGGTGCCCATTCCGCTGGTTGGCCCGGGCGACACCGTGTGGTGGCACTCCGACGTGATCCACGCGGTGGAAGACCAGCACGGCGGCAGCGGCTACAGCAACGTGATCTACATCGGCGGCGCGCCGTGGTGCGACAAGAACGCCGCCTTCGCAGAGAAGCAGGCAGCAGCCTTCGTGGATGGCCGCAGCAGCCCCGACTTCGCCCCCGAAAACTACGAAGTCGGATTCGAAGGCCGCGCCCACCCCGAAGACCTGACGCCGCTCGGCCAGATGCAGATGGGCTTGCGCCCGTGGTCTTGATTCATTTCTCGTCCCCAACGACCATGCCCGATTTCCGCAGCCCCGAGTTTCTGCTCGGCCACATACGCCACACGCTGGCCTTCTATGACGGGCGTTGCCTCGACCCGACGGGTGGCTTTTTCCATTTCTTCAAGGACGGCGGCACGGTCTACGACAGGCGCACACGCCACCTCGTCAGCAGCACCCGCTTCGTCTTCAACCATGCGATGGCCTACCGGCGCTTTGGCGACGCCGCCTATCAAGAGAGTGCTCGCCACGGCTTGCGCTTTCTTCAGCAAGCCCACGCCCAACCGCAAGGCGGCTACGCGTGGCAGGTGTCCTGGGACGGCCAGCGCGCGGCTGTGCAAGACGGTACCAACCACTGCTACGGCCTCGCCTTCGTGCTGCTGGCGCATGCCCACGCGTTGATGGCCGGTATTGAAGAAGCAAGAGCGGGAATTGCAGAGACATTTGCGCTGATGGAGCAACGCTTCTGGGAGCCCGCGCACGGCCTCTATGCCGACGAAGCCACTCCCGACTGGCAGGTGGGCTCGTACCGCGGCCAGAACGCCAACATGCACAGCTGCGAAGCCATGATCGCGGCCTTCGACGCGACCAAAGAGCCGCGCTACCTGCAACGCGCTTTGACGCTCGCCGAATCCATCACGCAGCGCCAGGCGGCACTGGCCCGAACCGACCTCGGCGACCTGGTGTGGGAACACTACCGAGCCGACTGGTCGGTGGACTGGGACTACAACCGCGACGACAAGACGAACATTTTTCGGCCGTGGGGCTTCCAGACCGGGCATCTGACGGAATGGGCCAAGCTGCTGATGCAGCTCGAAGCGCATCTGCCGGCTGACCAGCGGCCCGCGTGGCTGCTGCCGACGGCACAGCGCTTCTTCGATACCGCCATGCGTTTTGGCTGGGATGCGGCGAACGGCGGGCTGGTCTACGGCTTCGCGCCCGACGGCCAGGTCTGCGATGCCGACAAGTACTTCTGGGTCCAGGCCGAAAGCTTCGCCGCTGCCGCACTGCTCGCGCTGCGCACCGGTGACGACGCCTATTGGACCTGGTACGACAAGCTGTGGACCTACAGCTGGGCCCACATGGTCGACCACCAGCATGGCGCCTGGTACCGCATCCGCACGCCCGACAACCGCGCGTACTCGGATGAGAAGAGCCCGGCGGGCAAGACGGATTACCACACCATGGGGGCTTGCTACGACGTGCTGCGGGGCTTGGGTGCCTGACCCGTTCGGGGTGGCCCGTCGACAAACTGAGGACATCACGTGACAATGCGCCACATCGTCTTGCTGAAATTCCGCCCCGAAGCGCGCGCGGTCGACATCGCGCAAGTCGAATCCGCCTTCGCCGCCCTCGCCTCGCAGATCACCGAAGTGCAAAGCCTCGAATGGGGCACCAACTCGAGCCCCGAAGGCCTGGACCACGGCTTCACCCATTGCTTCACACTGGGCTTTGCCGATGCGGCAGCACGCGATACCTACCTCGTGCATCCTCGCCACCAGGCCTTCTCGGCCCTTGCCCACCCTCATCTCGCCGATGTGCTGGTGCTCGACTACGACACTGCCGCAACCGAACGCCCATGACCGACCACACAAAACTCCAGGCCGACATCGCCAAGCTCATCGAACAGGACCGCCGATTGCAGCTGCCGATGCTCGACGCCGAGATTGCCTGGGCGCTGGGCAGCCGCTTGCGCGACGCGGCGCTGGCCCGCCAAGCCGCGGTGACGATCGAGATCCGCATCGGTGCAGAGACGGTCTTCTTCCACGCCATGCGCGGCACCGCACCGGCCAACGCCGACTGGGCTCGCCGCAAGCGCAACCTCAGCGAGCTGCTCGACCAGAGCAGCTACCTCATCGGCCGAGAACTCGCGCTCGAGGGCAGCACCCTCGAGGAGAAGATGGGCCTGGCGACACGCGACTACGCGGCGCACGGCGGCAGCGTGCCGCTTCGCGTGAACGGCACTCGCTTCGGCACCGTCACGGTCTCGGGTCTGCCGCAGCGTGAAGATCACCTCATGGTGATCGAACAACTCGCCCCTTTGGCAGGCGTTTCACTGGCCGAAATCGCATTGGCCTGACACGTCAGCGAAGTCCTACGCAGGGTCGCTTATTCCGCCTACATCGGGGGTCGCAGATGACCCCTCGACCAGCGATGCTGTGCCCTGGAAACTTGACACCAGATGGTGATCGGTTGTCGATCGCAAAGGACCTCCAATGCTCAAACAAGCAACCCTTGCCCAACCCCTTGCCGCTCGCTCGCCCGAGGGCGTTCATTCCACGATTCCCGCGGGTCCGTGCTGGATCCTCGAAGGCATGTCGTGGGTCACGGTGTTCTGGAACGGCGAAACCGGGCGGCAGTCCGCCGGCGTTCCGATCCGCGACTACAACGCCTATGTGTCGCGCGGGCTCATCAACGATGTGGCGCCGCGCAACACGCAGCCGTCGCTGCTGTCCCGCTCGCTGAACCTCGGTGGCCGAAGCGCCACGGCGCTTCAGCACTGATCCGAAGATCGCAGCCCCGGCGCCGCTCAGGCGCTGGTTCTTGCCTCGGCTGCGACAGGCCGCTCACGCAACCATTTCTCGATGCACGACAGCAAGGCCGTGGGGTCGGCCGGTTTGACGAAGTGGTGGTCAAAGCCCGCCGCTTCGGCGTTGAGCCGGTCTTCCCGCTGGCCGTAACCCGTCAGCGCGACCAGCAAGGCATCGCGGCCGATCGGCGACTGGCGAAGCCGCTGCGCCACCTCGTAGCCATCGAGCACCGGCAGGCCGATGTCGAGCACGAAGACCTGGGGCGCAAACAGCTCCGACGCCACCAGCGCCTCGGCACCATCGGCGGCAGTGCGCACCTCGTGCCCGCCCAACTCCAGAAAGCTCGCCACGCTCTGTGCCGCGTCACGGTTGTCGTCGACGACCAGCACGCGGCATGCCGGCAGCGTCACTGAATCGAGTGCGGCCGGCGCCGAGTCACCGCTCGACACGAGGCCGACGCAGGGCAGCCGCAGCGTGAACTCCGAGCCCCGGCCGACGCCTTCGCTGGCGGCTTCGAGGCGGCCACCGTGCATCTCGGCCAGGCGACGCGCGAGCGTCAGGCCCACACCGAGGCCGCCTTGCGCGCGGTCGAGCCCACGCGTGCCCTGGGTGAAGAGGTCGAAGATGCGCGGCAGCAGTTGCGCATCGATGCCCATGCCGTGGTCGCGTATGCGGATCACCGCGCCCTGCCCGTCGAAGCTTGCGTGCAGCTCGATCGAGGTGCCGCGCTCGCTGTACTTCGATGCGTTGTTCAGCAGGTTGGAGACGATCTGTGCCAGCCGCGCGAAGTCGCCTTGCAGGTACATCGGCTCCGACAGCGGCACCACACGCAAGGTCTGGTCGCGCGCGTCCATGAGGGGCTGCGCCGTTTCCACGCTTTGGCTGATCACCGCGTTGAGGTCGACCTTTTCGCGCGCCAGCACGATCTTGCCCTGGCTGATGCGCGCCACGTCGAGCAGCTCGTCGATCAGCCGCGTCATCTGCCGCACCTGCCGCACCATGATGTCCGACGCCCGCTCGAGCTTGGGGTCGGGCGGCGCGATGCGGCGGATGACTTCGAGTGCGGTGCGAATCGGTGCGAGCGGGTTGCGCAGCTCGTGCGAGAGCATGGCGAGGAATTCGTCCTTGCGGCGGCCGGCCTCCTGCAGCTCTGTCTCGGCCGCGCGGCGTTCGACGATCTCGCTCTGCAAGCTGCCGTAGAGCGTCGCGTTCTCGAGCGCCGACGCGGCGCGAGCCGCCAGGTCGTCGAGCACGCGCCAGTCGACCGGGTGGTTCAGCGTGTCGGTGGCAACGAACATCGCACCGAGCAGACGGTCGCCATTGAGCAGTGGCAAGGCGGCCGCGGCGCGCATCGGGCTCGGCCAGTGCTCGGGCGCCAAGCCGAAGGCCATGGCATCGAGCGCCGGCAGCGTGGCCGCGTCAAGGTCGACGCGCGCCCTGCCCAGGGATGCATTGCTCAGCGCGTTGCGCACCACGTCGCCCAAGCGCGTGATCTGCATGCCCGTCAAGCCGTTTGAGCTGGCCACCAGCACGTCGCCCCGCGAGGCGCCTTCGTCGGTCATCACCACCGCCACAGAGGCCAGCTGGGGCACCAACAGCTTGGCAAGCTCCTGCATGGCCACGCCGGCCTGCAGCGAGCTGTTCAGCACATGGCTCGCGCCGGCCAGAAAGGCGGAGCGGCGGTCGCTGTCTTCGGCCGCCTTGCGGGCCGCCTCGGCAGCGACGATCGCGGCGCGGGCATCGGCCTGCCGCCTGATCTGGCGCTGCAGCGCAAACAGCCGCACGAACACCCGCACCTTGCTGCGCAAGATGTGCGGCACCACCGGCGACTGGATGTAGTCGACGGCGCCCAGCGCATAGCCGCGCTCGGTCTGCATCTCGTCGGCGTACGAGGTGATGAAGATGATTGGCGTGTCGACCGCCCGCTTGTACTGGCGGATCATTGCCGCCGTCTCGAAGCCGTCGATGTCGGGCATGTTGACGTCGAGCAGAATCACCGCGAACTCGCGGTGCAGCACCTCGCGCAGCGCCTCGCGGCCGGACCGCACAAACACCAGGTCCTGGTTCAGCTCTTCGAGCACGGTGCCGAAGACGAGCAGCTTCTCCGGCAGGTCGTCGACGATGAGGATGCTGACGCGGTCTTCGGTGTCGCGCGCCAACGCGTCGCCCAGCCGTCTGGCGGGGGCGTCCCCCAACGAGCCTGGACCCGAAAGGTCGTTCATTTGGACAACCAGCCGCGCATCACCACCAGCAGGTATGCCGTGTCGACGGGCTTGGAGAGATAGTCCCAGGCCCCGGCGTCGATGCACTTCTCGCGGTCACCCTTCATGGCCTTGGCCGTCACCGCAATCAGCGGCAGCTCCTTGCCGCGTGGCAGCTTGCGCATCTGCCGCATGGTCTCCATGCCATCCATCTCCGGCATCATGATGTCCATCAGCACGATGTCGATGGCAGGGTCGGTCTCGACGAGGCGGATCGCATCGCGGCCGTTCTCTGCCGAGACGATCACCATGCCATGGCCGTCGAGCACGGTGGCCAGCGCGAAGATGTTGCGCATGTCGTCGTCGACGATCAGCACTTTCTTGCCTTCGAGCGAGCGGTCGGTTTCATAGAGCGCGATGGCCGAGCGGCGTTCCTGCTCAGACATCGTCGCCTCACCGCGGTGCAGGAAGAAGGCGGTGGCATCGAGCATGCGCTCCAGCGTGTCGGCCCGGCGCAGAGCAAACGCGCTGTGGCCACGCTCCCAGGCCGTGGCAGCCTTGGCGGTTGCCGCAGCCAGCACGATGGGCATCTGCCGCGCCAGCGGGCGCGATTCCAGCGCCTCGATCACGTCTTCGGGGCCGAAGTCGGGCACGCTGCCGTCGGTCAACAGGCAGTCGACACCGCCGCCGCTCAGTTGCGCCCGTGCGGCCGAGCCCGATTCAGCCAGCACGATCTCGGTACTGGCGTCGAACGCGGCCAGCAGGCCGTCTCGCAACGGCGTGGGCGACATCATCACCAGCAGCCGCTTCTTGCTGCGGTCGGCGAACTCATACAGGTGGCCCAGCGCCTCTTCGACCACGTCGGCCGACTGCAGCGGTTTGGTGAGGAAGCCCACCGCGCCCGACTGCAAGGCACGTTCGCGCGAGTCGTCGGTCGAAACCACGCAGATCGGGATGTGCCGCGTCGCCAGGTCGGACTTGAGGCGATCGAGGATGCGCCAGCCTTCCATGTCGGGCAAAAAGATGTCGAGCGTGATGACCGCGGGCTGGAAGTCGCGCGTCATCGCCAACGCGCCGGCGCCACTCGTGCTGACCAGCCCCTTGAAGCCGACACGGCGTGCCGCCTGCAGCAGCACGCCGGCAAAGGCCAGGTCGTTCTCGACGATCAGAACCACCTTGTCGCCGAGCAGGATGTCGCCCCGGTCGTCATCGGCCACGTTGGCAGCGAGCAGGCCTTCCATTTCCTGCAGGTCGGACGCCACCTCCTGCGGGCCGATGTGCACCCGCTCCACGTGCTCGGGCGGCGCGATGCGCAAGCGCTCGGCCGGCGGCGCCAGGTCCACCGTGGCAGCAGCGGCGCGGCCATGACGGCCACTGCGGATGGGGCTGTAGCTTTGCGGCAGGTAGAGCGTGAAGGTGCTCCCCCGCGCCGGTGCGCTCACCAGCTTGATTTCGCCGCCCAGCAGGCGCGCGAGTTCGCGGCTGATGGCCAGGCCGAGGCCGGTGCCGCCGTACTTGCGCGAGGTCGAGCCGTCGGCCTGCTGGAAGGCCTCGAAGATGATCTGCTGCTTGTCGGGCGAGATGCCGATGCCGGTGTCGGACACCGAGAACGCAATCACCTGGCTGGCGCGGGTGAGATCTTCGTTGTCACGCGACCAGCCGCCGTCGACCACGTCGACCGCCAGGCACACCGAGCCCTGGTGCGTGAACTTGAAGGCGTTGGAGAGCAGGTTCTTGATGATCTGCTGCAGGCGCTTGACGTCGGTGACGATGGTCTTGGGCAGCGGCGCCACACGCGAGTTCTTGGCGGTGATCTCGAAGTCCACGTGCTTGGATTCGGCCACGTGGCGGAAGCTGCGGTCCACCGAGCGCTGCAGGTCTTCGAGCCGCAGCTCGCTGACGTCGACGGCCACCGTGCCCGACTCGATCTTCGACAAGTCGAGAATGTCGTTGATCAGCATCAGCAGGTCGTTGCCGGACAGGTGAATGGTCTTCGCGAACTCGACTTGCTTGGGCGTCAGGTTGCCTTCGCTGTTCTTGCACAACTGGTCGGACAGGATCAGCAGGCTGTTGAGCGGCGTGCGCAACTCGTGCGACATGTTGGCCAGGAACTCCGACTTGTACTTGGAGGTCAGCGCCAGCTGCTCGGCCTTTTCTTCCAGCGCTTGGCGGGCCTGCTCCACTTCCTGGTTCTTGCGTTCGACCTCCTGGTTCTGGTGCACCAGCAGGCGCGCCTTCTCCTGCAGCTCTTCGTTGGTCTGCTGCAGTTCCTGCTGGCGGCTCTGCAGCTCCTCGGCCAGCGACTGCGACTGCGTCAGCAGGTCTTCAGTGCGCATGTTGGCGCTGATGGTGTTGATCACGATGCCGATTGACTCGGTCAGCTGATCGAGGAAGGCCTGGTGCGCCGGGTTGAAGCGCTCGAGCGAGGCCAGCTCCAGCACGCCGCGCACCTCGCCTTCGAACACGATGGGCAGCACCAGGATGTCGAGCGCTGCACCTTCAGAGAGGCCGGTCGCCACGCGGAAGGCACTGGTCGGCACGTTGGTCAGCAGGATCTTCTGCTTCTCGATGGCGCACTGGCCGACCAGGCCCTGCCCCAGCTCGACTTCCTTGCCGTGCGTGGCCTGCCCGCCCGAGGCGTAGCTGCCGAAGAGCCTGAGCTTGGGCACGCCGGCCCCATGGCTCAGCACGTAGAACTCGGCCTGCTGCGCGCCCACCACCGGCGCCAGCTCGGAGAGGATCAGCTGGCCCACGGTGAGCAGGTCTTTCTGGCCCTGCAGCATGCGGCTGAACTTCGCAAGGTTGGTTTTCAGCCAGTCCTGCTCGGTGTTCTTCTGCGTGGTGTCCTTCAGGTTGCGGATCATCTCGTTGATGGTGTCTTTGAGCGCGGCCACCTCGCCTTGCGCCTTCACCGTGATGGACCGCGTCAGGTCGCCCTGGGTCACTGCAGTGGCCACCTCCGCAATGGCGCGCACCTGCGTCGTGAGGTTGGCCGCGAGCTGGTTCACGTTCTCGGTGAGGCCCTTCCAGGTGCCGGCTGCGCCGGGCACCTTGGCCTGGCCGCCGAGCTTGCCTTCCACGCCCACCTCGCGCGCCACAGTGGTCACCTGGTCGGCAAAGGTGGCGAGCGTGTCGGTCATGCTGTTGATGGTCTCGGCCAGCGCCGCGATCTCGCCCTTGGCTTCCACGGTCAGCTTCTGCTGCAGGTCACCGTTGGCCACAGCCGTCACCACCTTCGCAATGCCGCGTACCTGGCCGGTCAGGTTGCCGGCCATGAAGTTCACGTTGTCGGTCAAATCCTTCCAGGTGCCGGACACATCGCGCACTTGCGCTTGGCCGCCCAGCCGCCCTTCGGTGCCCACCTCGCGCGCCACGCGCGTCACTTCGGCGGCGAATGACGAGAGCTGGTCCACCATGGTGTTGATCGTGGCCTTGAGTTCGAGAATCTCACCCTTCACGTCCACCGTGATCTTCTTGGACAGGTCGCCCGCCGCCACGGCCTTCGTCACGTCGGCGATGTTGCGCACCTGGCTCGTGAGGTTCGACGCCATCAGGTTCACCGAGTCGGTCAAATCCTTCCAGGTGCCGGCCACGCCTTGCACTTCGGCCTGGCCGCCGAGCTTGCCTTCAGTGCCCACCTCTCGCGCCACGCGGGTCACTTCGGCCGCGAAGCTTCGCAGCTGGTCCACCAGCGTGTTGACGGTGCTCTTCAGTTCGAGAATTTCGCCCTTGCCGTCGACCGTGATCTTCTTGGACAGGTCGCCTGCCGCCACGGCCTTCGTCACGTCGGCGATGTTGCGCACTTGAGAAGTCAGATTGCCGGCCATGAAGTTCACCGACTCGGTCAGGTCCTTCCAGGTGCCGGCCACGCCTTGCACGTCGGCCTGGCCACCCAGGATGCCTTCGGTGCCCACTTCGCGGGCCACGCGGGTCACTTCGGCAGCAAAGCTTCGCAGCTGGTCCACCAGCGTGTTGACGGTGCTCTTCAGTTCAAGAATTTCGCCCTTGCCGTCCACCGTGATCTTCTTGGACAGGTCACCGGCCGCCACGGCCTTCGTCACGTCGGCGATGTTGCGCACCTGGCCGGTGAGGTTGGATGCCATTGAGTTCACCGACTCGGTCAGGTCCTTCCAGGTACCGGCTACGCCTTGCACGTCGGCCTGGCCACCCAGCTTGCCCTCGGTGCCCACCTCTCGCGCCACGCGGGTCACTTCGGCCGCGAACGAAGAGAGCTGGTCCACCATGGTGTTGATGGTGTTCTTGAGCTCGGAGATTTCGCCCTTCACGTCCACCGTGATCTTCTTGGACAGGTCGCCCGCCGCCACGGCGGTCGTCACCTCGGCGATGTTGCGCACTTGCGAGGTCAGGTTACCGGCCATGAAGTTGACCGACTCGGTCAGGTCCTTCCAGGTGCCGGCCACGCCCTGCACGTCGGCCTGGCCGCCGAGCTTGCCTTCGGTGCCCACCTCTCGCGCCACGCGCGTCACCTCGGCTGCGAAGCTTCGCAGCTGGTCCACCATGGTATTGATCGTCGCCTTGAGTTCGAGAATCTCGCCCTTCACATCCACGGTGATCTTCTTGGACAGGTCGCCCGCCGCCACGGCCTTGGTCACATCGGCGATGTTGCGCACCTGGCTCGTCAGGTTGCCGGCCATGGAGTTCACTGAATCGGTCAGGTCCTTCCAGGTGCCCGACACGCCCTTCACCTCGGCCTGCCCGCCCAGCCGGCCTTCGGTGCCGACCTCTCGCGCCACGCGGGTCACTTCGGCCGCGAAGGACGAGAGCTGATCCACCATGGTATTGATCGTCGCCTTGAGTTCGAGAATCTCGCCCTTCACGTCCACCGTGATCTTCTCGGACAGGTTGCCCGCCGCCACCGCCTTCGTCACGTCGGCGATGTTGCGTACCTGAGAGGTCAGGTTCGACGCCATCGAGTTCACCGAGTCGGTCAAGTCCTTCCAGGTACCGGCCACGCCCTGCACGTCGGCTTGGCCGCCAAGCTTGCCTTCGGTGCCCACCTCTCGCGCCACGCGCGTCACCTCGGCCGCGAAGCTTCGCAGCTGGTCCACCATGGTGTTGATGGTGTTCTTGAGCTCAGAGATTTCGCCCTTCACGTCCACCGTGATCTTCTTGGACAGGTCACCGGCTGCCACCGCGGTCGTCACCTCGGCGATGTTGCGCACCTGAGAGGTCAGGTTGCCGGCCATGAAGTTGACCGACTCGGTCAGGTCCTTCCACGTGCCGGCCACGCCCTGCACGTCGGCCTGGCCGCCGAGCTTGCCTTCGGTGCCCACCTCTCGCGCCACACGCGTCACTTCGGCGGCAAAGCTTCGCAGCTGGTCCACCATGGTGTTGACGGTGTTCTTCAGTTCGAGGATCTCGCCCTTCACGTCCACCGTGATCTTCTTGGACAGGTCGCCTGCCGCCACCGCCTTCGTCACGTCAGCGATGTTCCGCACCTGCGAAGTCAGGTTGCCGGCCATCGAGTTCACCGAGTCTGTCAAGTCCTTCCACGTGCCCGACACACCTTCTACCCGCGCCTGGCCGCCCAAGGAACCTTCCGTCCCCACTTCCCGCGCCACCCGTGTCACTTCAGACGCGAACGATCGCAGCTGGTCCACCATCGTGTTGATGGTGTTCTTGAGCGTGAGGAACTCGCCCTTCACGTCCACGTCGATCTTCTTGGAGAGGTCGCCCTTGGCCACCGCGGTTGTCACGTCGGCGATGTTGCGCACCTGGTCGGTCAGGTTGCCGGCCATCGAGTTCACCGAGTCGGTCAGGTCCTTCCAGGTGCCGGCCACGCCCTTCACCTTTGCTTGGCCGCCCAGCTTGCCCTCGGTGCCCACTTCGCGTGCCACGCGCGTCACTTCGGCCGAGAAGTTGCCGAGCTGCTCCACCATCTTGTTGATCGTCTTGGCAGTGCGCAAAAACTCGCCTTCGAGCTCGCGGCCTTCGACCTCCAGCGCCATGCTCTTGCTCAGGTCGCCTTGTGCCACCGCGCCGATCACGCGCGCCACCTCGCTCGTCGGGTGAACCAGGTCGTCGATCAAGGCATTGATGGAGTTGATCGACGCGCCCCAGAAGCCGCGCGTCTCGTTCAGCGTCGCCCGTTGCTTGAGCTTGCCTTCCTTGCCGACCACCTGGCGCAGGCGGCCGAGCTCGTCGGCCATGGCCGCGTTCTGTTCCACCAGGTCGTTGAAGACATCGGCCACCTTGCCCGGCAAACCCTCCCAGTGAACCGGGAGCCTGACACTTGCGTCACCTCGGCGAAGCTGGGTCAGCGCGGCCAGCAGAGTGACGGCCATCTCGCGCTCGGGTACGGCAATTGCCGCGTCTTCTATGACTCTCATGGGCGGGCTTTCCTCAAAACTTGCCGCACGGGGCTGGGCAAGCGGCTTGGCGTGAAGCGAGCACAGGATCAGACCTGCACCCGAAATTTATGCCTCATAAGCGTAGGCTGACGCGGACTCACGGCTTTGAAGGACGACCGCGCCAGATGGTGTAGGACAGCGCCTACATTCAGACACGTTTACCTGCCAAGGGCTGTGTGACGTCGCTGCGCCCGCTCACCCTCGGGAGTCGACGGGCAGCCGCGTCGGCGTAGACTTTTCGCCGTGTCCCCCGCTGGAGATTCTTTTGCCCCCCGTCACCATTCTGTATGTCGAAGACAGCGACGATCTGCGCGAGACCATCGGCATGCTGATGGAGGCCCCTGACCGGGACATCACCACCTGTGCCACCGCGGAAGAAGCACTGGCTGTGTTTGCCGAACGAGAGTTCGACGTGCTGATCACCGATGTGAGCCTGCCCGGCATGTCGGGAACCGACATGACCCGCAAGCTGCTGGCGACCCGCCCCAACCAGTGGGTGGTGCTGTGCTCGGGCTACCCATTCGGAGACGCGGTCAGCCAGTTCGGCCCCAACGTCCGCTCGCTGCTCAAGCCCTTCGAACCCGAAGACCTCGAAGCCCTGCTCGTCGACATCACCAGCAAGGTCCGCGACGCCGTGAACTGACGGCCTCAGAGCTCGAGGGTTTTTCGTGCGTGCCCGAGCAGCGCGTCAAAAGGCGCCGGATCTAGGCGCAAAGCACAGCCATAGCTCTGGCTATGGCGAGCATTTGCAACGACGAGCCGGCGTCTTTTGACGTGATGAGCGGGCATGAGCGAAGACTCTCAGGTTCTTAGCCGGCGGTGTGCGTGGCGTGAGGCTCCGCCTCCACCGGCAGGCCTTCTTCGTCAATGGAGTGCAGTTCCTTCACCGGGCCGGCAGTCTTGGCACGTTCCGACAGCCTCAGGTAGAAGTTCGCCACCTCGCGCAGGTCTTGCTCGTCGAGGTCTTCAATGCCGATCATGCGGTTGCTGGCCTCGCGGTTTGCCGCGAGCAGTTCGTTGAGCTTCAGATGGACGGCCACGCTGTCCTTGTTCTGGCTCTGCTGGATCAGGAAAACCATCAGGAAGGTGACGATCGTGGTGCCCGTGTTGATCACCAGCTGCCAGTTCTCGGAGAAGTGAAACAGCGGCCCCACCGCCGCCCAGGCCGCCACGGTCAGCAAGGCCACGCAGAAGGCCGTTGGCGAACCGGCCCAGCGGGTCACGCCGGAGGCGAATCGATCGAACGCAGTGAGCAGCGGCGAATGCGTGGCGGCGTACGAGACGCTGCTCGTGGAAGGCATCGAGCCGAGCGGCTCGTCGTCAGCGAGTTCGGTGCCTTTCAGCGTCTGCTGCCGCCGGGCGCGCCGGGCAGCGCCGTTCGGCGGATGATGCTTCACTGCCGCAGCGGCTGCACCACCGGTGAAGCCGGCCTGGAGACCGAGAAGCCCGCACGCGGCGGGGCGGAGAACAAGCCCTCGGTGCCGTCGACCTGGTGTTCATCGGCGTTCACCAGCATGGCCTGCTTGGGGTCGAACAGCGCGGGGTCTTCCACTGCCAACAAGACACCGGCACTCAGCGCAGCGAATGCGGTCACGCCGACGATGAAGTTAGGGGTGGTTTTCATGGTGTCTGGCGGATGGTTACTTGAAGTTGGTCTGTCGAAAGCCGATGTGTGAAGAGTACGAAGCGGCGCGCTCGGCGAACAGGCCCCTTTCATGAGAAACGGACAAGTCCTACACCGGCGAGGCGTTCCGGCTGACTACCGCAAGATGGACCCGTCGGCCTTCAGCATGACGAGTTCGACGAACGTCACGCCGGTGCGGATGCCCTTGCCGTAACGCACGAAGAAGCCGCCCAGGTCGTGGTCTGTCATGGACTCGAGGGCCGACAGGAACCGATCACGCGTCAGCCTGGCGCCCGTGCGCTTGAGTCCTTCGACGAGGACCTTCGCCTCGATGAAGCCTTCCAGGCCGAAGTACGAGGCTTCCACGCCCGGCTTGTGAAGTGACATCAGCCGCCGGTATTCATTGGCCAAGGCCGATGCCGCGGTGAACGGTGACGGC
The DNA here is from genome assembly GCF_056403575.1 of Rhizobacter sp. P2_G4. Taxonomy (NCBI): domain Bacteria; kingdom Pseudomonadati; phylum Pseudomonadota; class Betaproteobacteria; order Burkholderiales; family Sphaerotilaceae; genus Rhizobacter; species Rhizobacter sp. P2_G4. Next base: position 111,438 of record NZ_JBFUFG010000003.1, on the reverse strand, counting down.
AAGGCCTGCGCAAGCACGATGCCGGCCGCGAGCGGCCCGAGTTCAGTGTGCAGATCGTCGATGCGGATGGGAGACAGGCCCATCATGACTGCCTTGCCCCGGAGCCTGATGTACTCGCGTGCGACCGCTGCGAATGCCTTGGGCAGGACCGACACCAGGATGGTCTCCGGCTGGACATCGATCAAGCGTTTCGCGATGAGCTTCGGATCGTCCGAGCTGATGCTGAAGCTGATCTCTGGCGCCTCGAGGCCGGCTTGCTTCAACGCGGTTTTGTAGGCCGCCGCGCCAGCCGGGCCGAAGGATTCCTTGCACGACAGAACGACGAAGCGTTTCGCGCCGATCATGGCCTGGTGCTTCACCGAAGCAACCGCCTCGGTGAATGCAGACGCGCGAACCGGAAACACATATTTGCGGATCGGCCGCCGCGCGTCGTCGGCAACGTCATTGGCGCCGACGAGTGGAACACCCGCGCCATCGGCGATCCTGACGACGGTCGGGAGGGTCGGCGTTCCGAACGCGCCCATCAAGGCGAAGACCTTGTCGGTCTCGATCAGCGCCTTCAGTTCCACCTCGGCCCGTTCGGCGCTGTAGCCATCGTCGCGGTCCTTGACAACGATGTGCCGGCCCGCGACGCCGCCTTTCGCATTCACTTCGGCAATGTAGGCATCGGCACCATCGGCATGCTGGCGCGCCATCGCACCGAAGAGCTTGGAACTTTGCGGCGAGAGCCGCCCCACCGTCACTGTTGAACGCGTCACCCCGTTCTCGTCGACGGACTGCGCATGCGCTGCGATCGGCAACAACAAAGGAGACAGGAAGACGGCTCGGCGTCGAGATGAAATACGCATCCGACGATGCTAGAAAGCCAGCCGCCTCCCGTCTTGCTCGAACCCTGATGGGCTGATGACGGATTGCTCCTCTTTCAAAGACGCACGCCGTTCTGTTGACAATTCACGGACGTAATTCGCAGCCTCGTCCGGCGCGGCGTTCATCCAGCGTGAACAGCCCCCAGCGAGGTCACGATCTGCGCAAAGGTGGGCCGGAGTTCGGTCCAGGCCTCTGGTGCCAGGCGTTCGGGGTGGCGCATCACGCCGTTGTGCCGCAGTTCGGCGAGCGCACCGCGTGACGCGAAGACGATGGCGTTGCCCTCGCGCTTGACGTTGACCGTCAGCACGCTGAAGTCGAAGCTGCGCTCGATGCGGCCGACGAACAGCCGGTAGTCCGGGTGCTCGGTGTGCAGGTTCACGGCCAGGATGCCCTGGGGCGCGAGCATCTGGAAACAGTCGTCGTAAAAGGCCTGCGTGCCCAGGCCGTCGGGCATGCCGGCGTCGTCGAAGCCGTCGACCAGCAGCACGTCGAAGCGCTGCTCGGTTTGCGCGGCGAACTGAACGCCATCGGCCTCGACCACGCGAAAGCGCCGGTCGTCGGGCGGTACCTTGAACTGGTCTCGCAGGGCAATCACATGCGGGTTGATCTCGACCACGGTGATGCGGGTTTCGGGCAAGTGGCGATAGCAGAACTTGGCGAGCGAGCCGCCGCCCAGGCCAATCATCGCAATCGACTGCGGCCGGCTGTTGAATAGCAGGAAGCCCATCATGGCCCGCGTGTATTCCACGTCGAGCGCATCAGGGTTCTGCAGGCGCATGCGGCTTTGCAGCTCGCAGAGCGAAAAGTGCAGCGAGCGGGTCTTGTCGTCCTCGTGGACGAAGGGCTTGGCGTGCGCGAAGGGTGATGACATGCGGCGTGGACCCCAAGGTGCGGGAGGAGGCGTTGGCCTCACATCATGTCATCGCGGGGCTTTCCCCCGCACCCTTCCCTTCTTTCCTGGCCGTTTCGGCGCGACCTTCAGGCGGCGGCTAGTGCCGCGATCTCTGCGTTGCTGAGCGCGCCGTTGTAGATGCGCAGGTCTTGCATCCGCCCATTGAAACTCGGGTCGCTGCCGTACTGCGAACGGCCGAGCCATGCGTTGGGCGTGTCGCCGAGCTGGAACGGCGTCACGACGATGCCGCTGCCCTCGCCGACCTGGACGCCGTCCATATAGAGCTTGCCCACGTCGCCCGCCAGCTTGACCGCAACGTGCACCCAGCGCCCGGTGGGCAGCGCGCTGGTCGCGACGATGTTCTGCTCGCCGAAGTAGTGGCTGCGCGTGGCCGTGAAACGCAGCTTGCCGCTGGCGTCTCGCGGGATCAGCGCCATGTAGGCGATGTCGCTGGTGCCGAAGTCGAAGATGCGCGTGTTGTTGACGGCGGCGTTCCAGTAGACCCAGACGGCCACGGTGAAGTCGGAGGTCTGGGCCAGCACGTCCGCCGGCAAGGCCACGTGCGCGCCCTTGCCGTCGAGCGACAAAGCGTTGCCGCTCTTGCGGCCGGCTCCCCAGCCGGCGGTGCCGACCAGCTTGCCGCTCTTGGCACGGCCCGCCGTGTCGCTGGCGGTGGTACCGCTTGCAGCGTTCAACGGCAGCAGCGCCAGAAGCTCGGGCGCGGTCGCGGCACGCACGACGCTCGATGGCTGGCTCTCGCCGGCATCACCGACCGATGTGACGCTGTAGTACCAGACGCCCTTGGCAGGCGCGTCGGTGTGGGTGCGCGGGTCGGTCGCGCTTGCGATGGTGGCGAACGGGCCGTTGGCCGAGCTGGCGCGCTTGACGTTGTAGCTCTTTGCCCGCGCACTACCCCACCACGACAGGACCACCTGGCCGTTGACCACGTTGGCGAAAACGCCGCTCGGTGCAATCAAGCTGGCATAACCGTCACGGCTGTAGGGCAGCGTGCCGAAGCCCGGCTCATCGCCGACCCAGTCGAGCTTCTCGGGGCGCAGCGAAGCGGCGATCGTCGACATGTACGGGGCCGACAGGCCCTTGCGGTTGACGTAGTGGTTGTACGCCGCTTCCCACGCATAGCGGCCGTTCGGGCCGTCGGTGGCCACGGTGGTGAAGGTGCCCTTGTTGGTGGTGTACGGCGTGAACGGCAGCGTGTAGCGCTGGCCGGCGGCGTCGTTGAGGTTGGCCTTGGCCACGTATTCGGCGCCCGCCAGCAGGCGGTTGTTCCACAGGCCGTACAGGTCGTCGCCCTGGTTCCAGGCCATCTCGCTCAGCATGCTGCCGAGAGAGATGCCGAGCGTGGTGTGGCCCATGTCGCGCGGGCTCTCCTGCCACTGGCCGAGGTGACCGGGGTGCACGTAGTGAACCATGTGCGGCAGCGAGCCGTTGCCGCGCCCCGTCTTGTAGTACGTCACCGCCTCGTTGTAGAGATCGCTGCGGTCGCAGAAGATGCCGATGGCGAGGATGCCGCAGATCGCCTGCAGGTCCCAGTTGGCCCAGAAGTTGGTGATCTTCGAGCCGGCGTGGTTGACCAGGAAGCCGCTGATCCACGGATAGAACAACTCCAGCAGCATCTTCTGGAAGCGCGCGAGGTCGGCAGCGGCCCAGCCGGTGTAGGTGCGCATGATCTCGCCGGCGTTGGCCCATTGGTAGCCGTACAGGCCGGCTGCGAGGATCTGGTCGTTGTTGCCGGTCAGCGTCTTCATCGTCGACGACCAGGCGTTGAGATAGGTCACTGCCGCGTCTGCATAGGCGGTGTCGCCAGAGACCTTCCAGCGCAGTGCGAACTGGTAGGCGCGCTGCATGTCTTCGACCATGGCGCGGTGGTTCTCGCCGGTGCCGCCCCGGATCACCGTCTCCAGCGGCGTGGGCGCCCTCCCGAGCTGGGCGCGGCCGCTCTTCGTGAGCGCATCCCACCCGCTGACCCAAGGCTGTTCGCCCTTGGCGAGCTTGTCGCGCATGCGGGTGAAATCGGCCTCGGTATGCAGCAGGCCGGGGTGGGTGAAGGTGCGGGTGGCCGTGGTGGCGGTCGTCGTCGTTGTGGTCGTTGTCGTAGCGGTCGCGGCCGTGGCGGACTCGGTCTCGCCAGCATCCGCGGCAACGCTTGAACCTCCGTCGTTGGAGCCGCCGCAGGCGGGCATGAAAGCAACCATGGGCACAGCCCCCAGGCTCAACAGCAGCCGACGCCGCAGCAGCATGTCGTCGGCCCCAGCGAGGTCTTGGGAGGGATGCTTTGCCATGGGTGTCTTCTTTCTGTGCGGGGTTCACGAGGCCGGTGATGGGCCGTCGGTTTCATAGCGCCGCAGTGTCATCGCGGCACCGACCCGAGTCATGACCAAACACTGACGGCGGCGTAACAGCGTGAACGCGCGTTTACGCCGCCGGTGGGCTTGCCCTTGGTGATTCAGGCCGGCGAATGCGCTCTGATGCGCRGTATCAGCGACGCTTGCGCTCAAAGCTGAGCTTGGATTCGCCGCTTCGTTCGCGGCCAAGCTTGCTTGCGGAAACGTCCCGTTGCGAAGCTGAACCTGCCTTGTCTTGAGGCCTGTGGACTTGGAGCGCACCTCGCCTCGTCAGCTGGCTGTGCGCAGGAGGCAGAGCCGGGTCAACTCGACTTGTTGCCGGGTTCGTTGAGTCGCGTATCGAAGACTGCGCTGCCGCAGTTCGGGCACTTCGGGATCTTGCCGCCCTTCTTGACGTGCACTTTCTCGTGGCATTTCTGGCAGCGGAAGTCGCCTGTCTTCTGCGCTTCCTCGCCGGCATGTGCGCTCATGGCTGCTGACCTCAGCGTGCAGGGCGCGAAGGCTCGGAGATGCCTTCGAGCGCCTGCCCGGCCTGCTCTTCGCCGGCCTTGGTCGCCACGTCGCCGAGCGACAGCATTCCGACCAGGTGCTTCTCGCGGTCGACGACCGGCATGCGGCGCACCTGTGCCTCCCGCATCGCCTCGGCGGCCTCGTCGACCGACTGGTCCTCGAAGCACCAGCATGCGTCCTGCGTCATCACCTGGGACAAGGGCGTGTCGTGCGCCACGCGGTCTTCGGCCACGGCACGCAGCACGATGTCGCGGTCCGTGACCATGCCCAACAGCTGCTGGCCATCGCAGACCGGGATCGCGCCCACGTCCATCTCCTTCATCGCCTGCGCCGCCTTGAGGATGGACTCCGTCGGTGGCAAGGTGTGCACTCCGCGCGTCATCACTTCTGAAACCTGGGTCATGGCATTGCTCCTACTGAGTGGAAACGACATCTTCAAGCGGGCAAGCACCATTCCGCGCACACGTCGAAGCGCGTCATCTGCGCCAAGGCCGTCATCACGGTGGAGGTGAACCACAGGTCGCGGCGAACCCACCCGCCGTGGCAATACTTGCTGCTCAGCTTTCAGAAATTGCACCGCCGCCGAACCAGGTGATCGCATGCCACGCGTGGCTTCAGGCGCCGGCCGGCCACAAGGAATCGACCAGCGACAGCACTTCTTTGGGGCCCAGCTGCGCCATGAACGAATCGTCGTGCTCGCACCGCGTCCCGATGTTGAAGCGGCCGCAACGCGGGCAATGGAGCTGCCACGAGACTGCCACCGCATGCCGCAGCGTGCTCATGGGTACATAGGGAGCGAGATTGCAGATCCAGTACAGCGTGACGCTCGGCACGTCGAGCGCCCGCGCGAGGTGAGCCGGCCCGGTGTCGTTGGCGACCACCAGGCGTGCACGCTCGAGCAGCCCCAACAGGCCACCGAGCGACAGCACGCCGGCCAGGTCGAGGCAAGGCTCTCGCATGGCTGCGCGCACGGCCGCAAGGCGAGGCGCCTCGTCCTGCGTGCCGTTGAGCACCACCCGTGCACCGCGGCGTGCACACACGTCTCCCACCTGGGCGAAGGCCTCGGCCGGCCAGGCGCGACGCGGGTCGGTGCAACCCGGCTGCAACACGACCAGTGGGCGTTCATCGGCCGGCGCCAACGCATGATCCGCCTCGTGGCGGTCGGCCGGCGTGACGGCGAGCCGCGGCTCCACGTCGCAGCCTTGTGCGCCGACGAGCGACACCGCCTCGAGCAGGCGCAACACTTCGGGGTGCAGCAAGCGGTAAGGCAGGTTGCGGTCGAGCGGTGGTGCATCGGCGGCCTGCAGACCCGCTGTCACGCGTGCGCCGAGCCGCTGCATGAAGGCATTGCTGTGGCGCCCGCCACCGTGCAGCTGCAAGGCGATGTCGAAGCGGCGTGATTGCAGGCCGGCAACGCATGTCTCGGCCTCGCCGTGATCGTGCGCGCTGCTCTCGCGCGGCGAGCCGAGGTGGATCGCCGTGGGCAGCACGATCACCTCGTCCACCGGCGACGGTCGGCCACGCAAGAATTCGGCATGCCAGCTGCGCCCGAGCAGGCTGATCTGGGCCGCAGGGTAAGCGCAGCGCAGCGCCGTGAGTGCCGGCAGGCACACCACCAGGTCACCCACCGCGTTGGCGCGCAACACCGCGATGCGCTTCACCTCGGCCACGCGCTCCCCTCGCCCTGGGTACAGCCCGCCGGAGCCCCAGCGCGCCGTGTCGAGTGCGCCGTCAGCCGGCACAGGCATCGCTCCTGATGCCGGCGGGTTCGCACGCACCACGCGCATCGAGCACTTTGGGCATGTCGACGCGGCGGTTGGCTACCGGCACCAAGCTCTTCTCGGCGGGCTGCTCAGTGCTTGCCGTTGCCATACAGATAGGGGTTGAGCGAGGGGTCGTTGTACATCTTGAACTGGCGGTAGAGGCGAAAGCCGCACGTGCCATCGCGCAGACCGTCGAGCAGCCGCTGCAGGCACTGCAGCAGGTCGCTGCGCTGGGCCTGCAGGCACTCGAGCTTGGCGCGGCAGCACTCTTGGTGATCGGCAGAGACGTCGTCACGCTCTGCCTGCAGGCGCATGTGATGCAGCTTCAGCGCGTTGATAGACAGGCGGTCGATGACCGAGCCGGCGGTCTCGCTGTTGATCCAGGCGCCAGGGCACAGGGGCTCACTGCTTGCGAGCAGGCGCTCGTCGATGGCTTCTACCGCGTCGTTTCGCCGCTGGTTGTAGCGGTCGATCGCGCGCTTGTTGGCCACGATCTCAGCGTCGGACGCATCGGCGCGGCGCGCCTGGTCTTCTTGCTCCCACAGCAGGCTGTTCCACATGTGGTTCGCCACCACCGGCGCCAGCGCCGAGCCGTCGTCCCCGAGGATCTCGCCTGTACTTCCCGTCAACGGAACGCGCTGCAAGGCATCTACCTGCGCGCTGGTCCTGAGAGCGACCGGCGGATGCAAGGCACCACCAGTCACAACCAGACGGCGAGAGGGCTGACTCTGCGCATTCACGGGGGCACTCCTCATGTCGATAGAGGTCGACATGGCAAGCGCCGTACCGCCACCGCGCAGAGGCTCAAGCCCGCAGTGCTACCCCTGACGCGTCATCTGCGACCCCTCAAACCCGAGCACACGAGCCGTGTTCGCGCAGGTACGTTTCTGCACGTCCTGCTGCAAAAGACGTGAGACGCGGAACAGGCCTAGAACACGAGCTGCCCGAGAAAGACCCCGAACACCAGCACGATGAGGAAGATCACGAGAGCGATGACGAACAAGACCTTCGCGATCGACCTCGCTCCCGAAGCAACGCCACTGAAGCCAAAAAAGCCGGCGATCAGCGAGACGATGAAAAAGATGATGGCCCACTTCAGCATGTGATGACTCCTTGTTGGTTTGATGCTTGTGCATGCGGTGTTCTCGGAGCTTCTACGCTTGCTCCGAGAACAGAATCTACATGCCGACGACTCTGCTCAGCCGCACTGCCCCACGTAACCGCACGCGGTGCAGAAGTCGCAGCCGTCCTTGTGGATCACGTTGGGGTTGCCGCATTCGGGGCACACCTTGCCGCTGAGCATCGGTGATGGAGCGGTGTCGGCCGGCGTCTCGAGCACGCCCATGTCCCGCACAGGGAAGCCCTCTTCGGTCAGCACGCCCAGCATCGCGTAGCGGTGGATGATGAGTCGCGCGAGGTAGGCCACGGTCGAGGGCCAGGTCTGCTGCCGGCGCTCACCGTGCGGCAGGCCCGGCACGAAGGCCATGAAGTGGCCGAGGGGCTCGGCGTAGTTGAGCAGCTTGCGCAGCTTCATGCCGATCCAGGCGGGGTCGATCACCCGCATGTCGAGCGAGAGCACACGGGCCAGGCCATCGAGCGCGCGCGGGTAGTTGCCGGAGAAGCCTACGGCGCAGGGGCGCGTCACGGGCGAGCCATCGGGGCCGGGCAGCGTCACCTCCTTCAGCGTGAGGGTGAAGGCTTCGTCGGTCGCGGGGTTGCTCACGTCGACCGCCCAGGCCAGCGTGCCCGAGGGGCCGGTGTGCGGCTCGTCTCGGGCGAACATGGCATCGATCACCGGCGTGGGCGCGGCGCGGCTCGCCGGGGCCGACGCATGCGGCAAGGCCTTGAGTTGTTCGCAGCGCCAGCGGATCACGGCGGCGGTGGCGGCCACCACGCCCGGGAACAGGCGGCGCTCGCCGTCGGGCGGGAACGGCATCTCGAATGCGCGCTCTTCGGCCACGGTGGCCATTGCATCGAGCTTGAGCTGCAGCCAGGCCGGGTCGTCGGCGCGCAGGTCCATCGACAAGGTCTTGGCCAATGCGCCCAGGCCGCGCGGCTGCTCGGCACCGTTGACCCACACCTCGAACGGCTTGGGCGAGCCGCCCTCGGTGGCCAGCTCGCCGACGAAGAGCGCGAACTCGCCGAAGGGATGGTGGATCATGAAGGTCCACGCCGCGTTGCCGCCCGGCAGCTCGGGGCGGCCGGGCCAGCGCAGCGATGACAGCACCGGCGCCGGCAGGCGCTCGAGCGCGAGGCGCTGGTTGGCGTCGTTGAGTTTCATCACCGTGGCGGCGTTCGTGGTGGTGGCAGCCGGCGTCGTGCTCAGCACCGAGCCGAGCACGGCGTTGGGCCGGTAGGTCGCCAGGCCCTTCAAGCCGGACTCCCAGGCTTGCAAGTAGAGGTTCTGAAAGTCTGCATACGGGTAGTCGGCCGGCACGTTCACCGTCTTCGAGATGGCGGTGTCGATGCACGGGCCGACCGCTGCCACCATGGCCTCGTGGTCGAGCGAGCTCATCTCCAGCGCGGTGACGAAGGCTGGCGTGAGCGGCGCCTGCTCGCCCTTCAGGTGGCGGTACAGCCGCCAAGCGTGGTCTTCGACGGCGTACTCCTTGAAGCTGCCGTCGGGCATGCGCTTCTTGCGGGTGTAGCTCCAGCTGAAGGCGGGTTCGATGCCGTTGCTGGCGTTGTCGGCAAAGGCCAGGCTGATGGTGCCGGTGGGTGCGATCGACAGCAGGTGCGAGTTGCGCAAGCCTTGTGCGCGGATGCGCTCGCGCAGGCGCTGCGGCAGGCGCGACGCGAAGGTGCCGCTGCTGAGCAGCAGGTCGGCGTTGAACAGCGGGAAGGCCCCGCGCTCCTGTGCCAGATCGGCCGAGGCCTCGTAGGCCGCGTCGCGCAGCAGCTCGGAAATGCGCCGTGCCATCGCGCGGGCCTCGGGCGTGTCGTAGCGCAGGTTGAGCATGATGAGCGCGTCGCCCAGGCCGGTGAAGCCCAGGCCGACGCGCCGCTTGTTGCGCGCCTCGTCGTGCTGCTGCGGCAGCGGCCACACCGTCACTTCGATCACGTTGTCGAGCATGCGCACCGCCGTGCGGGCCACCTCGGCGAACATCGCTTCGTCGAAGCGCGAATGCGGCTCGAATGGGTTGCTGATGAAGCGCGTGAGGTCGATCGAGCCGAGGCAGCAGCAGCCGTAAGGCGGCAACGGTTGCTCACCGCACGGGTTGGTGCTCGCGATGGTCTCGCAGTACGACAGGTTGTTGTCACGGTTGATCGCGTCGAGAAACAGCACGCCGGGCTCGGCGTGGTCGTAGGTCGACCGCATGATCTGGTGCCACAGCTCGCGTGCCTTCAGCTTGCGGTAGACCCACACGGGTCCGCGCGCATAAGCACCGGCGGCCTTCTGCGCCACGCCCGGCTCGGCGCGGTGGACGAGCTCGATCTCGGTGTCGGCCTTCACGGCTTGCATGAACGCGTCGGTCACGCCGACCGAGATGTTGAAGTTCTTCAGGTCGCCTTCGTCCTTGGCGTGGATGAATTCCTCGACGTCGGGGTGGTCGCAGCGCAGCACGCCCATCTGCGCGCCGCGGCGTGCGCCGGCGCTCTCCACCGTCTCGCACGATCGGTCGAACACCCGCATGTAGCTCACCGGCCCCGAGGCGCTGCTTTGCGTGCTGCCCACCCAGGCGCCGCGCGGGCGGATGCGCGAGAAGTCGTATCCCACCCCGCCGCCGCGGCGCATGGTTTCGGCCGCTTCGGTCAGCGCGACGTAAATGCCGGGGTGGCCGTCTTCCGGCTTGGCGATCGAGTCGCCCACCGGTTGCACGAAGCAGTTGATCAGCGTGGCCGACATGTCGGTGCCGGCGGCCGACTGAATCCGCCCTGCCGGCACGAAGCCCTGGCGCAGCGCCTGCGCAAAACGCGCTTCCCATAGCGCGCGCTCGGCGGGTGGCTCGGCCTGCGCCAGCGCCCGCGCGACGCGCTCGTTCACCGCCTCGGCGGTACGCTCGCCGCCTTTGGCGTACTTCTCGAGCAGCACCTCGCGGCTGATGGCCTGGCCGGGCAGATTGGCGACGGTGTGATTTGCGGCTTCGCGTGTGTCTTGCATGGGCGCACTCCTGGCAGCCACTGTGGCGCAAGGGGGCACGCATCGCGAATGCTGCAGCGCAAGACCCCACCCCGGAGGCAGGGACTCGCGCTTTTTGCTGCGCTGCCGCAGCGGCCCGACGAATCAATCCCCGGGGCGTTGCGGCAGGAAGGTCTCGATCTGCGCCACGAAGCGCGCCGGCTCGATCGGCTTGGAGAAGTAGCCGTCGAAGCCCGCCAGCCCCGACTCATGCGCGCTGCCCGGTGCCGAGGTGTCGGTAACCGCCACGATCGGCGTCTGCGCGCAGGCGGCGTCCAGCTTCAGCTGCTCCAGCACGCCGAAGCCTTGAAGCGCCGGCTCGTGCAGGTCGCAGATGATGAGGTGCGGCCGCTCGCGCCGCGCCGCCAGGAGCCCGGCCCGGCAGTCGGTCGCCACGAGCACGCGGTGCCCTCCACGCTCGAGCAGAAGCTGCGCGATTTCGAGGTTGGTTGCTTCGTCTTCAATGATCAGGATTCGTGCCATGCGGGTTTTCTCGTACCCGATTGGAGCACCCAGAGCGGGTTGGCACACCTGTCAAACCTCTCAGGTTGGGAAGCGGTTCACGGCAAGAGACCCGCGTCGCATCAGGGCGCTTGATGCGAGGCTTGGCAGGGCCTATGTTCTGGGGTCGGGCGAGCCCGTCCCAGCGAAGCGTTCAGCCCGAACAAGAGAGCACTTAAAAGCACTCACGCTGTGGAGACAAGCATGACTAGCGGAAGCCGTGACACGCCGCCCGGGCAAGGCGCGCCTGACCTGATCCTGATGGCCTTGTTTCAAAGCCGCTTGCGCGAGAGATCGCTGCACCTCGGCCAGGTGATCCAGCTGCAACGAAAACGGCTGTCGGCCTACGGGCGCGACAAGCAGGATGATCAGGACGAACGGGACGCCATGCGCGCCCGCCTTCGCATCGCCGAGCAATCTCTTGCTGCAGTGCAAGAAGCCGAGGCCCGGCTCGGCCTGGGCCGCTATGGTTTTTGCGACATCTGCCAGGAACCGATCGGCTGGGACGAGCTGCTGCAATCGCCTGAACAAACCACCTGCAAGAACTGCTGTGGCGAGGAAAAAGGCAGCAGCGGCCTGCAGAACTGACACCTCACCGGGCCAGGAATTCAGGAGTTCAGTTCTGGCCCATCAGGTAGCGGATGAGCTTGCCGCTGTCGGCCGGCGGCATCTGCAGGATCACCGAGTACATGTCGATGCTGATCGAGCAGAGCTTGTCGCGGTCCACCCCGGGTGCCTGCGGGTTCTGCAGCAAGGCCAGGTCGCCGCCGTACCGGCCGTGCAGCGCAGCAACCACCGGCTGCAGCTTGGGCGCGACGTCGGTCTGCTGCGGTACCGCTTGCGGCGACAGCGTGGAGCTGCGCACCACCTGGCTCAACGCAGCAGAGTCGGCCTCGATGGTGTTGGCTGACACGTAACGCGTGAGATCGAGTCGCTTGTCGGGCCCGCCGAAGAGAAAGCGGTAGCACAGATCGCCGCTCTGGCGCCTGAGTTCGCCCATCTCCTGCACCATGACCCGCATGTACTCGGTGGCCGCTTCGTCGGACGCCACCGGCAGGCGCTTTTGCACCAGCGTCGTCATCTCGTTGCGCATGGACTCGACGAGTTCAGTCTTGTCGCGGCCTTTCATGAGTCCGTCACGCAGCCCAGACATCATGCGTTCGTAGGTCTGCGGGTCGTGCTTCTTCAAGGCAGCGAAGGTCGCATTGCCGGCGAGTGAATCGTCGAGCCGACTCGCGTCATAACGAGCCTGGAGCGCGGGAGTTACGAACTGTTGCGCAAGCGCGAAAAGCGCCGCTGCCAGCACCAGCCAGGCCGCTGCGAGCATCGATTTAAGCTGCGTCCGTTTGCCCATGGCCGGCACGATGACACCCGCGGCCAACGCCCCGCAAACGACTGCAACCACCACGCTGATCCAACCCATGCTTTCCCCTGTTCAAAAGGCCCGAGGCCCCGTTGTCTCGCCATTTGCGGCGACGCGCAGTGGACCCGTCCCGCAAGCCTGCGTCAAGAACGCAATGCGTTGGGATGCTGCTACGCTCGCGGCTCGAAAACTCAGGGTGTACCCGCATCCCGGTAGTTAGGGATGTGAGCGGTACCCGGTTTGAATCAACAATAGCGCCCGGCAAGCAGCACACGCCTTGCTTGTACGAATTGATGCATCAACACATCGACAAGAGGTACTTCCATGAGCCAGATGTTGCCTTATGCGACGGCTTCCATCGGAGCCTCCTCCGTGGCACCGCGAAGCCACCTCGCCGATGAGCCCGCACGCATGATGTCCAAACTCCTCATCGTCGACGACCACGCATTGGTTCGCGTAGGCATCGTGACCAGCCTCGAAGCGGTCGAGAACGCGAACCTCCAGCTCTTCGAAGCCAGCACGCTGACCGACGCGATCAGCCTGTATCGCAGCGAACCCGACATCGCGCTCGTGCTGCTCGATCTCAACATGCCCGACTGCAAGGGCCTGCAAGGCCTGAAGCAGTTTCTCGAAGCCTTTCCGCAAGCGCGCGTGGCCGTCATCAGCGGCACGCAAGACGAATTCGTGATCGGCCAGGTGCGCGCGCTCGGCGCCGTTGGCTACGTCACCAAGGGGCAGGCTCCGCGCGCCATGTGCGACACGGTGATGGGCCTTCTGGCCGCGGCGCAAGGCAGCGCGAACGGCGGGTTCCCGCGCTTCCCGAGTTCATCGCGCTACGACCGTGTGGCCGAGCTTGGCCCGCGCCACCTCGAGATTCTCGAACTCGTGCTCTCGGGCTGCTCGAACCAGGAGATCAGCACAGCCACCGGCTTGTCTCTCGGCACCATCAAGAACTACGTGTCGACCATTCTGCTGGCGCTCGACGTCAAGTCCCGCTCGCACCTGATCAGCCTGTTCAGGTAGCTCCAGAGCCCAGTGGCTTTTCAGCTTTCGCCTTCCACCGCCGCCGGTCTCGCCGACGCACCCACCGAAGAAGGGCCTGAGCGCAGGCGCGAAAGAACGCGCGCTTCGCAGCTGATGCAGTTGTTCCGCTACGGCTACGCGGAGCTGGGCGTGTCGTTCGCACTCGCCCTGGTGTGTTGGGTGTCATTCGCCATCTGGTGGTCGCCGGGGCCGAGCGTTTGGATCTGGGCCGCGCTGGTTCACGGTGCGCAAGCGCTGCACGGGCTGCTGATCTGGTCTTTCAAGCGCCAAGGTCGCGCGGCGTTGGCGCAGGCGGCGCAATGGCTACGGCGCTACCTGGTCGTGGTGCTGCTGATGTCGCTGAGCTGGGGCGTGGCGCCCGGCCTGCTGCTCGTGTATCTAGGCGTCGTACCGACGGTGCCGCTGGTGCTGCTCATGTTCGCGCTCGCCGCCGCCGGTGCGCACCTGGTGTCGGCACACCGTTGGGCCATCTACCTGTGGCTGCTGCCGTTGCTCGCGCCGTTGACGGCCTACATGGTGTACCTCGGCATTCCGCTCACGCTCACCATCGCGCCGCTGGCCGCGGTGTTTCTGCTGACCTGCGCCTTCTTCGCCAGCGCGCGCCACCGGCTGCTGATGAAGGAGTTGCAGACCAAGCTCGACAACGACGCGCTGGTGCACGCGCTGCGCCAGCAGGTGTTTCTCGTGGAGCGGGCCAACCGGGAGAAGAGCCGTTTTCTCGCATCTGCCAGCCACGATTTGCGCCAGCCGATGCATGCGCTGGGCCTCTTCACCGCCACGCTGGAAAAACGCCTCGCCGACACGCCGCTGCAGCCGCTGGTGAAGAACATGATCCGCTCCATCGACGCGCTGGAGCAGTCCTTCACCTCGATGCTCGACATCTCCAAGCTCGACGCCGGCGTGATCGAGCCCAACCTGCAGTCCTTCCCCATCCGCGATCTGTTCCGCGTGCTGCACATGCACTGCGCCGGGCAGGCCGAAGAGCTCGGCCTCGGGCTGCGCTTCAAGGCCGGCGGCAAGATCGTGATGAGCGACCCGCACTTGCTCGAGCGGGTGCTGAGCAACCTGATCCACAACGCCATCCGCTACACGCCCGAAGGCGGCATCGTGGTCGTGGSGCGCACGCGCGCCAACGCCGTCAGCATCGAGGTGTGGGACACCGGCATCGGCATCTCCGAAGACGAGCTGCCCAAGGTGTTCGACGAGTTCTACCAAGTCGGCAACCCGGGCCGTGACCGCTCGCGCGGCCTGGGCATGGGCCTGGCCATCGTCAAGCGCCTGGTGCTGCTGATGGGCCACCAGCTCGAGGTGCTGTCGACGCCCGGGCGCGGCACGGTGTTTCGTATCCTGATCAAGGCGACCGAGTTCGACGAACTGGACAACCTCGTCGTTGCGGCCGACACCGTGCCCTCGCCCATCGACTCGAGCCGCACGCTGCTGCTCATCGACGACGAAGAAAGCATCCGCGTCGGCATGAGCGACCTTCTGCAGACCTGGGGCTACCAAGTGCTCACGGCCGCCACCATCCACGAGGCCTGTACCGAGGTGCGGCGCCATGCGGGTGTGATCGACATCGTGGTCTCCGACCTGCGCCTCGCGAACGATGAAGACGGCATCGACGCCATCGAACGCGTGCGCGCCGTCTACGGCGCCCCGCTGCCGGCGCTGCTGATCACCGGCGACACCTCGCCCGACGAAGTCAAGCGTGTGCACAGCAGCGGACACCAGGTCTTGTTCAAGCCGGTGCGAACACGCGAGCTTTACGCCGTGCTGCGCAGCGTGCCGTAGATGCCGACGTCAAGCAGACGCGATTTCAGAATGCTTAAGGGCCGAGCGAGTCACCTTCGTCACTTGTGAAGCGATGATCGCCTTGTCATCGTTCGGCCCTGTAGTTCGACATGAAGGGAAAGTCCGTGCGGGTCTTCCATAGAGCGGTTCTCGCCGGCACCTGCGCGGTGCTCTTTTCCCTCAGCATGCCGTCGTTGGCCCAGGACGCCCTGGCGCCGGCCAGCGCGGTGGCACGCGATGCCCTCGCCCGCCACCGTGATGCAGACGGCCTGCTCGCCCTCAGCGCCGAAGGACGCGCGCTGTACGAGCGTGATGTGATCAAGCTCGACGGCTATGGCTACTGCGGCCGCTCGATTGCGCTGGCCGAGCAAGGTGAATTCCGCCAGAGCATCCGGGCGGCGAGCAAAGCCCTGCACGTGGGCAACACCACCGACAACGAAGACCTGCGCTCGCTCGCGCAGCGTGACCTCGCCATCGCGTACAACTATGCCGGCCTGCTCGACGAAGCCGAGCGCTTCGCCCAAGGCGCGCTCGCGCTCAAGCCCAAGCAGCCGCAGCAAGCCCACGCGCCGGCCCACAAGGTGCTGGGCGACGTGGCTGTTCGTCGCGGCCGCTACGGTGACGCGGCCGACGCCTACAAGCGCAGCCTCGAACTCGCAAGCGAGCGCTTTCGCCCGCTGGTGCTGGTGTCGCTGGCCAATGCCTACACCGCCGCAGGCCGCCCAAGCGAAGCCTTGCAGCAACTCGACCTGCTGCCGAAGGGCGAGGCAGCCAAGCTCGGCGGTTTCTATGGGAGAAGCCGCGCCAATGCGCTGCTCGCCGCGGGCCTGAACGATCAGGCCTTGGTCTTGTTTAAGCAGATCGCAAACGACAGCACCTCTGCCGACGCCGGCTACAACCGCCTGTGGGCCAATGAAGGCATCGGCCGCGTCGAATTGAAGCGCGGGGACCAGCCTGCTGCGCTCAAGGCGTACCTTGAAACCGTGCGCCTGGCCGACAGCCTGCGCGGCAAGTTCCAGAGCGAAGAATTCAAGACCGGCCTGTTCGGCAACATCCAGAAAGTCTTCGACACCGCGCTCGACCTGAGCATCGGCGCGCGTGACTTCGAGGCCGCGTGGACGCTCTCCGAAGCGTCACGTTCGCGGCAACTGCTCGACTCCATCCGCGACCGCGCGGCAGACACGCTGGCCGAACACCGCGTGACGCTCGCAGAGCTGCAGAAGACGCTGGCTTCCGGCGAGGCGGTGCTGCAGTTCCATGTGCTGGAGAACCGCAGCATCGTCTGGCTGATCACCCGCGCCGGCATGTCGGCCTCGGTGATCAACCAGGGCCAGGCCGGCCTCGCTGCGCTGGTCGAGAACTTCCGCAGCAGCGTGATCGAGCGCCGCCGAGACACCAGCACGCTGGCCGTGGCACTCAACAAGGTGCTGCTGGCCGACATGGACCTCACGCCGGTGCTGCGGCTCTTCGTGGTGCCGCACGGCCCGCTGCACTACCTGCCCTTCCAGGCGCTGAACGATGGCCGCAGCTACCTGATCGAGCGCACTGCCCTCACGGTCTGGCCTTCGTCGGCCGTGGGTGCACGCCTGCTGGCGCGCGGCAATGCGCCCGCACCGGCGCTGCTTGGCTTCGGCAACCCCAGCACCGACAAGAACGTGCCGCTGCCGGGTGCCGAGCGCGAGGTGCAGCAGGTGGCCCGCCTCTTCAGGAACAGCGAGGTCTTCGTCCAGCGCGAAGCCACCAAGGAGCGTTTCAAGGCCGGTGCCGGCCAGGCCAACATGGTTCACGTGGCCGCGCACGCCGAGCTGGACGATGCCGACCCGCTGTTCTCGCGCATCCTGTTCGCGGCCAGCAGCACCGAGCCGGGCCTGCTCGAAGCGCGCGAGATCTACACGCTCGACCTGCGCGGCGTGCGCCTCATCACGCTGTCGGCTTGCGAGAGCGGACTCGGCCGCGTGGCGCGCGGTGACGAGATCATCGGCTTCACGCGCTCGCTGCTCTCGGCCGGAGCAAACAGCATCGTTGCCTCGCTCTGGCCGGTCGCCGACGACTCCACCGACCTGCTGATGGGCCGGCTCTACCGCGAGCTGGCCGCCGGGCGCGACCTGATGGCCAGCATGCAGCTCGCCCAGCTCGAGGTGCAGAAGAACCGGCGCTTCGCCCACCCCTTCTTCTGGGCACCGTTCAACGTGATCGGCAACGGCCGGCTGTTGATCGCAGGCGGCGAGGCGGCGCGATGAGCGGCCAAGGACACGACATGAATCCCCTCCGATCGATCTGCCTGTCACTTGCCACGCTCGCGGCTCTTGCATCGGCGGCCCATGCACAGACGCAGCCGCTTCGCAACTCACCGCCGGCGCCTGCCGCATCGGGCGTTGTCGGCAGCATGAGCAGCAGCACCACCGACGGCAAGTTCCTGCTGAAGGAAGTTCGTTTCGGCGCGACGCGCCTGGTGTCGCCCGCCGAGCTGCAGGCCCTGGTAAAGCCCTTCGTCGGCCGCGAGATCGACGCCGCCGAGCTGACCGTCATCGCCACCGCCGTGCGGCGAGCCTACGAAGAGCGCGGTCTCGGCATGGCCGGCGTCGGCTACCCGCCGCAAGACCTGACGCAAGGCGTGCTGCAGATCGCCATCGTCGAACCGCAGGTCGAGCGCGTGATCATCGAAGCCTCGCCCAAGCCGCCGGTGTCAGAGGCGCGCGTGGCCAGGGTACTCGACAACGCCGGCGTACGCGCCGGCGAGCCGCTCGATCTTGAAATGCTCGACCGCGCGCTCTTCACGCTGAACGATTGGCCAGGCGTAGCCGCCAAAGCCACGCTGCTGCCCACCGGCGACGAAGGCAAGTACCGCGTCAGCGTGCAGACCGAAGCACGCCGGCCCTGGGACGCGAGCATCGATTTCGACAACCACGGCTCGTCGGTCAGCGGCCGTTATCGGCTCGGCACCTTGCTGCGCTGGAACAATCCGAGCGGCATCGGCGACAACCTCGACCTGCGGCTGCTCGTCTCCAACGGCGCGGGCACGACAGTCGGCCGGCTCGGCTACGAGGCACCAATCGGCGCCTCGGCCTGGCGCGGCGGCCTCGGTTATTCGCGCGTGGGCTACGAGTTGGGCGAGCAGTTCGAAGACGCCGGCTTCACCGGCAAGGCCGACGTGTTCGACGCCTCGCTGTCCTACCCGTTCCTGCGCAGCCGTGACGGCAACCTGGTGGGCCGCATGGCGGTGATGAACAAGAAGCTCACCGACGACATCGCCGACGTCGCATCGTCCAAGAAAACCATTCGCGCAGCCGAATTCACGCTGGCCTTCGAGTCGCGCAGCACCGTGTTCGGCGGCGGCTACAACGGCGGCAACCTCGGCGTGCAGTTCGGCAAGCTGAGCGACGACTCCGCCACCCCGCCGACCGACACCACGCCGCTCGGCAACTTCACCAAGGTGACCGCGCAGGCCACGCGGCTGCAGTCGCTGACGCGCACGCTGGCGCTCTTCGTCGGCGGCGCGGGTCAGTGGGCGAACAAGAATCTCGACAACGCAGAGAAGTTCACCTTGGGTGGCGACAAAGGCGTGCGCGCCTACCCTGCGGCCGAAGGTTCCAGCGACGTGGGCGCCATCATCAACACCGAGCTGCGCTACTGGATCAGCCCGCTGTGGACCACCTACACCTTCTTCGACTGGGGCTACGGGCGCATCCGCAAGACACCCGATGCGCTCACCGGTGACAACACCCGAACCCTCCACGGCTACGGCCTCGGAGTGCAATACACCGACCCCGACCTCTTCACGCTGAAAGCCAGCGTGGGCATCCGCGGCAACGATGCGGTGCAGTCCGAAAACGAGAACCCGAAGGCTCGTTTGCTGGTGCAGATCCAACATTCGTTCTAGGAGCCGCCATGCGCGCACCCACGTACACCCCGATCGCCCTGGCCGCCTTGCTCGCACTCGGTGCAGGCAGTGCCTTCGCCCAGCCCGCCGCCACGCAGCTGCCAGTGCAGCGCCCAGGCGGTGCCACCATCAATGCCAACGTGGGCGCGCCCGCCAACAACAGCCTGACCGTCACGCAGACGGCCAGCGGCAGCAACCGCGGCCTGGTGGAATGGTCGAGCTTCAGCATCGGCAGCCAAGCGCGGGTCAACATAGTTCAGCCGAATGCRCAGAGCGTGTTGGTCAACCGCGTGGTGGGCAGCGCAGGCTCCGGCCCGAGTGCGAGCGAAATCTACGGCAGCCTGTCGGCCAACGGCCGCGTGTTCCTGGTGAACCCGAGCGGTGTGGTGTTCGGTGGGTCTGCACAGGTCAACGTCGGTTCGCTGGTCGCCACCAGCCTTGACCTCGACCCCTCGATGACGGCCAACAATTACCAGGGCCTCATGAGCGGCGCCAACGTGCAGCTCAGCGGTGGCGGCGGCAACGTTCAAGTGCTCGGCGCCATCGACCCGCAGCGGCCACAGATCAAGGTAGCCGAGGGTGGCTCCGTCGTGCTGGTCGGCCGCGACCAGGTGGTGCAGAACGGCAGCATTGCCGCGCCCGGCGGCAGCATCCATCTCGGTAGCGGCGGCGCTGCCACCTTGCGGCCTGTGGGCAACAGCGGCTTCGTCGAGCTACTGACGCTGCAACCCGGCACCGGCCGTGTGGAGCTGGGCGCTCAATCACTCACCGTTGCCAACAGCGGACGGGTGAACATTCAGGGTGATGACATCCGCCTGCACGGTGGCAGCCAGGTGTCGGCCGACGGCAGCACCGGCGGTGGCCGCATCGACGTGGGCAACGACGACACGCGCTCCATCGTCATCGATCAAGGCGCCACCTTGTCGGCCGATGCCACCGGTGCGGGCAACGGCGGCTCGATCACCCTGCGCGCCATGTACAACGACCACAGCGCCAACCCGGTGGCACGCGCCGACTACGGCGTGACCGAGGTGTACGGCAACCTGCGCGCGCGAGGCGGCGTGAACGGTGGCAACGGCGGCTCTGTCGAGACCTCGGGGACGGCGGTCAACACGCGGCTCGCGTCCGCTGACGGCACCGTGACCCGCCGCGGGGTCGTCGACGCCAGCGCCCGGGCCGCAGGCGGCACCGCCGGTACGTGGACACTCGACCCGTACAACGTGACCATCTCCAACGCCACCGCCAGCGGGGTCGATGGCAATTTCGTCCCCACCGGGCCGGGCGCCAACATCAACGCGGCCGACCTGTCGGCGGCCCTCGACGCAGGCACCAGCGTCACCATCACCACCGGTACGGCGCAAGCCGGCACCGAGACAGGCAACATCAACCTCGCGCGAGACACGACGGTTTCCCACACCGCAGGCACAGGCACCACCACGCTCACCCTCAGCGCGCACAACGACATCACGCTCGAAACCGGCAGCACCCTGCAGGCCAGCAACAACAGCCCGCTCAACGTCAAGCTCTACAGCAACAGCGATGGCACGGGCTCTGGCAGCGTCATCGTCTCGGGCACGGTGCTCACCGGCGGTGGCAGTGTGGACATCGGTGGCGGCACGGCACCTGCCACCGGTTTTGCCCTGAGCAACAACCAGATCGATGGCGTGGCTCTCAATGGTGCCGTGATCGACACCAGCGGCGCCACCGGTCGCGGTGACGTCTCGATGCGCGGCCAGGCACCGAGCGGCTCCAACGCCAATGGCGTGTCCCTCATCAGCAGCTCGATCGCCGCGAACAACATCACCATCGCGGGGCTGGGCAGCCAGGGCGCCGCCGTGGCGCTCGGCGGCTCCGCGGGAACGCCCTCCACGCTCGACACCGCGAGCGGCCTGATCTCGGTGCGCGGCTTCGCCGATGGCGTGGTCTCGACCGCTGGCAACACCACCGGCGTGGTGCTGGACCAGCTGAATGTCAATCTCGGTAGCGCAGGCTCGTTGTACGTGGCGGGCCGGGCTGTGAACCGCTCGAGCACGACCTTCGGACCCGCCGGCGTGCGCTACCGCAACACCAACATCGTGGCGGCACCCGACAGCAAAGGCAGCATCACGCTCGCCGGCGAGTTGGTAGGCAACGCAGGGCTGGGCGGCCTGGCGTACTTCAACGCACAAGGCGGGCCGCTGACCATCAACGGTGGTGTGGGCGGCGAAAACACAGTGGCCACGGGCGCCAACGTTGTGCTCGCTGGCAGCTCCGACACCAGCCCGGGCGTTGATCTCGGCCTCAGTGCCGGCACCATCGTCCAGACCACCGGCACGGTGAACCTGCGGCCGG
The DNA here is from genome assembly GCF_056403575.1 of Rhizobacter sp. P2_G4. Classification (NCBI taxonomy): domain Bacteria; kingdom Pseudomonadati; phylum Pseudomonadota; class Betaproteobacteria; order Burkholderiales; family Sphaerotilaceae; genus Rhizobacter; species Rhizobacter sp. P2_G4. Next base: position 90,016 of record NZ_JBFUFG010000003.1, on the reverse strand, counting down.
TCGGTGTGAGCGTGGCCGGTGACTTGGTCGAGCAACTGGCCACTGGCATCCAGCTCGGCGTCGAGCCCACCGCTGGCCTCTTCTACGTCGACACCAACTGGCTGCTGACGCCAAATGTGTCACGGCCGGGCATTGCTGCGACAGGCGGTGTCGTCATCGGGTCGAGCACCCACACTGGGGCGATCACCGTCGAAGACGGCGCCTTCACGCAGCACGGCGACGTGTCGGTCACCCTACAGAACCAGGGCGCCGGCTCGGCTGGGATCACGCTGGGCGGCGGGAACGCGCTGCAAAACCTCGGGCTTCGCAGCAGCGGCAATGTCACCCAGACCGGCGCCCTCACCGTTACCGGCAACCTGGTGGTCGAAGGTGGCGCACAGAGCACCGTCACGCTGGCTGACGCCGGCAATGCCATCGGCACCCTCGCCTTCGACCCGCCCGCCTCCTTCACGCTGCAGAACACTGGCGCGCTGACGATCGGCGCTGCCGGCACAGGCGGCTACACGCCCGGCACCGGTTTCACACCGCTGAACATCACCAACAGCGTCGGAGGCACCACTGCGCTCATCCAGTCCGACACCGCGGTCAACATCAACCAGTCGATCAGCATGTCGGGCGCGAATGCCACGCTCGACATCGTGGCGCCCACCATTGCGCTGGCGCCTGGCGCCACCGTCACCGCGCCGGTCGGTGGCTCGGCCCAGTTGTGGGCCACCAACTTCACGGGCGCGGCCCCGGGCACCAACTTCTACGGCTGCGTGTTCGGTGACCAGGCGACCTGCGGCGTCTCGGGCATTGCGCTGCCGACCACCGGCACCCAGTTGTTGCACCCGAATCAACCCACACTCGCCGTGGCGGCCAACCCGGCAACGGGCTACCTGGGCCTCGCGCTGCCGGCCCTGACCTACACCACCACCGGCCTGCAGAACGGTGACACCGCCGCCAGCGCACTCAGCGGCGCACTCGGCACCACACCCACAGGCACCAACACCTTGGCCATCACCCAGGGCACGCTGACGTCCCCCACGGGCTACAACGTGGCCTTCACGCCGTCGACGCTCACGCTGCGCCCCGGCACCATCACGCGGCAGATGCTGCAGTCGAGCTTCCTGGCCGAGATGGCATCCGACGTCTACGGCCGCAATCTCGACCAACCCTACATCTGCACGGCGGCCTCGGTGATTCGCGGCACGCTGGCCGACGACAAGCAAAACGACCCGCTCGCCTCGGAATGGGGCAAGGTGCGCAACCAGCCTCAGCTCGCGGGCTGCCTGAACGTGACCGACGGAGGCTCGTGCTCCGCGTTCTAGGGAGCGTGCAGATGACTTTCGGCTGATGTCGCGAAGGCCGCGGCTTCATAAAGTCCACCCATCGTGATCCAACCCAGCCGCCGCCCCACATGAACGCCCTCCCCGTCGAAGACCTGCTGGCCTCCCTCGGTGACGATGCACCCTGTGGTACCGACCTCGAATACGACCCGGCCTTCCTCGCGTTCGACGAAGCGGCTCAAGTCAAGTCGGAGCAGCAATTCGGCGAGACCGTGATCCCAGCGAAAGAGCCCGACTGGCGCGTGGCACACGAACAAGCCTTCGAAGTGGCCCGCCGCACCCGCGACATCCGCGTGGCCGTGATGCTGGCCCGCGCAGGTGCCCGCATCCACGGCGTCACGGCCTACGTCAGCGCGCTGTCGCTGATCGCCGGCCTGCTCGAGCGCCACTGGGACCACGTGTTCCCTATGCTCGAGACCGACGACAACAACGACCCGACGATGCGGCTCAACGCCCTCGCCCCGCTTGTCGACGCAGACAGCGGCCTGGCCGACTTTCGCGCCGCCATCGTGGGCACCGGCCGCGCGGCGCTGAGCGTGCGCCAGCTGGAGCTGGCCGCCGGCAAAGTAGAGCCGCTGCCCGGCGAAACCGTGCCCACGCTCGAAGGCGCCGTGCAAGCCGTTCAGGCTGCCGAAGCGCAGCGCGCTGGCGTACAGGCTGCCCTCAAGCAGGCCCACGCCGAAGTGGTCCGCATCGAAGCCGTGCTGGGCGACAAGGTCGGCGCCTCGCAAGGCCCCGATCTGCGCCCACTGCGCGTGCTGACCCAGACCCTGGCCAACGTGGCAGCTCAAGCCGAAGGCGCTGGCGTGACACCCGACACCGAAGAGGGCTCGACCAGCACCTCCACAACCCCCGCATCGCGCGGCGCCTCGGGCTCGCTGCAGACGCGCGAAGACGTGGTCCGCAGCCTCGACCGCGCCTGCGAATGGCTGGAGCGCAACGAACCCACCAACCCCGCGCCATTGCTCATCCGCCGCGCGCAGCGGCTCATGGGCAAGAGCTTTCTGGAGATCATCCGCGACCTGGCGCCGGCCGGCATCGACCAGATCGAAAACATCGCCGGCACCCCCAACGAATAGTTCGTCCGTCCACACCGTAGAGGAGTTTTTCCATGGCCACCAGCAGTCAGAAATTCATCGCACGCAACCGTGCCCCGCGCGTCCAGATCGAATACGACGTGGAGCTCTACGGCGCCGAGAAGAAGGTGCAGCTGCCCTTCGTGATGGGCGTGCTGTCCGATTTGTCGGGCAAGCCGGCCGAGCCGCTGCCGCCCGTGGCCGAGCGCAAGCTGCTCGAGTTCGACGTCGACAACTTCGACAGCCGCATGAAGTCGATGAAGCCGCGCGTGGCCTTCCAGGTGCCCAACACGCTGACGGGCGAAGGCAACATGAGTGTCGACATCACCTTCGAGAACATGGACGACTTCTCGCCTGCCGCGGTGGCCCGCAAGGTCGATTCGTTGAACCAGTTGCTCACCGCGCGACAGCAGCTGTCGAACCTCATCACCTACATGGACGGCAAGACCGGCGCCGAAGAGTTGCTCGCCAAGGTCGTGAAGGACCCGGCTCTGCTGAACAGCCTGGCCAGCGCCAAGAAGGCTGCCGACGAACCCAAGGCTGAATAAGCCGATCCCCGAACGGAGAACAGAGATGGCAGAAGCACAAGGTCAATCCTCCGCACTCACCGGCGTCGAATTCCAGGGTGGCGATTTCGCCAGCCTGCTCAACAAGGAATTCAAGCCCAAGAGCGACGAAGCCAAATCCGCCGTTGAAGCCGCGGTGCTCACGCTCGCGCAGCAGGCGCTCAGCAAGACGCAGCTGATCGGCAGCGACGTGGTCGCCTCGATCGAAGCGATGATCGCCGAGCTCGACGAGAAGCTCAGCTCGCAGATCAACCAGATCATGCACCACGCTGATTTTCAGCAGATCGAGTCGGCTTGGCGCGGCTTGCATCACCTGGTGAACAACACCGAGACCGACGAGCAGCTGAAGATCCGCGTGATGAACATCAGCAAGAACGAGCTCGGCAAAACGCTCAAGCGCTACAAGGGCACAGCCTGGGACCAGAGCCCGATCTTCAAGCGCGTCTACGAAGAAGAGTTCGGCCAGTTCGGCGGCGAGCCCTTCGGCTGCCTGGTCGGCGACTACTACTTCAACCACGGCCCGCAAGACGTGGAGCTGATGGGCGAAATGGCCAAGGTGGCCGCGGCCGCCCACACGCCCTTCATCGCTGCGGCTGACCCGACCCTGGCGCAGATGGGCTCGTGGCAAGAACTGGCCAACCCGCGCGACCTGACCAAAATCTTCACCACACCGGAGTACGCCTCTTGGCGCTCGCTGCGTGAGAGTGACGATGCCAAGTACATCGGCCTGGCAATGCCACGCTTCCTGGCGCGCATTCCCTACGGCGCCAAGACCAACCCGGTCGAGGAATTCAACTTCGAGGAAGATACCGGCAGCGCCGACCACACCAAATACACCTGGGCCAATTCGGCGTACGCAATGGCGGTCAACATCAACCGCTCGTTCAAGCAATACGGCTGGTGCTCGCGCATTCGCGGCATCGAGTCCGGCGGTTCGGTGGAAGGCCTGCCCACGCACACCTTCCCCACTGACGACGGCGGCGTCGACATGAAGTGCCCGACCGAAATCGCCATCAGCGACCGCCGCGAGGCCGAGCTGGCGAAGAACGGCTTCATGCCGCTGGTGCACCGCAAGAACTCCGACTTCGCGGCCTTCATCGGCGCCCAGTCGCTGCAGAAGCCTGCGGAGTACGACGACCCCGATGCCACGGCCAACGCCAACCTGGCCGCACGCCTGCCCTACCTCTTTGCGACCTGCCGTTTCGCGCACTACCTGAAGTGCATCGTGCGCGACAAAGTGGGCTCCTTCAAGGAGCGGGAAGACATGGCCAAGTGGCTCAACAACTGGATCATGAATTACGTCGACGGCGACCCGGCCAATTCGTCCGAGACCACCAAGGCACAGAAGCCACTCGCGGCGGCTGAAGTGACGGTGGAAGAGATCCCTGGCAATCCCGGCTACTACTCGTCGAAGTTCTTCCTGCGGCCCCACTACCAACTCGAAGGGCTCACGGTGTCTTTGCGTCTCGTCTCCAAGCTGCCTTCGCAGAAGCAGCAGTAGTTACTACAGGCCTCCGAATCGATCGATCAGTGTTTCTTGCCATTCAGCGTCATAACCAGCGCAGGCAGCTTCATCTACAAACCATCTAGGAGTTTTCATCATGAGCGGTGACTTTCACATCAAGTTTGACGGCGTCGAAGGCGAAGCCACACACAAGGACCACAAGGGAGAGATCGAGCTTCTCTCGTGGAGCTGGGAAGTGACGCAGCCGTCCGGCGCCAACACCGGCGGCGGCTCGGGCCGTGGCAAGGCCGAGCCGGGTTCGTTCAAATTCAGCCACGTCTACGACAAGGCTTCGCCCGTGCTGGCCAAGCATTGCGCGGCAGGCAAGCACTTCAAGGATGCCAAGCTCACCGCCCGCAAGGCCGGCGAGGGCCAGAAGGCATTCCTCGTGGTCACCCTGAAAGAAGTGTTCGTGACCAGCGTGGCACCGTCAGCCGGCTCAGAGGGCAACATCGAAGAAGAAGTGATGTGCTCCTACAAGGACATCGAGTTCGCCTACAAGGCCCAGGACGACAAGGGTGGTCTGGGTGGCGAAGTCAAGTTCGGCTGGAACACCGCGACCACCGAAACGCGTTGAGCCTGCGCGTCTCTCATTGACGGAAATGCGCACCTCTCGCGAGGTGCAACCCGAGGCGATGACGCGGCCACGAGGCTGCGTCCACCTCATCGCAGCATGGCGCACCGTGCGAGACGGCGTGCGCAAAAGGATTCACCATGCCTTCATCCCCGTTACCCGGCGGTGCCATCGACGTCTTTCTCTCCGTGCAGACCAAGCGCGCCGGCAAGCTGAAAGGCGAAAGCCAGGCGGTCGACCACAAGGAGGAGATTTCGGTGCACGGCTGGGCCTGGGGCATGAGCGCGAGTTCCGCACTCGGTTCGGCGCAGGCCACCGGGCGGCGCAGCTACAAGAACCTCACCGTCACCAAGCGCATCGACTCGTCGTCGACCTCGCTGATGAGCGTGCTGGCCACCAACGACGAAGTGAAGGAAGCCAAGCTCACCATGCGCAAAGCCGGTGAAGGACAGCGCGACTACTTCACCATCAAGCTCAGCAATGCCCGCGTGAGCGCGCTCGACATCGAATGCGGCGAAGACGGCGACGCACTCGAACGCATCAGCTTCGCCTTCACCAAGATCGAGGTGAACTACGAGCTGCAGCAGGCCACTGGCCAACGCGGCGGCAGCACCACCTTCCAGGACGAGATCCTGCCGGTCTGAACCATGGCCACCCCACAAGAATTGCTTTCCGCCGGCGACCCGGCCCAGGCGCTGGCCGCGTTGCAGGCTCAGGTGCGCGAGAAGCCGGGCGACGCGAAGCTGCGCGTCTTCCTCTTCCAACTGCTGAGCGTGCTCGGGCAGTGGGAGCGCGCGATGGCGCAACTCGAGGTCTGCGGCGAGCTTGACCACGGCACCTTGTCGATGGTCAACACCTACCGCGAAGCCATCAAATGCGAAGCGGTGCGCAACTCGGTGTTCGCCGGCAAGACCACCCCCGTCGTCTTCGGCCAGCCGGCGGCCTGGGTTGCGATGCTGATCGAAGCGCTGGGGCAGGACGCACAGGGCCAGTCGGCCCAGGCGCAGCACCTGAGGGCGAATGCCTTCGAACAAGCGCCCACCACCGCCGGCAGCCTGAACGGCGAGCCCTTCGACTGGATCGCCGATGCCGACTCGCGCATCGGCCCCGTGCTCGAAGCGGTGCTCAACGGCCGCTACACCTGGATTCCCTTCAACGCGCTCTCGGCCATCACCGTCGAAGCGCCGGAAGACCTGCGCGACATGGTCTGGGCGCCCGTACACCTGACCTTCACCAACGGCGGCGACACGGTGGCGCTCGTGCCGACCTGCTACCCCGGCACACGCGAGCAGCCCGAGGGCAAGCTCAAGCTTGCCCGCGCCACCGAATGGTTGCCGATCGGTACCGACCAGTTCGCAGGTCTCGGCCAACGTCTTCTCTCGACAAGTAGTGCCGAGATGGGTTTGCTGGAAGCACGCGAGATCAAGCTCGAGGTATGACAACCCCTCGTCCGATGAGTACATCGGCCGATCCCCCACGGGGATGCGGGCCGGCTTGGGGCGGCCCGGCGCTCGACCCGCTTGGAGTGGCCACATGAACCTCCGCGATCGCTTGCAGCCAGCACTGCTGGACCGCCTGACCGACTTCGCGCCGCAATCCCAGGTCGAGGCCGACGACAACCGCGTGATGAACAAGTCGCAGATCCGAGATGCGGTGCTGCGCGATCTCTCGTGGCTGCTCAACTCCGTGCAGCCACTGAACAAGAACGTGGCGACGCTGTTCCCGCAGGCGGCCGACTCGGTGCTGAACTACGGGCTGCCGGCGATGTCCGGCCAGCTTGCGTCACGTGTGGACGTCAGTCTGCTCGAGCGCACCATCAAGCAGGCGATCCTGCGCTTCGAGCCGCGCGTGATGGAAGACTCGCTCGAAGTCCGTGCCCTCGAAGCCTCCAACGTGCTCGATACGCACAACGTCATCGAGTTCGAGATCCGCGGCTTCATGTGGGCGCAGCCCGTGCCACTGGAATTGCTGTTGCGCACCCAGGTCGACCTCGAGGCCGGCCAGGTGGAGGTGCGAGACGCCAGCGGGTCCGCTCGCAGAGTCATCGGCTGATGGACCCCAATCTCCTTCGCCACTACAACGACGAGCTCACGCACCTGCGTGAGGTCGGTGCCGAGTTCGCGGCCGAGTTCCCGAAGATCGCCGCGCGGCTGTCGCTGGATGGGCTTGAAGTCAGCGACCCGTACGTCGAGCGCCTGCTCGAGGGCTTTGCCTTCCTGGCCGCGCGCATCCAGCTCAAGATCGACGCCGAGCACCCGCGCTTCGTGCAGCACCTGCTCGAGACGGTGTACCCCGGCTTCCTGTCGCCCGTGCCGTCGATGATGATTGCGCGCATGCGGCCCGATCCGCTGGACCCGAACCTGGCACGGGGCTTCACGCTCAAGCGCGGCAGTTCGCTCACCAGCGAATTGACGCGCGGGCAGAACACACGCTGCGAGTTCCGCACCGCACACGAGGTGACGCTGTGGCCGATCGAGATCGACTCGGTGCAGTACTTCAGCCACGCACCCGACCTGCCCTTGGCCCACTTGCCGGTGGCGCGCCAGTTGCGCGGCGGCTTGCGCATCAAGCTCAAGCTGCACGGCGGGCTCAAGTTCAAGCAGCTGAAGCTGGAGAAGCTGCCGCTCTTCATCTCGGCACCCGACGACGTGGCCTTCCGCCTGCACGAGCTGGTGCTGGGCAACACGGTGGGCACCTGGGTCAGCGCACCCGGCGGACCGAACGGGCGCAGCCCGAGCGCGGGCTTTGCCGATGGCGACTCCGTCAAGCCCGTCGGCTACGACGACGACCAGGCCCTGCTGCCCGAGACCCTGCGCGGGTTCAGCGGCCACCGCCTGCTGCAAGAGCTGGCGGCCATGCCGCAGCGCTTCCTGTTTTTCGAGATCAACGATCTGGCGCGCCGCCTGGCCACGGTGGACAGTGCCGAGGCCGAGATCGTCGTGCTGTTTTCGCGCGGGGAGGCCGCCCTTGAATCGCTGGTGGACGCCGGCAGCCTCGCGCTTTTCTGTACGCCTGCCGTCAACCTGTTTCCCAAGCGGCTGGATCGCATCCAACTCGGCACGGGCAGTTGGGAGCACCACGTGGTGCCCGACCGCACGCGGCCGATGGACTACGAGATCCACACGCTGGAATCGGTGACTGGCTACGGCATTGCCCAGGTCGCGGAGCAGAAGTTCCTGCCGCTCTACGCCAGCTACCACGACGCTGCGCGCAGCCACGGCGCCTACTACACCGTGCGGCGCGAGCCGCGCATGCTGTCGTCGCGCCAGCGGCTCGACGGGCCACGTTCCGCCTATGTGGGACAAGAGGCGTTTCTGTCTCTCGTGGACACGCAGAACGCGCCGTACCGCGAAGACATCCGCCAGTTGTCTGTCTCCGCCCTCGTGACGAACCGCGACCTGCCCACGCTGCTGCCCGGCAACTCGACCACCTGGGTGCTCGACTCGGCCGGCCCCGCGGGTCGTATCGAAACGCTGCGCGGCCCGACCCGACCGGCGCAACGCCTCGCCCGCGGCGACGTGGGCTGGTCCATGGTGAGCCTGCTCACGCTCAACTACCTGAGCATCGCCGGTGAAGACCCGAAACGCGCGGCCTCTGCGCTGCGCAGTTTGCTTTCGTTGCACGGCCCCGAGCAAGACGTGGCCTGGACCAAGCAGGTCGACAGCATTCAGTGGCTGGAGGCCACGTCGGTCGTGCGCCGCCTGCCCTTCCCCGGCCCGCTGACCTTCGGCTGCGGAGTCGAGGTGACGGCGCTGGTCGACGAGCTGGGATTCCAGGGGTCGAGCGCGTTCCTGCTTGGCAACGTGCTCGACAAGTTCTTTGCCCGTCACGCGGCAGCCAACAGCTTCTGCGAGACCGTGCTGCGCTCCGCGTCGCGCGGCGAAATCATGCGCTGCAAGCCGCGCATTGGCAGTCATGCGGTGTTATGAGCCCCCCAGTCGCTTCGCTCCGCCTTGCAGGCCGCGCTGGTCCAGGTGGCCCAGCTCCTCGTCAGGCGCAAACAGTCCCCCGGACTATTTGTGTCCGGCCTCGGCCCCCAAGGGGCGCCACCCATCGGCCTGGGAGATCCGGGCTTGGGGCGTTGCTTGATGAAGCGCGTCGCTTCGCTCGCTTTCTAACGCACTGATCATGGTGTCTTCATCCAACGATTCAGCGCGCCAGCTCGACGAACGCCGGGAGCGCCTGTTTCAGAGCCTCGCCGCCGAGCCGTGGGCTCACGACTTCTACGCGGTGCTGCGCCAAATCGAATCGCTCGCGCCTGCGTCACCACGGCTGGGCAAGGCCTTGCGCCCGAATGCCGAGCCCATCCGCATGGGGCAAGACCCCGAGCTCGATTTCGCGCCCGCGGCGTTGATGTCGTTCAAGGCGGACAGCAACAAGCCGCCACGGCTCGGCGCGCGCTTCTTCGGCCTGTTCGGCCCGATGGGCCCGCTGCCGCTGCACGTCACCGAGTACGCGCGCGATCGCCAGCGGAACCATGGCGACGCGACCTTGGCGCGCTTTGCAGACATCTTCCACCACCGCGCACTGCTGCTGTTCTACCGCGCCTGGGCGCAGAGTCAGCCAAGCGTGCAAGCCGACCGGCCGAACGACGACCAGTTCGCCAAATGGGTCAGCGCATTCTTCGGCCAGGCACCCGCGTCCATGCGCAATGCCGACGCCGTGCCGGACGCAGCCAAGCGCTTCGCCGCCGGCCACCTGGCGCGGCCCACGCGCAACCCCGAGGCCATCACCAAGGTGCTGCGCCAGTACTTCGACGTGCCCATTCGCATCGAGCCCTACGTGGGCCACTGGCTGCCATTGCGCGCCGAAGACCGCAGCCGGCTGGGCCGCCCCGGCGCGCGCCGCAGTGCGCCGCTGGGTGTCTCGGTGGTCGCCGGCGCGAAGGTGTGGGACAGGCAGTACAAGCTGCGCCTGCACATCGGCCCGCTCACGTTCGCGCAGTACCAGCAGTTTCTGCCAGGCCAACCCTCGCTCATCGAGCTGCGCGACTGGATGCGCCAGCTGCTCGGCTTCGACATGCTGTGGGACGTGCAGCTCGTCCTCAAAGGCGATGAAGTGCCGGCGCTCGCCGTCGGCGGCAAGACGCCGCTGGGCCGCAGCACCTGGCTGGGCCGCAAGACGCCTCACCCTGACCGCGGCGAGCTTCGCCTGCATCCCTCGCGCCTGGTCGCGAGGCCTTCTTCACTGGGAGATCACCATGGCTGAAATCAGTCGCTCCGCCCTCTTCGGCAAGCTCAATCCGTTGGCCTACAAGGCCATCGAGGGTGCCACCGTGTTCTGCAAGCTGCGTGGCAACCCGTATGTGGAGTTGCAGCACTGGCTGTTCCAGATCCTGCAGAACCAGGACTCCGACATCCACCGCATCACCAAGCACTACGGCATGGATGCCTCGAACCTGGTGGCCGACCTGCAGAACTCGCTGGACCGGCTGCCGCGCGGCGCTTCGTCCGTCACCGACCTGTCGAGCTTCGTCGAAGACGCGGTCGAACGCGGCTGGGTCTACGGCTCGCTGATGTACGGCGGCAGCCACGTGCGCACCGGCTTCCTGGTGATCGGCCTGCTCAAGACCAAGAACCTGCGCAACGTGCTGATGTCGATCAGCAAGCAGTTCGAACGCATCCAAACCGACGACCTGACGGAGAACTTCCTGAAGATCGTCGGCGGCTCGCCCGAAGACCAGCAGGCAGCGAGCGAGAGCGGTGCCGCCCCCGGCGAGGCCAGCGGCGCGATTTCGCCTGCCGCCATGGGCAAGCAGGAAGCACTCAAGCAGTTCACCACCGACCTCACCGAGCAGGCACGCGGCGGCAAGATGGACCCGATCGTCGGGCGCGACGATGAGATCCGCCAGGTGGTCGACATCCTGATGCGGCGCCGCCAGAACAACCCGATCCTGATCGGCGAGGCAGGCGTGGGCAAGACGGCGGTGGTCGAAGGCTTTGCGCAGCGCATTGCGCGCGGTGATGTGCCGCCCTCGTTGAAGGAGGTGGAGCTGCGCGTGCTCGACGTCGGCCTGCTGCAGGCCGGCGCCAGCATGAAAGGCGAGTTCGAACAGCGCCTGCGCTCGGTCATCGATGAGGTACAGGCTTCGGCCAAGCCCATCATTTTGTTCATCGACGAGACGCACACGCTGGTGGGCGCCGGCGGTGCGGCCGGCACCGGTGATGCAGCCAACCTGCTGAAACCAGCGCTCGCTCGCGGCCAGCTGCGCACCATCGGCGCCACCACCTTCGCCGAGTACAAGAAGCACATCGAGAAAGACCCGGCGCTGACACGCCGCTTCCAGAGCATCACAGTCGACGAGCCCGACGAGCCACGCGCCATTTTGATGATGCGCGGCGTGGCCTCGACCATGGAGAAGCACCACAAGGTGCAGATCCTCGACGAGGCGCTCGAAGCCGCGGTGAAACTGTCGCACCGCTACATTCCCGGCCGCCAGCTGCCCGACAAATCGGTGAGCCTGATCGACACCGCTTGCGCGCGCGTGGCCGTGAGCCTGCACGCCACACCGGCCGAGGTGGACGACTGCATGAAGCGCATCGAGGCGCTGGAAACCGAGCAAGGCATCATCGGCCGCGAAGGCGCGATCGGCATCGACACGAAGAAGCGCTCCGCCCTCGTCGAGCAGCAACTCACCACCGAGCGAGCGCGGCTCGACAAGCTGCAGACGCGCTGGCAGGCCGAGAAGGCCCTGGTGGACCAGCTGCTGGACCTGCGCGCCAAGCTGCGCGGCGCCGCACAGCCGGTGGAAGGCACGGGCAGCAAGCTCGAGAAGGGAGCGGAGGCCGCTGCAGTCGATGTGCCCAAACTCTCCGATGCCGACCGTTCAGCCACGCTGGCCGAGCTGAAGCGCGTGCAGGACGAACTGGCCGCGTTGCAAGGCGAGAGCCCGCTGATCCTGCCAACGGTCGACTACCAGGCCGTGGCCAGTGTGGTCGGCGACTGGACGGGCATCCCGGTGGGCCGCATGGCGGCCAACGAGATAGAGACCGTGCTCAACCTGCCCAAGCTGCTCGGCGCCCGCGTGATCGGGCAAGACCATGCAATGGAGATGATCGCCAAGCGCATCCAGACCTCGCGGGCGATGCTCGACAACCCGAGCAAGCCGATCGGTGTCTTCATGCTCGCGGGCACCTCGGGTGTCGGCAAGACCGAGACGGCGCTGGCCCTGGCCGAAGCGTTGTACGGCGGCGAGCAGAACGTCATCACCATCAACATGAGCGAGTACCAGGAGGCCCACACCGTCTCCACGCTCAAGGGTTCGCCACCGGGCTATGTGGGCTACGGCGAAGGCGGCGTGCTGACCGAGGCCGTGCGGCGCCGGCCCTACAGCGTGGTACTGCTCGACGAGGTGGAGAAGGCGCACCCGGACGTGCACGAGCTCTTCTTCCAGGTGTTCGACAAGGGCTGGATGGAAGACGGCGAAGGCCGCCTCATCGACTTCAAGAACACCATCATCCTGCTGACCAGCAACGCCGGCAGCGAGCTGATCATGACGCTGTGCAAGGACCCGGAGCTGATGCCGAGCCCCGAGGCCATTGGCAAGGCGCTGCGCGAGCCTCTGTTGAAGGTCTTCCCGGCGGCGCTGCTGGGCCGCATCGTCACCATCCCGTACTACCCGCTGAGCGAGACGATGATGGGCCAGATCGTTCGCCTGCAGCTCAACCGCATCAAGAAGCGCGTGGAGGCCAACCACGACGTCCCCTTCACCTTCAGCGACGAGGTGGTCAAGCTGGTGGTGAGCCGCTGCAACGAGGTGGAAAGCGGCGGCCGCGTGATCGACGCGCTGCTCACCAACACCGTGTTGCCGCGCATCAGCCACGAGTACCTCACGCGTCTGGCCTCGGGCGCGCCGCTGAAGAAGGTGGAGCTGAGCGTGGACGCGGGTGATTTTGCGTATGCGTTCGACTAGCGACACATCGTCGTTCGGTCAGGCGACATGAAGACCCCAGCAGCATCGAAACCCGTGAGCGGTGTCGCGCGCCTGGCGCAGCGGCAGATGCTGCAGCAAGCCGTCGACCTGCTGCGCGACAAGATGCACGCCGAGGCCGAGCCGGTGCTGCTGTCCATCCTGCAGCGCTGGCCCGGTCAGCCCGACGCGCTGCACTTCCTGGGTGTGCTGGAGCACACGCGTGGCCACAGCGAAGCGGCGCTCACGCTCATCCGACAGGCCATCGCCGGCATGCCGGGGCGCGCCGGGCCGTTGAACAACCTGGGCAACGTGCTGGTGGAGACGCAACGCTTCGACGAGGCTGTCAACGCCTACCGCGACTGCCTGGCCATCCAACCCGACAGCATCGACGCGCTGAACAACCTGGCGACGATGCTGCGAAAGCGCGGCGAGCACGCCGAGTCCGAAGCGTTGTGCCGCCGGGCGCTCGAAGCCAAGCCCGATTTCGCCCAGGCTTGGTACAACCTTTCACTCACGTTGCTGGAGCAAGGCCGCGTCGACGAAGGGCTCAAGGCTCACAGCCAGGCCATCGTGCTGTGGCCGCGCCACCTGCAGGCACGTAACGCCGTGCCCAAGGCACTGGTGCAACTGGGCCGGCTCGATGAGGCAGCGCAGCTCTACCGCGAATGGCTGGCCACCGACCCCGACAACCCGGTGATCAAGCACCACCTCGCCGCCTGCTCCGGCGGCGCCGTGCCCGAGCGGGCGAGCGATGCGTACGTGGAGAAAACCTTCGACGCCTTCGCCGCTACCTTCGACGCCAACCTTTCGGCCCTGGGCTACCGCGCACCGCAGCTCGTGGCTGACCTGCTGCGCGAACTGCTGCCGCCGCCCGCACGGCAGTTCGACATCCACGACCTCGGCTGCGGCACCGGCCTGTGCGGCCCGATGGTGCGCGACTGGGCAAGCGACCTGAGCGGCTGCGATCTCTCGCAAGGCATGCTCGACAAGGCCGAGCGTCGGCATGTCTACGACAGCCTGCAGCACGCCGAACTGGTGGCGCACATGAATGCGAACCCTGCGAAGTACGACGCCTTGATCTGTGCCGACACGTTCTGCTACTTCGGTGAGCTGGGCGGCGCCATGCGAGCTGCGATGCAATCATTGCGTCCCAATGGGCTGCTGGTGTTCACCGTCGAAGCACTGCTCACGCCAGACAGCCCCTCCTTCCGCCTGCACCCGCACGGGCGATATGCGCATGCACGGGGCTATATCGAGTCATCCGTCGTCGCCGCTGGCTTCTCGCCACGGCACTTGGCGCAGGTGGTGTTGCGATCCGAAGCAGGCAAGCACGTCGACGGCTGGCTGGTGGCCGCGCAACGCAACCAGGAGCGCCCAGCATGACGCACATCGTCGTGTCCGCCGGCTCGAGCCCCGCCTTGATCCAGGAACTGCAGCACTATCTCGCTCTGCGGGTCCCCGACCAAAGAGTGACTGAATCGGGTGAGTTCGACGTGGCGACGAGAAGCGCTCTGGCCGCGTTCCGACGAGCAAACTGGCTTCCCATTGAACGCCGTCGTGAGACCGCTGCACCCGGGTTCCTGCGCGCCTTGCTGCCGATGGACGATGCCTGCGACCTTACGGCTTGGATCGCTCTGCATCAGACCGAAACCTTCAACGTACGCCACGACATCACGCTCGTTCACCAACGAACCGACCTCACCGGCTGTGAGATGGCCAGCCTGGCCATGCTGCTGGGGCACAACGTGGAACTTGAACGGCCCGTGCACGAAGGCGAGGCAGCCCCCTGGACGATGCGGTCTCTGCCGCCCGGTCGGGGTCACAGTGATGAAGTAGGAGAGAGATGGCACGACGTGTTTCGCCGCGGAGCCATAGGCCTGGACAGCGCGGCCGACAGTGCCCACGAACGCCTGGCCGAACGCCTGGGCTTGCGCTACCTGCGACACGGTGCCTGGACGCCTTCCGCCCTCGCGACCACCTTGCACCAGGGGCCGATCATGGTGGCCAGCAATTGGCGTGATGAAGACAGCGGCAGCAGTGGGAGCCATGCATGGGTTCTGGCGGGCATGCGCGGTGACGGCAGCGAAGCCGGCACGGCCTGTCTGCGCTACGACCCGCAATCGGTCAGCGTCACGGCGGGCATCCAGAGCTGGACCTTCGACGACATGATGGCCGAGTTCAGCACCGCCTTCCGCCAAATGATCCAGGGACCGGCACGGCTGAGGAGTTAGCGTTCAAACGGGTGCGTTTGGCCCAGCTATGACTTTCGTCGCTTTACCCCGCAACGGCCCGCCCTTACCTTCTCACCATCGCGCGAACAGCGCGGCCCGAGCTCAACGACATGCCAGCATCCATCACGCTCACGACACCGCTGCCGCCAAGCGACTTGATCTTCGAGTCGATGGCCGCGTCGGCCGGACTTAGCATGCTCGGTGAGATCGAAATCTCTCTGCTGAGCCCGAGCGCCACCATCAAGCCGGAAGACCTGCTGGGCAAGGCGATCACCGTCCACACCGAGTTGCCCGACGACGCCAAGCGCCACTTCAACGGCTACGTGACCCGCTTCGCCATCGGCGCGCACCGCGGCCGCCACTACAGCTACCAGGCCACCGTGCGGCCCTGGCTTTGGTTCCTGACACGCACCTCCGACTGCCGAATCTTCCAGGACCTGAGCGCCCCCGACATCGTCAAGAAGGTGTTCGAAGACCACAGCGTCGCCAACTTCGAGTTCAAGCTCTTCCGCTCGTACCGCAAGTGGACGTACTGTGTGCAGTACCGCGAGACGGATTTCAACTTCATTGCACGCCTGCTCGAGCACGAAGGCATCTACTGGTACTTCGAACACACCGACGGCAAGCACAAGCTCGTGCTCGTCGATTCGCAAAGCGCGCACAACGCCGTCGAGCGCCACGACACGCTGCCCTACTTCGAGAACACCGCCAGCGCGCCGCCCGACACCGAATACGTGTCTAACTGGTCGTTCTCGCGTGAAGTGAGAACCGGCAAGGCCGTGCTCACCAGCTACGACTTCGAGCGCCCTTCCACCGACCTGAAAGTCGACAAAGACAAGGCGCGCAGCTACGACCTGTCGGACTACGAGATGTTTGACTTCCAGGGCGACTACATCCAGGCCGCCGATGGCACCCAACTCGCCGAAGACCGCATGGACGAAATGCAGTCACGCTTCCAGTCTCTGCGCGGCACATCCAACGGCCACAGCATCGAAGTCGGCAAGCTGCTCAAGCTAGACCGCCACCCGCGCGACGACCARAACGCCGAGTACCTGATCACCGCCCTGTCGATCCGCGCGCACGTAGCAGCGCAAGAGTCGGGCGGCGGTAGCGGTGGAAGCTACCAGTGCGACTTCTCCGCCATCCCGTCGGACCAGCAGTTCCGCCCGCCGCGCCGCACGCCCAAGCCCTTCGTGCAAGGCCCGCAATCGGCCGTTGTCGTCGGCCCCGGCGGCGAAGAAATCTTCACCGACAAGTACGGCCGCGTGAAGGTGCAGTTCCACTGGGACCGCGAAGCCAAAAAGAAGGACATGAAGGAGAAGAGCTCCTGCTGGGTGCGTGTCTCCTACCCCTGGGCCGGCAAGAACTTCGGCGCCATCCACATTCCACGCATCGGCCAGGAGGTGGTGGTCAGCTTCCTCGAAGGCGACCCCGACCAGCCACTCATCACCGGCCGCGTCTACAACGCCGAGCAGATGCCTCCCTGGGACCTGCCCGCCAACGCGACGCAAAGCGGCATCCTCACCCGCTCGTCGAAAGGCGGCGGCTACGGCAACGCCAACGCGATCCGCTTCGAGGACAAGGCCGGGTCAGAGCAGCTGTGGATCCACGCCGAGAAGAACCAGGACATCGAGGTCGAGAACGACGAGACGCATTGGGTCGGGCATGACCGGACCAAGACCGTCGACCATGATGAGACGGTGCATGTGAAGCATGACCGCACGGAGACGGTCGATAACAACGAGACGATCACGGTCCACCACGACCGCACGGAAACCGTCGACAACAACGAGAAGATCACGATCGGCGTGAACCGCAACGAGAGCGTGGGGGCGAACGAAGACATCTCCATTGGCGCGAACCGCACCGAGTCGGTTGGTGCCAACGAGACGATCACGATCGGATCGAACCGCTCGGTCACCATCGGTTCGAGCAAGACGGAGACAGTGGCACTCCAACGCACACGCGCTGTGGGCGTGAACGAATCGGTGGCCATCGGGGCGGCACAAGAGATTGCGGTGGGTGCGGCGCAATCGATCACGGTGGGTGCCAACCAGTCGACAAATGTGGGTATCAACCAGAGCAACACGATCGGCGCCGACCAGACCACCTCGGTTGGCTCGAAGCAAGACAACACCATCGGCGCGGACCGGGCGTTGAGCGTGGGCGGCGGCCAGACCACCTCGGTGGGCAAGGCGCGCACCACGTCCATCGCCGAGGACGACTCGCTGACCGTGGGCAAGAACCTCAGCATCACGGCCGCGGATTCGATCACCATCAAGACTGGTGATGCCAGCATCACGATGAAGAAAGACGGCACCATCACGATCAAGGGCAAGGACATCACGATCGAAGGCTCCGGCAAGATCAACGCCAAGGCGAGTAGCGACATCGTGATGAAGGGCTCAAAGATTCTTCACAACTGAAAACGAAACTGCACGGAGGCCCCACATGGGTAGCAGAGATTCCATCGACGAACCACTGGCGCTGGCCGATACCGACACACCCTGCGGGCAGGTTGTGGAACACGACGCACTGGCACCATTGTTGTTGTCGAGAGCGGTCTCGCTTAGTGCGCGGCCTGTTCCAGAGGTCGTGATCGGAGAGCTGGTCGCCATCGCCGACGAAGGGCTGTCACCCTTGGTGATCTACCCCGGCCAGCCCGGCACGGCAGCACTGCGCGCACGCTCCGTGCTCGATCTGCATGGCGCACACATCGGCAAGTCGGTGGTCCTGTCGTTCGATGGCGGTGACGCCTCGCGCCCCATCGTCATGGGTGTCTTGCGCCAGGCAGAAAACCTCGCGCCGGATGCCCCGGGGTACGTGCAGATCGACGCCGATGGCGAACGCATGATTGTCAGCGCCAGGGACGAGTTGGTACTCAAATGTGGCAAGGCCAGCATCACGCTCACCAAGGCAGGCAAGGTCTTGATCCAGGGCAGCTATGTGTCGAGCCGTTCGACCGGCGTGAACCGCATCAAAGGCGGATCGGTTCAACTCAACTGAGCCCGCGGACTCCCGCATGGAACTCATCAACGCCACCCGCATGGTCGCGGGCTTCAACATGGGGCTCGAGCCGAGCGGGCGCGAGCTTCTGGTGATCGTGATCAAGGGCACCTTCACGCTGCCCAAGACCGGCGAACCCGTGCGCCTTGCCGACAAGCAGCTCCCGCTGATCATGGCCGACACCTTCACGGGTGAACCCGGCTTCAGCTCGCCGGTCCACGAGATCGACTTTGCCCCCCGCAAGCAGTCCTGCGACGTTTTGCTGCTGGGCAGCGCGCATGCTCCCGAAGGTCGACAAGTCACACGCATGCGTGTGGGCCTGCGCGTCGCGTCGATGGAAAAGTCGTTTGACGTCATTGGCGATCGTGTCTGGCAAGCAGGTCTCACCGGTATCAGCGCATCGGTGCCGCAGCCCTTCTCGACGATGCCGATTTCATACGATCTGGCCTTCGGCGGTGCCGATCGCTACAGCGATGACGAGAGCGAACACGACGCCTACCTGCCCAACCCTGTCGGACGGGGCTGGCACAAGCACCTGAAGAACGCCTGGGTCGATGGCACACCGCTGCCCAATACCGAAGAGCTCGGCAACGCGGTCAACTCCCCGAGAGACAAATGCAAACCGATGTCGCTCGGCCCGGTCGGCCGAGGCTGGCCGCAACGCGCGCGCTTCGCTGGCACCTACGACGACAAGTGGCTGGCCGAAGTGTTCCCGTTTCTGCCGAAGGACTTCGACGAGCGCTACTACCTGGCCGCGCCTGAAGACCAGCAGGTGCCGGTGCCGAAAGGGCCGATGAATGTAGTGCTGAACGGCTTCACGTCCGATGGATCGCGCCACTTCGTGCTGCCCCACTTCGAAGCTCCGGTGCATATTTTCCCGAAGCACGGGGAGCGGGAAGATCTCGCCGCGACCCTGGACACCATCCTGTTCGAACCCGACCACGAACGCTTCACGATGAGTTGGCGCGTTGCCCGGCCGCTCAAGAAAAGCATGCACGAGATCGCCCAGGTGATGATCGGCAAACGAGGCAGCGAGTGGTGGCAACAGCGCGACCAGGTGAACTTCCCGATCCCTGTCGTGATGGTTCCGTCCAGAGCAGCAGCCCTGAAGAACCTGGCGGAGCCCCTGTGAGCGGATTTCCGATTGCCATCCTTCGTACTGGCCTCGTCACTTCAGTCGGCCTCGACGCAGCGTCGAGTTGCGCGGCATTTCGCGCCAAGGTCACCAACCCTGTTGAAACCCGATTCATCGATTCCGATGGAGGATGGATCATGGCCCATGAAGTGCCTCTCAGTCAGCCAGTGCGCGGATTGACCAAGCTCGCCCAGATGGCTTCGATGGCCATCGCAGGGGCACTTGAAGACATTCCGAAGAGCGACTGGTCGGAGTTGCCCTTGATCCTGTGCGTGGCCGAGGCCGAAAGGCCAGGTCGGCAAGCCGGGCTGGACGACGCGCTTCTGCTGAAGATTCAAGGCGAGCTGGGCGTGCGGTTCCATTCGCAGTCGGCGATCGTCACCCAGGGCCGTGTGGGCCTCGCCGTGGCGTTGGCGAGGGCACGTGCCTTGGTATCACAAGCACAGCCGCGGCGCGTTCTCGTGGTCGCAACCGACAGCCTGCTGGCATGGCCCACGCTCAGCCATTACGAGCAGAACGGCCGCTTGCTCACCGAGGGCAACTCGAATGGCTTCATGCCAGGCGAAGGAGCCGGCGCCTTGCTGATCGGACCGCCCACTCCTGGAGCCCCTGAGCTGGTCTGCACCGGCATCGGGTTCGCGCGCGAAGCGGCGCACATCGACAGCGAACAGCCCCTGCGTGGCGATGGCCTGTCAGAAGCCGTCAAGGCCGCGTTGGCCGATGCGGAATGCCAGATGCACGACATGGACTTTCGCATCACCGACAACTCCGGCGAGCAGTACTACTTCAAGGAAGCTGCGCTTGTTCTGGCGCGCCTGCTCCGTCAGCGGAAAGAGGCTTTCGACATCTGGCATCCGGCGGAATGCACCGGCGAGATGGGCGCGGTTTCCGGCTTCAGCATCGTCTCCATGGCGCATGCTGCCTGCAGGAAGGGCTACACCGTGGGGACCAACATCCTGGTCCATATGGCCAACGACGCGGGTCAGCGTGCTGCGATGTCGTTGCAATACCGGGTGGCGCGATGAGCAACGAGGTATATGCCAACAACATGGAGGTCTCCTGCAAGCAGGGGTCTGGCAAGGCGATCTGCGCGTTTCCCGACGTGTGCTTCACCCCACCTCAGACGCCAGCCACCCCACCGGGGGTACCCATTCCATATCCGAACACTGGACTGGATGCAGACGCCACCGACGGTTCGACCTCGGTGAAGATCTCGGGCGAAGAGATCATGCTCAAGAACAAGAGCTGCTTCAAGAAGAGTTCGGGCGATGAAGCTGGCGCGGCCCCGAAGAAGGGGATGGTCACAAGCAAGAACACCGGCAAGGTCTACTTCAACGCCTGGTCCATGGATGTGAAGGTCGAAGGCGAGAACCTTGTACGCAACCTCGACCTGACGACCCACAACCACGCGTCCTTTCCCGGTGACACGCCGACGTGGCCCTACCTCAGCAAGGCGTCGGTAGCAAATCCGAAAGGCGCCTGCGCCAGTGAAGTCAAGAAGATCGAAACAGCATGCAAGGGCGTCGCTGACCCCTGTGCTGGCATGGGCGCCGCCAAGCCGTCGCGAAGAAAGAAGAGCAAGACGGCGTTCAATCTCGCTGCCAAGACCGGCGCAAATGATTGCCTGGCAGCGCGTCGCTGTGCGCTCCAGACCTACAGCCCCAACACATGCTGCCCGCCGCAGACGCCTCACCATCTGATCGAGGCGAGCGCACTTTTCGACAAGGGGCGAGGTGGAAAGGGATCAACGCCGCTGCAAGGAATATCGAACTACAAGGAGAACGATGCTCCCTGCGTTTGCGCCGAGGGGCCAACGCAAAACGTGGGCACCCACGGGCTGATGCACTCCTACCAGAGTGCAGTAGCCGCTGGCTGCCCGGACGGGACGCTCAAGTTGACGGGTGGAAAGACCGTCAGTGCGAAGACGACCACTTATGGCGAGGCCAAGAAAAGTGCCCATGAGGCGATGACGAAGGTTTTCCCGAATTCCAAATGCAGCAAGAAGTGCATTGATGCACAGCTCGACAACTATCATCGTCAATGCGGCATTCGAAACGACACCGAGATCAAGGCCGTCAAGACAGGAAGCACCGATCTCACGCAAGCCGATTCAGCTCTCGCATCTCTCAAGAAAGCCATCAAGGACGCGAGAACCAGTGGGTCGATTTGAGACCGAGAAGACAGACAATCCGGAGAAAGCAATGTCCAAGTGGAAAGACGAGTTTTCGTTCATCAATGGCTGCGTCGTTAACAAGGAGTACATCCTTTACCTCGTGTCCAACGACGAGCTCGCCGCAAAAAAAATCGATTCAGCCATGTTCCTCGGCTGGAAAAGCGGGACCTGGCTCAACGGAGGCGACCAGGACTGGCTCTGTGCCGGTATTGGCGTCGACAGAGCGAGCACACCGAAACTGGTCGCCGTTGGAGAGTTCGGTGAGGTGTACGTTCGAGGTGGTGGCGTTCAGTCCAATGAGAAGGTAACGCCAAAGCTCAAGACTGTCTCTGACAGCGGCCCGTTGCGCGGAGTCCGGACGATCGAGAACGACATCTATGCAGTCGGCATGGGCAGGCAGGTTTACAAGCGCTCGGGAGGCAAATGGGCTGCCATCGACTCCGGCCTGCATGCCTCCGGAAAGAGCCTGGAGGTCGGCGGATTCGAGGCGATCGATGGGTTCAATTCCAACGATCTCTATGCCGTCGGATGGAATGGCTCGATCTGCCACTTCGACGGCCACGCCTGGACGCAGATCGACAGCCCGACGAACATGATTCTCAATGATGTCTGTTGTGCCGGCGATGGCAAGGTGTATGCGGCTGGCCAGAGTGGCACCCTGGTTGTTGGCCGCGGCAACCAGTGGCAGACAATTGAAGGCCTCGAATACTCCGATGACATCTGGGGAGTCGCCTGGCATCAGGATCGCCTGTATCTGTGCTCGACGGTGGAACTGTTGACATTTGATGGAAAGGCGCTCGACGCCGCGGACTTCGGCGAAGACGAGCCGGAGACCTATTACAAGCTGGCGACCGGCGATGGCGTGTTGTGCTCGATCGGCGCCAAGGACGTCATGCTGCACGATGGCCAGAGTTGGACGAGACTGGAATGATCGCCCATCGGGAGTCCGAGACACCACGTCTCAGCGAGCCATGATCCCGGTCGTCGTCGCCCAGCACCTTGATGACGCCGCAGCGTTGCGCTCGGTTCGTGGCGTGTTGGTTCGTGCGCCTCATGTGAAGCTGTTCCAACTTGGCCGCACCGACGAGCGTCTGGCGGCGCATCTGGATGGGTTGTCGGTTTCCGGCGATCTCGGTGCAGGCCTGAGCCGGGCTGCGCTCGATGTGCCTGGTGTCGGCCAGATGTTCGTCGCCACCGTCCTCGCGATCGAGCGCCGCGATGCCGCTCAGATCGACCGCCTGCTGTCACTGCTGAACGTCGTGCCCGACGCACCCCGCGCCTTGGCCTCGGCTTTTGGCTGGGTGACACCCGGGTTGCTGCGCGGGTTCACCGCCCAGTTGCTGGCAAATGGATCAGCTGGCGCCCGCTGGCTGGGCATGGCGGCTTGCGCACAGCATCGCGTTGATCCGGGCGCTGCGCTGGAAGCTGCGACGGAGCAGCCTGACCTGCGCCTGCGAGCCCGTGCATTGCGGGCAGCCGGGGAATTGGGCCGCGTTGATCTGCTGCCCGACTGCATCGCCCGGCTGCATGATGAGCCCGGGATCGTCAACTCGGCAGCAGCATGGTCGGCCACCTTGCTGGGTGATCGCAGCGCGGCATTGAGCACACTGCGAGCATTGGCGCTGGCACCCGGCCCCGTCCAGCTGGAAATGCTCTCGCTTGCGCTCTTTACCTGCAACGCAGATGCCGCTCGTGCGCTGGTCAAGCAACTCGCAGCCGATGGTGCACCGCCGCGCACCCTGATCAAGGCCGCTGGTTGGGCCGGAGACGCGCAAGTCGTGCCCTGGCTCTTCAAGCACATGGAAGACGCCAGCCACGCCCGCGTGGCTGGCGAGGCCTTCAGCTTCATCACTGGCATCGACCTCGCTTTTCTCGACCTCGACCGCAAGCCGCCCGAGAAAGTGCCGGGTGGCCCGAGCGATGACCCGAATGACGACAACGTCGCGCTCGACGAAGACGAAAGCCTGCCCTGGCCTGATCCACCGAAGCTCAGCGCGTGGTGGAACAAGAATGCCGGCCAGTACCCACCGGGCATTCGGCTGTTCGCCGGTGCGCCGCCTTCCATCAACCATTGCTTCAAGGTTCTCAAGGAACACACGCAGCGTCGCCGAATGGCTGCGGCGCTGTACATGAGCCTGCTCAAACCCGGCAGCGTGCTCTTCAACTGCGCCGCACCCGCTCACCGGCAACAGCGCCTGCTCGCCCAGATGGAGGCCTGATGCCATCGATCGACGCACGCATGGTCTTCACCATCCTCGGCCCCCTTTTCCTGCTCCTCGCCGGTTGGCGCGCCGTGAGCGCAGGCAAGCTTGTCCCGCAAGCCAAGGCTTGGCTAATCATCGGCATCATCTTCAGCGCCGTGTCAGCCTGGCTGTGGTTCGGCCCCGGCCATCCCTAACTTGAAGTCGTCGCGGCGACTTTGGTCACCGGACAGGGGTGGTTTGCAGGCCTAGATTGATTGACTCAATCCAGGAGCAAACGCCATGTCAGACCTGCAAGTCGATCGTGTTGTCCGTCCTCTGATTCATGCCCTGTTGACCGCCGCCGTGTTGTCGCTGGCCGCTTGCGGTGGAGGTGGCAGCGATGGCGGCAACAACGCGCCTGCAGCGCCCACGTCACCGCCCACTGAAACCACCCAGCGCGTCATGCCGTTGCCGTTCTGGGCCAGCGATGTGCCCATTCGTGCGAACCTTGCGCACCTGTTCCCCGCGCCGAGCGTGGCGGGGACGGTCACGGGGCTCAGCGCTGACGAAACACAGAAGGTGCAGGCGGCATCGATCCGCCTGGTCATCAAGCGCGCCATTGAGAAACCGAGCACTCTGCCCGCCTCGGTGGCGGTGCAACGCCGCACCGTCACCGGCCTGTTCTCCGACTCGTATCACACCGCCACCGGCGCGACCCAGCTCCCGTTCGACCTGATGGGCTCGACAGTCGAAGCCTTGGCGCCGGACGGCCTGGGCGGCTTCGAGCGCATCGCTGCGACGAGCCAGCGCCCCGATGGCAGCTACCTCATCAACGGCGTACCGGAAGGCGGCCACTGGGTGCACATCAACACCACTTGGGTGTGGACCGATTCACCGTTCATCGACTGGGGCTCCGATCGCTTCGGACGCGTCGACTCCGAGTTCGCCAACAACCCGACGCCACTCACCGTCAATGCGGGCAACCTCAATGCATGGCAGTCGACCGACGGGTTGGCGTGGAGTGTGCCGATGCAAGGCACCTCGCTCACCTTGCCGTTGACCAGCCCATCGGTCACCAACGCGCCAGTCACCGGCGACACGGCGCTCGGCAACTTCGGGCTCGACTTCGGGCCCGACCCGACGGGTGCGATCTTCATCCCCTTGCTGTCCGCCACCAAGGGCGATCAGGCTTATCTCAACCAGCTCGGCACCGCTGCAGGCAACGACTACCGCACCCTTGTCCGCTCGCTGGTAATGCCGGCACTCACGCAGACCGATGGCTCACCGAGCGCCGTGAATTCGAGCTTCCTCGACGTCACACCTTCGAGCACGCTGAAGCTGAAGTGGGACCGGCCTTCGTTCGCCAGCCGCCTGGCCGAGGTGAACCCCACCGCCGTGGGCTCATCGACGGCATTGGCCTTGAGCACATCCGCCCTCGCGCCGGACTACGGCATTCCCAGCGGCGCCTTCTCGCTGATGGAGTTCAACACCTTCGGCAGCACGGCCCTCGACTTCGGCCGCGTGCACTACGGCAACCCCTTCCCCAGCGACTGGGCGCAGATCATGGAGTCGTATTACGGCTTCACGGTGCGCTACATGGCACCTGGCGCCACGGTGGCCCTGCCCTTCGAGCGCTTCTTGTACGGCGTGGACCTGGTGCCGACCGCATCGGCCGACCCGGCACTGAACCTCAAGCCCCGCATGACACCGGTACGCTCGCCCAGCGTCAACGGCAAGAGCTTGTTCGCCAACCAATTGGCTGTCGGCGCCTCGCCCACCTTCAGCTGGACAACACCGGCCATCGGCGCGCCCGACCGCTACCTCGTCACGCTGCGTCGGCTCTTCGCCACCGGCCCGCGCAGCGAATCGCGCACCGTGGGCCGCTTCTACACGAGCGAGACCTCGATGGTCGTGCCGCCCGATCTGATGCAACCGGGCGAGGTCTACTTCCTGACGATCTCGGCCATCTCTGCTGGGTCGCCAACCAGCTCGCCCGCTCGCTCGAAGCTGCCCTATGCCTTCGCCACAATGATGAGTGCCCTGATCTCACCATGAGCCGACACCCTGTGGTGCAATCCCGCCATGGACATGTTGATCAAGCTTTATGCCTTGCCTACCACGGCGTCGCACGTGCTGGCAGATGGTGTCTCGGTGCGCAAACCCATCGGTGCCGAACAGGGCGTGGTGATCGATTGGGTCATCTCGCAATTCGGCAGCGGCTGGGCGAGTGAAGCGCGCGTGGCGCTGGCCAACCGGCCGGTAAGTATCTTCATTGCCACCCAGGCGGGCGCGCCCATCGGGTTTGCCTGTTATGACGCCACGGCGCGCGGGCTCTTCGGTCCCATCGGGGTGGTGCCTGCCGCGCGTCGTGGCGGTGTCGGCGAGGCCTTGCTGCTGGCGTGCCTGCACGACATGCAGGCGATGGGCTATGCCTACGCGGTCGCTGGATACGTCGGACCGAAGGACTTCTTCCGGCGCGTGGCGGGAGCCGTCGAAATCGAAGGCTCCAAACCAGGCCTCTACCGCGACATGCTTCGCGGCTGACCTGCCTCAGGCAGGCCCCGTTTGACCCGCGGCATCGAAGGGCTTCGATACCTCGGCCCGAACGGTAGAAGGCTGCTCACGGTGAACGTGTCACCAGTCAGCTCAAGCGCAGCTGCCCGCCACACGCATGCCCTTGACGAAGCCGCGGCGTACCGTGCCCGCCGCGATGGCCGCAGCCACGTCTTTCGCATAGCGCTCGGCACCACTGATCTTGCGCACCCATTTCCGGTAGGGCATCACGCCTTCGGCGGCGCTGCGCACCGTGCCCACGGCTTCGTCGGTGACGAATGTCGCGCCGCGTTCGATCAAACCCGGGTTGGCCATCGAGGCCGGCGCATCGAGGTCGGGGCCGAGCACCTCATCCAGTGCCTTCAGCTCGGACGCGAGCGCCACGCAGCTCCTGTCCGCAGGTGCGGCATAGGGCTTCTTCTGCGCCTCGACGAGCACAGGGGGAATGGTCGCGTGAATGATGTTCAGGTCATTCAGCGGCGCAGTGGCGGCGTCGACCATGGGCTGCGGCGACGGTGCGGCGCAGGCTGTCAACGCGAGGGCCAGCGTCAAGGCGGTGAAGGTGTGTGATGTCATGCGGTGGAGGGTAACAGTGAGTGAATCAGGTGCGGGTGCCAAATCTCGCGGCCGATCGGGCGCGTGCGCGCGCCGCTTCGATCTCGCGGTCCCGGGGCTCGGCCGTGGTGACGAGCGACTGGATCAGCGTGCGTGCGGCCGCAGCCACGTCTTCTACCGCGCGGTCGAAGGCGGCTTCGTTGGCCTTGGACGGCACGTTGAAGCCGGAGAGTTTTCTGACGAACTGCAGCGAAGCGTCGCGTATCTCCAGCTCGGTGGCCGGCGGCTCGAAGTTGAACAAGGTTCGGATGTTTCTGCACATGGCGGCTCTCCATGGTCGGCCAGCATCACGATACGGAGAACCCGCTCATGGTGTTGACGGCTGAATTTCAAAGTGTCGCATCGGCCCCCACGCCGAGGCACATGACAAAGGTAATGCAAGCGGACGTAACCCCGTGCATGTCATCATGACTTTCGTTGATTGCCAATTGCCGAGCGTGGGTCGATAACTGCCACCCTGGCGACGCGCCGTGCGAACCAAGGCTAGCTCCATGTCATCACCCGATACCCCCGGCCGCTCTCTCTTCGACACCGACTCGACCCGCGTCACTGGCGGCACGGGCGCGCCATCGCGTTTCGACACCCTGCCTACCGCAGACCGTGCCGACCGCGCCGCCAATGCGCCACGGCAGGTTGGGCGCTACCGCGTCATCAACCGCATCGGCCGCGGCGGCATGGCAAGCGTCTACAAGGCGCACGACCCGAGCATCGATCGCGCGCTGGCCATCAAGTTTCTGCACCCCGAATACTGCGAGCAAGAGGAATACCGCGGCCGCTTTCTGCGCGAGGCACGCGCGGCTGGCAACCTGTCGCACCCCAACATCGTGACGGTGCACGACGTGGGCGAGATCGACCACCGCCCTTACATGGCGATGGAGCTGATCGAGGGCGAGCCGCTCAACGAGCTGATGTCGCGCGTGGGGCCGATGCCGCTCGGCGATGTGATTTCGCTCGGCATCCAACTCGGCAAGGCACTCGATTACGCGCACAGCAAGGGTGTGGTGCACCGCGACATCAAGCCGTCGAACATCATGTGCGTCTCGGGCGCGCAGCTCGTGAAGGTGACCGACTTCGGCATTGCGCACGTCACCTCTTCGTCGGCCGGTGGCGACACACGTGTCGGCGACGTGCTGGGCACACCACAGTACATGTCGCCCGAGCAGACCAAGGGCTCGAAGGTCGACGGGCGGTCCGACCTGTTTTCGGTCGGCATCATCCTGTACCAGATGCTCTCGGGTCAGGCGCCGTTCAAGTCCGACAGCATCGTGGCGCTGGCGGTGATGATCGCCAACGACGAGCCGGTGCCCATCCAGAAGCTGAGGCCTGACATTCCGCAAGACCTGCGCCGCATCGTCGAGCGTTGCCTGGCCAAGAATCCCGATCGCCGCTTCCAGACCGGCCGTGAGTTGGCAGACGCGATGATCCGCCTGCAGCGCGAGCTCGAGGACGAGGCGCGCGAAAAAGGCAAATCGAAGATCATGCCGCTGCGCGTCAAGTGGGCCTTGACGATGGGCTTCGTGGTGTTCGTGGTGATGGCCGCAACCGGCGGCGTGGTCAACCAGCAGCAGACGGCCGCGATGATGCGGCAGGTCACCGACTATGGCGCGTCGCTCAGCCGCTTCATCGCGGCGCAGAACGCCGTCTCGGCGCTGTCCGACGAATGGGTGGCGGTCGAGGTGTCCGTGCAGGAGATCATGAAGACACGCGACTTCACCGACATCACCGTCATCGACCGCGCCGGTGTGGTCCGCGCCTCCAGCCAGGCCGCGTGGGTCGGCAAGCCCTACACCGCGCGCACCGGCCAGGCACTGGGAACGCGCTCCGGTGGCGTGACGGTCACGCGTTATGTCGATGAAAACGGCAACGTGCTCGGCTTCGAAGCACCGATGACTTTCCAGGGCAAGGCCGTGGGCCGCGTGGCGCTGGGCATTGCCGAGAAGCCGCTGGCCTACGTGGCGCGCCTGAGCCTCACGCTGATGGTGGTGCTGGTGCTGGTCACCGTGATCGCGGTGGCGCTGGCGATGTACTTCCTGGCCAACTGGTTTGCGCGGCCCATCAAGACACTGACCAAGTCGATGAGCGAGGTGGCCATGGGCCGGCTGGAACACCGCATCACCGAAGACCGCAAGGACGAATTCGGCGAGCTGTTCAAGGCCTTCGACAGCATGGCGCAGGCGCTGCAGCAGCGCTTCATGCCCAATCGGCCGGCAGCGCAGGAAACGCCGGGGCCGCGCCCACCCGCGATCAAGCCGACCGTACCCGCTCCCGCATCGGCACCCGGAGCCAGCGGCGACACCCAGAAGTTGTCGCGTTGACCGTGCGCCGCGCGACTGCTCTGCAGCCGGCTCCGTGCGCCCGTCGCGCCGCGGGCTGGGCTGTGCTTCTCTCCTTCGCACTGGCGCTACTGGGCGGCTGCTCCACGCCGTCGCCAAGCCCCGCGCCGGTTGCACCGGCACCACCGAGTGCCGCCTCCAACGAAGGCGTGCTGGCTCGCAACGACCGCTGGCTGCTCTACCTGCCGCACCCGCAAGACACGTACGGGTCGATTGCGGCGCGCTTCCTCGGCAGCGGCCAACGCGACTGGGAGGTGGCCGAGGCCAACCCCGGTGCCAAGCCGCGCGCGGACTATCCCACCATCGTGCCGCTCAAGCCCACCAACCCGACGGGCGTGAAGAGCGACCGCTTCCAGACCATTCCCATCCTCTGCTACCACCGCGTGGGCAACTCGACGAACCGCATGACGGTGTCGACCACGGCCTTCGCCGAACAGCTCGACTGGCTCGACGCCAACGGCTACCGCGTGCTGCGGCTGCAAGACGTGGCGGCCTTTCTCGAGGGCAAGCAGGCGCTGCCGGCGAAGTCGGTCGTGCTGACCTTCGACGACGGCTACGAGTCCTACTACCGCTACGCCTATCCGCTGCTGAAGAAGCACGCGTTTCCGGCCACGGTGTTCCTGTACACCGACTTCGTCGGCGCCGGCGACGCGCTCACCTGGCCGCAGATGCAGGAGATGACGGCCTCGGGCCTGATCGACATCCAGGCGCATTCGAAGACCCACGCCAACCTGATCAACCGCCTGCGCGAGGAAAGCGAAGCCGCCTATCGGCAGCGCCTGGACACCGAAGCCCGCGTGCCGCGCGAGCAGATCGAGCGCCGCCTGAAACTGCCGGTGAAGCAGTTTGCCTACCCGTACGGCGACGCCAACGAGATCGTGCTCGACGTGCTGGCGCGCAACAACTACCGGCTGGGCGTGACGGTGAACCCCGGCGGCACACCCTTCTACGCGACACCGCTGATGCTGCGGCGAACCATGATCTACGGCAACCACGATCTGGAAGCCTTCAAGGCCCGGCTGCAAATCAGCCGGCCTATCTCGCTGCCATGACCCATCGTTTGCAATACCTGGCAGCGTCGATGCTGGCCGTTGCCCTGCTGAGCGGCTGCGGCACGCCCGCAACGACACGATCATCCCGACCAGCCACCGAGCCGCCCGCGACCGCCGCATCCAACGAGATACGTGCCTTCGAACGGCAGCAGCTCGACAAGGCCATGGCACTGGAAGAGCAAGGCGCGCTCGCCGACGCGGCAGCGACCTGGGAGGTGCTCGTGCTGCTGAGGCCCGGCGAGTACGACGGCCGGCTGGCGTCACTGCAAAAGCGCATCGACACGATGGTGCAGGACTACCTGGCCCGCGCGCGCGTGGAGCTCAAGAGCAACCTGCCGTTGTCCGAGCAGCTGTACCTGAGCGCCGTGGCGCTGCAGCCGCAAAACAAGGAAGCCGCTGATTCGCTGCGCGCCATCGAGCGCGCCCGCATTCGGCAAGAGCACCTTCTGAAGCCGGGCAAGACCTTGTCACTGCCGGCCCGCGCACAGCCTGCCCAGCCACCTGCTCCGGCCAATTCCTTGTTGATGGAGCAGGCGTCGAACCTCGCGAGCCAAGGCGACATCGACGAAGCCATCGACCAGATGGCGGGCCAGCTCAAGGCCGCGCCGAACGACCAAGCCGCACGCGATCTGCTGGCCGAGCTGTACTACAAGAAAGCGTGGGGGCTTCAGCCGAAGGACCCGGCCGGCGCACAGGCAGCGGTCAAGCGTTGCCTGCAGGTGTCACCCCGTCACCCGGGGTGCAATTCATTGCTGAAGCTGCCGGGCAACAAGCCGGCGGCTTCAGGGGCGAGCAACGCCCGCCCCTGAGGGCTCATCAACCCGGCAGGGCTTTAACCTTGTCCTTCAGGCGCAGTGCCTTCTGCTTTTCCAGGCGCGCGGTCTCGTTGTCGGGCTCGATCTCGAGCACGCGGTCCCAGGAGCGCACGGCGCCGTCGAGATCCTGGCGGGCCATCGCGGCCATCGCATTGCGCGAATGGATGTCGATCAACCGCTTGGCCGTGGCATCGGCCTGGGTTGCGGCCGTTGGGTGGCCAAGCGCAGCTGCCTTCTTGTAGTCCGAGAGAGCCTTCTCCAGCATGCCAGCCTTGGAGGCCGCATCGCCGCTGCGGAAAGCCGTTTCTGCCGGGCTCACCGCCTCGACAGCCGGTGCGGGCACCGGAGGTGTCGGCGCAGCAACTGCCGCATCGGACCGAGCCGCCGCAGGCCGTACCGGCTCGTTCGCCGTCAACGCCCCGGGCGGCGGTGCCTTGCCCGGAATGCGCAGCGTCTGCCCGGCGCCGACCTGGCGCGGCACCTTGATGTTGTTGTAGCGAGCGAGGATGTGGAAGCTGTAGATGTCACCGAGGAAGCGGCCAGAGATGCGCGACAAGGTGTCGCCGCTGCGAACCACGTACGGGAACGACTCCTTGCCCAGCGTGGCGACCGGGTCTTCGGTCATCTGCTTCATCAGGCTCACGGCCAGCTTGTTGTTCGGATCCAGCGACAAGGCGTTCTGCAGCTCCTTGCGTGCCTGCTCTTCGTTGCCCACTTCAAGCAGCTCGACCACGCTTTGCGCCGACTTCTGTGCCTGTTGCTGGGCAGCCGCTGTGGGAGCTGGGGCCGGCGACTGCATGGGCGCTTGCGATGAGGTGGACGACAAGGGAGGCAAGGTCGTCGACGTGGCCGGCGCGGGCGCCGCTTCGGGCTTCGGCGTATTGGTGCCGCAGCCGGCGAGGAGCGCGGTGACGATGGCCGTCAACACAAGCGCAGTGGCAGGCGCCTTGCCTTGGCAAGTGAATGGGGTCATGTGGGTGCCTGGATGCTCAAAACCGGCACATTGTGCCTGCATCACCCTGCGTGCCACCACCTTGGCGCTGTGCAGCCTGACACTGAACGCTGTGCTGCATCAGCGCGTTAGCATGGCCCGCAACAGCATGAGAATCGCCCTGCTCCTCTTGATGGGTTTCGTGAGCCTGCCGTCCCAGGCTGCCGACACCGACATCGCGCCCTGCCTGCGGCAGCTGCGTGCGAGCGCCCAATCGCAGGCGGGCATCGCACCGGCCGTGTTCGACAAGTTCATGACCGGCATCGCCTACGACCCGAAGCTCGCCGAGCCTGGCATACCGCAACCCGAGTTCATCAACCCAACCTGGGAGTACGCGGGCTTCCTGGTCGACGAGCAGAAGGTCGTCGAAGGGCGCGAGGTGCTGGAGCGTTGGCGCCCGCAGCTGCAGTACATCCAGGCGCAGACCGGCGTCGAGCCCGAAACCGTGGTGGCCTTCTTCGGGGTCGAGACCGATTTCGGGCGCCACCAGGGCGGCTACCGCGTCGTCGAAGCCCTGGCCAACCGGGCTTGCGGACCCATCTCTGCCACGGCCGCAGCCAAGACGCGGGCGCGGCGACAGCTGTATGCGGCGATCGAGGTGCTGCGCTTGGGCGATGTGGCAGCCGAGGAATTTCTCGGCTCGTTCGCCGGCGCCTTCGGGCTCACGCAGTTCATTCCCTCCACGTACCTTGAGCATCGCGGAAAGTCTGGCGAACCACTGGCAGATGGCGACCAGGACGGCAAGGTCGACAGCATCCACAGCGTGCCCGATGCGCTGATGCTCACCGCCAGAAAGGTTCGCGCCGATGGCTGGCTGCCCGGCCTGCCCTGGGCTTTGGCAGTCACCCTGCCGCCAACTGTCGACCGCTCGCTCGCGCTGCGTGAGAAGGCGTTCGGCGGCACGCTGTATTCCACCGTGGCCAAGAAGCTGCTGGATGCCAATCGCCGCCCGCTGGCCGAATGGCAGCGGCTGGGCGTCGTCCCGATCAGCCCCCTGGAGGGCGTGCCCGTGGACACCCCCTTCGTGCTGCTGAGCCTCAACGACGACACCGAAGGCCCCTACCTGCTGGCCTCGTCAAACTTCGAGGCGCACTACAAGTACAACTTCTCTCTCAACTACGCGTTCTCGATCGGCCTGCTGGCCGACGCCCTCAAAGGCCTCCCCGCCATCCCCGTGACCTGGAGCGACAACCAGAGGGGACTCACGCGGCGCGAGATCCAGGAGCTTCAGTGCCTGCTGTCGACCTCGCACCCCGAGCTGAAGGCCGACGGCCGCCCGGGGACCAAGACCCGCCTCGCCATCTCGGACGAGGAAACCCGGCTCGGCTGGAAGGTGACCGGGCGCACCACCGACGCGCTGCTGCAACAGCTGCGGCGAGAAACGCCACCCGAGCAAGCCTGCATTCGCTAGCTCAGGAGCCCCGTCCAGTCGGCGACCGACAGCGGGAATTTCACACGTGGCACAAGCGGCGCGCGGTGCCGCATGACTTTCGTTGATTGCCATTCGTCACCCCGCGCCCGATAAAGGCAACTCTGGCAAGCCATGTCTTCTTGAACCGGTCAGAGAAGGCCAGCCCGCCAATGGAGCCCCCATGAATCTCGTGATTCGCGCCCACACACTGAAAAGCGAAACCCTGTCCCAGGCCATCACCGGCCATTTCGACGAGCGCGGCGGCACCATAGGCCGCTCCGACACCAACACCCTCACGCTGCCTGACCCCGAGCGCCACATCTCGCGTCTGCAGGCCGAGGTGTGGTTCAGCAACGGCAACTTCTCCATCCGCAACGTGGGCAGCGCCAACGCCATCACGGTGAACGGCCGCCCGGTCAACCCCGGCGAAGGCTCGACGCTGAGCCACGGGGACGAGATCCTCGTCGGTGGCTACGGCATGCGTGCCACCGTGTCTGACAGCGCCGAGCCACCGACCGAAGCACCGGTCGACGCGCGCACCGTCATCAAAGCCTCGGCCACCGAGAGCCGCACCAACCCCAAGCTGCGTGCGCCGCTGTCGGGGGCGCCTGCACCGGCGGCCACCAGTCCATCCAACCCCTTCGCCGATTTGCTCGGGAGCGGCGTCTCATCGAACGCCAGCGACCCGTTCGCCGGCCTGCTCGACGGCCACCCCGCCAACCCGCCGACCACGGCCGTGCACGTGCGCGCGCCCGTCATGCCGCCGTCTGCGCCCCCGCCACCCGCGGCGCCGGTGGCACGATTGCCCGACGACTTCGACCCCTTCGCCGACCTGCCGTCGTCGCCGCCCGCCGCACCGGCAAGTGCGGCGATGGACTCGTTCATGAGCGGGAGCCCGAAGGCGGCGCCCTCGACGGCCCTGCCGGCCGACCTGGGCTTGGGGGACCTGCTCGGCAACGCCGCTTCGCCACCCGGCGGCAGCCTGGACGCGATGTTCGGCCTGAATGCTCCGGCCGCACCCGGCGCCGATCCGCTGGCAGCGTTCCTGTCCGCCCCGAAACCCGGCACAACGCCCGGCAGCAACAGCGAGAACAAGGACCCGCTGGCGATGTTCGGCGGCGGTGCTGCGGCCGAGCCACCATCGGCCCGGCCGTCCGACTTCAACCACACGCCCGAGATGAAGGCGGCCTATGTGCCGCCCGCCGTGAAGCCTGCGGCGCCACCGGTGGCGCCGGTTAAGCCTCCCGTGGCCGCGGCTCCGCCGGAAGTCACGGTCATCAGGGCCACGCCCAAGCCGCCGGCGGTTGCCATGCCCCCCGCACCCGCACCGCGCCCGGTGCCTTCGCCGCCCTTGCAGGTGCGGCCGCAAGACCTCACGCCCCAGGGCACCGTGCCCGGCGTGAAGCCCTCGCGCCCCACCTTCGATTCGGCCCCGGCGCCGCTGGATGCCCTGCCCCCGACGGGCACAGCCAACGCGCCGACCGACCAGCTCTGGGCTGCGTTCTGCCAAGGTGCCGGCGTCAACATCAAGCTGCCGCAAGGCCTCACGCCGGAGCTGATGAAGGTCATCGGCCAGGTGCTGAACCATTCGATCGACGGCACCATCAAGCTCGTGGCCGTGCGTGCCGCGGCCAAGCAGGAGCTGAAGGCCGACGTCACCACCATCCAGGCGCGCAACAACAACCCGCTGAAGTTCTCGCCCGATGCCGGCGTCGCCATCGAGCAGCTGCTGCAGCCGCCGATGCGCGGTTTCATGATGGGCCCAGCCGCGGTCACCGACGTGATGGACGACCTGCTGGGCCACGCCATCGGCACCATGGCCGGCATGCGGGCCGCGCTCACCGGCGTGCTCGACCGCTTCGAGCCCTCCAAGCTCGAAGGCAAGATCTCAAGCCACAGCGTGCTCGACAGCGTGCTGCCGATGAACCGGCGCGCGAAGCTGTGGGAGCTTTACCTGCAGCACTACAAGCGCATCCGAGACGATGCGCAGGACGACTTCCACGACCTCTTCGGCAAGGCCTTCATCGACGCGTATGAAGACCAGCTGGACCGGCTCGACGCTGCACGGCACCCCGTCTAACCGAAGCACTCCATGCTGCAGGTCGAAATCGCCACCCGCTGCGAGGTGGGCGGGCGCACCCACAACGAAGACGATCTGCGCCACGGCCAGAGCGGCTCGTTCTGGTACGCCGTGTTGTCCGATGGCGCCGGAGGCCACCGCGGCGGTGCCATCGCCTCCGACATCGTGGTGCGCATGACGGCGCTCGGTCTGCAATCGGCCTCGCAGGCCACGCCGGCCTACCTGACACAGCTTGTGTGCGACGCCAACGAAGCGCTTGCGCAGAAGCAGGACAAGAAAAGCCGCGACCGCATGCACGCCACGCTGGTCGCGCTGTGGATCGATGCTCGCCGCGAAGAAGCCCTGTGGACGCACGTGGGCGACTCGCGTCTCTACATGCTGCGCCACGGCCGCGTGCTGCACGTGACGCAAGACGACAGCGTGGTGCAGCGCATGGTCGATGCCGGCTACCTCACGCCCGAAGAAGCGCTTACGCACCCCAAGAAGAACCAGCTGCTTGCCGCCATGGGGGCCGAAGGCGGCATCGAGCCGAACACCATCGAGAGCCACATGGCCGTCGAAGATGGCGACGCCTTCCTGCTGTGCTCCGACGGCTGGTGGGACCACTTCGACAAACACGCCATCGAAACCGCATTCGCAGCATCCAAGTCACCAGACGAGTGGCTCACACGCATGGCCGATGCCATCCAGACCGCCGCCACGCCGCGGCAAGACAACTACAGCGCCATCGCGGTATGGGTCGGTGACCCGGCCGAGACCACGCGGCTTTCGAGCCTGTGGGGCGAAACCGTGCCGGGACCGTTTTCAGGCTGAGACCCTGAAGACCCCTTGCATGACCTTGGTCGCTTCCAGTCCGTTTGCCAATCGCTCAACAATCCACACCAAGCTTCGATGCCCGGAGATCTCTCATGCGCCTGACCCTGAACACCCTGTCGAAAACTGCCGCCGCCCTGCTCTTGCTGGCGGGCACCTGCACCACCACCTGGGCCGACGAAACCACGCTGCTCAAGGGCGACAAGGTCACCGAATCCAACCTGCTGGATGCCCTCACGCCACCGCCCGCCCCGGTGCTGACGCGCAGTCTGAAAGTCAGCCGCAGCACCGACGCCGTACTTGCACCGCCGAAGAAGGCCAGCGCCTCGCTGCTCATCACCTTCGAGACCAACTCGTCCGAGCTCACGGCTCCGGCCAAGCAACAGCTCGACGTGGTGGCCGCGGCGTTGAAGAACGACCGACTTGCCGAGTACACCTTCAACGTCGAAGGTCACGCTGACCCGCGCGGCTTGCACGACGCCAACATGCTTCTTTCACAGCAGCGCGCCGAGAGCGTGCGCAGCTACCTGGTGACCGCCCACAGCATCGCCGCCGACCGCCTCAAGGCCGAGGGCAAGGGCGACACGGACCTGCTCAACCGCAAGGTGCCGACCGCACCCGAGAACCGCCGCGTCACGATCGTGACGAACACGCAGTAAACCGCGTCACTACTGCGCGGTCTGCATGCGCAGACGCCGTGCGGCTTCTTCGGCGCGCGCATCGTCGATCTCTCGCATGATGCTGCCGAGGTCGACCGCGCCGGCCTGGTGTTCGTAGCGGCCGGTGAGCGGAGTGTCCGGGCTCAGCGCGCCGCGCTGGTAGAGGCTCCAGATCTCGGGACCGTACTGCGTGTGCAGCAATTCGGGCGCGAAGCGGCCGAAGAAGCCACGAAGGTTGGCCACGTCGCGCAGCAGCATGCGGCTCGCGTGGTTGTTGCCGGCGGCATCCACCGCCTGCGGCAAGTCGATGATCACCGGGCCGTCGGCCGACAGCAGGATGTTGAACTCCGACAAGTCGCCGTGCACGACGCCCGCGCACAGCATGCGCACCACTTCGACCAGCAGCGTGGCGTGGTGGGCTTTGGCCTCTTCCGGCGTGAACACCACGTCGTTGAGGCGCGGCGCGGCGTCGCCGCCTTCGTCGGCCACCAGTTCCATCAGCAGCACGCCTTCATAGAAGTTGTGCGGCTTGGGCACACGCACGCCGGCGGCAGCCAGGCGGTAGAGCGCATCGACCTCGGCGCTTTGCCAGGCCGCTTCTTGTGCCTCGCGGCCGAAGCGCGTGCCCTTGGCCATCGCGCGGGCCTGCCGTGTGTTCTTGACCTTGCGGTTCTCGGTGTAGTCGACGGCCTGGCGAAAGCTGCGGTGGGTCGCTTCCTTGTAGACCTTGGCGCAGAGCGTTTCACCGCCACTTCTGACGACGAAGACCATGGCCTCCTTGCCGCTCATGAGCTGGCGGACCACGGTGTCGATGAGACCCTCTTCGATGAGGGATTGGAGTCTTGCCGGAGGTTTCATGCCGCATTCTGCCTGTCAGGCATCACGGGTCTGCGCAGTCGCTGCACAGGTCTCAGCCGATGTCGAGCTCAGGGTAGCGGCGGAAGATACCTTCTTCGTTGAACGGGATGCGCCGGTCGCTGCCCAGGTAGGCGGCCACGCGTGGCAGCGCAGCCACGCGGTCGCGCAGCTGCACGATGCTGGGCGTGTAGCGCAAGACGCGCTGCGTCGCTTTCGGGAATGCGTAGCTCAGGCCTTCGATCAGCTGGAACAACGACAGGTCGGCATAGCTCAGCTTGCCACCCACCAGGTAGCGCGGGCCACCCGGGTTGCGCACCACGATGCGCTCGAACCACTGCAGGAACTTGGGCAGGCGATCGCGGCAGAACTGCTCGGCGCGGCGCAGCGCCTCGGCCTTCTGGTCTTCGTAATAGAGGCCATTGCCGATGGGGTGATGCGTGTCGTGCGCCTCGGTCACCATGTCGGCAATGGTGAGCTGGATCTGCTGCGTCCACACACGCGCCTGCTCGCTGCGAGCCACCAGCTTCAACTGCGGCCCAAGGTAGTGCAGGATGGCCGCTGTCTGCCCGACGATCACCGCACCGTCCTTCAGGAACGGTGGCGCAAAAGGCGGGTGGACGAGTTTTTCGTCTTCCATGCAGTGCAGCATGGCTTTCATTCCCTGCCCGGCCTTGCCGGCGCCCCGCGCCACGTCCACATACGGTGCGCCTGCAGCCTCCAACGCCAATCGAACAAATTCGCCGCGGCCCTGGATGGTGGGCCAATAATGAAGTTCATAGCTCATTGCGCGACTGTAGTCGGCTGTCGCAAGGCTCACTGACAGTGGGCGGAAACGCTTGGCGAAAGGCGGATGATCGGCGCATGAGCATGCCGCGCAAACCGAGCCCGTTCCGGTGGATGAAGGATCTACTGGTCCCGTCTCCGGAGAACGTGCCTCTTTCAGACAGGCAGCGCGCCATCGACCTCATCGCCGCCATCGACGCCGGCGGCATTCCGCTGAACCCGGCACGCGTCAACGCCATCGGCCGCACCCTCGGGCTGGAGGTTTCGATCCATGCGCGCGTGGAAGACACGATTGCCCGGATTCGATCGGTGCTGAACAAGTTGCCACCGGACTGAGCCTCTTTGGGGCAGAGAGCAGACCGGGCCGAAGAATCGGCTTTCCGGAATGCCCGTCGGGCATGCAACGACCCAGATAGGTTGATTCAACTTGCGGTGCGCGGGGCCGTGTGCTTACACTCGGCGCGGCAAATCGCACCGGCCGTCTAGCGCGGCCTCTTTCTTCATCCTTGGGGATCGAATGAAACTGCCTTGCGTCCGTTTCGCTTGGGTAGCGCTCGCAGCGCCCCTGCTCATGCTGGGGGCGTGTGAACGCCGCGATGCAACATCGCCCACCCCGACCACCTCGCCAGCGGCCAACGGCGCGAGCGCAGCCAACGCGACAGTCACACCTCATTCCGGCGACTTGCCGGCCTCGTCTGCAGCCGGCCCTGCCGATGGCGCCACAGCGATCGGCGGCATGGTGACGAATCAGGGAACCGGCAAGGCCGGCGCGGGCAACACATCGGCGCCCACCGGCGGAGATGGCGCAGCTTCAGCGCCCAGCACTGCCGCTTCGAAATGACAGGTCTCATTCGCTGCACTCGGCCTCTCTGCGAGCCGGCTTTCGGTTCGCATCGGGCGTGCAGCATGAGGCCGTTGCCGTTCACTTCAATTCTGGTGTTTCACGCGGCCGGTGCGTCGCAGGAGGCTTTTTGATGGACATGAACCGAAGGCAGTTTTTCCGCGTCAGCGGTGCGGGGCTGGCAGCGTCCACTCTCGTGGCGCTGGGCTTCTCGCCAGCGACCGCGCTGGCCGAGACGCGGCACTTCAAGCTGGCGCGCACCACCGAAACACGCAACACCTGCCCGTACTGCTCGGTGGGCTGCGGCGTCATCATGTACAGCCTGGGTGATCGGGCGAAGAACGTCACCGCCGACATCATCCACATCGAGGGCGATCCCGATCACCCGGTGAACCGCGGCACGCTCTGCCCCAAGGGCGCCGGGCTGCTCGATTTCGTGCACAGCGAGAACCGGCTCAAGTACCCGGAGATCCGCGAGCCTGGCAGCAAGGAGTGGAAGCGCGTCTCCTGGGACGACGCGATGACGCGCCTCACCAAGCTGATGAAGGCCGACCGCGACGCCAACTTCGTGGCCAACAACGCAGCCGGCCAGGTGGTCAACCGCTGGACGACCACCGGCATGCTGTGCGCGTCGGCATCCAGCAACGAATCGGGCTACATCACGCACAAGGCGATGCGCTCGATGGGGATGCTCGTCTTCGACAACCAGGCGCGCGTTTGACACGGACCGACGGTGGCCAGTCTGGCCCCGACGTTCGGACGCGGTGCGATGACCAACCACTGGGTGGACATCAAGAACGCTGACCTCGTACTCATCATGGGCGGCAACGCCGCCGAGGCGCACCCCTGCGGCTTCAAGTGGGTGATCGAAGCCAAGCACCACAACAAGGCCAACCTGGTCGTCGTCGACCCGCGGTTCACGCGCTCGGCCGCCATGGCCGACTATTACGCGCCGATCCGCGCGGGCAGCGACATCGCGTTCCTGGGCGGCGTCATCAACTACCTCATCGGCAACAACAAGTTGCAGATGGAATACGTCAAGAACTACACCAACGCCCCCTTCATCGTCGGCGAAGCCTATGGCTTCCAGGACGGCTTGTTCACCGGCTACGACGAGGCAAAGCGCAGCTACAACAACTCGAGCTGGGGCTACGAACTCGATGAAAAGGGGTTCGCCAAGGTCGACCCGACGCTCGAGCACCCGCGCTGCGTGCTGCAGGTGATGAAGCGCCACTATTCGCGCTACACACCCGAACTCGTGAGCCGGATCACCGGCACGCCGAAGGACAAGTTCCTCAAGGTCTGCGAAATGATCGCCACGACGTCTGCGTCGAACAAGGCGATGACGATCCTCTACGCGCTGGGCTGGACGCAACACAGCCAGGGCTCGCAGATGATCCGCACCGCCGCCATCATGCAGCTGCTGCTGGGCAACATCGGGATCRCCGGCGGCGGCATGAACGCGCTGCGCGGCCACAGCAACATCCAGGGCCTGACGGACTTGGGCTTGCTGTCGAACTCGCTGCCGGGCTACCTGTCGCTGGCCCGCGAGTCCGAGCAGGACCTCGACACGTACTACAAGCCCCGCGCGCTCAAGCCGCTGCGGCCCAACCAGATGAGCTACTGGCAGAACTACCCGAAGTTCTTCGTCAGTCTGCAAAAAGCCTGGTGGGGTGCGGCGGCCACGGCCGAAAACTCATGGGCCTTCCACTACCTGCCCAAGATCGACAAGGTCTACGACGTTCTGCAGGCCTTCGAGCTAATGAACCAGGGCAAGATGAACGGCTACATCTGCCAGGGCTTCAACCCGGTGGGCTCGTTCCCCAACAAGAAGAAGATCGTCGACGGGCTGTCGAAGCTCAAGTTCCTGGTCATCATCGACCCGCTCAACACCGAGACAGCCGAGTTCTGGAAGAACTACGGCGAGTACAACGACGTGAAGAGCGAAGACATCCAGACAACCGTTTTCCGCTTCCCGTCAACCTGCTTCGCCGAAGAAGACGGCTCGCTCACCAACTCGGGCCGCTGGCTGCAATGGCACTGGAAAGGCGCGCCCCCACCCGGTGAAGCACGCGGAGACCCGGAGATCATTGCGGACATCTTCAACCGCATCAAGACGGCGTATGTGAAGGACGGTGGCGCCTTCCCCGACCCCATCGTCAAGCTGACCTGGCCGTACAAGATTCCGCACAGCCCCTCGGCCGAGGAGCTGGCGATGGAATACAACGGCAAAGCCCTGGCCGACGTGCTGGCACCGCCCGACCCGAAAGACCCGAAGGCGCCGCCCAAGGTTCTGGCCAAGGCAGGAGAGCAGGTATCGGGCTTCGGCCTGCTGCGCGACGATGGCTCCACAGCCTGCGGCTGCTGGATCTACGCCGGCGCCTGGACGCAGGCCGGCAACCAGATGGCGCGGCGCGACAACAGTGACCCGTGGGGCATCGGGCAGACGCTCAACTGGGCGTGGGCCTGGCCGGCCAACCGCCGCATCCTCTACAACGCTGCGTCCAGCGCACCCAACGGCAAGCCGTGGGATGCCAAACGCAAGGTGGTGCAGTGGAACGGCACGGCCTGGGGCGGTGCCGACGTGCCGGACATCCGGCCCGACGCCAACCCCGGCGATGCCGATCGCGTGCAGCCCTTCATCATGACGTCCGAGGGGGTGGCCCGCTTGTTCGCGCCCACCGGCATGGCCGAGGGCCCGCTGCCCGAGCACTACGAACCCTTCGAGTCGCCGCTGGCGAACCTGATGCACCCGAACAACCCGAAGGCCCGTGCCAACCCGGCGGCGCGCGTGTTCAAGGGCGATCTGGAAAGCATGGGCTCGGCCAAAGACTTCCCTTACGTCGCGACCAGCTACCGGCTGACCGAGCACTTCCACTACTGGACCAAGAACGTCAAGACATCCGCGGTGCTCCAGCCTCAGCAGTTCGTCGAGATCGGCGAGGAGCTGGCCAAGGCCAAGGGCATCGCGAATGGCGACATGGTCAAGGTGTCGTCGAAGCGGGGGTTCATCAAATGCGTGGCCCTCGTGACCAAGCGCATCCCGCAACTCGATTGCGACGGCAGAAAGATCGACACGGTCGGGCTGCCCAACCACTGGGGCTTTGTCGGGGTGGCCAAGCAGGGGTACCTGGTGAACACGCTCACGCCGTTCGTCGGTGACGCGAACACCCAAACACCTGAGTACAAGTCGTTCATCGTCAACATCGAGAAAGCTTGATGAACATGACCCACCCCCTACGCGCTTCGCGCGCCCCCTCAAGGGGGCAACACCAGCGGCCCGGCAGAGCCGGTTCCGCGGTGTTCGCTCGGTCACTCGTCATGGACGTCAAGGAGCACCTCGCATGAGTTCGTTGCAATCCCTCGACATCGCCGCGCGCTCGGCGACCACCACGCCGAGTCCGCAGGCACGCACCACGCCTCAGGTGGCCAAACTGATCGACGTTCCCAGCTGCATCGGCTGCAAGGCCTGCCAGGTGGCCTGCATGCAGTGGAACGACTTGCGCGACGAGGTCGGCCACAACGTCGGCGTCTACGACAACCCGGCCGACCTGAGCGCGCAGTCGTGGACGGTGATGCGCTTCTCGGAAGTGGAGACGCAGAAACCGAACGAAGAGATGAAGCTCGAGTGGCTGATCCGCAAGGATGGCTGCATGCACTGCGAGGACCCCGGTTGCCTGAAGTCCTGCCCGGCACCCGGTGCGATCGTCAAGTACACGAACGGCA
Source organism: Rhizobacter sp. P2_G4 (assembly GCF_056403575.1). Taxonomy (NCBI): domain Bacteria; kingdom Pseudomonadati; phylum Pseudomonadota; class Betaproteobacteria; order Burkholderiales; family Sphaerotilaceae; genus Rhizobacter; species Rhizobacter sp. P2_G4. The sequence continues at coordinate 46,798 of NZ_JBFUFG010000003.1, read as the reverse complement.
TCGTCGACTTCATCGAAGAGAACTGCATCGGCTGCGGCAACTGCATCACCGGCTGCCCGTTCGACGTGCCGCGCATCAGCCAGAAGGACAACAAGGCCTACAAGTGCACGCTGTGCTCCGACCGCGTCGGCGTGGGCCTGGAGCCGGCCTGCGTGAAGGCCTGCCCGACCGGTGCCATCCGCTTCGGTACCAAGGAAGACATGCTTGATTACGGCGCCGAGCGCGTCGCCGACCTGAAGGAGCGCGGCTTCGCGCAGGCCGGTGTCTACGACCCGCCCGGTGTGGGCGGCACCCACGTGGTCTACGTGCTGCAGCATGCCGACAAGCCCGCGCTGTACCACGGCCTGCCGGCCGATCCGTCGATCAGCCCCTGGGTCTCGCTGTGGAAGGGTGCCGCCAAGCCCCTCGCGGTGGCGGCCATGATCGGCGCTGCCGTGGCCGGCTTCTTCCACTACATCAAGGTCGGGCCGGTCGAGGCCGATGGTGACGCTGATGAAACCAAGCCGCCCGGCGATGGTCGCCGCGAGCACGAAGACGCCTGAAGGAGCACCGCCATGACACGCTTCTACCAGCGCTACCCCGCCGGCACCCGCATGAACCACTGGGCGGTGGCCCTGCTGTTCATCTGCGCCGGGCTGTCCGGCCTCGCGTTCTTCCACCCTGCGTTCTTCTTCCTGACCGCGCTCTTCGGCGGCGGCACGTGGACGCGCATCCTGCACCCGTTCTTCGGCGTGCTGATGGTGCTCGGCTTCGTGATCCTGTTCGGCAAGGTGTGGCGCGAGAACGTGTGGAAGCCGCATGACACTGAGTGGGTCAAGGCGGCGCCCCGCTTGATCAAGACCGGCGACGAGCACGGCATGCCGCCCATCGGCAAATACAACGGCGGGCAGAAGGCGGTGTTCTGGTTGTTCGGCATCAGCCTGGTGCTGCTGTTCATCACCGGCTTCGTGTTCTGGCAGCCGTGGTTCGCCGATTACTTCGCGATCCCGCTGCGGCGCATCGCGGTCGTCGTACACGCCATCTCGGCGGTCGTGCTGATCCTGAGCGTCATCGTGCATGTCTATGCCGCCATCTGGGTCAAAGGGTCGATACGGGCCATGACACGCGGTAAGGTCAGTGAGAATTGGGCGAGACACAACCACTCGCTCTGGCACCAAGAGATCAGCCGCGAGAAGTAGGCAGCAACCCGAACCGATGCATCGATGGCCCTGACGTCCACCAGCCGACTGCTCTCACCGGAAGAAATTGCCGTCCAGGCCGGCCAGCTGGTCACGTACCTGCGCTTGCCCGAGCGCTCCACGCTGTTCGGCGAACGCGAGATGCGCTTGCGCCAGCGTGCCGACGGCCATTCGATGCGCGACTTTCTGCTGTTCATGGCCGAGCTCACGCATGTGCAGCACGAGCTGCTGCAGGCGTACCCCACTGCCGCCCTGCCCGACCGCGCCGCCCTCGATGCCGCTTCTCGTGCCGGCCTGCCGCCTTTGCCTTCTGCGCTGTGGACACGCGACCCGGTCTGGCGCGACGGGCTGCGCCAGCTGATCGGCAAGCTGCTTCCCCGCCTGGATGGGAGCCCGGCGCAGGCCCCGGTGCTTGCCTTTCAAGCGGCGGCCCAGCTCGACGACGACTGGATCGAGCAACAGGCCGATCGGCTTCTCAACGGCGTGATGCTCGGGCTCGATCTGGCCGCAGCCCCCTTGATCGCAGCCGCGCTGCAGGCCTACTGGACGCACCTCGTGCTGGCCACCGAAGCGGCTCGCACTGCCGATCAGCCCGCGCCCTTCGGTCGCACTGACGACATGACCCTGTGCCCCTGCTGCGGCAGCCGGCCCACCGCCAGCGTGTCGCGCATCGGCGGCGATGCCGGCCACCGCTACCTGCACTGCTCGCTCTGCTCGGCGCAATGGCACATGGTGCGCATCAAGTGCTCGCACTGCCTCAGCACCAAGGGCATCCACTACCAGTCGCTGCAACTTGCCGAAGGTGCGTCGTCCCACGCCAAGCAGCCGGTCGAAGCCGAGACCTGCGACGAATGCGGCCACTACCTCAAGATCGTTCACATGGAACGCGATGCCCATGTGGAACCGGTGGCCGATGACCTCGCCTCGGTGACGTTGGATCTGCTGGTGTCCGAAGCCGGCTTCCAGCGCCACGGCGTGAACCTCATGCTGCTCTTCGGCGACCCCGACGAGGCGTCGCCCGAGAGCGGCCCGGCGCACCCACCCGACGGCGGAGGCGGCTGATGGCCGCGACCGACGAATCCGTGGTTCACGGTTCGGGGTCAGACAGGGAAAGGGCCCAGCCCCAGGATCTGCCTTCGATCGACAAGCTGCTGCGTACAGAAGCTGTGCGCGGCCTGCTCGTGGCCCATGGCCACACCTTGGTGGCAGGCGAGGCGCGTGGGCTGCTCGACGGCTTGCGCATCCAGGTGTTGGCGGGCGGCATCGAACGTAGCCAGGTGCAGATCGACACCCTGGCCGCGGCGCTTGCGGCCCGGGTCGATACCCGTCTCGCGCCCCGCCTGCGCCCGGTGCTGAACCTCACCGGCACCGTCATCCACACCAACCTCGGCCGGGCCGTGCTGGCCGACGCGGCGCTTCAGCACCTTCTCAAGGTCATGGCCGCGCCCAACAACCTCGAGTACGACTTGGCCTCAGGCGGCCGAGGCGACCGCGACAGCATCGTCGAAGAGCTGCTGTGCACCCTCACCGGTGCCGAGGCGGCGACCGTCGTCAACAACAACGCAGCCGCAGTGCTGCTGACCATCGCCGCGCTGGCTCATGAACACGTCGACCGGCGCGAAGTGATCGTCTCGCGCGGCGAGCTGGTGGAAATAGGCGGGGCCTTCCGCATGCCCGACGTGATGGCCAGCGCCGGCGCGCACATGGTCGAGGTGGGCACCACCAACCGCACCCACCCTCGCGATTACGAGCTGGCGCTCAACGAGCGCACTGCACTCGTGATGAAGGTGCACACCAGCAACTACATGGTGCAGGGCTTCACCGCCACTGTCGACGAGGCCACGCTTGCTGGCATTGCGCACGCGCACGGCGTGCCACTGGCCACCGACCTCGGCAGCGGCTCGCTGGTCGACCTGGCGCACCACGGCTTGCCGCGCGAGCCGCTGCCGCAGGAGATGCTGGCCGCCGGCTGCGACATCGTCACCTTCTCCGGCGACAAGCTGATGGGCGGCCCGCAGGCCGGGTTGATCGTCGGCAGCAAGGCAGCCGTCGATCGCATTCGCAAGTACCCGATGAAGCGCGCGCTGCGCATGAGCAAACTGCCGCTGGCTGCGCTCGAAGCCACGCTGATGCTTTACCTGCGACCCGAGCGACTCAGGCAAGACTTGCCGACGCTCCGCCTGCTCACGCGATCCGCCGATGCCATCCGCGCACAGGCGCATGCACTGCTGCCGGCCGTGGCCGAAGCCGTGGCGCCGCGCTTTACCGCCGAGGTCGTCGAGCTGCAGGGGCAGATCGGCTCCGGCTCGTTGCCGATCGAGCGCTTGCCCTCGGCCGGCCTGGCGCTCGCGCCGGCCGGCACGTCGAAGAAAGGCACCGGCACCGCGCTCGACGCGCTGGCCGGCGCATTGCGCACATTGCCCCAGCCGGTGATCGGCCGCATCGCCGAAGACCGCCTTCTGCTCGACCTTCGCTGTCTCGAAGACAGCACCTCATTCACCAGCCAGCTGCCCGCGCTTCGAGCGCTGCTGAGCTGATCGCGAAACCAGTCCCCGTCACGTCAACTCAAGGAGAAACGATTGAACCATCTCGACGCCCTCGCCCGGATCGTCACCGACACCGTGGAGCCGCTCGCGCTGCGCACCGACAGCGAAGCCCGCTTTCCACGAGAGACGATCTCGGCGCTGGGCGAGGCCGGGCTCTTGGGCCTGGTGTCGGCCACGTCGGTCGGTGGTCTCGGCCTCGGCCTGCGCGAGGCCAGCCAGGTGGTGTCGCGCGTTGCACAGTCGTGTCCGTCGACGGCCATGATCGTCTGCATGCACTACTGCGCGACCGCCGTCATCGAGCAGGCCGGCAAGGAGCCGGTGCGCCAGGCCATCGCGCAAGGCAAGCACCTGAGCACGCTCGCGTTCTCTGAAGCGGACTCGCGCAGCCACTTCTGGGCACCCACCGGCACGGCGCGCGCCGAGGGGAGCAGCGTGCTGCTCGACGCACGCAAGAGCTGGGTCACCTCGGCCTTCGAGGCCGACAGCTACGTCTGGTCGAGCAAGCCGCTGGCTGCTGAAGGGGCCAGCACGCTGTGGTTCGTCGACGCCAAGCAAGACGGCCTGAGCCAGCCCGGCGCCTTCGACGGCCTGGGCCTGCGCGGCAACGCCTCCACGCCGATCACCGCCAAAGGCGTGCGCATCTCCGCCGACCAGCGCCTCGGCGAAGACGGCAAGGGCTTCGACACCATGATGGGCGCGGTGCTGCCCTGGTTCTCGGTGCTCAGCGCATCGTGCTCGGTCGGGTTGATGGAAGGCGCCTTGTCGCGCGCGATCGGCCACGTAGGTGGCACGCGTCACCTGCACCTCGGCACCTCGCTCGCCGACCTGCCGACGATCCGCGCCTACCTGGCCCGCGCGCGCATCCAGACCGACATGACGCAGGCACTGCTCGACGACACGCTCACCGCCATCACCACCAGCCGCGCCGACACCATGCTGCGGGTGCTCGAAGTGAAGGCCGCCGCCGCCGAGTCGGCGCTGGAGGTCACCGACACGGCCATGCGCGTCTGCGGCGGCGCCGCCTTCCGCAAGGAGGCTGGTGTAGAGCGACTGTTCCGCGATGCGCGCGCATCGAGCGTGATGGCACCCACCTCCGACGTGCTCTACGACTTCATCGGCAAGGCCATCACCGGCCTGCCGCTGTTCTGAGGAGCGCCTGATGAGAACCGTGTCAAGCCGGAAGCGGGCCGGGCGCCGGGCCGCTCCCAAGCCGGCCCGCGCGAGCCGCGAGACGCGGCTCGCACTCCGGCCGTCCATGCCCGCGCAGGCGGGCATGGAGCCGCGGCCTGCGTTCCCCTCGGGGGATCGGACGACGTACTCGGCGGACGAGGGGCAGTCATGACCGAACCGACATTGATGATGGGAGCGGTGGCCTACGCGCCCAAGGTCGTCACCATCTGGGAAGGCTTCAAGGCCTTCTTCGCGCAGCACGGGCTGGCGTTCGACTACGTGCTCTATTCCAACTACGAGCGCCAAGTCGAGGCGCAGTTCGACGGGTCGATCCACCTCGCCTGGAACTCGCCGCTGGCGTGGGTGCGCGCCGATCGCATGGCGCGCGCCAAGGGCCAGAGCGTGCAGGCCGTGGCCATGCGCGACACCGATTGCGACCTGCATTCGGTGATCGTCGTGCGGGCCGACAGCAAGCTGCAGACCGCCGCCGATCTGCGCGGCAAGACGCTCGGCAGCGGCGCCATCGATTCGCCGCAGGCAACGCTCATCCCGCTCGGCCACCTGCGCGAGCAAGGCCTGGTGGCCGAACGCGATTTCAAGCTGCGCCGCTTCGACGTGCTCGGCGGCAAACACGGCGACCACATCGGGGGCGAACGCGCTGCCGCCGTGGCCCTGCTCGCCGGTGAGGTCGACGCCTGCTGCCTGATCGACGGCAACCACCTCGCGTTCGGCCTCGACGGCACGCTGCCCGCCGGCAGCACGCGCATCGTCGCGCGCACTGCGCCCTACGACCATTGCAACTTCACCACCAGCCCGGGCGCACCTGCGGCCTTGATCGATCGCTTCACCGCGCTGCTGATGGCGATGCGCTGGGACGACCCGCAGGTGCGGCCGCTGCTTGAGCTCGAGGGCCTGCGCGAGTGGCGCGTCGGCCGCACCAGCGGCTACGCGCTGCTCGAACGTGCCGTCGACGACGAACACTTCTACAGCCATGACGGCCGCATCCTTGCCTCCGACTATCGATATTGAATCGCTCGGGCTGGACCAGGGCGCCCTGCTCCTGATCCGTCGTGCGCTCGTGGCCTTGCCCGACGGGGCGGTGCTGCGCGTGCGAGGCACCGCGCCTGCGTGGGACATGCACCTCGTTGCATGGTGCCGCGCACAAGGCCATTCCGTGAGCTTCGAAGCTGGCGATGACGGCACGGTGCAGGCGTGCGTGAAACGCGGCGGCTCGGCCCTTGGCCGCTGGCGCAGCGCGAGCATGGCAGGCAGTGCAGACAACGCCGATGACGCAGACGGCATTGCGGCCGAAGCGCTGCCGGGCTGGGGCCTCGCAGCCCGGGGCGCCACAGTGGAAGCCGGCAGCCCACCCTTCGCGTTCGCCTTGCGCCGCCGGCACGAGCTGTGGGCAGCGACCGCCGCCGATCTGTATGCGCAGGCCACAGCCGCGCAGTGGGACCCGGCCACCGCGATCGATTGGCAACTGCCTTTCGAGCTGGCGCCCGAGGTCGAAGCCGCCGTCGTGCAGGTGATGGCCTACTTGATCGAGAACGAGAATGCCGCACTGCTGGTGCCCGCGCGCCACCTCGGGCAGATCCACCCGCACTACCGCGAGGTGCTGCAGTTGCTCGCCGTGCAGTGCGCCGATGAAGCGCGACACGTCGAGGTGTTCACGCGGCGTGCGACGCTTCGCGGTCCGCTCAAGGCACTGTCCACCGCGGGTGGCCAGGAATCCTTGCGCACGCTGTTCGATGCGCCCGATTTCTCGGTCGCCACCTTCTTGCTCTCGGTGTTGGGCGAAGGCAGCTTCGTCAATCTGCTGAACTTCTTGCATGAGTACGCACCCGACCCGGTGACCCGCCAGATCGCGCGGCTGGCCGCCCGCGACGAGGCGCGCCACGTGGCCTTCGGCATGGCCCACCTCGAATACCGGCTGTTGGTGGAGCCGGACTACCAGGTGAGGCTTCGCAACGCCATCGAGCAGCGCTTCGACGCGCTCGCCAACACTGCCGGGCTGAACGAGGAGGTGTTCGACGCGCTGGTGCTGCTGGCCGGCGGCGAGTTGACTCCGTCGGCCGTGGCGCGTGGCCATGCGGCCGTGCAGCAGCTCAAGCTCGACATGGCCGCGGGCCGGCGTGCCCGGCTGAGCCGTCTCGGCTTCGATCGCGCCGAGGCCGAGCGCCTGGCCGATCTGCACACGCGCAACTTCATGTAGGCCGGGCATCGCAACATGATCGTTGGAACATGATCGTCGGCACCGCAGGCCACATCGACCACGGCAAGACCACGCTGGTGCGCGCGCTCACCGGGGTCGACACCGATCGCTTGCCGGAAGAGAAAGCGCGCGGCATCTCGATCGAACTCGGTTATGCATTCCTCGATGTTCCCGGGGCTGACAGCCAGCAGCGCATTGGCTTCATCGACGTGCCCGGCCACGAGCGCCTGGTGCACACGATGCTCGCCGGCGCCACCGGCATCGACTTCGCCCTGCTGCTGGTAGCCGCCGACGACGGTGTGATGCCGCAGACGCGCGAGCACCTGGCCGTGCTCTCGCTGCTCGGCCTGACGCGCGGCGCGGTCGCGATCACCAAGTGCGATCGCGTGGATGCAGTGCGCATCGCACAAGTGCAGGCCGAGGTCACCGCCTTGCTCGCACGCAGCCCGCTCGCCGACGTGCCCGTGCTGCCCGTCTCGGCCCACACTGGCGACGGACTGGCTGCGTTGCGAGAGCTGCTGTTCGCTGCCGCACGCGACACGGCCGTGCGCGAAACGGCGGGCGAAGCATTCCGGCTGGCGATCGACCGTGCGTTCACGCTCGACGGTGTCGGCACCGTGGTGACGGGCACAGTGCACGCAGGCCAGATCGCGGTCGGCGACGAACTCGAGGTGTGCCCATCGACAAACCATCGACGCGCACGTGTGCGCAGCCTGCACACGCAGAACCGCGCCGCCACGCAGGCGCACGCAGGCCAGCGCTGCGCCGTCGCGCTGGCGGGCGTGGACAAGCACGAGGTGTCGCGCGGCCAATGGCTGGTCACGGCCGGTGCAGGCGTCGCCACGGATCGGCTCGATGCGTTGCTCACGCTGTGGCACGACGAAGCCAAGCCACTGCGTTCGGGCACGCCGGTGCACGTGCACCTCGGTGCCGCAGACACCATGGGCACGGTGGCGGTGCTGGGCGGCACGGCCTCGGCAGACAGCCTCGCACCCGGTCAGCAAGCGTTCGTGCAACTCGTGTTGCGCGCGCCGGTCGGTGCCTGGCACGGCGAGCGCATCGTGCTGCGCGACAACTCCGCCGGCCGCACGATCGGCGGCGGCATCGTTCTCGATCCGTTCGCGCCGATGCGCTACCGGCGCACACCGCAGCGGCTGGCCGAACTCGCGGCATGGTCGCTGCCAACGGCATCAGAGCGCTGGGCCGCCTTGCTCAACACCGCACCGCACGGCCTGTCGCGGCACCGCTGGGCTGCGGCCGAAGGGCTTCTGGCCGAGGCGCAAACGGCTGCGGACGACTGGCAGCTGGGTACCACGCAACGCGAGAGCGTGAAAGCTGCCGTGCTCGATGCGCTGCAAGCATTCCACGCGCGTGACCCAGACGTGCTCGGCCCCGACAGCGCGCGCCTGCGCCGGCTTGCGGCGCCTCGCCTCGCGCAGCCGCTGTGGAGCTCGCTGCTGTCCGGCATGCAGGCCGAGGGCGTGGTCGTCGTGCACGGTGCGTTCGTGCACCTGCCCGAGCATGGCTTGCGGCTTTCTGCAACGGACGAGCGACTGGCCCAGAAGGTCGCGCCGCTGCTGGCAGCTGCCACCTTCGAAGGCACCTGGGTGCGTGACCTGGCGCGCGACACACGCGAAGGCGAGGTGCTGATGCGCACCACGCTCGCAAGGCTGGCGCAGCGCGGCGAGATGCACCAGGTCGTAAAGGATCTCTACTACGCGCCCGCCACGATGCAGCGCTTGGCGGACCACGCGCGCGCAGTGGCGGCAGAGGCCCACGGCGAAGTGACGGCAGCCAGCTTCCGCGACGCCACCGCCCTCGGCCGCAAACGGGCCATCCAGATCCTCGAATACTTCGACCGCATCGGCCTGCTGCGCCGTGTCGGCGAAGCGCACAGGGTGCGCAGCGACACCTCGCTGTTCACGTCCACAATGCCTTGACAGACACGGGAGGGGAAGCGTCCCTGGTGGGACGGCCGGGCTTCAAACCCGGTGGGTGGCGCCATGCGTCGCCGGGTGGGTTCGACTCCCATTCCCCTCCGCCACTCACTCCTGCTTGACTCCTTTTACCTGCTTCGATCGTCTTAGCGATACCTTGGACATCGGAGCAGAGCAAATGAGCCTCAAAGACATGAACGTCGTCGTGACCGGCGGAAGCCGCGGCCTGGGCCTGGGATTGGTCGGCGCACTCGTCGCGCAGGGCGCCAGGGTCACGGTCGTGGCGCGAGACGCCGACACGCTCGCATCCGTCCGCGCGCATCACGGTGTCGCGACCCTCACTGCCGACGTGGCAGACGAGTGGGCCGCTCAGCGCATCCTCACCGAGATACAGCCAGACATCCTGGTGCTGAACGCCGGCGCCAAGCCGGGCATGGGGCGACTGGACCAGATGAGCTGGGCCGATTTCACCGTGCCCTGGGAAACCGACGTCAAGGCCGGGTTCCATTGGCTGCAGGCAACGCTGAACCTGCCGCTCAAGCCCGGCAGTCGTGTGCTGGTGGGTTCCAGCGGTGCCGCGCAGAACGGCTCGCCGATGTCGGGCGGCTACGCCGGCGCCAAGCGCATGCTGTGGTTCATGGCCAAGTACGCCAACGGCATCTCGCAACAGAAGAGCCTGGGCATTCGCTTCCAGGTGATCGTGCCGCAGCAGATGATCGGCGGCACCGGCGTTGGCGACACCGGTGCGCGTGCCTATGCGGGCGCCATGGGCATCACGCCGGAGGCCTTCCTCGCGCGCTTCGGTGCGCCGATGCCACCGCAGATGTTTGGCGAGAAAGTCGTCGCCGTGCTGGACGACCCCCAATACGCCAAGGGCTTCGCCTTCGGGCTCAAAGGCGACACCGGCATCACCGTTCTCGAGGAAGCGACCGCTTGAGCGCAACGCAGACCCCATCGAACGATGAGCGCCAGGCCCAGCTTGTGGCCGTGGCCGCAGAGCTGCGACCCGAGTTGCACCGCTACTGCGCGCGTCTCATGGGCTCTGTCATCGAGGGCGAAGACGTGGTGCAAGACACTCTCGTGCGCGCGCTCGGAGCTTTGCCATCGCTGGACGAGGCCACGCCGCTTCGGCCCTGGCTGTTTCGCATCGCCCACAACCGCGCCCTCGATCTGCTGCGCGGCCGGGTGCTCCGGCAAACCGATTCGATGGAGTCCGCTGCAGACGTCGCTGACCCGACCCACCCTGATCCTGTGGAGATGCTGATGCGCCAACAAGCGGTCAAGACAGCGGTGTCGCGCTTTGCCGAACTGCCCGTTCTGCAGCGCAGCGTCGTCATCCTGAAAGACGTGCTCGACGAGTCGCTGACGGAGATTGCTGCGCTGCTCGATCTCACGGTCGATGCGGTCAAAGGCCACCTGGCCCGCGGCCGTGCGCGCCTGCGCGAGATCAACGCCACAGCGATTGCACTCCCCGCCGCATCGACGGCCTCTGCGGCCGTGCTGCGCTATGTGGCGCTCTTCAACCAGCGCGATTGGGATGGCCTGCGCGCACTGCTCGCCGACGACGTGAAGCTCAACCAATTGTCGTACCCGCTTCGCTCCGGCAAGGCAGATGTCGGCATGTTCTTCACCATCTACGCCAGGAGCGATGCCGTGCGGCTCGCCCCCGCCTGGCTGGAGGGCCGCGAGGTGATCGCGGTCTTCGATGACCGCGCCGATCCCAAACCCAGCTACCTCATGTGGCTCGAATGGCGCGACGACCGCGTCAGCTACATCCACGACTACCGCCATGTTCGCTACGTTGCCGCCGATGCAGAGCTGACGATCGCAGCGGACGCCGCGTCCGCAGACGGCACCTGCTGAAACAGTGCCGCCTTCGGCGTCGGCAGCATGCAAGTTTTGCCGCTACCGGGCGCGACTCCACATTGGGGCGCAGAATGACGGATGCGCCTGTCCAGCTTCATCAATGCCAATCTCGATGCAATCTTGCTGGACTGGGTTGCGTTTGCGCGCAACCAGATGCCCGCCGCCGCCGACATGGACGAGGTCGCCCTGCTCGACCACGGCAGGCTGATCCTGCAAGAGATTTCTGCAGACATGCGCCGACCGCAAGACGACGACGAGCGGCAGGCGAAATCCGAAGGCCAGAGCGACGCAGCGCCCGCCCTGAGAAGCGTCCCGTCGCGCAGCCATGCCCGCCAGCGCGAGCGCCAGGGGTTCGAGGTGGAGCAAATGGTGGCCGAGTACCGGGCCCTGCGCGCCACGGTCTTGCGGCTCTGGAGCGCTTCGTCGAGCGACGTGCAGGTTCAGGACCTCGACGACGTCACCCGCTTCAACGAGGCCGTCGACCAGGCCATGGCCGAATCCTTGAGTGTGTTCGTCACGGAAGTGAACCGAACGCGCGATCTGTTCCTCGGCATGCTGGGCCATGACCTTCGGGGGCCGCTCGCCACGATTTCAGGCTATGCCGCCCTGGCCCTGCGCACGCGCCCGGAGGATGCGCGCCAGCTGGCCGTGGTGCAACGCAGCGTCGGGCAGATGAAGGCGCTTCTCGATGACTTGGTAGAGTATTCGCGTCACCGGCTTGGCTCGGGCCTGCCCATCGATCCAGCGCCTCTTCAGCTCGACAAGTTCGCCCAGAACACCTTGCAGGAGATTGATGCCATCAGTTCAGGGCGGATTCTCGAGCTCAGTTCACACGGCAATCTCCACGGTGAATGGGATGCCAGGCGCCTGCATCAAGCCTTGTCCAACATGGTGTTCAACGCCTTGAAGTACGGCTTTCCCAACTCGCCGGTTCGGGTCCATCTCGATGGAACGCACAGCGACGAGGTGGTGCTTGCCGTCGAGAACGATGGCAATCCGATTTCGCCGAGCTTGCTGCCAAAGCTGTTCGACCCGCTCACGCGCGCCGATGGTGTCGAAGGCGCGTCCGACTCACAAGTGGCAGGCGCCAACCTGGGCCTCGGGCTGTACGTCGTCCGCGAGATCGCCACGGCCCATGGCGGCACGGTGGAGGTTTCTTCCAACGACTCTTGCACCCGGTTCGAACTCAGGCTGCCGCGCATCTGCGTCCGGCGTCTCGCTCACCCACCACTGAACAAGGTCGACCGCCTGCCATAGGCGTTCCCTTGCTGGTGCAATTCACGTTACGTGCGGTGACGATTCGGGGTGATCGCGGCTTGCGATACTCCGAGGTTATTCAACACGATCCAAGGATCTACCCATGCGAACCGTCAAATCCGGCGTCCTTCTGGCCAGTGCCATTTCCTTGCTTGTTCTCAGCGCCTGCGGCGGGGGCAAAGACAAGGCCGCCGCAGCACCCACCGGCAAGACGGAGGTCACGGTGAACGGCGCTGCGATCACAGACGGCACGATCGATCTGGTCGCCAAGCAGCGCGACGGGTCAGGCCGCCCGGCCACGCCGGAGTCGCGCCAGGCCATCGTCGACAGCCTGGTGCTGCAGACGGTGGTGGCGCAAGAAGCCGCCAAGCAAGGCCTCGACAAGACGCCTGAGTTCGTCAACCAGATGGAAGCGATCCGGCTGTCGGCCCTGGCCAATGCCTACGTCGAGGACTACGTCAAGAAGAACCCGGTCACCGACGACATGCTGAAGGCCGAGTACGAGCGGATCAAGTCGACGACGGCCGGCACCGAGTACAAGGCTCGGCACATCCTGGTGGAACAGGAAGCCGAGGCCAAGGCCATCATCGCCACGCTCAAGAAGACGCCAGCGGCCTTCGAGAAGCTCGCCAAGGAGAAGTCGAAGGATGCAGGCTCCAAGCCGAGCGGCGGTGACCTGGGCTGGTTCGACCCGCAACGCATGGTGCCGGAGTTCAGCGCGGCGCTGAGCAAGCTCGAAAAAGGCAAGTTCACCGAAGAGCCGGTGAAGACCCAGTTCGGCTACCACGTCATCCTGCTCGAAGACTCGCGTGCGGTGCAAGCGCCTCCGATGGAAGCCGTGAAGCCGCAACTCAGCCAGCAGCTGATGCAGCAGAACGTGAAGAAGCAGCTCGACACCCTGAAGGCTGCCGCGAAGATCGAAGTGGTGGGTGGCGCGGCCTCCGCACCGGCTGCTGCCGCCTCGCCGGCCAGCAAGTAATGGCGTTGGCGGAGGGTGGCACTGCCGCCCTCCGCAGCGTTCTATCGGGCGCTGAGCGGCCCGCTCAGTGGCGCCGCCTCATCCCCGTTCTGACCTGCGCCAGAGGGCGCTTGCCCTTCAGCTGGCGCTCGATGCCGTCGTTGAGCAGGCTGCGCAGCGCAACGACCTCTTCCACGTGGCCGTAGACCCCGGGAAAGCGCAGGTCCAGCCACAGCCAGAGCGTGCAAGACCGCAGCGCCTGCTCCATGCGGTCGAGGCGGCTGTGGCTGTCCACCGCATCCAGGAACCACGGCTTGCCGGCCTTGCCGGTGAGCGCGTGGCTGCTGCTCCAGTCCAAATACTCCTGTACCTGTGACTCGGTGCGCGTGTCGACCGGTGCCTGGGCGTAGATGAAACGCTCTTTCAGCGTGAGCCGCGCGGCGCTCTTGTCGAGCTGCTCGGCCAGTTCGAGCATCTGCTCCAGCTCGGCCACCGCGAAGTGCGCGTCGTCAAGCTTCAACTGCTCCATGAACACGCCCAGCACCTCGCGCAGCGCCGTCTTGTGCAGGCGCGACGAGATCGTGTCCACATGCCAGCCGTTGGGCGCCACTGGCGCCTTGAAATCGCGCGGTGCGCGCGGCGCCTTCGGCAGCAGCTCTTTCAGCACGCGCGCGGCCGAGGGCTCGGCCTCTTTCAGCACACCGACGAAGCCTTCGTCGTGCATGCCGAAGCGCCCTGCGCGTCCGGCGATCTGGTGCACTTCGGATTCGTTCAGCGTGCGGTCGGCCTGGCCGTCGAACTTGGTCATGGTGCTGAACAGCACGCGCTGGATCGGCAGGTTCAGGCCCATGCCGATGGCGTCGGTAGCCACCAGCACGTGCGACTCGCCGGTGGCGAAGCGCTCGGCCTCGCGGCGCCGCACTTCGGGCGGCAAGGCACCGTAGATCACCGATACCGGGTGGCCGTTGGCAGCGATCTGGTCGCGCAGCATCAGCACGTCGCGCCGGCTGAAGGCCACCACCGCGTCACCGAGCTTCAGCTGCGAGATCGGCACCGGGTGCGGCAGAAGCTGCACGTGCTGCTTGCGCTCGAAGTGCCGCACCTCGCAGCGCTCGCCGCACAGGCCCAGCAGGTTCTCGATCGCCGGCACGGCATAGGCCGAGCAGATGATGATCACCTCGTTGGCCGGCACCGCGACGATCGCCTGCGTCCAGGCCCAGCCGCGGTACGGGTCGAAGATCATCTGCGCTTCGTCGATCACCGCCACGTCGATCGGCTTGTTGGTGGCGACCATCTCGATGGTGCTCGACACCACGCGCGCGTTGTCGGCCGGCACGTTCTCTTCGCCGGTGAGCAACGAGCAGGCCACGCCACGGCCGACCAGGCGGTCGCGCCCTTCGAGTGCAAGCAGGCGCAACGGAGCCAGGTAGGCGCCGTCGTGCGCCTGGGCCAGCCGCTCGAAGGCCGCATGCGTCTTGCCGCTGTTGGGCGGGCCGACGTAGAGCGTCACGGTGCGCTGCAGGCGCCGCGCCTTCTCGAAGGTGTCGGGGTAGCCCTGGAAGGCCAGCTCGCTGTTCAGGCCCTCCAGCGTCTCGAGTTCGGTGACGCGGTGTTCCCAGCGGTCTTGCGCGCGTGTGCAGGCGGCCTTCAGCTCGGTGAAATCGGCCGCTGTGCTGGGCGTGGCGCATTCCGATTGCAGACGCGGCAGCAGCGACTCGATGTGCCGCGGCTTATGGGCGCGGCTGCGGGCCACCAGCGCGTTCAGGTGCGCCACCAGCTCGGCGGCGTGCGGGTATTCGGGTGGCGAACCCAGTGCGGCGAGCAGCGCGGCCTTGTCGCCCGTGCGGTAGAAGGCCCAGACCGGCGCGGCGTCGACCGGCACGCGGAACAGCACCGGCACGCGCCAGCCGGGCTCTGCCAGCTGCAGGTTGTGGCTGATCAGTCGCGTCCAGACACCCGCATCGCGCGACACACCCAGAGCCTCGAGCGCGGCACCGCGCTCGAGCATCAGCGGCCGCACGGTGGGGCCGGTGCCCAGGGCGTCGAGATGGGCCACGGCGCTGTCCAGCAGATCCGGGGCGATCCAACGGCTGGGGCGGGCGCCGGCCACCGCCTTCTGCAGCAGGATCAGGCCCAGCTTGTCGAGGTGTTCTTCGAAGCCGGCCGTGCGCTCGGCGATGTAGTCGCCCGGCTTCACCACCTGTGGCAGCACGTACGCCGCTTGGCGGATGCGGGCGAACTGCTCCTTGTCGATGTGGGGCGGCACCCGCTTGGCATGGCGGGGATTGGGCAGGTTCAGGGTCTCAGGCAGGCTGTGGGCCGTGCTCTTTGTCGTGTTCAGGGGCATAGGGGACTCTAACCGCCCCGGCGCATCGGGCGGCCGGGCATGGCATGCGAGCGGAGCTGCGCGGCGGGGCTCCCTGGCCGCGCCCTCGATAATCGCGCATGAGCACCTCTCCCGCAGTCCCTTCTTTCAGCACCCTCCCGCTGCCCCCGGCCATGCTGGCCAACCTGGCGCAGCTGGGCTACACCGGCATGACGCCGATCCAGGCGGCCAGCCTGCCACTGGCGCTGGCCGGGCACGACCTGATCGCCCAGGCCAAGACAGGCAGCGGCAAGACCGCTGCCTTTGCGCTGGCGCTGCTGGCCAACCTCAACGTGCGCCGCTTCGCCGTGCAGTCGCTGGTGCTGTGCCCCACGCGCGAGCTGGCCGAACAGGTCACGCTCGAAGTGCGGCGCCTGGCGCGCGCCGAAGACCATGTGAAGGTGCTCACGCTGTGCGGCGGCACGGTGGTGCGCAACCAGCTGGCAAGCCTGGAGCACGGCGCGCACATCGTCATCGGCACGCCGGGCCGCATCATGGATCTTCTGGAGCGCGGCAACCTGAAGCTCGACGCGCTCAACACGCTGGTGCTCGACGAAGCCGATCGCATGCTCGACATGGGCTTCTTCGACGACATCGCAACAGTCGTCAAGCAATGTCCCAAGCAGCGCCAGACGCTGCTCTTCTCGGCCACCTACCCCGAAGGCATTGCCAAGCTCAGTGCTGCTTTCATGAAGCAGCCCAAGGAAGTGAAGCTGCTGCAGCAACATGCCGAGACCAAGATCCGCCAGCGCTTCTACGAGGTGCGCGACGACGAGCGGCTGCACGCCGTGTCGCTGCTGCTCAACCACTATCGGCCGGTCAGCACGCTGGCCTTCTGCAATACCAAGCAGCAATGCCGAGACCTGGTGCAGGTGCTGCGCGCGCAAGGCTTCGCGGCGCTCGAGCTGCACGGCGACCTCGAGCAGCGCGACCGCGACCAGGTGATGGTGCAGTTCGCCAACCGCAGTTGCAGCGTGCTGGTGGCGACCGACATCGCCGCACGCGGGCTCGACATCGCCCAGCTCGAAGCCGTGATCAATGTCGACGTGGCGGCCGACACCGACACGCACACCCACCGCATCGGCCGCACCGGCCGCGCCGATGAAGAAGGCTGGGCCTTCACGCTGGCCAGCATGAACGAGATGGGGCGCGTGGGCAACATCGAGAAGGCGATGAACATCACCAGCCAGTGGCAGCCGCTCGCCGAGCTGAAGAGCACCAGCGCCGAGCCGCTGACGCCACCGATGCGGACCGTGCAGATCCTCGGCGGCCGCAAGGAAAAGATCCGCGCCGGCGACGTGCTGGGCGCACTCACCAAAGACCTGGGCTTCGCCGGCACGCAGATCGGCAAGATCAACGTCAACGAGTTCTCCACCTACGTGGCGGTGGAGCGGGCCATCGCGCAGCAGGTGGTGCGTAAGCTCTCGGCCGGCAAGGTCAAGGGGCGCAGTGTGAAGCTGCGGTTGCTGGAGGGTTGACCTCCACCGATTGCGGCGCCCATCATTGCTGTTCGTTGATCTGCGTATGGGCTTGAAAGGAGCATGAGATGAGCAACTGCGTCGTCTGGGTTGATATCCCCGTCGTCAAACTTGACCGTGCAATCGCCTTCTACTCGGCGGTACTGGGCCGCCCCGTCACAAAGGAAGGCGGCCCGGGTTTCGTCTTCGGCTTGCTGGAGCATTCCGGAAACGAAGTGGGAGGCTGCCTGTATTCGCCGGACGGCGACAACTCGCCGTCGAAAGTCGGCCCACTCATCTATCTCAACGCCGAGGGGCGCCTGGCGCAGGCTGTCCAGGCGGTTGCGGCGCAAGGTGGCCAGGTGCTTCAGGCCGTTCATCAGATTGGTCCCCACGGCTTTCGGGCTGTCGTGCTCGACAGTGAAGGAAACCGGGTCGCACTTCATGCACCAACGGCTTGATAGGCCGTGACAGATAGCTCTCGCCAGAGCGCATGGAGCGCGCCATCCCTGGACTGATCAATGCCGACTTCAAAAGACCAATTGCCGCCGCAAGTTCAGGCCGCGTTACGCGCCGGGCGTGCCATCGAGGCCATCAAACTGTTGCGCGAGGCGACCGGTCTGGGCTTGAAGGAAGCGAAGGACCGCATCGATGCCGAAGGGCAGCACGGCGGTCCGGCGGTTCAGTATCCACAGATGCCCGGCACGCTTCCCGTACAGGTCGTGGAGGCCATGCGAGCCGGCAACAAGATCGAAGCCATTCGGTTGCTGCGCGAGCAGACCGGCATGGGTCTCAAGGAGGCCAAGGACGCCGTCGAAGCATCTCCGGCTGCGTCCAGGTACTCACCGGGGGAAGTACCTCGGCGGTTTCGGCTCTCCTGGCTCGTCGCGGTTGGGCTCGCACTGCTTGTGCTGTATTTCTTCTTTCGGTGAATGCGTTCAAATGCGGAGTTCAAATACAGAGAAACCTGAGCTCCCGCTCCCTCGCGAACGTTGGATTCAATGAGTCGCATTGCCAAAATCACAGCATTCCTCGTCACGCTGTCAGTTCTCTGCTTTTTCATCGCGACGCGCTTCAATATCAACCCGACGCACTCCCTCGGCGACAAGCTCGACGAGTTCAATGGGGTGGCCGTGTACTACAACGGCGCAATCAACAGCACGTTGGGGCGAGCAACCACGAGCGATGGGTACAACCTGGGGCTGCGCTTCCAGTGTGTGGAATTCGTCAAGCGCTACTACTACGAGCGCTTCAAACACAAGATGCCGAACTCCATGGGCCACGCCAAGGAGTTCTTCTCCCCGAAGCTGGCCGACGGCGAATTGAACAAGGAGCGCTTGCTCTTTCAGTACCGGAATGGCGCAGGCTCCAGCCCGGCAACGGAAGATCTGATCGTGTTCGCACCATGGGTGCTGAACCGCTACGGGCACGTGGCCATCGTGAGTGAGGTCGGCGCGGACTTCATCGAAGTCGTGCAGCAGAACGCCGGCCCGTTCGGGTCCACGCGCGAGCGGTACCCGTTGGAGCAGAGAGAGGGCCGTTTGCACGTTGGCAACGACCGCGTTCTGGGTTGGCTGCGTCGCGAGCAGCTCAATCCTTCCATCGTGTTGACGCCTTCCAGTGGGCAGAGTTCGCTTCCATCAGGCCGCGTGAAGTCTTGACGCCGGCAGCCCTTTCCTTGCCGTTTTCTTCAGTCTCTTCGTGTTCGCATGCTGATGCGCGCAGCCTGACATTCATTCGAGTCAGCCGGTCGGCATTTCTTGCGCCGGTTCACATACCGTTCAGAAGACGCGACCATCGAAGCCACTACACATTGCTGCACTGCAGCGCAGCGCTATGCTTTGCGCTCCTGCACCTGCCACCATCGAACGACCGCATGACACCGCCCAGAGCCAGACCAGCCCGTGCCACGCAGTCGGCGCACCGCCCCGCAAGCCATGCCGATGACGACTGCATCCTCGTGCTGCAAGGCGGTGGTGCACTGGGCGCGTACCAGGCCGGGGTGTTCGAATCGCTCTCGAAGGTCTACTGCGAACCCACCTGGGTGGCGGGCATCTCCATCGGTGCGATCAACGCCGCGCTGATCGCAGGCAACGCACCGGACATGCGCGTGGCGAGGCTGCGCGAGTTCTGGGAGCTGGTGAGCTCCGCGGTGCAGATGCCCTCGTCCGCCCCGGTCAGCACACGCGAAACGCTGAACGAACTCAGCGCGTCGCAAGCGGCCGTGTTCGGCGTGCCGGGCTTCTTCAAGCCGCGCTTCCCGGCAGCCCCCTTCCAGCTGCGCGGTACGCTCGAAGCCATCAGCTACTACGACACCACGCCGCTGCTGGAGACACTGGAGCGGCTGGTCGACTTCGACCGCATCAACAGCGGCGCCATGCGGCTCTCGGTGGGTGCCGTCAACGTGCGCAACGGCAACTTCGCGTACTTCGACTCCAGCAAGCAACGCATCGACGCGCGGCACATCATGGCCAGCGGCGCACTGCCTCCGGGCTTCGCGCCTGTCGAGATCGACGGCGAGTACTACTGGGACGGTGGCCTCGTCTCCAACACGCCGCTGCAGCATGTGCTCGACCAGCCCGGCAAGCGCCGCCGCGTCGTCTTCCAGGTTGACCTGTTTGCCGCACTCGGCACGCTGCCCACCACCATGAGCGAAGTCAGCGAGCGCGAGAAGGACATCCGCTTCTCCAGCCGCACCCGCATGAACACCGACGTGCAACTCGACATGCAAGTGATCGCGCAGACAGCAAAGCGCCTGATGGCCAAGCTGCCGCCGTCTTTGCGGGATGACCCCGATGTGAAAGCCCTCGCCMGCTTGCGCAGCGAAAATGCCGTCGACGTGGTGCACCTCATCTACCGCAGAAAGCACTACGAGAGCCAGTCGAAGGACTTCGAGTTCTCGCGCCTGTCGATGCAGGAACACTGGGACGCAGGCCGAGCTGACATGGTGCACACCCTGCATGACCCGCGCTGGATCCAGCACGAGCGCAGCCAGACCGGCGTGCACGTGTTCGACCTCACCTCGGACGCCCCGGTGGTCAAGGCCACGGCACGCGAACACGTCAAACACGCCCCATCCGACAACCCAACCCCACCCACCCGGAGGCAATCCCCATGAAGCTTCAAGACAAAGTCTGCATCGTCACCGGCGCCGCCAGCGGCATCGGCAAGGAAATCGCCGTCGTCTATGCGCGTGAAGGCGGCAAGGTCGTGATCGCCGACATGAACAAGGTGGCAGCCCAGGCAACGGCCGATGAGATCGTCAAGGCCGGCGGCAAGGCGATGGCCGTGGCGATGGACGTCACCAGCGAAGAGCAGGTCAACGCGGCCGTTGCCGAGGTGGTCGCCGCTTACGGCGGGGTCGACGTGCTGGTCAGCAACGCCGGCATCCAGATCGTTCATCCGGTCGAAGAGTTTCCGTTCGCCGACTGGAAGAAGATGCTCGCCATCCACCTAGACGGCGCCTTCCTCACCACCAAGGCCTGCATGCCGCACATGCAGAAGTCTGGCAACGGCGGCAGCATCATCTACATGGGCTCGGTGCACTCGAAAGAAGCCTCGGTGCTGAAATCGGCCTACGTGACGGCCAAGCACGGGCTCATCGGCCTGTGCAAGACGGTGTCGAAAGAAGGCGGAAAGTACAAGATCCGTGCAAACGTGATCTGCCCGGGCTTTGTGCGCACACCGCTGGTCGAGAAGCAGATTCCCGAGCAGGCGAAGGCGCTGGGCATCAGCGAAGAAGACGTCATCAAGAAGGTGATGCTCAAGGAGACCGTCGACGGCGAATTCACCACCGTGCAAGACGTGGCTGAAGTGGCTCTGCTGTTCGCGAGCTTCAACTCCAACGCACTCACCGGCCAATCGATGGTGGTGAGCCACGGCTGGTTCATGCAATGAGCTTCACCGAACCGAACGAGATGTCTGAGGCCGAGCTGCCGGAGTCGATCCACGAGGCCACGCTGTGGCGCGACAACGGCTGGACGGCGCGCGTCGTCAAGAACGAAGACGACGACGGCTGGGCCGTCGAGATGATCAAGGACGGCGAGCCCGAACCTGCGCTCGTCGGCCCCTGGACCATGGGCCGCGACAAGAAGAACCCGAAGCCGTTGGACACCAACGCCTTCAACACCCTCGTGAAGACCGCGGCAGAGGTGCTGCGACGCCACGAGCAGCAGCTGCATGCGCAAAGGCACAAGAGTATCTCGGTCAGCGCCGAGTCGGGCCGCATCGACGTGACGCTCGACATCGTGCCCGATGAAGACGACCCTCACGGCGTGCTGACCGCCTGCAACCCGCTGGGCGAGCAGCTCGCTCAGGTGCGCGTGACACCTACCTTCAAGCTGAACATGGCCAGCGCGACGGCCTGGGTCGAAGACGAGTTCCGCAAGCCGCGCTGAGCGGCCTGCAAGCGACTACGCCAGACCGTGGCCGCCGACGGGCTCGGTGACCACCATGCTGCCGAAGCTGGCGATCAGCGGCTTGCCGCGCGAGATCGCCTGCTTCACGGAAGGCAGCGCCAGCGAGGCGCGGTGCAACGCCTCGCTGTCCCACACTTCGGTGACCCAGATCGCGTCGGCCTCGCCCGGGTCTTTGGCGATCACGTAGCTCAGACAGCCGGGCATCTGGCCCGTGCCTTCAAGCAGGATCGAGATCAGCTCGTCTCGGTGCCCAGCGGTGGCTACCATCTTTCCGATCAATCCATACATCTTCGGCTCTCCCGTTGGTTGAAAGACATTGGCCTACAAGCGGGTAAAAGATGCGCCGCGGGTGGTCTGGCACATCATGTTTCAAGGGGCGTTCGGGATGGTTGTACCCTTCGTGCCCCGCTGTCAACGCACTGACGCTCACGCATGTTCGGTCAATCCAAACCCGTCGTTCTGCAACCCTATGGCACCCGCCGCAAGCGCGGGCGCCCACCGCGCTGGCTGGTGCTGCTGCTCAGCGGCGTGATCGTCGGCGCCGCAGGCGTGGTGCTCGTGCAGGAGCGCTATCTGCCGCCGCGGCTTTCGCAGAGCGAAACGGCCACGCTCCGCAGCGCCTACGAGACGGCCGATACCGAGCGGCAGCGCCTGCAGCGTGAGCTGGCCGACACCAGCCAGAAGCTCTCTGCGGCGCTGGCCGACAAGAAGAACCTCACCGAAGAACTCACCGCCACGCGCGGCGCCACCGAGCGCCTGCGCGAAGACATGAGCGCGGTGGTGGCCTCGCTGCCTCCCGACCCGCGGGGTGGCAGTGTCGAAGTGCGCTCAGGCCGCTTCACCGTCCAGGGCGGCATGCTGGCCTACGACGTGGTGCTCACACGCGAACAACGCGCGGGCAGCAAGCCGATGACGGGCGTGTTGCAACTGGTGGTGGCCGGCACCTCGACCCGCGGCCCTGACTCCACGGTGACCTTGAAGCCGGTAACCCTCGCCCTGGGCAGCCACGAGGTCGTTCGGGGCGCACAGCCGCTCCCAGAGGGCTTCAAGCCACGGGAAACCACGATCCAGGTGCTCGACCGCGTCGGTGGCAAACCGCTGGGCATGCGGGTAATGCTGGTGAAGTGATCGGTTTTCTCGTCTGACTCCGGGTAACTACGAGGTTTTGGGCACACCACTTGCCCGCTTCCGTTACCGAGGCTTGGTGTCTCGCGTCGGCACCCCAAGCCGGCATCTCTTACGGAAAAGGAGTCAGACAGATGAAGAACCTACCCAAGAGCGTGAGCATTGCCGGCGTGGTGGCGCTGGTGACGGCAGCCGGCATCAGCATCGCCCAGACGACCGCACCCTCGCCTGCGGACACAAACCCGCCAGCGACGACGCCTGCGACCACACCGGACAGCAGCACGACCACGACGCCCAGCACGTCAACATCGCCGAGCACATCGACCGACACGCAGACAGCGCCCTCGGGCACCATGAGCGCGCCATCGACCGACAGCTCGTCCAGCACCTCGACGCCGTCCACCGGCTCGACAAGCAGCGGCTCGACCAGCACCGACTCATCCACCAGCAGCACCGACACAGCTGCACCGCGCGCCGATCGCAACTGAGGTGACTATCCACGACCTGACACCGGGCCTTCGGGCCCGGTTTTCATTTCAGCTCTGAGGTCAGAGCTGAGCGGTTTTTAAGGTGCGTGTTCAGGGTGACGGAGTGCTCTTCCAGGAAGCACTCAGCGCAGCATGGCGCTCGGCTCGGCGGCCCATGGCAAACACTTCCCGCAGCGGGCGGGTCTCGGGCAGCACATAGACCACCGACGGCGACGCCTTGACCATCGGGCTGATCTGCGCGTCGTAGAAGGCGGCCGGCAGGTTGATGCAGCCCCACGAGATGCGGTTGTCCGCAATGGTCGGCGACGCAAGGCGCTGCAAGCGGCGCTCGCTGGCCTTGGTGGCGCGCACGCGGTGCATGGACACGGCGGCGTCGTAGTCGATCCAGACGATGTCTTCGCCGTCCAGGTTCACACCCGGCCGCGCGACAAAGCGGCCCGCAGGCGTTATCCGCTCCTCGGGCTTGATGTCGGCGATCTTCTTCGTGCCGATGCCGGGGACGGAGTCGTCACCGCGCGCGGCACCGAGCAAGGCCGGCGTGCTGGCGCGCAGCTGGCCCTTGGCATCGAAGGCCATCACGCGGGCATTGGCCTTGTCGACGATGATGAACGGGCGGCGCCCTGCATCGCCCGAACGGGCGGCCCACCGCGCCACCTGAGTGGCTTCGTCTGCGCCGTCGGCCTCGTAGGCTTCTTCCACCGCAGCTGGCGCATGGGCGGCAGGCGACGGCGCCGCATGGGGCCGCCCGAAGATCACGATGCTGGCCGACACGCCCACTGCCACGGCCACGCCCAACGCGAGGCCTCTCCACAGCGGTACCTCGGGCTCGACGCCATGGGCCGCTGGGGTAGAAACATTTACCGGTTCGCCGTCAGTCTTACGGTCCATCTCCATGTCCTCCTGCACCCGCCTCAGCGAGGCACGTGGGTTCACGTGACCGGAGCAAACGGCGCGCCCATTCGAGCGCGTCTCCCCCATCTTTGAACTAGGTGTCTGCCTCGCAATGCAAGGCTGGCACAACTAAGTTCATTGAGCAGCACCTTCGCTGTTCACGACCACATGGGAGACATTCATGGCAAAAGCAGCATCGATGGCATTCGGCCCTGGCTTCGGCGGCGATGGTGGTTTCTGGATCATCGGCGCCGACGGCAAGCTCCACTGGGTGCCGCCGTGGGACCCGGAAATCTCGCGCGATCTCGGCGTGGCCACCAGCCTGGCCGCGCTGTCCGCACAGGTGAAGGACACCGTGGCCCGCACCCAGCTGATCGGGCTGGCGCGAGACATCGCCGCCACGCACACCAAGGCGATTCAGGAGCACACGCGCAGCATCACCCATTGAGTTCGACGCGGGCTGTGCTCACACTGGGGAGCGCAGCCCGAGGCAGCTTTGACGCTCACGCGTCAGAGCCGCTCCTGACCCTTCACTTCGATCGGCAGCTCGTTCGGCTTCAGCAGGTCGTTGCCGGTGGCCGGGTCGATGAAGCGCAGCCTGAGGATGTAGGCGCCGGTGGCTGCGGCCACGTTGGTCTGTGTGGCGCCGTTCGACAGGTCGATCGACTGCACGGCTTTGCGGCCAGACCGTGTCAGCAGCTCAAGCATGAAGTGCCCGCTCTTCTCGGCCGACTGCCCTGCCGCACAGATGCCGAACCCGTCGACACCCATGCGCACGTTGAACGGACTCGTGACCGCTTCGCCACCGCGCAGGTTGCTCAAGTACAGCGGTTCATCGGGCGGACGCGGGCGCGAGATCTCGTCCTGGTACCAGGCGGCACAGCTCGCATTGAAGTTCTTCGGGTCGATCTTCGGGCGCGGTGTGTCGCTCCGACGGCCGAGCACGTCGATCGTGATCTCGGGGCTGAAGACGAAGTACGGCCGATGCTCGTGGTCGGCAAAGAGCAGGCGCAGCGTGTGGCGGCCCGCCGGCAGATCGAGCAACGTCGATGTCTGGCCCTTGCCGAAGTGCTTGTGCTTGTCGTTGAACGGAATGGTGTCCGAGATGCTGGCCGGCAAACGCGCATTGACGAGGATGTGATGGTGCCCCGTGCCCTTCAGCGGCTTGCCTGCCGGCACGACGCCCATGCCGCGCACCGCAAACTCCACCAGCACCGGTGACGACACCGCATAGCCGGCGCGCAGGTTGGAGAAGTCGACGCTGGTGAGCTCCTTCAGGTTGGTCTGGGTGCGCTCGCGGGTGTAGCTGGTCCAGCAATCACGCTCGGCGTTGTCAGTGGGCAGCAGCGCCGCAGAGGCCGAAGCCGCCGCGCCGTACAGAAGGATGGAAAGAAGTGCTCTCTTGGCCACTGCGCACCCTGTTGCCAGGGAAAGATTCGAAAGTCGGGACGCGTGATCCATGGGTCTCCTGAAACGTTGAGAACACTGCAAGGATCAGTGTCGATGCAGACCCAAAGAGCGCCAACCCCCCAGTCCGAGCGTGATGCACTCGCGAGCTAAGAGACGTCGAGCCAACTCTCGGCGTAAACCCGTAAGCAAGGAAACGTCGTGAGAGCAAGTCGCGGGCGACAGACTCTTCTCCGTATCAGCGCCCCTTGTCGATCTCGTCGATGGTCAGCAGCGTCGCGCCAAAGCTCGAATCGCAGGCGGCACCCGATGAGCAAACTGCCTTGCCAACAAACGGGTTGTCGTTGCCGGCACGTGTGGCCCACATGGCTTGGGCCTGGGCCAGGTCGAACTCCGGGATCTCTTCTTTCGACGAGCGCAAGCCGGCTTGCGACAGGTCACGCGGCTGGCGCGACACCATGGTCACGATGTGGTTTGTGCCGGGTGGGCCACCGGCAGTGATCTGCCAGCCCTTGCGCGGCAGCAGCATCTCCTTGTTGGCCTCGACGCGGTTGTTCTTGTCGATGGCATTCGGGAACAGCAAGTACATGTGGTTCTTGTCGGTGCCGGCGAAGAACACGTACACGTAGCCCGCTTCGGATGACTTGACGCGGAACTGCAGCTTGTCGCTGCCGATCACCAAGGCCGACTTGTCGGCGAGCGCATTGACGCCCAGCAGCGGGTCGGCGTGGCGCACGATGTCTTGCAGCGCAGTGACGATGCCGAAGGGTGCGGCGGGTGGCGGTGGTGCCGCCACGGCAGGCGCTGATGCCGGTGGCTCGATGCGAGCCACCGGCGCAGAGGCCGAAGGCAGCGAAGGATCGGTGATGCCCGACTGTGCCGCCGGAGCCGGTGCCGCTGAGCGATCGTGCACACCGAACCACCAGCCCGCTCCGGCCAGCACGACAACCGTCAATCCAACACCCGCCCACAGCCCGGTGCGCGATGGCGGTGGCGCGGGATCGGGGTTCAGCAGCTTGATCGGTGGCTCCGGCGGTGCAGCTGGCCGCGGCCCGGCCACGGGGGGCTTAGGAGGCGGTGCTGGCGGCATCAGCACCGTCGCGTCATCGGCGTCGCTGCGGCCAGCCGGCGGCGGCACGATGACGGTCGCTTCGTTGTCGACAGGCCTCGCCACGGTCGGCGTGCCCGCTCCGAAGCTGAACAGCTCGCGCATGGCGGCCATGTCCTGCGGACGGCCCTCGGGCCGCACCGACAAGCCCTTGTCGACGGCAGCCAAGAACTCCGCGGTGTAGTGCCCCGCCCCCACCTTGGACGCAGGCTGCAAATCGTCGCTGACCATGCGGCTCACCGACGGCAGTGGCGCGCGGCCGGTGATGGCGGCGTAGAGCACCGCCGACAAGGCATAGACGTCGGTCCAGGCGCCCTGCTTCATCGAGGTCGATTCGGCATACTGCTCGATCGGCGCGTAGCCGGATTTGAGGATCACTGTCAGCGCCTGCGTCGCATCGCTGATCACGCGGCGCGCAGCGCCGAAGTCGAGCAGCACCGGCCGCATCACCTGCGGGCGGCCGAGCTGGGTGGCCTGCTGCTTGAGCAGCAACACGTTGTCGGGTGCGATGTCGCGGTGATAGCAGCGCTCGTGGTGCATCAGCTCCAGCGCATCGATCAGCGGGTGCAGCAGCGAGAGCAGCCAGGCTTCGTCCGGTCGAGCGCCGTTCTCCGTCAACCACTGCTTGAGCGTGGGGCCCCGGTAGTACGGCATCACCATGTAGGCCGTGCCGTGCTCCTCCCAGAAGCGGTAGACCTTCACCAGCGACGGGTGGTCGAAGGCCGCAAGAAGCTGCGCCTCGTTGACGAAGCTGCGCAGCCCGAGTTCGAAGGTCTCGCGGTGGCGCGCCGAGCGCACCGACACCTGGTGGTCGGCTGCGCGTGTGGCGAGCGACGACGGCATGTACTCCTTCAGCGCGACCACGCGGCCGAGCTGCGTGTCGCGTGCGAGGTAGACGATGCCAAAACCGCCCTCGCCCACCAGCCCCTCGATCACGTATTCCTGAACGCGGTGCCCCAGCGGCAGCGTGTTGCCGCTGCCGTCGATCTCGATGTCGCCGCCGTGCCCGGTGCGGGTGCCCATGTCGAGCGTTTCTGTGGCCTTCTTTTCGTCAGAGGGCGGAACGGGGGAACTCACCAGCGACCCTCCAGCAGCTCGGAAAAATGCTGAGCAGGCGGCAAACCGGGCGACACGCTCAGGCTGTTGTCGGGCGACTCTGCATGGTCGGGCCACCAGAGGCTCTGGCCGGCGAAACGCTGCAACGCATCGCCCGCCAACAGCCCTTGCGCCCAGGTTTGCAACGAAGCCGCACCGGGCAAAGTGTGCCTGACGCGACCCGGCAGCGGGCTGGTGATCGCAGTGGCAACCGGCGCCCCTTCCTCGCGGGCTGGCGCACGGGCCAGCGTGGATTCGAAGTCTTCGAGCGTGGCCCCCGGCCGCAGCGTGCCAAGCGCCGTGGCGCTTAGGTGTGCATACCAGGCCTCCAGCGCACTCAAGCCGCTGGCCGTGTCGGGCAAGGCCGTTGTGCTGCGGGCGATCATCAGCGGGAAGTAACGGCCGACCTTGTCGACGCTGGGCATCATCACGCCGATCCACCACCTGGCATCCACCACACCCGGCGCCCAGGCAAAGCGCCAGATCGGGCCGGTGAGGTACACGTCGAGCCAGCGCTCGCCGAGCTGCGCGCGGCTTTGCTCCACGCCACGCGCCAGCCACGCATCGCACGCGTCGACAAAGTCTTGCGGCAGTCGCCGGCTGGCAAAGTCGCCGAGCATGGCCATCTTCCCGTACCAGCCGGGCGCCTCGATGCCCGTGCCTTCGAGCAGCTCGAGGAGAGACTTCTCGTTCATGACAGCGCCTTGCAGGGCCGTGACGGGGTGCGGTCTTTGAACGCCAGCGTTGACGCAAAGGTCGCAAAGAAAGAACGCAAAGGTCGCAAAGAAAAAACAAGAAGGCTTTCTTTGCGTTCTCCGCGGTGTTCCTTTGCGTTCTTTGCGTCAACGCTGGCGTTCAACCCACATCCCATGTGGAAACCTCCCGCCAAAGCCAAGATCACAGCTTGCCGGGGCATGAGAACTGCTCTAGCTCGGGCAGGCGGAAGGGGTTGCGCACGCTGCTCGCCGTGATGAGGAAGACGGCCTTGCGCCCATCCACGTTGAAGGTCGCACGGAAGCGCTCGGGCGCGCCGGCGTTCTCGAGCTGCTGGCGATCGAAGAGCTTGAACAGCGCCCACGGCCCGTCGTTCACCAGGCCCGAGTTGCCGCTCGCAGTCACCGGTGTGATCTGCACGCGCACCTGTGAGCTGCCGCGCGGCCCGGGCCACTGGATGCTGGCGGGAATCTGCGGGCCGTGCGCATACTTCACGAGCTGGCCGTCGACGTCGAGGATGAACTGCGTGATCGTTGCGTCCATCTCCACCGGCTTGAAGTCGAGCCGCAGGCCGACCTGGTTGCCGCCACCGCGGAAGAAGGTGTCGCGGATGACGGCCGCATGCTGGAACTGCAGCAGCGTGGAGCTGTCGGTGCCCATGCTGGCGCCGTCGACGCTCCTGAACTTCCACGGCCGCGCCGAGGTGTCGACGAAGTTGACCAGGTTCTTCTGGAAGAAGGTGTCGAACAGGCCGCCGGGGCCGAACACGCGGGAGAAGTCTTCCTGCGTCGCATCGCGCTGGCTGCTGCGCGCGAACGGGTAGCGCCCGCTGATGGCCTGGCGGCAGAACTCGCCGATCTCGGAGTTGATGGCATTACCCAAATTGCTGCGTGTGATCTCGAGCGCGGCCGAGGTGCCGCTCACCGACAAGGTGTTGAGCAGCGAGCGCACCGGCTCCGGCAGGCGCGCGGCCTCGGCCTTCACCTTGTTCGGCACCTCAGACGGTGGCGGCACGTTGCCGCCCTTCACCGCCGTGTCGGCCGCGGTCAGCAGCGTGTAGACCTCGCTGATCAGCGCCACCGTGCCGTCCACCGGCGCGGGCAGCTTGCCGTCGGGCGACGACACCATCTGCCGCAGGCCGATGAAGCGGTCGTCGACGATGCTCTCGATGGCCTGCCCCGGCGCCACGGCCGACACGCCGGCCTTGCTGCCGAGCAGGCGCGACAGCTCTTCGCGCGAGCGCTGCAAGGCATCACGCGCCTTGGTCTCGACCTTGCCCGCCACGTCCTTGCTCTCGCGCAGCGTGGTCTCGCGCGACATGGCCTTCAACAGCGGCACCAGCGGGTTGTCGGGCGCCGACAGCACGCGCGACATCTGTACCGCCTGTGCGAGGTTGGAGGTCTTCACCATCTTGATGTCGGCGATGAAGTCTTCCCACACCTTGGCGTATTCGGTGAGGAACAGGCGGCGCACTTCGTCGTTGAGCTGCAGCTTGATGTCCAGGTCTTTCAGTGCACTCTGGCGCTTGCTGTCGGTCACGCCCAGCACCCAGCTTTCTTCTTCGGCCAGCTGGCTCGACACGCGCTCCACCTCGCGCTGGAAACCCTTGTGATAACCCTCGTTGGTGAAAAGACCAGGCACGCCCTTGGTGAGCGGCTCACCGCTGGCACGCGTGAACACCAGCGCAGCACCCGGCCCGGCCGCCTTGGCAATGCTGAAGTCGGGGAACTCGGAGCCCACACCCTGGCGCTTCATGCGGCGGAAGATGCGTTCGGTGAGCGGCGTGGCCACCAGCCGCGTGCGCGTCTGCGCGACCAGCGTCTTGTCTTCGGGCAGCGGCGAGACGACCGGGCCTTCGGACAGCAAGGCATCGAGGTGAGATTCGAGTTCGGCCCGCTGCTCGGTGGTCACCGAGCGCGGCAGCGAGGTTTCCCATTCGGCCGTCACGTACAGTTTGAGGGCTGCCGGGTCGAAGCGCTCGGGGTCGTACAGGATGACGTAGGCCTTCAGCGCCTCGTACTGCAGCTCGGGGTTGTCATTGCCGTTCTTGAGCTGCTCTTCGATGCCGAGCGCGATGCGCGGCAGCACCGCGTCGATCAGCATGCGGCGATAGGCCTGTTTCGAGGCGGCGTCGAGCTTGCGGCCCTGGTACAGGCCGAAGCCCAGCGACCACGGCACCGACTCGCCGATGCCCGTGCGGGCCAGGTCACGCGTCGCTTCGAGCGCAGGCAGCAGCACCAGCACGTCGGGCGAGTTGCGGTTGGGTGTGCTCTGTACCAGCTTGCGTACTTCTTCGACGGTGGTGCTCACCTTGTCGACGTAGCGCTGGTTGCCGACGTAGCTCACGCCCCAGGCGATCAACCCCAACGTGGCGAACAGGCCCACCAGCGCATAGGCGCCGAGCGCCAGGTAGCCCCGGCGGCGCTCCCACTTCAGGTCGGTTCCGGCGAGGCCGCTTTCGGCGAACACCACCTCCTTCAACAGGCGCGCGAGGAAGTAGCTCTTGCCGCTGGCCTGGTTGGGCGGCAGCACCGTGCGCTCGAGCCGGTAGGTGCGGGCGATGCGGCCGAGCATGCGGTCGATCGGCGTGCCCTCTTGCGTGCCGCTGACGAAGTACACGCCGCGCAGCAGCGGGTGGGCTTCGAATTGCGAGGGAGAGAACACCTGGTCGAGGTAGTCCTTCAACAGGCCACGCAGCGCCTCGAACTGCTGGGGGAAGCCATAGATGCGCGCACGGCGTTGCGGGTCGCGCTCGAGCTGCAGCTTGCCGATCACGCCGTCGGTGAGGCGCTTTTCCAGCGCGTCGAATTCGGGGCCGAAGGCGCTGAAGTCGGTGTGCTGCTGCTTGTCCAGCTTGAAGGTCATGCCCCAGGGCGTGGCGCGTGTCTCCTTGTCGGCATCGCCCAGCGTTTCCATGAAGCCTGCCAGCAGGTCGCACTTGGTGACCAGCAGGTAGATCGGGAAGCGCATGCCGAGGTGCTGATGCAGCTCTTGCAGGCGCTGGCGCACGGTGGCCGCATGCAGGTTGCGCTCGGCGGCGCTCTGCGTGAGCAGGTCGGTCACCGAGACCGTCACCAGCACGCCATTGAGCGGCTGGCGCGGGCGGCTGCGCTTGAGCAAACCGAGGAAGCCTTCCCATGCCTTGCTGTCGATGCTCTTCTGGCTGTCTTGCGTGGTGTAGCGGCCGGCGGTGTCGATGAGCACCGCCTGGTCGGTGAACCACCAGTCGCAGTTGCGGGTGCCGCCCACGCCGCGCACGGCATGCTCGCCCGTGGCCGAGCCGAGCGGAAAGTTAAGGCCCGAATTGACGAGCGCGGTGGTCTTGCCCGAACCGGGCGCGCCGATGATCACGTACCACGGCAGCTCGTACAGATAGCGCTTGCCGACGCGTGACGACAGGCCGCTCCACAGCCCCGCCAGGCCGGTCTTGGGCTGCTCGAACTGGGCGGTCTTGAGCGTCTGCAGCGCCCTGGTGAAACGCTCGTTCAGCGTCTTGATCTCGCCATCGGCCGGGTCGGTTGACGCAGCCGGTGCCAGCAGCTGGTTCACCACCTTGTCGTTCTTCTTGCGCGAGCCCAGCGCCTTCCACACATTGCGCAGCACGATCAGCAGCACGATCAGGCCGATGAACACCAGCCGCGCTGTCACGCTCTCGAGCGGGCGCCAGTTGCCGATGGCCACTAGCGGGCCGACGATCCAGATCACCAGCGACAGGGCCAGCAGCCCCAGGACCAGCAGCACCCAGGGGTTGAAGATGAGGCCGAGAATCTTCTTCATGTTCAGGTTCCCGCGGCGGCAGTGCGCGCGACAAACAGGGTGATCTCCACACGCCGGTTCAGCGCGCGGTTGGCGGGCGTGTCGTTCGGCGCCACGGGTTCGCCGTCGGCACGACCTTCGGCGCGCACACGCGCAGCCGGCAAGCCGTTGCTGACGATGATCTCGCGCACGGTCTTGGCTCGCTCTTCAGACAGGTGCCAGTTCGACGGGAAGCTCGCCGTGCGGATGCGCACGTTGTCGGTGTGGCCTGTCACGACCACGGCACCCGGCACCTGCTTCAGCGCCTCGGCAATGCGCTTCATCAACGCCTCGCGCTCGGCGGTGAGCGAAGCGCTGGCGGGGGCAAACAGGCCGTCGCCGCGAATGATGATCACGCTGCGGTCGACCTCGTCGCGCACCGCGACCTGCTCGGCCTTGATGTCGGCCACCAGGAACTGCGCGAGGCGCGGCGTCGGCGCAGGCTGCTTGACCGGCGGCTGCGGCGGCGAGAGCCGAAGCTCCTGGATGCGCCCGTACACCGGGTCGGAATCTCCGCTCAGGCGGAACGACAGGAACATGTAGATGGCCACCAGCAGCAGCACGACAAGCGCCGCCGCGACCCACAGCGGCAGCCAGGTGAGCATGGAGCGGCGCGTGGGCTTCTCGCCCATCCAGTTCTGCGCCAGCGCAGGCGCGTACGGGCCGCGCTCTTTCTGCAGGATCTGCGCGAGCCGTTCGCGCACGGCTTCGAGCTGCGCCTTGCCGCCATCGACCACGCGGTAGCGGCCCTGGAAGTCGAGGCACAGCACGGCGTAGATCAGCTCCAGCAGGTCGCGGTTGGCGGCAGGGTTCTCGGCCAGCTTGGCCATCAGCTGGAAGACTTTCTCGCCGCCGCCGGTTTCGTTGTGGAACATCGCCAGCAGGCTGTGCCGGCCCCACTGGCCCGAGGCACCCCAGGGCATGGTGGCGGCCACCTCGTCGAGCAAGGTGCACAAGATGTAGCGGGCGGCCAGCACGCGCTCGGGCGCGATGCCCTTGGCCCGCGCCGTTGCCTCGAACTCGCGCACCCCCTGGGCGATGGATTCACGCAGGCCGGCCGGGTCGGGCAGCTGGGTGGTGGCACGAATCTGCGGCACGAGAGCGAGCAGCGGGTTGGCCAGCGCGACGAGTGGGTTGAGGCCACTCTCGGCCACGCCGATGTCGGGCGCCACGTCGGCCCCGGTCGGCAGGTTCATGCGCGAAGACGAGAGCGGCATCGGCGCGCTCTGCGCCGCCCCCCGGCCCCCCGGCGTCGGCATGATGAAGGTGCGACCGGTGTCGATGTCGGCAAACGGATCGTCGGGGTTCGAGGTGCTCATGAGGTGCTCTCAACTGGCCACCCGTTCGCCTGGACTCGTCGAAGCGGCGTGCGCACCGCTGGCTTCGACGGGCTCAGCCCGAACGGAGATGTGTCTACTTCCGGATCGCCCACAGCTCCAGCTCCAACCCCGGGAAGTCGCCCGCGGTGTGCATGGCAAAGCTGCCGTTCTGCTCAATCGGTTTCCACAGGTCGGCCGTGCTGCGGTCGAGTTCGAAATAGAAGTAGCCCGCATGGAACGGCAGTTGTCGCGGCGCCACCGGCAGCGAGCGCAGCCCGATGCCGGGTAGTTGCAAGTTCACCAGGTCGCGGATCTTCTCGGGCGGGCCGATCTTGGTCTGCGCCGGGAAGCGCTGGCGAAGCTGCTCGCCCGGCACCTGCGCGTTGACGGCCAGCACGAAGGTGCCGCTGCGCGCGAGTTCGAGGTCGGTGACCACGGCCGTGCGCACGCCGTGCTTGCGGTCGACCAGGTCGATTTGCAGCGCGTTCTGCTCCAGCACCGCCGTCAGCATGCGGCGCAGTTCGTCGAACACCGGCGTGAAGGTGCGCGCCAGATCGTCGTGCCGGTACGGCGGAAATTCCGGCGGGCGGCGTGCCGCGCTCGACAGCGTGGCGAGATCACCCGCCAAGCGCAGGCAGTCGCCATGCAATTCGCGCGGGTGCGCATTCGGCGTGGCGGCGTGCTGGCTGAAAACCGGCTCGTTGCGGTTGAGCGTCTGCAGCATCAAGAAGTCGGCCAGCTCGGAGACGCCGTGGCTCAGCTGCCCCATGCGGCCGGCCAGTGCCTGCGCGCGCTGCAAGATCAAGCCGTGCAACAACGACGCGTTGGCAGAGAGCTGCGCCGTGGCTTCGATCGCCACTTGCGGCGGCACGTAGGCACGCTCCAGCGTCACCTGCCCGTCGCTGCGGCGCTCGGCCACCAGCGCCACGCCGAGCAAGGCGTAGGCTTCGCTGGCCTCCTTGGCCCGCACCAGGCGCAGCCTGAGCTTGCCGGTCTGGATGGTGGTGGGCTCGTCGGCCGAGTCGGTGTTGTCGCGCACGTCTTCTTCGATCGCGCTGTAGCGGGCCAACTCGCCGGAGTCGCCTGCCTTGACACCCGCAAAGTCCACCTCGTTGAGGCCTTCACGCTGCAGCGGGATGGCGAGGTAGATGATCTCGCCCTTCACGTCGGACGACACCTCCAGTGGCGCGGGCAGCGGGTCGAGCTGCGGCATGCTGAACGGCGTGCCATCGGGCAGCAGGCCGCTCGCGCGCGAGATGCCGAGCTTGCCAAGCGACAGCAGCCCTTCGTCGAGTTCGAGTTCGCTGAAGCCCCAGGCGAACGGCGAGATGCAGCGCGCACGCGCATCGACCAGCCGCTCCAGGTAACGCGTTTCCTGCTGGAAGTGATGGGGCTGCAAGAACATGCCCGAAGACCACACGACTTTGGCGCGCCAGCTCATGTTGTTGTGCTTGGAGTGGAGGTGGAGGTTCGAAGAGGCCGGGCCGCGTGCAGCCGGCTCACATCGAAGGCGACGTGCGTTTGGCTTGCAGGACGATGTCGTCGAGGCTGATGTTCATCACGTTCTTCTTGCCCGCAGCCACCGGCACGATCACGCGCCAGCGCGCGCGCTCCAGCTCGCGGAAGGCAGCCATCACGCCGATGAATTTGGTGTCGGGCGACAGCGGCTTGTTCAGCGGCTTGGTCTCACCCGGCCGCAGCACGAACTCTTCACGGCTCACCAGTTCGGCGCCGAGCACGGCCTGCTCCTTCTCGAACAGCGACACGAAATCGGCCTGCTCGAACAATGTGGACGTCTTCAGCTCGAAGACACGCACCACCACCGGCGAAGGCCGCTTGCGCGAATCGGGGTTGACCTGGGCGCCGGCCACCACGTCGGCCTTGAGCGTTGCCGGGCCGCCCATGCCGAGCATCGCGCAGCCGGACAACGAGGTTCCGGCCAACACGCCCGCGGCCAGCAACAGGCGGCGGCGATCAAGAGGAGACGAGCTTGAAGTCAGTTGCATGGGTGTGTTCATTCAATGCCGCGAAGCCTGGACGGTTCGTCCGCAGAATACCGGCGACGCCTGCGCGTGCGGCGTGACTAAGGTAATCCGCGCGGCCAACGAACACAGGGTTGACGAAGGTCAGTAGGAAGCGCCGCAGTGGCGGCATAGGCTTGCCGCATGAACCTGCAGCCGATCCGCGCGACCCTGGTGTTTGCCCTTGCCGCAGCCGGCCTGCTGGCGGGCTGCGCGTCCAGCAAGGCACCCGTGGCAGAGAGCAAGCCCGCGGCACCGGCCACCGCTGAGCCGATGGTCGAGTCGAACACCAAGCCACCCCCACCCTCGCCCGCCAAGCCTGGCGCCAAAACGGCGAGCGAGGTCCGCACGCGCAACGCGATGTTCAAGGTCGCCGCCTACGACGAGCTGCCGGGCTGGCAGCAAGACGACATGCGTGCGAGCTGGAGCGCGTTTCGCAACTCGTGCGACGTGCTGCAGAAGCGCGAGGACTGGCGCGACATCTGCAACGCGGCCAAGACCGTGCCGCCCAACACACCGGCAATGCGCCGCTTCTTCGAAAGCCGCTTCACGCTGCTGCGCATCTTGAACACCGACGCCAAGGGCGATGGCGACGTCACCGGCTACTTCGAGCCGCTGCTAGAGGGCCAACCGCAGCGAGATGCTGAATTCAACACGCCGGTGATGGGCGTGCCGCGCGACCTCTTCACGATCGATTGGTCGCGCGTGCCCAAGGCGCAGCGCAGCTCGGTCGTGCGCGTCAAACCCGAAGGCAACCTGCTGATGCTGGCTGCTGCGAGTGACGTGGCGACTTACGCGCTCGACCTGCGCCGCTTCGAGCTCGACGACCGAGACCGTCGCCTGCGCGTGCGCCTGGTCGGCAATGCCGGCAGCCCCGGCGCGCGCGCCGAGCCTTACTACACCCGCGCCGAACTCGACGCGCTGGGCCTGCCACAGGGCATCAACGCGCCGGTGGTGATCTGGGTCAACGACCCGTTGGCCTTGTATGCCATGCAGGTGCAGGGCTCGGGCCGCGTGCGCCTGCCGAGCGGGCAGATCCTGCGGCTGCAATACGCCGAACAGAACGGCCACCCTTTCAAGCCGCTGCGCGTGGTGCCCAAGGCGAGCGCGCGGGTGGCCACGCGCGGCATCAGCGATGCACCGGAGCAAGCCGACCAATTCGCCATAGAGGGCGACGCGCCGGCCGAGACGAGTGAACAAGCGCCGGTGCTCACCCGCGGCGGTGCCGTGGTGGCTGCGCCACCGCGCACCGCGCCTCCGGCCGCCAAGGCCGACCCGCTGGTGGATGAGTTGCTCAAGGGCGCGCGCAAACCAGCAGCCGGCTCGGCGGCACCGGCAGCCAACCGCCCTGTCGCATCTGCCAAGCCTGCGGTCGCTGGCCGCCTGTCGTCCGACCCGAGCTACGTGTTCTTCAAGACGGTGAGTGACCGGCCGCAGACCGAAGGCCCGCAAGGCGCCCTGGGCGTGCCGCTGACACCAGGGCGTTCAGTGGCGGTCGACCCGCGCGTCACGCCGTTGGGTTACCCCGTGTTCCTCAGTGCGCCGGCACCGGCCGGCTCGACGATCTCGATGCAGCGCCTCGTGTTCGCGCAAGACACCGGCGGCGCCATTCGCGGTGCCGTGCGCGCCGACTACTTCTGGGGCTTCGGCAACGAAGCGGGGCAGATGGCCCGCAGCACGAAGCACCGCGGCCAGATGTGGGTGCTGCTGCCCACCGCCGAGGCCAACCGGCTCACCACGAGCAAGCTCGTCACGCGCGGCTTGTCGCTGCCGGGCGCCGAGGCGGGTTTGTGCCTGGTGCCGGACGGGGAGTTTTGCGCCGAGGTGGACTGACGCCCGGTGCGTCGTCAGCCTTCAACGCCGCGCTGAAGGAACGCAGCGTCACACCCACTTGGGCATCGCGGCGGCGCACGAGCAAGGTCTCGACCCACATCGGCTTGGGCGTGAGCGCCTTCACCTCCAAATCGTCCACCCCACGGTAGCCTTCTACCGCGCTTCGCGGCAGCATGGTCACGCCGATGCCGGCGCCCACGCAGCCGAGCACGCCTTCGAGCGTGCCGAACTCCAGCCGCCGGAACGGCAGCCATCCGCGTGACGAGAAATGCGCTTCCAGCCGCTGCCGGTACGAGCAGCCCTGGCGAAAGACGATGGCGGTGAGCCCGCCAGCACGCAGCCGCGCATCGAGGTCTTGCCCATCACGTGCGGCCACGAGCACCAGCTCTTCGCGGAACACGGTTTCGCCGGCGAGGTCGGCATGGTCGACCGGCCCTGCCACCAAGGCAGCGTCGAGCCGATGAGCCAGCACGTGCTCCAGCAACTCGGCCGTCGGACCGGTGCGCACTTCGAGCTGCACGTCGGGGTGGGCGCGGTGAAAGCGGCCGAGCACCGCAGGCAGGCGTACCGCGGCAGTCGTTTCCATCGAGCCGAGCCTCAGGCTGCCCTGTACGCGACCATCGTCTCGCACCGCCGAGCGCGCCTCGTCGCTCAGCTCGCTCAGGCGTCGTGCATAACCAAGCAGCCGTGTGCCGGCCTCGGTGAGCAGCATGCCGCGGCTGTGGCGGGTGAAGAGCACCACGCCGAGTTCCGCTTCGAGCTGCTTGAGGCGCGAAGTGACGTTGGACTGCACGGTGTGCAGCTCCTGCGCCGCTGCGCTCACCGAGCCCTTGCGGGCAACCGCCGAGAAGGTTGAAAGGGAAAGTGGATCCATGGTGCGTACCTCACGTACTATCTCGATCAGAGAACGAAGTCATCTTAACAATTCACTTTTCAAGATGCTGATGCAGCACTAAGGTTGGGGCCATGGACTCAACACTTCACTTGAAAACGCCGCTCACCGAACTTCTGAACGTGGACCACCCGGTGCTGCTCGCCGCGATGGACATCGTGGCGGACGCCCGCCTGGCGCGCGCCGTGGCTGAGGCCGGTGGCTACGGATTCCTCGGCGGCGGCTACGGCGACGAAGCCTGGTTGCGCCGCGAGCTGGCACTGCTGAAGCCCTGGGCCGCAGAGACCGGCCGCCGCTTCGGCATCGGCTTCATTACCTGGAGCCTCGCGCGCCAGCCGCAGCTGCTCGACATCGCGCTCGAAGCGCAACCCAGCGCCGTGTGGCTGTCGTTCGGCGACGTGTCCCCGTTCGCCGCGCGCATCAAGGCCAGCGGCGCCCTGCTCGTCTGCCAGGTGCAGACCGAAGCGATGGCGCGTGCCGCGCTCGACGCCGGGGCCGATGTGCTCGTCGCCCAGGGTGGCGAAGCCGGCGGCCACGGGGTGAGCCGCGGCACGCTGGCGCTGGTGCCAGCGCTGGTCGACATGGCCGGGTCCGGCGTGCCAGTGGTGGCCGCAGGAGGCATTGCCGATGGCCGCGGCCTCGCCGCTGCGCTGATGCTCGGCGCGGCCGGTGTGGCCCTGGGCACGCGGCTCTACGCCACCGAAGAAGCGGCCGGCTTTGCCGCCGCCAAGCAGCGCATCGTTGCTGCCAGTGGCGACGACACCCTGCGCAGCATCGTGTTCGACATGTCGCGCCGCAACGTCTGGCCTGCACCCTACACCGGCCGCTGCCTGCAGAACGACCACCTACGCCGCTGGTTCGGCCATGAGATGGAGCTGTTGCGAGAACAGCCGCAAGTGGCAGAGCGCTACGCCGCAGCGCGAGCCGCAGGCGACTTCGACACCGCCGCAGTGATCGCTGGTGAAACCGTGGGCTTGATCCACGACCTGCCAAGCGTCGCCGAACTCATGCAGCGCCTGATCGGCGAGGCCGCGATGCGGCTGCGCCAGGCTCCCCAATTCATTGCGTAAAAAGGAGAACCCACCCATGCCATTCGTCAACATCCAGATCACCCGCGAAGGCGCCACCTCGGCGCAAAAGGCCGAGCTCATCGCCGGCGTCACCGAGCTGCTGGTGCGCGTGCTGAACAAGAACCCCGCGACCACCTTCGTCATCATCGACGAGGTCGACACCGACAACTGGGGCATCGGCGGCAAGCAGGTGACGGAGCTGCGACGAAAGCAATGACCTCGTACGCGCCACGTCATCAAACGAGATGACCTGCGCCAGCGCAAAGGCAACACCGCGTATTTGGGTTGCCAGCCACTATCGGCTGGCGCATGCTGGGCGCCATTCCAACTGCAGGCGAACGCCGGTGAGAAATGACCGTTGCCCAGGCTGTCACTGACGACGAACGCTGGTACCGCAGCCTGGTCGAGAAAGCCGTCGCCGGCATCGTGGTCGTGCAGCATGGCGCCATCGTCTACGCCAACGACCATGCTGCGCGCATGATCGGGCGCACCCGGGAGGAACTTCTCGGCGCCAACGTCGGCCGGCTGCTGGGAGCCGCGCAGGAAGAAACACACCGAAGCACCGTGGATGCGCTGCTGTCGGGTGTCTACCAGACCAGCTACAACGAGTACCAGGTGGCACTGCCCACCGGCGGCAGCGTGCGCATCGCCGTCTCGGGCTCTCGCATCGAGAGGGGCGGCCACCCGGCAACGCTGGGTGTCTTTCACGACGTGACGGCTCGGCGCAGCGCCGAAGAAGAACTGCAACTCAGCGAGCAGACCAACCGCACGCTGATGAATGCGCTGGCCGACGGCGTGTTCGTCG
The DNA here is from genome assembly GCF_056403575.1 of Rhizobacter sp. P2_G4. Lineage (NCBI taxonomy): Bacteria > Pseudomonadati > Pseudomonadota > Betaproteobacteria > Burkholderiales > Sphaerotilaceae > Rhizobacter > Rhizobacter sp. P2_G4. The sequence continues at coordinate 6,868 of NZ_JBFUFG010000003.1, read as the reverse complement.
CTCAGGACTATCACTTCGTCTTCGCCAACCCGGCCTTGCCGGCGATGCTGGGCTACGCCCACGACGAGTTCGTCGGCCTGCCCTTCGAGCGCGTGGTGGCGCCGCAAGACTACGAGGTCTGGATGGAGCGCTTCCGCGGCCGCGTGAGCACTGGCGAAGAGCCGGTGCGCAGCTACGAAGTGCGCTTCCTGCGCAAGGACGGCGGGCTCGTCGACCTGGAGCTTGTCGCCAACCGCACGGCCTACCGTGGCGAGCCCGCTGTGCTCGGGCTGGTTCGCAACATCACCGAGCGCAAGCAGGTCGAAGAGGAACTGGAGCAGCACCGCAACCACCTCGAAGACCTGGTGCATGACCGCACCCGCGAGCTGCAGCTGGCGGTCGCCGAACGGCTCGAGACCGCCGCCTTCGCACAGACCATCACCGACACCCAGCCCGCGCTACTCGCCTATGTGGACCGCCAGCTCTGCGTGCGGTTTGCCAACCGGGCCTACCTGAACTGGTTCGGCATCACGCGCGAACAGATTCTCGGCCGCAACCTGGCCGACGTGATGGGGCACGACTTCACGCCCGCACCCGCCGGCGTACTCGATCGCGTGTTCGCCGGCGAAGCCGTGAGCCTACCGAATGACATACGCGGTGCCGGCGGCAAGCTCGGCCACTTCTGGATCAGCCGCCTGCCCGACCTGCGCCAAGGCCAGGTGCAGGGCTATTACTTCATCGCCACCGGCGTCACCGAAATGAAGGAGGCGGAGCAGCGCCTGCAAGCCTTGAACGCGGCACTCACGGAGGCCGAGCTGTTCACGCGCACCATCGCCGAGAACATCCCCGGCCGCCTGGCCTACTGGGACCGCGAGCAACGCTGCCAGTTCGCCAACCAGGTCTATTGCGACTGGTTCGGCAAGACCGGCGAGGACATCATCGGCCGCACGATGGAAGAGGTGCTTGGCCGCATTCCGCAGCCTGGCTCGCACGTGTTGCGCGCGCTCGCCGGGGAGCCGCAGCGCTTCGAACGCCACGAGGTCAGCGCGTCGGGCGAAGAAGGTACGTGGCTCATCCACTACATCCCCGACCGCCACCCGGACGGCATCCATGGCCTGCTGGTGATGGCCACCAACATCACCGAAAGCAAGCGTGCCCAGGCACGGCTCGAAGCACTCAACGAAGAGCTGGTGGTGGCGCGCGACAAGGCCGAGGCCGGCGCACGCGCCAAGTCGTCCTTTTTGGCCAACATGAGCCACGAGATCCGCACGCCGATGAACGCCATCATCGGCATCACGCACCTGCTGCTGCGCGACACGCGCGAGCCGCTGGGCCGCGACCGGCTCGGCAAGGTAGCCGAAGCCGCGCAGCACCTGCTGAACATCATCAACAACGTGCTCGACCTCTCGAAGATCGAGGCCGGCAAGCTCGACCTGGAAGCGCTGGACTTCGAGCTCGACGGATTGCTCTCGCGCAGCTGCAGCCTCATCGCCGACGAGGCGCGGCGCAAGGGCCTCGAGCTGCACGTTGACCGAGGTGACCTGCCCGCCATGCTGCGCGGCGACGAGGTGCGGCTGTCGCAGGCACTGGTCAACCTGCTGAGCAATGCCGTCAAATTCACCGAACGCGGCAGCATCTCGCTGCGCTGCCGGGTGGTCGAGCAAGACGGCGTGAACCTGTTGGTGCGGTTCGAGCTGCGCGACACCGGCGTCGGCATTCCCGCGGACCAGCTCGATCACATCTACACCGCCTTCGAGCAGGCCGACAGCTCCACCACGCGCCGCTTCGGCGGTACTGGCCTCGGCCTCGCGATCAACCGCCACCTGGCTGAACTGATGGGTGGCTCGGTGGGCGTCGAGAGCGAGCCCGGCGTCGGCAGCCTGTTCTGGTTCACGGCGCGCTTGCAGATCGCATCGGACCAGTCCGTGCCGCCGCCGACCACATCGGCCCACCGACCCGCTGCGGCGCAACTGCGCGAGCACCACGCCGGCACCCGCGTGCTGTTGGCCGACGACAACCTCGTCAATCAGGAGGTCGCACGCGAACTGCTGCACTCCGTCGGCCTGCAGGTCGATGTGGCCGACACCGGCCTGCGCGCCGTGAGCATGGCCGAACAGCGCCGCTACGACCTGATCCTGATGGACATGCAGATGCCCGAGATGGACGGCCTGCAAGCCACACGCGCCATCCGCGCCCAACCTGCCCTCGCCGACGTGCCGATCATCGCGATGACGGCCAACGCCTTCGCCGAAGACCGCACAGCGTGCCTGGCCGCCGGCATGAACGACCACGTGGGCAAGCCGGTCGAGCCGACTGCCCTCTACGACACCTTGCTGCGTTGGCTGGTGATCGAGCAGAACCGGGTGGCGGGTGTCGATTCAGGTCATGGTGCGCTCGATGAACCGCCGGCATCTGCTGCGCCTTCGCCGCCCGCTCCGGTGAAGGCGCTGCCGCGTGTGCTCGGGCTGGACACCGCACGTGGGCTGCGGTTCTGTGCGGGGCATGTGGAGAGCTATTTACAGGCACTCAAGCTGTTTGTTGATCTGTATGCGGATGGGTTGCCGGGGGTTCGGGCTTATCTGTCGGGTGACTCTGCGGCTGATGCGGCTTTGCGTGATGTGCACACGGTGGGGGGTGCGGCGGGGGCGATTGGGGCGGTGGTGCTGGAGACGTTGGCGTTGGATTTGGATGCGCGGCTGCGGGGTGGGAAGGTGGATGTGGAGGTTCGGGCTCGGTTGGAGGTTTTGCAGGGGGCGTTGGAGGGGGTGGTGAGGGGGTTGAGGGAGCAGATGTGACTGCCGGGGGTGGCGCCTTTGGTCGCCCGCTGAGGCTGAGCTGAGGTACCGGAGCCCTGTGCTTGCTTTCGCGTATCTCTTGTTCACTGCGTGAGGCTGCGTCGGGATGTGCCCCCGACAGGGCAGTCCCTTTTCTTTGCTTCGCCAAAGAAAAGGAACCAAAAGAAAGGCGACCCGACGGTGGCGGTCGGCCGAAGGCCGACTGCTCTGCGGTGCTCGTGCTTTGGGGCCCGCGCCAAACTCGCTTCGCGGCCTGCGGCCGCTGCGCTCAGACAAACGTCGCGAAGTCAGATTACGAAGCGTGCTGCGCACGCGGCCCCAAAGCCGTGCGCTCCTCGACGCCACCCACGGGGACCCGAACACCGGACTCAGCTCGCTTCGCATCGGCTGGATGACGCGTCGCTGCGCTCGCGCCCGATGCGAAGCGAGGTGTGGGGAAGTTGCGGAGCAACGACCGCATTGCTGTGGGTCCCCGTGGGTGGCGTCGAGGAGCGCACGGGTTTGGGGCCGCGCGCGTGAGCGCGCATCAACAACTGACTTCGCGACGTTTGTCTGAGCGGCGTGAGCGCAGCGAACAAAGCGAGTTGGGCGCGAGGCCCCAAACACCGAGCACCGCAGAGCAGTCCGGCGTAGCCGGACCGCCACCGTCGGGTCGCCTTTCTTTTGCCTACTTTTCTTTGGCGAAGCAAAGAAAAGTAGGTCGGCTGTCGGGACGACATCCCGACGCAGCCTCACGCAGTGAGAAGAACCCTCATGCGAATGCAGGCAGGCACTAGGTGGCACGCGAAGAGCGACAGCGCCTCAATCCTCTTCGTCCTCATCCTCATCTTCCTCATCAGAGTCATCATCCGACTCCTCCGCCAAATCCCCCACTCCACCCCTCACCGCCTCCGAGGACACATCGTTCTCATCAGCCCCCACGCTGGGCCCGATCGCCTCGATGTGATCCGGCGAAATGTCCGAACCTTCTTCAACGAACTCATCCGGCAACGCCGAACCGCGCTCGCCGGTCCCGGCGCCATCACTGTCGCCCCCGCGATCGGTGTGCCCAGCGCCCAGGCGTCCTTCGCGGTCGTAGTTGCCTTCGAGTTCCGGTTCACCTTGAATGTCGCTGCCGCTGTCCGAGGTGTCGCTCGGACCCAGGGCATCGGTGTCGTTGCCGCTCGCTTGTTTGGGAGCGAGGTCGCCTCCGAGAATGCTGCTGCGGGCCATGTCGTCACTCCTTCGGTAAAAGTAAGTTCAATCAGTCGACGGCCAACGGCGCGCCAGCTTCGCTGCGGATCCGCAGCAGTTGTGCCGGCATCTCGCGTGGCCGCGGCGGTGGGGAAACAGACTCTGCGATACCGGCCGTCGACGTGTGTGAATCACGGCGGCTCAGGTTGGTCAGCACGCGGTCGAGTTCTTCGGAGCTCTTTGGTGCGCCTTGTTCATCCGACGCATGCGGGTCGACCTCCAACCGGGCGATAGAAGCGCCGGTGTCGCGGTCGATGCCACCTGACGACCAGTTCGCCATCACCTGCGGCGGCTGCTTGGCCGCTGCGAAGCGTGCCTTCGGGTCGATGAGACCGCTCTTGAGCGAGTCGCGAAAGAAATCGCCGACGAGCAAGACGGCGTTGTGCCCGCCCTGCCCCCAGTAGTTGCTGCGCATCGTGACGCGAGAGTCGTTGAAGCCGACCCAGGCGCCCGCGACGAGCTGGGGGTGCATCAAGATGAACCAACCGTCGGTGTTGTTTTGGGTGGTGCCGGTCTTGCCCGCGATGTCGGCCACGATGCCGAAGCGCGTCTTGACCATGGTGCCGGTGCCTTGCGACACCACGCCGCGCATCATGTCGATCAGCTCCACCGCCGAGTCGGCCGACATCGCGCGTTGCGCCTGCGAGCCGAACTCGGCGATCACCTTGCCGTGTCGGTCTCGGATGCGTTTCACGAAAACAGGCTGGTGGTGCTGGCCTTCCTTCGCGATGGTTGCGTAGGCGTTGACCATCTCCAGCAAGGTGACCGGGCTCGTGCCCAGCGCAAGCGAGGGCACCGGGTCGAGCCGGCTCTGGTCGACGCCGGCCGCCTTGGCGAGCGAGACCACGCGCGACACGCCCACGTCCTGCATCACCTGCGCGGTGATGCTGTTCTTCGAATACACCAGGCCTTCGCGCAGGCTCAGCATGGCGCCGCTGGCGCCTGCCATGTCGGTGGGCCGCCAGACGCTGCCGTCGGGGCTGCGGATCTCCACCGCCTCGTCGATGTAGCCATGGTCGGGCCGCAAGCCGCTCTCGAGTGCGGCACCGTAGACGAATGGCTTGAAGGTCGAGCCGGGCTGGCGTTCGGCCTGGGCCACGTGGTCGTATTGGTCGACGTTGAAGTCGCGGCTCCCGACCCAGGCTTTCACTTCGCCGGTGGCCGGGTCCATGGCCACGAAGCCGGCTTCGAGGCGTGTCTTCTGTGCCTTGAGGCGTTTCATCCATGCAGCGTCGGCACTCAGGCGCGCGAAGGCCTGCGCTTCGCTGGCTCCGCCTTCGATCGCGCTTCGAAACTCGGGCGTGTCTCGCACGGCAGCCGCCAACAGGTCGCCGCGCTGCTTCCAGAAGTGGGCAAAGGGCTCGACCTTGCTGCGCCGCTGCGCATAGCTCTCGAGCCCGCCTGAGGTGGCCGCCAGATTCGGCTGGCTCCATTCCATGTTCGCGACCTGCTGCAGCGATTCGGCCTGCTTCTCCACCGCTTCTTCGGCCGCCTTCTGCAAGCGCGTGTCGAGCGTGGTCTCGATCACCAGCCCATCGGCGTAAAGGTCCTGGTCGTTCGCATCGGCCCACTCGACGAGCCACTTGCGGGCATGTGCCGCGAAGTGCGGTGCGCTGCCCAGGTTCTCGGTCTGGCGAGTCAGCGTCACGCGCATCGGCTGCGCAATCAGCGCGCGGTACTCCGCTTCAGGCAGACCTGTCTTCACCATCTGCGCCAGCACCACGTTGCGGCGGCGCAGCGCCCTCTCGGGGTGGAGCACCGGGTTGTAGTAGCGCGGGCCCTTCAGCATGCCGACCAGCGTGGCGCTCTCTGCAGCCGTCAACTCGGCAGCCGGCTTGTCCCAGTATGTGCGCGCCGCCATCTCGATGCCGACCGCGTTGTAGAGAAACGGCGCGGTGTTGAGGTAGGCCTCGATGATCTGGTCCTTGGTGTAGATCTGCTCGATGCGCAAGGCCGTCACCAGCTCCTTGGCCTTGCGGTGCAGCGAGCGTTCGCGGCCGATCTCTTCAGGGAAGAAATTGCGCGCCAGCTGCTGCGTGAGCGTCGAGCCGCCCTGCGTGCTGCCCGTCGCGGTGTGGAAGATCGCGCTCAGCGTGCGCTTGATGTCGATGCCGCGGTGCTCGTAGAAGCGCCGGTCTTCGGTGGCGATCAAGGCCTTGATGACATGCGGCGAAATCTCGGCCAGCGTGACGTGCTGCTGCTGTGTGCGGCCGAAGGTGGTGAGCAGTTCGCCGTCAGCCGACAGCAGGACCGAGGGGCGCGCCGCTTCGGCTTCGCGCAGGTCGTCGGCTGTTGGGGACATGCGCAGCAGGGCGAAGACGTAGCCGGTGGCCACCACGAGCATCACGACCGTGACTATCGCCGAGACGCGCAGTGCGAGGCGAAGGCGGGTTCGCCGCGGAGGTGGGGGTTGATGTTCTTCGGGGTTGGGTGGCGGCGTGGTCATCGCGTGATGGTGCGCAAGCTCGGGGTTGGGCGCTGTAGGACGGGAGGCTGAATGGGGGTCGGCTGGGCTCGCTTCTGAGGGTGCCCGTGCGGGCTGGTTACCACCGCAGGCACGGGCGCGAGTGCATTCGCATGGGGCTTCTTCTCACTGCGTGAGGCTGCTGTCGGGATATGCCCCCGACAGGGCAGTAACTTTCTTTTGCTTCGCCAAAAGAAAGTCACCAAAGAAAAGGCGACCCGACGGTGGCGGTCGGCCGATGGCCGACTGTTCTGCGGTGCTCGGTGTTTGGGGCCTCGCGCCGAACTCGCTACGCGGCCTGCGGCCGCTGCGCTCAGACAGCCGCGCGAAGTCAGTTGACGAAGCGTGCTGCGCACGCGGCCCCAAACCCCTGCGCTCCTCGACGCCCCTCGACGCC